>NZ_JBQFMR010000002.1:0-648971 GCF_056531925.1 Ruegeria sp. J8
CGCCACCCGTCGGATAATAAACGCCCGTTACACCACCCGTGCCAATCGTGATGAACTCCTCAGCATAAGCCGCAGGCGACAAAAATGCGGCAACGACAGAGCCAAGGGCCAGTTTTCTGCTGTGTTTCATTTGAATAACTCCCATGTTTTTATTGTGTTTGAGAGAATTTTCAGAGCGCCCTGGCCGGGCACATGCACAAGCTTTGCACCGTTCAACCCGGCAACAGGGTCAAACATCTGAATTTTCTACGTCTCCCAACTGCTTCGACGTTTCATTCAGAGACCCGGCTTGTCAACCCCCGCCCGCAGCGCAACGTCCCGGCACCGCATATCTGAGGGCCGATGACGAAAATTCCCCTCAGTAGAACGGTCGACCCCCTTTCGGCCGCTACGCAGCGCGACACAGTATGTCCCATGCTTTATTTCAAGCCGGGGATGGGATTAACTAAGCCTAACAGACCAGAAGGTGAAAAAACTTGGAAAACAACGGCCCAAGCCCGCTTTTGATTACTGCGTTGCTCCTCAGTGCCGCGATTGCCGGTTGGGGTCTCGCTGACCCTCAAGGGTTGGGCAGATTGGCTGAAACTGCGGTGGCCACTCAGTTCAACAGCCGCGGCTGGTTCATCATGCTTGAGGTCAGCGGCCTTCTTTTCGTGGCTATTTTCCTTGCCCTGTCCCGCTTTGGCGATATCCGTCTGGGAAGCGACGCGACCGAGCCCGAGTTCTCGACACCCGCCTGGATCGCGATGCTGTTTGCGGCCGGAATGGGTGTTGGGCTGTTGTTTTATGGCGCAGCCGAACCTCTGACTCATTTCGAGGTTCTCAAACAGTACAATAACGATGCCGAAGCCGCCAGCTATGCGATGTTCGTGACCTACCTGAACTGGGGCTTTCACGCATGGGCGATCTACGGAATTGTAGCGCTTGTCATTGCCTATTTCGCCTATCGTCGGGGTGGGTCAATGTTGCTAAGCGCACCCGTCGTCGAGGCGTTGGGCGATGTACGCTGGACTCGTGCGATGGGATGGATCTTTGACCTCCTGTCCATCGTCGCCATCGCGGTCGGCCTGGCCGGGTCAATGGCAATGGGTGTATTCCAGATACAAACCGGCGTGGCTGGCCTGATCGGAATAGATACGCCCGAGGTCCTGACCTACCCGGTGTTCATTGCGCTTTGTATCGCGTTCATCATCCCGCTACGAAAAGAGCTTGGAGATGGAATGGCGAAACTGTCGAACGCGGCGATGCTGATTGCCGTGGCCATGATGATTTATCTTTTGATTCTGGGCCCGACCTCATTTTTGATGAATGACATTGTCGCCGGATTTGGCCGCTACCTGTTCGAAGTTTTACCCGCTGGATTCTCGACGGCCGAATTTTTTGACGAAACCATCGTAAACTGGTTCCAAAGCTGGACACTGAACTACATGATCTGGTGGCTGGCGTGGTCGCCTTTTGTCGGCATATTCATCGCCCGGATCTCGCGCGGGAGAACGATCCGAGAATTTCTTGTCGGCGTGATCATAGCACCCACCCTGTTTTCGATACTTTGGTTCGGTATTTTTGGCGGCCTTGGCTTCTATGACGCCCTGCGTCAGGACGGGGCACTATCGGTTATCAACGCCCAAAATTTGGACGCAACCACGTTTGCCCTGCTGGAACGGTTCCCCTTGGATTCCATCACGCGGGCCGCGACCGTGTTGGCGGCGTTCCTGTTTGTCGTAACCAGTGTCGTCAGCGCCGGCTTCACTCTTGCCATGATCGGAACCGGCGGCGATCAGAATCCCTCGCCGCGTATTCGAACTGTCTGGGGTGCCATTCTCGGAGCGTTGGGGCTTGCGATGATTCTGGTCGGGGATATCGGACTTGTCCGCTCTATCATCGCACTGTCGGCCATCGCATTTGTCTTCATCGTTCCAGTTCTGGTGATCTGCCTGTTCAAATCCCTATCGCAAGAGGCCCGTTCATGAGCCAAGCCCTGATCGATACCGTTCTCAACGTGAACGTCTTTGCCTATATGGGATTTCTGATCTGGCTCGTGCTTCGACCCAAGAAATGACCCCTGTTCGGGTAAGGTATCAGAACAATTTGCGGAGGTGGTGCCCAAGGAGAGACTCGAACTCTCACGATGTTACCATCGGGGGATTTTGAATCCCCTGCGTCTACCATTCCGCCACTTGGGCAACGAACACTGGATTAGCGCCCATGGCCCAGAAGGTCCAGAGGCAAAAAACACCCCGCGAAAGGTTTGTTTCGCCTGCAAGGTTGACGCCCCATAAAGCGCATGATTTGGCTGGCGGGGAATGAAACAGGATTTGAGCGTCTGATGCTGCGATCTCTTTACGACTGGACCCTTCGTCTAGCCGAACATCCGCACGCGCTGTGGGCGCTTGCCTTTGTGGCGTTCATCGAAAGCTCGTTCTTTCCGATCCCCCCGGACGTGTTGATGATTCCCATGATCATCGCCCGCCCGTCTCGCGCGTGGCTGATTGCTAGTGTCGCATTGGTCGCCTCGGTTCTGGGGGGAATGTTGGGCTATGCCATCGGGGCGTTCTTTTACGAAAGTATCGGTGCACCCATCCTTGAATCCATGGGCAAAGGCCACGCGATGGAGGAGTTCAACACCCGCTTCAACGATTTCGGCTTCTGGGCCGTGCTGGCTGCAGGTGTGACCCCCTTCCCATACAAGGTGATCACCATCATGTCGGGTTGGACAGGGATGCCGCTGGGCACGTTCATTGCAACCTCGATCTTGGCCCGCGCGCTACGGTTTTTTCTGGTGGCGGGTCTGCTGTGGGGCTTTGGCGAGCCCATCCGAGGTTTCATCGAAAAGCGCCTTGGTCTTATGTTCACCCTGTTCATCCTTTTGCTCTTTGGCGGCTTTCTGGTGGTGAAATACCTATGACACGACGTACTCTGTTGATTTTCTGTGCGGCCGGCGGGTCGGCTGCGCTGTTGCTGGGGGCGTGGGGCTTTCAGTATCTTGGCGGTCTGGCACCGTGCAAAATGTGCATCTGGCAGCGCTACCCACATGGGGCCGCAGCCGTGATCGGCGCTTTGGCCTTGGCGCTGCCGCGCTTTGGACTGCTGCCGCTGCTGGGCGCGCTCGCCGCACTGGCCACTTCGGCCATTGGCGTCTTTCATGCGGGGGTCGAGCAAGGCTGGTGGGAAGGTCCGACAAGCTGCACGTCGGGCGATATCGGTGGGATGTCGACCAATGACTTGTTCGATCAGATCATGACCGCACCGCTAGTGCGCTGCGACGATATCCCGTGGCAAATGCTGGGTCTGTCGATGGCCGGATGGAACGCCGTGATCTCGGCCGGGTTGGTGCTGATCTGGCTGGCGGCGTGGCGTCAGAATTCGTCCAGTTCCGCATCCCAGTAAAGGAAGTCGATCCAACTGTCATGCAGGTGATTGGGCGGGAATTTCCGCCCGATATTGCGCAACGCTTCGGCATCGGGCTGACGCGGAGGTTTACGCAAGCTCATCCCCGCCTGCCGCAAAGATTTCGACCCCTTTCGCAGGTTGCAAGGGCTGCACGCCGCCACAACATTCTGCCAACTGGTCACGCCACCTGCGGCACGCGGCACCACATGGTCAAAGGTCAGATCACCCCGGCTGCCACAATACTGACAGCGGAATTCATCCCTCAGAAATAAATTAAAGCGCGTGAAGGCCACGCGCTTTCTGGGTTTTACGTAATCTTTCAGCACAACAACCGACGGTATTCGGATTTGGGTGCTGGGGCTTCGAACGACCTCGTCATATTCGGCCACGATATCCACCCGATCCAGCCAGGCCGCCTTGATCGCTTCTTGCCAGGGCCACAACGACAGAGGGTAGTAGGACAAGGGGCGATAATCGGCGTTCAAAACCAATGCCGGATGATGCCTCAGCGCACCGGGTTCCCTGACAAATTCGGTCCTGAAGTCTGCGTCCATATCAGAATCGCTCCTCGCTCTGCTCTGCCCGTTTGACATCAGAGCGGGGAACACCCGCCCCGGCCTTAACTTAACTATATATCGTGTTAAAACTCTGACAAGCCCCGAGTTTCCACAATATCTCGGGATTGGTTATTCCGAATCCGTAACAGAGACGTGACGGTTATCCACAGCTTGCGCCGCTGTGTCCTGCACGCTAAGGCGGGCCCATGGCCTGGTTCATCCGATTCAACAAACCTTTTGACGTGCTGCCGCAGTTCACCGACCGCGCCAATGAAGGCTCGCCGCGCAGTACCCTGTCGGATTTCATCGACCTACCCGGTGTCTACCCGGCCGGTAGGTTGGATCGGGACAGCGAAGGCTTGATGCTTTTGACAGACAATGGCCGTCTGCAGGCCCATATCTCAGATCCCAAACACAAAATGTCCAAAACCTATTGGGTTCAGGTTGAGGGGCAGCCCGACACCGCCGCATTGAAGGCACTTCGCGACGGGGTAGAGTTGAAAGACGGCGTAACGCGCCCCGCCAAGGCTCGTCTGATGGACGAACCCGAAGGACTATGGCCGCGCACCCCTCCAATCCGGGTACGTCAGACGGTGCCGGATTGCTGGATCGAATTGATCCTGCGCGAGGGTAAGAACCGACAGGTTCGTCGTATGACGGCGGCTGTTGGACACCCTACCCTGCGCTTGATCCGTGCTCGTGTCGGCGACTGGGCACTGGACGGATTGCAGCCCGGCCAATGGGACAGCTTGCCCGAACCTGCGTTCAACGCGGCCCCACAACGTAAACGCGACCGCCGCACGCGCCGGTGACAAAAACCGCGATTTGTGATAGGCTTACGCCATGAAGATCACACCAGATATCCCGACCCCCAACGGTATTCTCGAGGCTGCGATCTATGTCGATGATCTGGACGCCGCTGAACGGTTCTATGGTGAGATTCTGGAGTTAGAAAAAATCCAGCGCATTGCCGACCGGCATGTATTCTATCGCGTCGGCGCTTCGGTTCTGCTGGTGTTCAACGCGGACGAGACCGAGAAACCGCCCCAGAACCCAGACTTGCCCGTGCCGCCGCACGGCGCGCGTGGACCGGGCCATGTGTGCCTGTCCATGCCGCGCGCGCAGATCGAAGCGATGCGCAAACATCTGCTGGACTGGAACGTGCCAATTGATGCGGAGTTCGACTGGCCCAACGGCGCGCGTTCGATCTATGTGCGCGACCCGGCAGGTAATTCGGTGGAGTTCGCAGAACCCCACCTGTGGGGCTGACCTTAGCTCAGTGGCTGTTTCTCACCACCCACAATCCGGCACACGCTGTTCGAGATCACGCCAACCTCGGCCAGAGCGGCCCGAAACGCAGCCATATGCGTAGTGGCGAAATGCGCCTCTAGCGCGGCTTGGCTTTCCCATTCTTCGTAGACACGAAACAGGTTGGGATGCCCCAGAATCTGGCTGAATTCATAAACGATACAACCTATTTCCTGCACCGTTTCCGACACCATTTCCTGCGCTGCTTTTGCAGCCTTTTCAACACCTTCTGGCGCGACCTCAACCACTCCTGTGACCACCAGCATTGCCAATCCTTTCTGGTTTAAACTCGTTCAGACCCAAATAGGGGTTCAAAGGCTCAGCTTATCGCGCATGAAGGCCAGTGCCACGCTCAGGCCATCGGGCGCGATCCCGTGGCCGGTGCCCTTCATGACATGGGCGTAGACCTCTTTGAAATCAGCGGCTTGCAGAGCTTCGGCGGCTTCGGGCAGAGACTGAGGCGGAACCACGTCATCAGCGTCACCATGCACCAGCAGGACCGGCATCCGACTGATGGTCTCATCGGGCAGAAGATCGGGCTCCAGCAACCGACCCGAGAAAGCCACGATCCCGGCAACAGGGTCCTCGCGACGCGGGGCGACATACAGGCTCATCATCGTGCCCTGTGAAAACCCGAACAGAACCACCTGTTCAGGTAAAACGTCCTCGTCGACCATCAGCGCGTCAAGGAAGGCGTTGAAATCTTCGACCGCCATCTCCATGCCACGGCGCGCCTCTTCTTCGGAGGAGCCATCGATCCACGGGATCGGGAACCATTGAAATCCGTTGGGCATACCGGGGATTTGCTCTGGCGCATCAGGCGAAACAAACAGCGTGTCCGGCAGGTGTTCACCAAGCGGATCGGCCAGACCCAGCAGGTCGGCCCCGTTAGCGCCATAGCCATGCACAAACACCACGACCGAGCGTGTGTCGCCTGAAACCGGCTCTTTTCGGAGCGCATTCAATACTCTAGTCATCTGATCCCTTCTCGTTCCTTGGCCACCCGGTAATAGGCCCACAGCACCCGCGCAGCAACCGAGCGCCAGGGCGACCACGCCTCGGCCATCTGTCGCAGTTCTTTGTCGGTCGGTCGCTTGGGCAAATTGTAGAGAATACGCGCGGCCTCTTGCAGCGCCAGGTCGCCGGGTGCAATCACATCGGCTCGGCCCAGCGAGAACATGGCATAAATCTCGGCTGTCCAGACTCCGATGCCGGGAACCTCGGTTAAAATAGCGACCACATCTGCATCGGGAATGTCGCGTAACGCCTTGTAATCAATGCGTGCGTCGGCCAGTGCACGGGCATAACGGATTTTCTGACGGCTCAACCCAACGCCGCGCAGGTCATCTTCCGTGGCCCACATGATCTTGCGCGGGCCGGTCAGTTTCGCCTCCTGCAAGCGCTTCCAGATCGCATTCGCCGAGGCCACACTGACCTGCTGGCTGACAATCGCGCTAAGCAGCTGCGCGAACCCGTCGGGCTTGCGACGCAGGGGCAACGGCCCCACCTGATCCAACGCATAAGCCATGCGCGGGCAGGCATCGCCCAGCCACTCGGCCCCTTCCCGCACACAGTCATTGGTTTCGATGATACGTCCGACGGACATGCGGGCCTCAGGCTGTTTGATTGCGCACACGTTAGGCTGCTTTGCCGCATATGCAACCCGCTTGTACAAGGCGGTTTTCGCGGCTACCCATAGGCGCATGACGATGACCGCCACCGCCCCCAATGACAACCAGGCCAAACGTAACGTGGCTGTGCTGGTCGCAGCCCAAGCCATGCTGGGTGCGCAGATGCCAATGGTATTCATCGTCGGCGGGCTGGCCGGTCAATCGCTGGCGACCAATGCCTGTTTGGCAACGTTGCCAATCTCACTGATCGTTCTGGGCTCGATGCTAGCGGCGACACCGATTTCGGGCATCATGCAACGCTGGGGACGGCGGACCGGGTTTTTGGTGGGCGCCACGGCGGGCGCGTGTGGCGGGCTGGTTGGGGCCTATGGCCTCTACCTCGGGTCGTTTCCGGTGTTCTTGCTGGGCAGTCTGTTGACCGGTGTCTACATGAGCGCGCACGGGTTCTATCGCTTTGCTGCTGCCGATACCGCGTCCGAGGCATTCCGGCCCAAGGCGATTTCATATGTCATGGCTGGCGGCCTTGCGGCCGCCATTATTGGCCCACAGATCGTCAAACTGACTTCGACTGCCTATGTGATTCCGTTCCTTGGCACCTATCTGGCGATCATCGCGCTGAACATCATCGGATCGGCCCTGTTCTTCTTTCTGGATATTCCAACGCCACCGAAAGCAGAAGAAGGCGCATCTACAGGTCGTACGCGCCTTGAGATGCTGAAAACCCCGCGCATCGCCGTGGCCATCATTTGCGCAATGGTGTCCTATGCGCTGATGAACCTTGTGATGACCTCGACCCCGCTGGCTGTTGTGGGATGCGGCTTCTCGGCCAATGATGCGGCGGATGTGGTGACCGGCCATGTGCTGGCCATGTATATCCCCAGTTTCTTTACCGGTCAGTTGATCGCGCGCTTCGGGGTGGAAAAAATCGTCGCCCTTGGCCTTGCCATTCTGGCAGGCGCCGGTGTCGTCGCGCTGCAAGGTGTTGAGCTAGAAAACTTTTTCATTGCCCTGATCCTGCTGGGCATTGGTTGGAACTTTGGCTTTATTGGCGCTACCACGATGCTAGCCGCCTCGCATGACGTAAGCGAGCGCGGGCGGATGCAGGGCCTCAACGACTTGTTGGTGTTCGGAGGCGTGACACTGGCCTCATTGTCCTCGGGCGGGTTGATGAACTGTTCGGGCGGATCCCCGGTTGAAGGGTGGACAGCCGTGAACCTTGCCATGATCCCACTGCTGACACTGGCCGGAGGCGCGCTGCTGTGGCTCGTCCTGCGCCCGGCCGAGCCGGAAACGGCCTGAAACCTACCAGCGTCCTCGGGCAACATTCCACATCAGTGACGCCCGCCTACGAATTTCGCCTTGCGCCAACGCACCGGCCGCAGCGCGCTCGGGCTCTGCAATCGCTTTGCGCAACACCCAATCGGTCTGCCAACCTACATGCATCGCAGGGCATGCCTCGGGCGAAACACGCGATCTGTTCGCTCGTGCGGATTCTAAACGCTCCAACGCCGATCCCGCCAGCGCCTGCACCCCTGCAGGTGTCCCGTCCAACAATGGGATACGACCGCGTGCTTCAAGTTCTGGGATCGCCCGCAACCAGTTGGCAACGCCTACAGCATAACCAAAATCGCGCAGCAATTGCTCGTCGGCTTCACCCAAGGCTTGCGCCGAAGCGACCATCAGCGACCCTGCGCTTTGATACAGATAATTATCGAAATGCGCCTGATCCTCGAACGGGTCGCGGTAGATATCCCAGCGCCTTACAGCCACATATTCATCCAATGCGACAGCCAGATGTGGTGATAGAACGCGGGACAAGGGTGTGACGACCTCATGCCTGCGCACCGTGTTGCCTTCGGCAATCTCCTGCAACGCATCCCGCCACCATTGCAGACGCATCTCGGCAATCATGGTTTCCTGCGTGACCCAGGGCGCGCGCGCGACCTCGACATTCAGTGCATAGATCGGGAACAGAACAACCCGTGCGGCAACCGGAGCAGCCATCGCCGCCATGAACCGATCCGGATCGGCGCGATGCACCAGAGCCGCGCAGGCTTTTACGTCATCGTCAAAGGCAACGCTCACTCGGCCACCGCAGTCTGTCTTTCGCAATCACGCACCAGCTTCCACTGGATCGCATCCAGCAGCGCCTCGAACGAGGCATCGACTATGTTCGCGCTGACGCCAACGGTGGACCAGCGCCGCCCCTGCCCGTCTTCGCTGTCGATGATGACGCGGGTGACAGCCTCGGTCCCGCCTTGGGTGATACGCACCTTGAAATCCACCAGCCGCATATCGGACAGCACCTGCGAATATTGCCCCAGATCTTTCGCCAGCGCCTTGGCAAGCGCGTTCACCGGGCCTCGGTCGCTGCCATCCTCATCCAGAGACTCGCTGACCGACAGCTTCTTTTCGCCGTCGACCTTCACCACGACCACAGCCTCCGACAGGCTAACCATCTTGTTATACTTATTCTTGCGCCGCTCGACCGTGACCTTATAGCGCTTGACCTCGAAGAACTCTGGCAGTTGACCCAGCTCATCCCGCGCCAGCAATTCAAAACTGGCCTGCGCGGTGTCATAGGAATAGCCCTCGGCCTCGCGCTGCTTAATCCTGTCAAGGATACGCCCCAGCGCCGGGTCGGCTTTTTCCACCGACAGCCCCGCCTCGGTCAGACGCTTGCGCAGGTTCGACTGGCCCGCCTGGTTCGACATCGGGATGATCCGCGCATTGCCGACCGCACCGGGGTCGATATGCTCATAGGTCGAGGGATCCTTGAGGATCGCACTGGCGTGCAACCCCGCCTTGTGGGCAAAGGCCGAGGCCCCCACATAGGCCGACTGCTTGCTGGGCACCCGGTTCAGGATATCGTCCAACATCCGGCTGATCCGCGTCAGCCCAGCCAGCGCCTGCGTGCTGACGCCGATGTCAAACTGCGAGGCATAGGGTTCTTTCAGCAACAAGGTCGGGATCAGAGCAGTCAGGTTCGCATTCCCACACCGTTCACCCAGCCCGTTCAGCGTGCCTTGTATCTGCCGCGCGCCTGCGTCGACAGCGGCCAGTGAACAGGCCACCGCGTTTTCGGTATCGTTATGCGTATGAATGCCCAACCGATCGCCAGGCAGCCCTGCGGCAATCACCTCAGACACGATGCGCGACACCTCGGCGGGCAGCGCACCGCCATTGGTATCGCACAGAACAACCCAGCGCGCGCCTGCGTCCAGCGCCGCCCGGCAGACTTCGACCGCATAGGCGGGATTGTCCTTGTAGCCGTCAAAGAAATGCTCGGCGTCAAACAGCGCCTCGCGCCCCTGCGCCACGATATGCGCGACCGAGGCGCGGACATTCTCAACATTCTCCTCCAGCGTGGTCCCCAACGCGTGGGTCACGTGGTAATCATGCGATTTTCCCACGAGACAGACGGCCTGCGTCCCCGCGTTCATAACAGCGGCCAAAACATCGTCATTTTCAGCCGAACGCCCCGACCGTTTGGTCATACCAAAGGCCGTCAACCGGGCCGAGGTCTTTGGTGCAACCTCGAAAAACGCGCTGTCGGTGGGGTTTGCACCAGGCCAGCCGCCCTCGATATAGTCCACACCCAGCTCATCCAGAGCCTTGGCGATCTGCACCTTTTCAGCGGTCGAGAACTGCACCCCTTGGGTCTGCTGCCCGTCGCGCAGCGTGGTGTCGTATAGATAAAGCCGTTCCTTCGACATTACACGCCCTCCAGCTTGGCAGCGTCAAACCCGGCCCCCGGCACAAGCTCCACACCGTCCTTGCTCATCCTCACTTCCAGCCCTGCCGCGACATAGGCCGCCTTCAGCCGGTCCACTTCCGAGAAGTCCTTGCTTTGCATCGCCTCGGCGCGCGCCTCGGCCAGACGCGCGGTATGACCCGAAAGATCCGCTGATCCCGTATCAGCCCAAGCACCCATTTCAGGCTCCAACACCCCCAGAACCTGCGCACTGGCCAACAGGCCCGCTGCGTCACCCTCTGCCGCCAGTCGGTGGAGTTCCGCGACAGCCCCCGCCGTGTTCAGGTCATCACTCAGCGCGGCGATCACCGAGGGGGCCGCGCTGGCGGCGGGCTCGATGCCCGCTGTCAGCGCCCGCCACTTGCGCAGCGTCGCCTCGGCCTCGCGGGCCTTCTTCTCGGTCCAATCCATCGGCTTGCGGTAATGCGTTTGCAGGAACACAAACCGGATCACTTCACCCGGAACACCTTGGTCCAACAGGTCATGCACGGTGAAGAAATTACCCAGAGACTTGGACATCTTCTTACCCTCGACCTGCAACATCTCATTGTGCAGCCAGACCCGCGCGAACTCACCCTCGGGATGGGCACAGCAGCTTTGCGCGATCTCGTTCTCATGATGCGGGAACATAAGATCATTGCCGCCGCCGTGAATGTCGAAACTCTCACCCAACAGCTCATAGCTCATGGCCGAGCATTCGATATGCCACCCCGGACGCCCGCGTCCCCACGGGCTGTCCCAGCCCGGAAGCTCATCGCTCGACGGTTTCCACAGCACAAAATCCATCGGGTTCTTCTTGTAGGGCGCAACCTCGACCCGTGCCCCTGCAATCATGTCATCAACCGACCGCCCAGAAAGCGCGCCATAACGCTCTTTCCAGCTGTCTACGGCGAACAGCACATGCCCCTCTGCAGCATAGGCGTGGCCTTTGTCGATCAGCCCTTCAATCATCGCAATCATCTGAGGAATGTACTGTGTCGCGCGCGGCATCTGGTTCGGTTCCAGCGCACCCAACGCCCCCATATCGTGCAGGTACCACTCAATCGTCTCGTCCGAGCGTTCCTGCACCAATTGCTCCAATGTGCCCGGCGCGCCAGCTTTCTGACGCGCCAAGGCGGTCGCGTTGATCTTGTCATCCACGTCGGTAAAATTACGCACATAATTCACGTGATCCGCCCCATAGGTGTGACGCAGTAACCGGTACAGCACGTCAAACACCACCACGGGCCGCGCATTGCCCAGATGGGCGCGGTCATAGACCGTCGGGCCACAGACATACATCCGCACATTATCAGCACTGATCGGCACGAAATCCTCTTTCGTCCGCGTCCGTGTGTTGTGCAGTTTGATCGTGGTCATCGGTCAGCTCCTAAGAACAGCGTGGCGTCTCGCGTTAGCGCGGGCTTAGCAACTTGTCTCAGGGATGAAAACGAAAGAAACCGGCCCGCGTGATAAATCAGCAGGAAATGCAGCAAATAATGATGCAGATCATCGGGTTCATAGGATGTGACTATCACGCGCGCGCCACCACGCCAAGCCCCTGATTTCCGGCTCTGATCCGATTGACAATCGCAAGTCTCTCTGGCCCAACTCGCGTAAGACCCAGACGGAGACCGGCCATGAAACTGTCGCAGCGGATCACGCAGCTTACGGAAGGCGGCAGCGACGGGTGGGGTGTGTTCTATCGCGCCCGCCGGATGATAAGTGAGGGGCAAGCGGTTACCGAACTGACCATAGGTGAACATGACATTCGCACCGATCCGTCGATCTTGGCCGAGATGGAACTGTCTGCACGCCAAGGCCATACGGGCTACGCCATGGTGCCCGGCACCGAACTGCTGCGAGAGACGGTGGCCGCCCGCATTCAGACCCGCACCGGTGTCAATACAACCCGAGACAATATTCTGATCACGCCCGGAGGTCAGTCGGCCCTGTTCGCCGCGCATGTAGCCGTCTGTGACCCCGGTGATGTGGGCCTGTATCTCGACCCTTACTATGCCACCTATCCCGGCACGATCCGAGGGGCCGGAGCGGTTGCGCGTGTGGTTCAAACGACGGCAGAAGACGCGTTCCAACCACGGGCAGACAGGATCGACGCGGCGTCGGAGGGCGCTGTCTCACTTCTGATCAACTCGCCCAACAATCCCACTGGCGTCGTTTATTCGCGCCAAACTTTGGAAGCCGTTGCGGAAGTCTGCCGCAGGCGCGACCTTTGGCTGATCTCGGACGAGGTCTATGACACCCAAGTGTGGGACGGCACGCATATCTCGCCCCGTGCACTGCCAGATATGCTCGCTCGCACGCTGGTAATCGGTTCGATGTCGAAATCCCACGCCATGACCGGATCTCGGTGCGGGTGGGTTGCCGGACCTCCGGATGTGATCGAACACATGATCAATCTGGCCACGCACACAACATATGGCGTTCCTGGTTTCATTCAGGACGCTGCGGTTTTCGCGTTGAACGCGGGCCCCGAGCTTGAAAACCGCATCGCCGCCCCTTTCCGCAGACGTCGCAAGCTGGCAATGGATATTCTGGCCGCGCAAAACACGGTCGGGTTGATTCCAGCCCAGGGCGCGATGTATCTGGTGCTGGACATTCGCCCCACCGGCCTGAATGGCGAGGGATTTGCCAATGCCCTGCTGGATACACACGCGATTGCCGTCATGCCGGGCGAAAGTTTCGGCCAAGCCGCCGCAGGACATATCCGCGTTGCCATGACCATAGACGACGATCGTTTTGCCGCCGCTTTGCGGACCATATGCTGCTTTGCAGCGGAGCTGAGTTCAGGGCGATAGTTGAATCAGAACCGGAACGTGGTGCGCAGGTTGAACACGTTGGAATCCAGCCCTCCTTCGGATTGGGTGGCATCGTCAAATTCCTGCCGCAACGCCTCACCACTGATGACGAACCGATCGTTGATCGGGTAAGCAACTCCAATGCCATAAACCGCAGCGGTGTCATCATCCGCCGAGGTCTCGGCCCGCGCAGCGCCAACCACGACATATCCCAATGCGGAGCCGAAATCGTACCCTCCGCGCAGCTTCAGCCGGGTCGTGCTGTCCAGACTGCCTTCATTTTGGCTTAACCCAAGGGACAGTCGGTTATATTCAAGCTCTCCGCCCAGAACGAAATTGCCGAAATCGAAATCATATCCGACATGCGGGCCAAAGCTGGTATCGCTTCCGCTTGACCCGTTGGGCCCATCCGCATCCGCATAGCCAAAGCTGAAACCAGCATAGGCACCGCTCCAATCCTCAGCCGCAGTGGGGGCTGCGAGGGCCACCAAAATGGAGGCAAGGAATGCGCGGAACAGTTTCATCGCCTTGCGAAGGCCTTTCATAAAAAAATTTGAGTATTCTTCAGAGACTGGCACAGAACTGTATGCAAATGGTTAAAATTCAATTGAGATCACGAAAAGCTGTTAAACAAGTGACCGAAGTATAACAGATTTCCCGCAAAATGGGGTCTTTTCTTTACTTTACGTCATCTAAGCGATCTGACGACACGGATTGTTTCGCTTTTGACCCATCAGGTCGCAAACAGAACAGATTGCGACGTTTCGGATTGAAAGACTGAACGTCACGAAGCGAGGATCCGCATGCAAAGCGACGTTTGGAAAATCCGGTTGATCAGCCGTACAATCGGGGCGGATCGCGGTCGCGCGGCGCGGGGGCGTCCATTCGGACGCTAATTGACGCCACCCTGTACGCTTTTCATCTATCGGATCCTGAAATGAACGACCAATCCCGTACATCCTCGCGCAGCGGCGGACGCGCCGCGCGCCGTGCTGCCCGCGCCACGGCCCTACCCGATCACCTGCGCCCAGTGCGCCCCGGCCTTGACGGCGGCACGTATAAACCTCTGACCGCTCAACAGGTTGAGCAAATACACCAAGCCGCGCTGACAGCGCTGGAAACCATCGGACTTGCCGATGCACCGCAAAGCGGAATCGACTATCTGGTGGGCGCTGGCTGTACCTTGGGCGAGGACGGACGCATCCGGTTTCCGCGCGCACTGGTCGAGGATACGATCGCCAAGGCGAACCGCTCGGTAACCCTGCACAGCCGCGATGGGCAAACTGATCTGGAGCTGTCTGGTACCCGCGTCCACTATGGCACCGCAGGCGCCGCTGTCAGCATGGTCGATGTGGAGGGGCGAGAGTACCGCGATTCGACCGTGCAAGACCTGCACGACGCCGCACGCATCTGCCAGCAACTGGACAATATCCATTTTGTTCAACGCCCTATGGTGTGTCGTGACATCACCGACAATCTGGAAATGGATCTGAACACGGTCTATGCCGCTTGCTCCGGCACCTTCAAACATATCGGCACCTCGTTCACCGAACCTAGCCATGTAGCCCCCGCAGTGGAAATGCTGCACATGATTGCTGGCGGCGAGGACAAATGGCGTGAGCGGCCTTTCGTGTCGAATTCGAACTGTTTCGTAGTGCCTCCGATGAAATTCGCCACCGAAAGCTGCGAAGTGATGGAGGAATGTATCAAAGCTGGAATGCCGGTTCTGCTGCTCTCGGCCGGAATGGCGGGGGCGACCGCACCGTCGACTATCGCGGGAGCAATCGCTCAGGCGACGGCGGAATGTCTTGCAGGGTTGGTTTACGTAAATGCCGTAAGCCCTGGGGCCCCTGCGGTTTTTGGAACATGGCCATTTGGCTTGGACCTGCGCACAGGCGCGATGTCCATCGGGTCGGGCGAACAAGCGCTGCTGACCGCAGGCTGCGCCCAGATGCATCATTTCTACGATCTGCCGGGCGGTGCCGCCGCTGGTGCGTCAGATTCAAAATTGCCCGACATGCAGGCCGGATGGGAGCAGATGTGCTCGAACGTTATGGCCGGCCTGTCCGGGGTGAACATGGTCTATGAGGCCGCTGGTATGCACGCCTCTCTTCTTGGATTTTGCTTTGAAAGTCTTATCTTGGGGGACGATCTTATCGGTCAAGCGCAGCGCTGCGTGCGGGGGATCGAGGTTACGGACGAGACCCTTGCCCTTGATCAGATGGCCGAGGTCTGCATGGGCGGCCCCGGTCACTATCTGGGCACCGAAGCAACGCTCAGCCGGATGCAAGCCGATTACGTGTATCCGACCTATGGCGACCGAACGTCACCCAAAGAATGGGCCGAATTGGACAAGCCTGACCTGATCGCCAAGGCCACGGCCCGGAAAGAGGAAATCCTGTCCGCACCGTCACCCGCACGGTTCGATCCCATGCTGGACGCGGCGCTTCGCGAGAAATTTAACATTCATTTGCCAACGTAAGTGCTTGAAAAAAAGGGGGCCGAGGCCCCCTTTAAGTTTCGCCATCCAGGCTCATCTCGTTGACCGCCCGGTGTTTTTTTGCCTGCGGCCTGGACTGCGCATGGGACGAGCGCACCCGTCCCGTGAGAGAGTGGGAAAGAGCAATATTCCGCCCCACCCTGTTCCCGGCCGACACGGGCATGTCGGCCGAGTGGAAAAAGGCATCGTAGGTAAGTCTCGGCGCCTTCTTCCGTTTTCGTCGGGACCGGGCATTCGGGGGAAAGCCCAGGTCCCTACACCCCGCCTGACGGGGCGTTTGCCTTAGCTACACCCGCTGGTCGCACCGCAGGTGTTGCATTTCATGCAGGTGCCGTTGCGCACCAGCGTGTAATTTCCACATTCACCACAGGGATCGCCCTCGTACCCTTGCATCTTGGCTTTTGTGCGGGCGTCCATACCGGTCGCCACTGCGGTTTCAGCAGGGGCTTCGAACACGGCGGCAGGTTCCGCCATTCCGGTTGCATCCGCTTGCGGCGTGAACATGGCCAAATCCTGCGGCAACCGCTTGCGCAGATACCCGGTCGAGCTGATTTGCTTCAATACTTCCAATGACTTGGAGGCCGCTGTTTCACTGATTTCCGAGACGTTCGAGACGCCCTCTTCCTCGCCCCGACCGATATCGTCGAAGGTCGCGCCTTCGGGCTTCACATGGGCCAGATCAGTGCGGTCCAGATAGCTGACGGCCAGCTCGCGGAAGATGTAGTCCAAGATCGACGTCGCGTTCTTGATCGAGTCGTTGCCCTGCACCATCCCCGCCGGTTCGAACTTGGTGAAGGTGAAGGCATCCACGAACTCTTCCAGCGGCACGCCGTATTGCAGGCCGACAGAGACCGCGATGGCAAAGTTATTCATCATCGCCCGGAAGCCAGCGCCTTCCTTGTGCATGTCGATGAAAATCTCGCCCAACGAGCCGTCCGAATACTCACCCGTCCGCAAATAGACCTTATGGCCGCCCACGATGGCTTTCTGAGTGTAGCCTTTCCGACGCTCGGGCATCTTCTCGCGGTGCGAGCGGACGATTTCCTTGACGACGACCTTCTCGATGACCTTCTCGGCCAGCACGGCAGCTTTTTCGGCCGGTGTGCCGCTTTCCAGAACCTCGGCGGCCTCATCATCATCCTCAACCAATGCAGCGGCCAGAGGCTGAGACAGTTTCGAGCCGTCGCGGTACAGCGCGTTCGCCTTCACACCCAGCGACCACGACAACTCATATGCCTTCTGGCAGTCTTCGATGGTCGCATCGTTCGGCATGTTGATCGTCTTCGAGATGGCACCCGAGATGAAGCTCTGCGCCGCCGCCATCATGGTGATGTGGCTGTCAACCCCAAGGAAACGCTTACCTTTCTTGCCGCACGGGTTGGCACAATCGAAGATGGAATAGTGTTCCTCTTTCAGGTGCGGCGCGCCTTCCAGTGTCATGGTTCCGCAGACGTGATCATTCGCCGCTTCGATATCTGCGCGGGTGAAACCCAGGTGACGCAGCAGGTCGAAGGTCGGGTCATTCAGCTTGGTGGCCGGGATGCCCAGAACGCCGGTGCAGAAATCCTCGCCCAGCGTCCACTGGTTGAAGACAAACCGGATGTCGAAGGCGCTTTCTAGCGCAGCATCCACTTTCGCCAGTTCGTTCGGACCGAAGC
Organism: Ruegeria sp. J8; assembly: GCF_056531925.1. Classification (NCBI taxonomy): domain Bacteria; kingdom Pseudomonadati; phylum Pseudomonadota; class Alphaproteobacteria; order Rhodobacterales; family Roseobacteraceae; genus Ruegeria; species Ruegeria sp. J8. The sequence continues at coordinate 17,597 of NZ_JBQFMR010000002.1, forward strand.
CGTGGCCGGTCAAAGAGGTGTGATTGATCCCCGGCGCGTTCCCGATGGTGCCGTGGCCGACCGCGTAGCCCACGATCTCTTCAATCTGAGACGAGGAATAGCCCAGCTTCTCCAGCGCCGAAGGCACCGAACGGTTGATGATCTTGAAGTAACCACCACCGGCCAGCTTCTTGAACTTGACCAGCGCAAAGTCCGGCTCAATCCCGGTGGTGTCGCAATCCATCACCAGACCGATGGTGCCGGTGGGGGCGATCACAGTGGCCTGCGCGTTGCGATAACCGTTCTTTTCACCCAGACTCAGCGCCTCATCCCAAGCGGACATGGCCAGATCGATCAAACGCTTGTCCGGGCAGTTGCCGTGGTCCAGAGGCACCGGCTTCACGGCCAGCTTCTCATAGCCGGTCACGACACCCTGCGCCGCGCGGCGGTGGTTGCGGATGACGCGCAGCATGTGGTCGGCATTGCGCTCATAGCCTTTGAAAGCACCCAGCTCACCGGCAATTTCCGCCGAAGTCGCATAGGCCACACCAGTCATGATCGCGGTAAGCGCGCCGCAGATCGCACGACCCTCATCCGAGTCATAGCTGTAGCCCATGTTCATCAGCAGACCGCCGATATTCGCATAGCCCAGACCCAAAGTGCGGAAATCATAGGACAGTTGCGCGATTTCCTTTGAAGGGAACTGCGCCATGGTCACCGAGATTTCCAGCGTCAGGGTCCACAGACGCGAGGCGTGCATATAGTCAGCCGCCTGGAACTCACCATCCTTGAGGAAGGTCAGCAGGTTCATCGACGCCAGGTTACAGGCCGTGTCATCTAGGAACATGTATTCCGAGCACGGGTTCGAGCCGCGGATCTCACCATCTTCTGGGCATGTGTGCCATTCATTGACCGTGTCGTGGAACTGAATGCCCGGATCGGCGCAGGCCCATGCCGCATGTCCAACCTTTTCCCAAAGATCGCGGGCCTTAACGGTCTTTGCGACCTTACCATCGGTCCGGTTGATCAGCTCCCAATCGGCGTCTTTCTCAACGGCGGTCAGGAACGCGTTGGTCACGCGGATCGAGTTGTTCGAGTTCTGGCCCGAGACGGAGCTGTAGGCTTCTGAATCCCAGTCCGTGTCGTAGGTCGGGAACTCGATGCTGTCATGACCCTGCTTGGCATAATCCAGCACGCGCTTGATGTAAGTCTCGGGGATCGCGACCTTTTTGGCCTCGCGCACAGCCGTTTTCAGGCCGTCATTCTTGTTCGGATCATAAGCATCATCAGCGGCACCGTCCCAGCTGCGGATGGCCTCGAAAATGCCGTTCAGCATCTTCTCGTGCATCTTCGATCCGGCAACGATCGAGGCCACCTTCTGCTCTTCGATCACCTTCCATTCGATGAATTGCTCGATATCGGGGTGATCTGCATCGACGATTACCATCTTTGCTGCTCGACGGGTTGTACCGCCTGATTTGATCGCGCCAGCGGCGCGGTCGCCGATCTTGAGAAAGCCCATCAGGCCCGAAGACTTGCCGCCACCCGACAACGCTTCGCCCTCAGCACGCAGATGGCTGAAGTTGGTCCCGGTGCCCGAGCCGTATTTGAACAGGCGCGCCTCGCGCACCCAAAGATCCATGATGCCGCCTTCGTTCACCAGATCATCATCGACGGACTGGATGAAGCACGCATGCGGCTGCGGATGCTCATAGGCAGATTTCGACTTGGTCAGCTTGCCGGTTTTATAGTCGACATAGTGGTGCCCCTGCGCCGGGCCATCGATTCCATAGGCCCAATGCAAGCCAGTGTTGAACCACTGCGGCGAGTTCGGCGCGGCACGCTGGGTGGCCAGCATGTAGCGCATCTCGTCAAAATAGGCGCGCGCGTCTTCCTCGGTCGAGAAATAGCCGCCCTTCCACCCCCAATAGGCCCATGCACCCGCCAGTCGGTCGAACACCTGTTTGGACGAAGTCTCACCTTCGAATTCCGCGCCATCCGCAGGGACCGAACGCCACAGGAACTCAGGTACATCCTTTTCTTTGACCTTCTTCAGCTTGGACGGAACACCAGCCTTGCGGAAATACTTCTGGGCGATGACATCACTTGCCACCTGGCTCCAGCTGGAGGGAACTTCGATATCATCCAGACGGAAAACAATCGTACCATCAGGGTTACGGATTTCTGACGTTGCCGAAACAAAGTCCAGCTCCGCATAAGCGTCTTGTCCTGATTTGGTGAATTTTCTGTCAATCTTCATGTCCGCCGCCCTAGATTCAATCACTTGTCCTTGTCGCCTCAAGTTCGAGAAAGCGAACCTTTGGCCGTGCCAGAAAATTGGGCGCAAAGAACCGGTCGCTGCCAATGGCAACGAAATTCCGTTTCAACGGTTGCACGTCTCTATGTTGTGCTTTCCGACCCTCGCCCTATGCCGCGCTCCGGATTTCCTACCAGATTTAGTGGCATCATATTCGGCCCATACAATCTGGCGTATTCGGCCATAGATCGTCAACGTCATTTTTCCGTCATTTTTGGAATCTTTTATATTGACCCAATATCTCTCAAATGGCGCTGAACGGGGTGGGCCGATTCCTCCACAGGTTCATCCACGGGTTCAAATGGACCTGCGCAAAATTCTGCAGAACAATTAACCGTGATTTCCGGCACAGTTATCGGCATTTGATAAACCGAAGTTAAGATATCTAAACTCGAATAGAATCATCCCTGCGTTTGTTCGGCGCGAAAACAGCTTCGCCGACCAACGCAGCACGAAGTAAAGGTACGAGCAGAGATGTCGAAGATTGGAATCCTTCCCCTGATGGGACTGATCGTGGCCTGCACACCACAAGATGTGCCCCCTCCATCCCGCAGCGCGCAGTTTGAAACCTATCCCACGCGGCTGTTCGATACGTTCGAAGTCGGCTGTGATGGCCCTGGAGAAGATTTCAGGCGTGTCGGGAATCGCCTGTTCGAATGCACCGAGTTGCTGCCCCCCGAAACGACGGCCTTTCTGATTCTCAACTATGATGGTTACCCGCAGGATCTGCCCAAAAGCGTGATGCGCCTAACCTCGACCAAAAACTCCGGAGGATACCGCGTCGACGCTGAACTCTATTTCAACGTACCGCGCCAGAATGCGCCCGACATTCAGGTGCCCGTCGAAAGCGAACAATTGGACAAGGCCCTTACCGCGCTTTATCGCGCGATGGGCGGTGCTCCAGCTTGAAAGGAAGTGGTCGGGGCGGCAGGATTCGAACCTACGACCCCCTGTACCCAAAACAGGTGCGCTACCAGACTGCGCCACGCCCCGGACCGTGCGCCTTCCTAACGGGGCCGTTCTGATTTGAAAAGCCCTAACAGGGCCAAATTGCAGGACCTTGCGAAAAAACTTCGTGCTGCATCTGCGTGCCCGGTTCAATCAGGTAACGCCGCGCCAGCCCTGCGTTGATCTCCAACACGGCATAGACCGAATCACCGCCCTCAATCAGCGATAAATCACCGGGGATGGCATCACTATGCACATTCACGACCTCACCTGCGCGATTCACAAAAATCATATCCAGGGGAATCAGTGTGTTCTTCATCCAGAACGCGACCCGCTGCGGCGGATCGAAGATAAACAGCATCCCTGCCCGTTGCGGCATGGATTCCCGAAACATCAGACCGCGCGCACGTTCCTGCGGTGTCACGGCAAGTTCGATATCGAAGCTGATCTGAGACTTTTCATTTTTCAGGTTCACGCGATCCGCGCTACAGGCCGCAAAGGCCGTTCCCGTCCATACCGATAGTATCGTCGCAGCAACCGAAAGAACCCTGATCATCATGCTCTAGCTATCAAGCGCGGATTCCCAGGCCAGAACCTGCGCGGCCATACGTCCACGTTTGCCATCGATCACCCGCATCGCCAAAGCCTCGCCCGGCTGCAAATCGGCCAAACCAGACCGGCGCAAAACCTCAATATGAAGAAACACGTCTTCGTCCCGACCGAACACATTGGCGAATCCAAATCCCTTGCCCTTGTCGAACCATTTTACGCGCGCAGCTTCCAATGGGGCTTCGGCTATGGCCACCGGGTCCAGCTCGGCGAAATCGGCAAGCATCATTGAGTCGGCGCGCGCCGGAGGATCTACGCTGATCACCTCGACCGCTTGAACACCGCGATCGGTGCGGTGCGTCATGATCTCAATGCCGGCACCATCCGCGACCGAGCTTTGGCCAAAATTCCGCAAGACATTTACATGCAACAGAATATCCGGGCCACCCTCATCGGACACAACAAAGCCATACCCCTTGGCAGGGTCGAACCATTTCACGTGTCCACGTACGCGGTACATGTTGTTCAGGTCGTCTGGCACAGTGTTCCTATCGCGCGTTTTAATAATTCGTTAAGGTTTTGATGTGTATGGGATTGCCCCACGATTTCAAGCTGAAAAAACCCTTTAAACTCCGAGTGTTGCATTTCGCGGCACGTGAATGTCATGGATTCAGCCTCTGTGTCTGCCACTCAGTCTCTGCGTTTTCACGCCGCCACTGGAACCGATCATGCAAACGGAAGGCTCCGTCAGCCCAGAATTCGATCTCTGTCGGCTCCAACCGGTATCCACCCCAAAACGGTGGACGCGGTGGATTCGGCCCCAGCTTTGCGGTCACCTTTGCAACCTCGGCCATCAGAGCCGTCCGGCTGCTGAGCGGCTGTGACTGTTTCGACGCCCATGCACCCAACCGGCTTTTTAGGGATCGGGACGCATAATATTCATCCGCTTGTGGTCCGTTTTCCCGAGTTATTGTACCACGAACTCGGATTTGACGCCGCAAAGATTTCCAATGCATCACAAAAGCAGCTTTCCCGGCACTGTCCAACTCGGCCGCCTTGGTACTTTCGTAATTCGTGTAGAACACAAAGGCCTGAGCCTCGATCTCTTTCAGCAGGACCATCCGCACGTTTGGCATACCAGTCGCGTCCACGGTTGCCAGGGCAATCGCGTTCGGATCGTTCGGTTCACTGTCCCTGGCGTCGTCCAGCCACCGCGCCGCTATTTCAAACGGATCGGTACCGGCGAAAATGCCGTCTCGTTCGCTCATTTCCATCCCCTGGAAACTCTTAATGTTCACCCTAGGGCGAGAACCCGCCACGGGCAAGAGCACACGGCCTTGATGCAAGCCATCCAATGGCATAAACCATCCCAACATAATGCGAAGGACAGGCGGAGAACCGAACATGTCAAATCAGTTGATGGCCGGCAAGCGCGGCCTCATCATGGGACTGGCGAATGACAAATCAATCGCATGGGGGATTGCCCGCGCATTGTCTGACGCAGGGGCCGAACTTGCATTCTCTTATCAAGGCGATGCGCTGAAAAAGCGGGTTGACCCGCTGGCCGCTCAATTGGGCAGTGAAATCGTCTTGCCCTGCGACGTCAGCGACGAAGAGTCGATTGACGAACTATTCAACTCGCTTTCGAAGAAATGGGGACATTTGGATTTTGTCGTCCACGCCATCGGCTTTTCCGACAAAAACGAGTTGCGCGGCCGCTATGTTGATACTTCGCGCGCCAATTTCAAACTGACCATGGATGTCTCGGTCTATTCCTTCACCGCCGTAATGCAGCGGGCCGAGAAGATGATGACCAATGGCGGCAGCGCGGTCACGCTGACCTACTACGGCGCAGAACAAGTCATGCCCCACTACAACGTCATGGGTGTGGCCAAGGCGGCGCTTGAGGCCTCGGTTAAATATCTGGCCGAGGATCTGGGCAAAGACGGCATCCGTGTGAACGCGATCTCGGCTGGCCCGATCAAGACGCTGGCAGCCAGCGGGATCGGTGATTTCCGCTATATCATGAAATGGAATGAATATAACTCGCCCCTGCGCCGCAACGTGACCATTGATGACGTCGGCAACTCAGCGCTCTATCTGCTGTCTGACCTCAGCGGAGGCGTAACCGGTGAGAATCTGCACGTGGATTCAGGTTATCACATCGTCGGCATGAAGGCCGTTGACGCACCAGACGTTGAAAAAGGTTAATATCCATGAGCGCCAAAGACCGCCTGCCCCACGAAAAAGGCTTTCACATCAGTTGGGATCAGATTCACCGCGACTCGCGCGCTCTGGCCTGGCGTCTGGACGGGCAAGGCCCCGAAGATGGTGCCTGGCGCGCCGTTGTCGCCATCACGCGCGGCGGCATGGCCCCGGCGATGATTGTCAGCCGTGAGTTGGACATCCGCACCGTCGACACGATCAGCGTCCGCTCTTACCACCATCAGGAACAAGGCGAAGCCGAAGTTCTGAAGGCCCCGGACGCCGGCCTGATGGGCGACGGCACCGGCGTACTGATCATCGATGACCTAGTCGACAGCGGCAAAACCCTGGAACTGGTCCGGGACATGTACCCCAAGGCGCATTTTGCCACTGTCTATGCCAAACCCAAAGGCCGCCCGATGGTTGATACTTTCATCACCGAAGTCAGCCAGGACACATGGATATTCTTCCCATGGGATATGGCCCTGCAATATGTCGAACCCTACCGGGGCACCGACTGATCCTTCTTCTGTTCAAAAATACCTCGGAGCGCGAGGCAGAGCCTCGCAAAAAATGATCCGCCATGCCCCAAACCCGTACCCGCGCCACCTTCCCCCCTCCGGTGATGGAGGCGCGCCGCTGGCTTGAGGGCGTGGACTTCACTCAAGACCGTCCTTTGATCAACGTCAGCCAGGCTGCCCCGGTCGATCCACCGCCGCTTGCCTTGCGTCAGGCCATGGCCGAGTTTGCCATCAGTGAAGACAGCGCGCATCTCTACGGCCCCGTGCTGGGAAACCCCGAACTCCGGGCCGAACTCGCCCAACAAATCGGCACCCATTACGGCGCGGACCTTTCGTCAGATCAGGTCGCCATCACTTCGGGTTGCAATCAGGCTTTCGCCGCCACCCTTTCAGCCATCACCGATGAGGGGGATGAGGTCATTCTGCCAACCCCATGGTACTTCAACCATAGAATGTGGCTGGATATGGCAGGGGTACGCAGCATCGCGTTGCATACCGGGGACGATTTGCTCCCCGACCCCGAGGCTGCGCGCGCGCTGATCACTGATAAAACACGTGCGATTGCTCTGGTAACACCGAACAATCCGGGTGGCGTCGAATACCCGGCGGAACTGGTCCGCGCCTTTTATGATCTGGCGCAAGAGGCCGGAATTCGCTTGCTGGTCGATGAAACCTACCGTGATTTCGACAGCCGCAGTGGCCCGCCTCACGATTTGTTCCAACAACCCGGTTGGGACGAGACGCTGGTGCATCTCTATTCCTTTTCGAAAGCCTACCGCCTGACAGGCCATAGGGTCGGCGCAATCGCGACCAGCCCAAACCTTCTGGCCGAGATCGAAAAATTCCTCGACACCGTCGCCATCTGCCCCGGTCAGATGGGTCAATTCGCCGCCCTTTGGGGAATGCAGAACCTGTCGCGATGGGTCGCCGGAGAACGGGATGAGATTCTCGACAGACGCGCCGCCATTCAGGACATGTTGCCCGATCTTGCCGAAAAGGGGTGGAAACTTCTGGGGCTAGGCGCTTATTTCGCCTATTTCGAACACCCTTTCGACTTGCCCTCAGACGAGTTGGCCAAACGCATGGTGGCCGAAACCGGCATCCTGCTTTTGCCCGGCACCATGTTCATGCCGCAGGACGATCCAGCCGGCAAGCGGCAGGTCCGCATCGCCTTTGCCAATCTAGACCGCAAAGGCTTGCGCCAATTGTTCGATCGGCTGACCGACGCCACCTTCTAAGCTTGCCCCCCGCCGGTCCGCGTCGTATTCAAGGCCGCAACCGACAGGGCAGCAATCTGCCACAAAACCACAAATGAGGGCACCATGGCCGCAGGCATGAAAAACCTTTCAAAGACCTTTGTCTGGATCCTGATGGGTCTTTTGATGCTGGGCCTTGCCGGGTTCGGGGCCACGAGCCTGACCGGAACCGCGCGCAGTGTCGCGCAGGTAGGCAACGAAGATATCTCGATCAACGATTATGTGCGTGAGCTTCAACGCGAAATCCGCGCCGTCGAAAGTCAGACCGGGCAACCGATGCAAATCTCGCAGGCGCATGAGTTCGGGCTGGACCAGCTTGCCCTCTCGCGCCTGACCGCGCTTGCCGCGCTGGATAATGAGGTCGGTCTGCTGGGCCTTTCGATCGGGGATGAGAACCTGCAGAAGGAAATTCTGGCCATCCCGGCCTTTCAGGGGGTGGATGGAAGTTTCGACCGCGACTCGTATGAGTTTCAGCTTGATCAGGTTGGCCTGACCGACAGCGAATTCGAATCCGATCTGCGCAAGGAATCTGCACGCACCATCGTGCAGGGCGCGATCATGGGCGGCGTCGAGATGCCCCAAACCCTGACAGATGTCATGACCAATTTCGTCGGCGCGCGACGCAGCTTTACTGTTGCGACCGTCAGCGCGGACGCCCTGTCTGAGCCAATCGGGCAGCCCACCGATGCGCAGGTTCAAACTTTTTACGACGGCAATGCCGACCTTTTCACTCTGCCCCGCACCAAGCGGCTGACCTATGCAATACTGTCGCCCGACATGCTGCTGGACAGCGTTGAGGTGGATGAGGACGCGGTGCGCCGCCTCTATGATCAGCGCTCGGAGGAATTCCAACAGCCCGCGCGCCGCTTAGTCGAGCGTCTGCCATTTTCGGACGAGGCTGCTGCCGAGACTGCCATGGCGCAAATCGCTGTCGGCGGCACAACGTTCGAAACTCTGGTGCGCGACCGCGATCTTGTACTCAGCGATGTCGATCTGGGTGACGTGACCCGGGACGATCTTGGCGACGCGGCCGACGGCGTATTTGCCGCCGAACTGGACGATGTTGTTGGCCCCCTTCCGTCGCCTCTGGGCCCGGCACTGTTCCGCATCAACGGCACGCTAGCGGAAAACATCATTGCGTTCGAAGACGCCGCTCCAATTTTGCGTGAAGAACTGGCCGCTGACCGTGCCCGCCGCCAGATCGAGGCGCAAGCCGAAGACATCAACGACCTGCTGGCGGGTGGTGCCACCTTGGAAGAGCTGGTGGGCGAGACTGAGATGGAACTGGGCCAGATCGACTGGACTCGCCAAAGCGAAGATGGCGTGGCCGCTTATGACGGGTTCCGCGTTGCCGCACAGGACGTGAACGAAGGCGATTTCCCCGAAGTTGCGTTCCTTGAGGACGGCTCAATCTTTGCCCTGCGACTGGACGAAGTTCTGCCCCGCCGCCCGGAACCCCTGGACAGCGCCCGGGAGCGCGTGATTGCCGCATGGGTGCAGGCCGAGACGGACAAGGCGCTGGAAGAGCAGGCCAAAACCGTTCTTGCACAGCTTGAGAGCAATGGCGATTTCACTGAAACTGGCCTGCCCTTCCGCGTGGAAAACGCCCTGACCCGGACCGCTTTTCTGGATGACGTTCCCGCAACTTTCATGTCGGACGTGTTTGACATGGAACTGGAAGAGCTGCGCGTGATCCCTGGCACTGGTACTGCCTTTGTTGTGCGGCTCGAAGAGCTTTTGCCGCCTGATGAGACAGACGAATTGCGTCAGGCACGCGAAGCCCTTGCGGCGCAGTTGAACCAAGCTCTGGCTCAGAATATTTTCGACGCCTATGTCCGTGACGCGCAGGTTCGCGCCCGTCCCGTCGTGGATCAACAGGCCCTGAACGCTGTCCAAGCGAGCTACTAAGAGACCCCAATGGCCCTGACTCCTGAATACGACAGCTTCGCCCGCGCCTATGAGGCAGGCGAGAACCAGGTCGTTTACACCCGATTGGCCGCTGATCTGGATACGCCGGTGTCGCTGATGCTCAAGCTGACGGGCGCGCAGAAAGACGCGTTCATGCTGGAATCAGTGACAGGCGGCGAGGTGCGCGGCCGGTACTCGATCATCGGAATGAAGCCCGATCTGATCTGGCGTTGCCGGGGGGAAGCGTCCGAACTGAACCGTTCCGCCCGCTTCGACCACGAAGCTTTCGATCCGCAAACCGGCAATCCCATGGACAACCTGCGGGCATTGCTGGCCGAAAGCCGGATCGACCTGCCCGATGATCTGCCGCAGGCCGCTGCCGGGCTGTTTGGATATCTGGGCTATGACATGGTGCGGCTGGTGGAATACCTGCCCAATGTGAACCCTGATCCGCTTGGGCTGCCTGATGCGGTGATGCTGCGCCCGTCAGTCGTAGCTGTGCTGGACGGCGTCAAGGGCGAGGTTACGGTTGTTTCGCCCGCCTGGGTCAGCGAAGGGCAATCGGCCAAAGCGGCCTATGCGCAGGCCGCCGAGCGTGTCATGGACGCCGTGCGGGATCTGGAACGCGCCATGCCTGCTGAATCGCGCGATCTTGGCGATGCATCGGAAGTCGCGACTCCGCAGTCGAACTTCACCAAGTCCGGCTACATGGAAGCGGTTGAAAAAGCCAAGGAATACATCCGTGCGGGCGATATCTTTCAGGTCGTCCCGGCGCAGCGCTGGACGCAAGATTTCCCTCAGCCGCCCTTTGCGCTCTATCGTTCGTTGCGTCGGACCAACCCTTCGCCCTTCATGTTCTATTTCAACTTCGGCGGATTTCAGGTCGTTGGCGCCAGCCCAGAAATTCTGGTGCGCGTCTTCGGCAATGAGGTCACGATCCGTCCCATCGCTGGCACCCGCCCGCGGGGTGCGACGCCCGAAGAGGACAAGGCGAATGAGGTCAACTTGCTGGCCGACAAGAAAGAACTGGCCGAGCATCTGATGCTGCTGGATCTGGGCCGCAACGATACGGGGCGCGTGTCCAAGATTGGCACTGTCCGCCCGACTGAAGAGTTCATCATCGAACGCTACAGCCACGTGATGCACATCGTCTCGAACGTGGTCGGAGAGCTGGCCGACGACAAAGACGCGCTGGACGCCTTCTTTGCCGGTATGCCCGCCGGGACCGTCTCAGGCGCACCGAAAGTGCGGGCGATGGAGATCATTGATGAGCTGGAACCCGAAAAGCGCGGTATCTATGGCGGCGGTGTCGGCTATTTCAGCGCGGGGGGCGACATGGATATGTGTATCGCCCTGCGCACAGCCATCGTGAAGGATCAAAAGCTTTACATCCAAGCCGGGGGCGGTGTGGTCTATGACAGCGACCCTGAGGCCGAGTTCATGGAAACAGTCCATAAATCCAACGCCATCCGCCGCGCTGCTGAGGATGCGGCGCGCTTCACCGGTTCGGGCAATAGCTGAAAATAGGCGCAGTTAACGCGCCTATTGAACCTGTCGCTTCATCACGGCCGAGATCGGTGCCATTGTCACGCGACCGCCACGATCCTCCAATCCCCAAACCAACAATGCCGAGATCGTGTCGGGGCGCAAACGACCCAACATCACAACCGAACCTTCTTGCCCGGCCCGAAAGGCCGCTTGATCCAGAAAGCGACGCATCACTTTCGGCTCCTGACGCGCACCGTCGATATCACGGAAGATTACGCTGGACGGAATGCCATTCCGCGCTGCCAGTTTCTGCACCGTGTTCAACCCATTGTCTTGAGTGATCAACCCGCGACCAGTGCCGCCTGCGATAGCCGCAACTTGATCAGCCAGCTTGCGGTTGCCCTGAATCCCCGTATCGACCCCTTCAAGGATGCCAACCGTTTCAGGTAGCATATCTAGCCATACAGACAGCGAGACCTCGGCATCCTGCGCGCTGGCTTCTTTGGGCAGGTCCGCCATCGCCAGAACCTCAAATCCTGCCGCGCGGTAACGGGCCATCTTTTCCGCAGCTTCGGGGTCGGACGGGCTGATGGCAAAGCTGATCGGATAAGGGAAGTCCTGCAACGCTTCGGCCCCATACGCGCCTTCGTCATCGATCAGAATGATCGACATCAGTGGCACCGAGCCGGGTTGGTCGAATTCGGCGGCATAAGCCTCGATCGGCTTGTTAGAAACTGGGGCCGCGTCGGCAGTTTCATCAACGGGTTCACCGCCGTCTCGCTCGGTCAGGGGAACAACGCGCCGGCCGACGCCCTGCGTCCCCTCGGTGGCCTGATCGGCCCCGATCTGTGGCACAGCGGCAATACGCGGCAGGGTACGGGGCGGTTCTTCATCCTTCGGCTCAACCGCAACGGGGTCTTGCGTTTCCGGTTCCGGCTCAACGGCGGCCACCTCGGGCAGCGGTTCGGAAACCGGAGTGTCTTCCGCTGGCGCAACCTCTTCCACCACCACCTCTTCGACAGGGGCCGGAGGTGTCGGAGCCTCCTCAATCACGGCAGGCACGTCTTCGGCAAGCGGAGCCTCGGCCAGTGCTTCAGGAACTTGAGGAGAGGTCGGAGCCTGTGGGGCAACAGGAGCTTCAGTTGCAATGGCCACGTCGGTGGTTTCAACCTGCTCGGCGCGATCGACCTGAACGGCGGTCTCATTCACTTCGGGGACAGTGTTCGGCGCGTTTTCAACTTCGGACAGCCCCGCCACAGTGTCGGGCGCATCCGCCGGGGCCGGATCAGGGGCAGGCAGCGTTAAAACATCGGCATCGGCGATCGTACCAACCTCGGCCTCGGTCACTTGCGGGGCTTCGATCTCGGCCGGTTCAGGGGCTTTTTCAACCACCTCCGGTTTTCGCGTCAGGGGGGTATTCAGCGACAACGCCGCGCCCAGCAGCAATACAACGACCGCACCTGCGATCATTCCACCCACAAATCCGCCCATAATAATTGCCTCTCGTCCAATTCCTGCGTCGACTGTCAATGTGCCGTCTTCTGCGACACTCACCTTGCAGGCGCGTCAGGTCGGATGTCCTCTTGACGCTGCCCCGCAAGCCTGAGCATGTATGTCCCGACATTATATCGCGGCTCGGGGCTGCATCGCCAGTCCGAAATGCCCAATCTAAGACAAGTGCTCACATGCTGCTGCTGATCGACAACTACGACTCGTTTACCTACAACCTCGTCCACTATTTAGGCGAACTTGGGGCCGAAATGGTGATCCGGCGCAACGACGCATTGGATGTGCAAGAAGCGATGGCCATGAACCCGACAGGCATCTTGCTCAGCCCTGGCCCCTGTGATCCTGATCAGGCCGGCATCTGCCTGGCTCTGACCAAGGCCGCGGCAGAAACGCAGACACCGCTGATGGGTGTGTGCCTTGGACATCAGACCATCGGTCAGGCTTTTGGTGGCGACGTCATCCGCTGTCACGAGATCGTCCACGGCAAGATGGGCACCATGCACCATACAAGCAAAGGTCTGTTCGCAGGCCTGCCATCGCCGTTTGAGGCGACGCGCTATCACTCGCTGGTTGTGGACCGTAACACCCTGCCCGACTGCCTTGAAATCACGGCAGAATTGGAGGACGGCACCATCATGGGTCTGCAACATAAAGAATTGCCCATTCATGGCGTTCAGTTCCACCCAGAATCCATCGCATCCGAGCACGGCCACGCCCTGCTCAAGAATTTCCTGTCCGAGATGAAAGTTCCCGCATGAGCGACGCTCTGAAACCGCTGATCGGGGCCGCCGCCGACCGGCCCCTGACCCGCGCCGAGGCTGAACAGGCCTTTGGCATTCTGTTTGACGGTGCTGCCACGCCCAGCCAGATCGGCGGGCTGCTGATGGCCATGCGCACCCGGGGCGAAACAGTCGAGGAATACGCCGCCGCCGCCGCTGTCATGCGCGCCAAATGCAACGCAGTCCAAGCGCCCGAGGGCGCGATGGACATCGTCGGCACTGGCGGAGACGGCAAAGGCACTCTGAACATCTCGACCGCAACCGCTTTTGTGGTTGCCGGCGCCGGGGTGACAGTAGCTAAGCACGGAAACCGCAACCTCAGCTCGAAATCCGGGGCCGCTGATGCGCTGGGACAGTTGGGGATCAATGTTATGGTCGGCCCGGAAACAGTTGAAAAGGCGCTGCAAGAGGCCGGGATCGGGTTCATGATGGCCCCGATGCACCACCCGGCGATCGCCCATGTCATGCCCACACGGCAAGAGCTTGGGACTCGCACGATCTTCAATATTCTTGGTCCGCTGACCAACCCTGCAGGCGTCAAACGGCAACTGACCGGCGCGTTCAGCCGCGATCTGATCCGCCCGATGGCTGAGACTTTGGGTCTACTGGGCGCCGACCGCGCGTGGTTGGTGCATGGATCCGACGGAACGGATGAGTTGACCATCACCGGTGTAAGCTGGGTTGCCGCGCTAGAGGATGGACGCGTCAAAGAGGTCGAATTGCACCCCGAGGACGCTGGCCTGCCGGTTCACCCTTTCGAGGACATCTTAGGTGGCACACCCGAAGAAAACGCGGTTGCGTTCCGAGCATTGCTGGACGGCCAACCATCGGCCTATCGGGATGCGGTTTTGCTGAATGCCGCAGCCGCGCTGGTGGTTGCGGATGCGGCCTCGGACCTCAAGGACGGGGTTGCCAAGGCAGCCGAAAGCATCGACAGCGGAAACGCGAAAGACAAAATTGCCATTGTGGCCCGTATTACTCAGGAGGCCGCATGACCGGGACGGTACTGGACAAGATCAAGGCCTACAAACTTGAGGAAGTTGCATCAGACAAGACGTATAAATCGCTGGAAACGCTCGAAGAAGAAGCGCGAGAAGCCGGTGAGACACGCGGATTTGCAGCAGCCATTCAATCCGCTGCCCGCACAGGGTATGGCCTGATCGCCGAGATCAAGAAAGCCAGCCCATCCAAAGGCTTGATCCGTCCCGATTTTGACCCACCCGCCTTGGCCAAAGCCTATGCGGAGGGCGGGGCCACTTGTTTGTCCGTATTGACGGACACACCCAGCTTTCAGGGCGACAAACCGTTCCTAACCGCTGCGCGTGCCGCCTGTTCACTGCCTGCACTGCGCAAGGATTTCATGTATGACCCCTATCAGGTGGTCGAAGCGCGTGCGCTGGGGGCAGATTGTATCCTTATCATCATGGCCTCGGTCGAGGACGCTCAGGCCGCAGAGTTGGAACAGACCGCTTTCGACTGGGGCATGGACGTTCTGATCGAGGTGCATGACGAGGAAGAGCTTGAGCGTGCGACAGGCCTCAAAAGCCCTCTGATCGGGATAAACAACCGCAATCTCAAGACGTTCGAGACAACTCTTGATACCACCCGTCGCTTGTCAAAACTGGTGCCCGGCGATCGCACTATTGTCTGCGAAAGCGGTCTAAGCACCCCCGACGACCTTGCAGATATGGCCCGCTATGGTGCGCGCAGTTTCCTGATAGGCGAAAGCCTGATGCGGCAAGGCGACGTCGCCTCGGCTACGCGCCACCTGCTGGCCAATCCTCTCATCCCCGGAGTGATGTGATGCCGTTAACTCATTTCGACGCACAGGGTCAGGCGCATATGGTCGACGTGTCTGAAAAGGCGGTTACAAATCGGGTCGCCGTTGCTTCCGGACACATTAAAATGGCGCAGGAAACCTTTGATTTGATATCAGAAGGCCGGGCCAAAAAGGGCGATGTTCTGGGCGTGGCCCGACTGGCCGGAATCATGGGCGCCAAGAAAACACCGGACCTTATCCCACTATGTCACCCGCTGCCTGTCACCAAGGTCGCGGTTGAACTGACGTTGGACCCAGAATTACCCGGTGTGCAGATTGAGGCGACCGTCAAGACCTCGGGCCAGACGGGCGTCGAGATGGAAGCGTTGACGGCCGCCTCGACCGCCGCCTTGACCGTCTATGACATGACCAAGGCTGTGGACAAGGCGATGGAGATCGGCGGCATTCGCGTATTGCTGAAAGATGGTGGTAAATCAGGTCGATACGAGGCGTCATGATCTCAGTCGAAGACGCCCGCGCGCTGCTGTTCAAGCTGGTTTCGCCCCTGCCGTCCGAAACCGTTTCCTTGGCAGACTCTGCAGGCCGGTGCCTGGCCGCTGACGTCGTTGCCACACGGGATCAACCACCCTTTGCGGCCTCGTCGATGGATGGTTACGCGGTCAAAGCCGCAGAGGTCGAACTGCACGCCATGTTCAAAGTCGTCGGCGAAGCCGCAGCTGGGCGGCGGTTTCCAGGCACAGTGGGTCCGGGACAAGCCGTGCGCATCTTTACTGGCGCACCCGTTCCTGACGGAGCCGATTTCGTCGTGATCCAAGAGGACACAGACCGACGCGACGATCTGTTGACCATCACCGACGAGCCGGGGGAAAAGACCAACATCCGCCCCGCCGGGGTCGACTTCAAAAGCGGCACAAAAATAAGCGCACCCAGACTGTTACGACCCGAAGATGTTGCGCTGATGGCCGCAATGAACATCGCGGAAGTACCCGTTGCGCGAAAGCCGGTCGTCGCGCTGATTTCCACCGGAGACGAATTGGTCATGCCGGGCGAGATCCCCGGACCAGATCAAATCATCGCGTCCAATACATTCGGCCTGAAGGCGCTGCTGGAGAAGACCGGAGCACATGTGCGCGTCCTGCCGATTGCGCGTGACACGCAATCGTCTCTGGAAACCGCGTTTGGTTTGGCTGAAGGGGCCGATCTGGTCGTGACGATCGGTGGCGCATCGGTCGGTGATTACGACTTGGTCTCTGATGTCTCAAGCAATTTGGGGATGGAGCGCGCCTTCTACAAAATCCGGATGCGTCCCGGGAAGCCTCTGATGGCCGGACGACTAGGGCAAAGCGCGATGATTGGCCTGCCGGGAAATCCCGTGAGTGCAATGGTTTGCGGCTATCTCTTCCTTGTTCCGATGATCCGCCGGATGTTGGGAATTGAAGAGGTTCTTCAACCCTTCCGCACTGCAAAACTGGCGGCCGATATCAGCCAGAACGGGCCACGTGAACACTACATGCGCGCCGTTTTGGACCGTGAAGGCATCCGCGCCTGCGATGATCAGGACAGTTCGCTGCTAAGCGTTCTAGCACAAGCCAACGCCCTGTTAGTGCGCCAGCCCCATGACCCTGCGCGCTCGGCTGGGGACGAGGTTCCGTACCTGCCGATCTGATGCGCCAAAACCATTGACACAAAACGTGAACATGCGTAGAACAAAAGAAAACGCATGACCGACGAGGTGTGAGCAATGCTGACCAAGAAGCAGTTGGATTTGTTGGAATTCATCCACAAACGCGTTCAAGCGGATGGTGTTCCCCCCAGTTTTGACGAGATGAAGGCGGCGCTGGACCTGCGGTCCAAGTCCGGCATCCACAGATTGATCACCGCGCTCGAGGAACGCGGCTTTATTCGTCGCCTCGCCCACCGCGCCCGTGCGATTGAGATTGTGAAACTGCCCGAAAGCCTTGGGGGTGAGCCTACGGCCGCATTCAAGCCGCGTGTGATCGAAGGCGACAGGCCCGATGGCCCGCGCCCAGCCAATTTTGACCCCGTGACCGTTGACGCAATGGAATTGCCCGTCATGGGTCGCATCGCCGCCGGTGTCCCGATTGAGGCGATCAGCCATGTCTCGCACCGTGTTGCAGTGCCGGGCACAATGGTCTCTGGCAAGGGTGAGCATTACGCGCTTGAGGTGCGGGGTGATTCCATGATCGACGCCGGAATCAATGACGGGGACGTCGTGGTGATCCGAGAAACCTCGGTCGCGGATAATGGCGATATCGTCGTGGCGCTGGTCGAAGATCAGGAAGCCACGCTAAAGCGGTTTTTCCGGCGTGGGCATGCGATTGCGCTTGAGGCCGCGAACCCCGCCTACGAAACCCGAGTGCTGCCCGAGGACAAGGTCAAGGTACAAGGCCGGTTGGTCGGCCTGATCCGAAGCTACTGAGCCCGTTTGTCGCCGCGTGTTTTCGGAGACCACAGCCGGTCTCCGACAATCTTTCGGCTGGTCATGACCGTACTTCCAGACAGGGCAAGACTGCCGGTTTGTAACAGCCGCGCAGGATCATAGAGATCACAGTCCCCCTTCAGATCAACCTCTACGGCAGCAATCACGATCTGGTTCGACGTGCAGTCCCCAAATCCCGAGGCTGCTCGTTTTCCCGTCAGGTGAATCAGCTCTTTCCCGCGCCATAAATACCGCTGGATAGCACTCGGCTCAGGCCAACGCGCCGCGGCATTGGGCTGCCCCACCCCGTCCCCATCGTTTTCCAGCCAGACCGTCGCAATAAATCCGCTGCCTTTTTCCTTGCTCAGCGCGCGGCCTTGATCGGTCATGACGCCCACCAGCCCGCCTGAATCAGCAATCAGAACCTCGGGGCGTTGGCCTTGCCCCCACAGCAAAAAGGCAGCCGCCACGGCGCTGACCCCCAGCCATCTTGAACGCCCTTGCCAAAGGGCGATCCACAACGCTCCACATGCACAGAGAGGCAGTACGTAACCGGGCGGGCTTGCGACATGTCCAACGGCGCCCTCCAACCCCGAGACCCGTTCGGACACCAGCAATATCCACTCCAGCCCAAGCCCCATTACTCCCAGCGCCAGTGATTCCAGCCCGAAGGGGGCCAGCAAGGCAGCAACCACCGCGGCAGGCACCACGACCATGCCCATGACCGGCACGGACAGCATGTTTGCCACCAGGCCATAGTGCGACATCGTGTTAAAATGCGCCGCTCCGATCGGCGCCGTCGCCAGCCCTGCAATTGCAGAGGACATAAACAACCCGGCTACTGGTTTCAGCCATTTGGGTCCAGGCAACGGCCCGACATCGCGCAATTGGCCGAAGACAGCCACCAAAGCGGTGGTGGCAGCAAAGGACATCTGAAAACCGGGGCTCAACAGCGATTCCGGCCGCAGAATCAATACGATCAGCGCGGCAACGGCCACCGCGCGCAACGAAATGGCCCGGCGGTCGATGAGTACCGCCCCTAGCATGACGCTGACCATGACAAAGGCACGCTCGGTCGCAACGCTACCGCCTGACAGCATCAGATAGACCGTCGCCGCGATCAGCGCCCCGATCGCGGCCAGTTTGCGCACAGGCCATCTGAGCGCCAAGACGGGCACTGCTGACAGGCCGATACGGAGCGCAAGATACACAAAGCCCGTCAACAGCCCCATATGTAGGCCCGAGATGGCCAGAAGATGCGCCAGATTAGACGCGCGCAGGGATTCCAGCGTGTTCTGACCCATACCGCTGCGATTTCCGGTGGTGACGGCTGCGGCGAAACCTCCGACCTCACCAGGCAGGATGGATCGGACATGCCCGGATATCGCCATACGCCACGCTGTGATCTGCACCCCTTCGGGATTTGCTGCGGCAATCGTCAGGACCGGTACGCGTGTATATCCCACCGCGCCGAGGCTTTGAAACCATGCATGGCGGCGAAAGTCGAAACCACCGGGCTCCACCGGACCTTGCGGTGGCGACAGATGCCCTGTGGTCATGATGCGCTGCCCCGGTTCGATCTGCGCCACTGGGCCATGTAGCGAGAGCCGGACGCGCTGCGGCCGACGAGCCTTGGGCACATCCCCTATCCGCACCCGATCCAATGTCACCCGCAGCGCATCCGACGCAGAGCGGTCAATGGCGACGACCCGCCCCTCGACCGGGCCATAGTATCGCCACGACAAAACCGGCTCTGCCACCGTATGGGCGCGGATACCGGCCAGTATGAACCCGACCGCGATCAGCGCCCCCCCGATTGCCAACGAGGCCCAGCCGGACCGTGCCTTGCGGGCTAACCCCCAAGCCGCAAGAACGACCGCGCCGAGACAAACGTAGACTTGCCAAGCCGGTTCGAACCGGAGCGAGAAATACAGACCGATCCCCATCGCCAGACACACAGGAGACCATGGAAACAGGTACCCGGTCTGGTTCAGCAATGCGGCTTCGACCCGGGCCAGAACACGCATGGTTGCCCCCGTCCCTCAGCCTCGTTAGACAGGCGCCAAACTATGCCCGACACGGTTACCAAAAGGTTAATCCACACAATGTCCGATCAGGTCGTCACCCGTTTCGCCCCCTCGCCCACCGGTTTTCTACATATCGGCGGCGCGCGCACCGCGCTGTTTAATTGGCTTTATGCCCGTGGCCGCGGTGGCAAGTTCCTGCTGCGGATCGAGGACACCGACCGCGAGCGCTCGACCCCCGAGGCGACGGCAGCCATCCTGCAAGGTATGGCGTGGCTGGGTCTGGACCATGATGGCGATGTAATCAGCCAGTTCGAGGGCGCGGCGCGTCATGCCGAAGTGGCCAACCAGCTGCTGGCCGAGGGCAAGGCGTATAAATGCTTTGCCACCCAAGATGAAATCGCCGCCTTCCGCGAACAAGCGAAGGCCGAGGGCAAATCGACCCTGTACCGCAGCCCCTGGCGCGACGCCGACGCCGCGACCCATCCAGACGCACCTTTTGTGGTCCGCATCAAGGCCCCGCAGGACGGCGCGACCGTGATCCGCGATCAGGTTCAGGGGGACGTGACCATCCGCAACGATCAGTTGGACGACATGATCCTGCTGCGTTCGGACGGGACACCGGTTTATATGCTGGCCGTGGTGGTGGACGATCACGATATGGGGGTGACCCACGTGATCCGGGGCGACGACCACCTGAACAACGCAGCGCGTCAGATGATGATCTATCAGGCCATGGGCTGGGACGTTCCAGTCTGGGCCCATATCCCGCTTATCCATGGGCCCGACGGCAAGAAACTGTCGAAACGCCACGGCGCGTTGGGCGCTCAGGAGTATCAGGCCATGGGCTATCCTGCCGCCGGCATGCGCAACTATCTGGCGCGTCTGGGCTGGAGTCACGGCGATGACGAGTTTTTCACCGACGCACAGGCGAAGGAATGGTTCGATCTGGACGGGATCGGCAAAAGCCCGGCCCGGTTCGATCTGAAAAAGCTAGAAAATCTGTGCGGGCAACATATCGCTATCTCGGACGATGCTGCACTGCGGCAGGAAATCGAAGCTTACCTTGATGCGGCCCAATTGCCAGCGCTAACCGATACACAATCGAGTGATCTGGAACGTGCGATGTATTGCCTCAAGGATCGGGCCCGCACCTTCCCGGAACTACTTGAAAAGGCCCATTTTGCCCTGACTTCCCGCCCCATCAAACCAGATGAGAAAGCGGCCAAGGCGCTGGCATCAGTATCCGATGGTATACTGAATGAATTGACGCCGCAGTTGCAAAATGTTAGCTGGTCGCGGAGCGAACTGGAGGAAGCCTTGAATTCCTTTGCGGAAGCCAAGGGCGTCAAGTTCGGCAAGCTGGCGGGGCCGTTGCGCGCCGTCCTGGCGGGTCGGGCCGTAACTCCTTCGGTTTTTGACATGATGCTTGTGCTGGGCCAGGAGGAAACTCTGGCGCGGCTATCTGATGCAGCGAACTAAACCCGATCTTCACATTTGGGTAACGCTGCTCCGCTAACACCCGGACTGCGCGCGTGCGCGCATCCGTTGCCCGCAGGATCGGACAGCGTTCCGTTTTGCGCAAGATTGAGGAAGGGAAAATATGACCGACAGCAACAAATCAGCCACTCTTACCGTGCATGGCGAAACATATGAGCTGCCGATTCATTCGCCGACTGCCGGGCCTGATGTGATCGATATCCGCAAGCTGTACGGCACTGCGGGTGTGTTCACCTATGACCCCGGCTTCACCTCGACCGCCAGCTGTGACAGCACAATCACTTATATTGATGGCGAAAAAGGTGAACTGCTGCACCGTGGCTATCCGATTGACCAGCTGGCAGGCAAATCCCACTTCCTCGAGGTTTGCTACCTGCTGCTGTACGGAGAGCTGCCGACCGCGCCCGTTCTGGAAAAATTCGAATCCACCATCACGCGTCACACCATGCTGCACGAGCAAATGCAGTATTTCTACCGTGGATTCCGTCGCGATGCGCACCCGATGGCGATCATGGTTGGTGTCGTCGGCGCAATGTCGGCCTTCTATCACGATTCAACCGATATCTCGGACCCTCATCAGCGCGAGGTTGCCTCGCATCGCCTGATCGCCAAGATGCCGACCATCGCGGCCTGGGCATACAAATATCACACCGGTCAGCCTTTCGTATATCCGCGAAACGATCTGGACTATGCGTCGAACTTTCTACGCATGTGCTTTAGCGTCCCGGCCGAGGAATATGAGGTGAACCCGATCCTCAGCCGCGCGATGGACCGCATCTTTACTCTCCACGCCGATCACGAGCAGAACGCCTCGACCTCGACCGTGCGTCTGGCCTCAAGCTCGGGTGCCAACCCGTTTGCCTGTATTGCGGCTGGCATCGCCTGCCTGTGGGGCCCTGCCCATGGTGGTGCGAACCAGGCATGTCTGGAGATGCTGGAAGAAATTGGCTCGGTCGAAAACATCCCCGAATACATCGCCCGCGCCAAGGACAAAAACGATCCGTTCCGTCTGATGGGCTTTGGCCACCGCGTCTACAAGAACTTTGACCCGCGCGCCAAGGTGATGAAGCAGTCGGCAGACGAAGTGCTGGATCTGCTGGGCATCGAAGACAACCCGAAGCTGCAGGTTGCCAAGGCGCTGGAAAAGCAGGCGCTGGAAGATCCGTATTTCGCCGAGAAGAAGCTGTTCCCGAACGTGGACTTCTATTCGGGTATCATCCTCGAGGCGATGGGCTTCCCGACCTCGATGTTCACGCCGATCTTTGCCCTGTCGCGCACCGTGGGCTGGGTCAGCCAGTGGAAAGAGATGATCGCCGATCCGCAGAACAAGATCGGTCGTCCGCGTCAGCTGTATCTGGGCGAGACCACCCGCGACTACGTCGATATCGAAAACCGCTGATATACCCTATCGACAAAGTAAAACCCCGCTACCTGGCGGGGTTTTTCATTTTGACAGCACCCGTTCAGTGGGCGAAATCGGGACGTTTCCGCCTATTTCGGCATGACCTTTCTCAGCGCTTTGATCGCGTCGTCCATTTTCTTTTTCGCATCACCGACCTTTTTGTGTAGCGTGCCGATTTTGGCCGCAACTTTGGACAGCTCTATCGTCGCCGGGCCCATCGCCGAGACATTGCCGCCCTTGATGATGTCATTGTATTTCGACAGGTCCTTGTTGGCCTTATCCAATTCTTGTTGTGATTTATGATAGACCGCCGTTGCGGCCTGCATCTTCTTCGCGGCTGCTTCGATTTCCTTGGGGGTACCCATCTTTTCCTCCTCAATAGTAACCTCAGCTTCGGGAGATATAGGGGCAGCCACGAGATATCCAGATGTGTTTCATCGCATGGCCAAAACTTAATATTCCCGTAAAAACAGACGCCTAAAAGCCAATGTTTAGCCGCAGAAAAACCACGACCTTTTGGGTTCAAAACAGAGCGAGCTGATCCCCCGGTTGCGCTGGTCTGGCAAACAGATCGCTTCGCAGAGGCGGCCTGCGCGTCGCAAGCCCAAGCCGTTTGACAGCCAAAGCAAACCGCTTTGCTATCAGCGCGGCATACTCGCCCTCACCGCGCATCCGGTGGCCCCAGCGCGGGTCATAGTCCCGACCGCCATGCATCTCGCGCAGTTTGGACATGACCTTTTCCGCGCGTGCGGGTTCGTGGTCGTGCAACCACTCTTGCCACAAGGTGGACACCTCCCGCGGAAGACGCAGCATGATCCAGCTTGCCGCATCCGCACCTGCGTCCCGGCCAGCCTCCAGTAGCGCCTCCAATTCATGGTCGGTCAGGCCCGGAACCAGGGGTGAGGTCATGACCCGCACTGGCACCCCTGCCCCGGTCAACCGGCGAATGGCCGCCAGACGGCGGTTCGGTGACGGCGCGCGTGGCTCCATCCGGCGGGACAGATCGGCGTCCAGAGTGGTCAGCGAAATTCCGACCCGCACCAACCCGTCCTGCGCCATCTCTGCCAGGATATCCAGATCGCGTTCGATCAGGGCCCCTTTGGTAACGATCCCAATAGGATGCCGGAAGTCCCGCAATACGGACAGACATTCCCGCGTGATCCTCAAATCCCGCTCAATCGGTTGATACGGGTCCGTATTTGTCCCCAGCGCAATGGTTGCCACCTTGTAACGCGGCGATGAAAGCTCTTTACGCAAGACAGCAGCCGCATTAGGCCGCGCGATCAGGCGGGTTTCAAAATCCAACCCCGGAGACAGCCCGAGATAGGCATGAGACGGGCGGGCAAAGCAGTAGACGCAGCCATGCTCACACCCCCGATACGGGTTGATCGAGCGGTCAAACGGCAGATCGGGCGACCGGTTATAGGTGATCAGACTGCGCGCGAATTCTGTTCGCACCTCGGTGCGCAGGGGCAGCAGATCTTCCTCAAGCTCCCACCCATCCGTGCAGGTCTCGGTCTCGAATTGTTCGAACCGGCCTGCTGCGTTGGTTGCGACACCGCGGGCTCGGACATGCGGTCGCGACATATTTTGTTTCCCTTTTGTTCTCACTCTCAAATTAGGCTCGAACCGCCGGAATCGCAAGGCCTGGTTACCATCCCGCAAGAGTTTTCAAACCTTTGCACCACCCCTCGATTTGACTGAAACCTGAAACCAATTCAGGATGATCTTGCGGGAAATGACGTCGAGTTGATTGAGATTTTGCCGTATAGGTCGGTCTCGGAACCGCCAAGGTCGCAATCGTAACAGTCTGGATGCGACGTTTTGGCCAAAACGGAAAAAATGCCACCAACGGGCGCTATGCCCGCACAGCCCTAGGGAAACGCCCCATGTCCGATGAAGAAGACATCGTCCTGTCCGAACTGAACGACGACGAACTTGTCGAACAGATGTTCGACGACCTGTACGACGGTCTGAAAGAAGAGATTGAAGAAGGTGTGAACATCCTGCTGGAACGCGGATGGACCCCTTACGACATCCTGACCAAGGCGCTGGTTGGCGGTATGACCATCGTGGGCCACGACTTCCGCGACGGCATCCTGTTTGTTCCCGAAGTTCTGCTGGCCGCAAACGCGATGAAGGGCGGCATGGCCATCCTTAAGCCGCTACTGGCCGAAACCGGCGCACCCCGCGTCGGCAAAATGGTGATCGGAACCGTGAAGGGCGACATCCACGACATCGGCAAGAACCTGGTGTCGATGATGATGGAAGGCGCCGGCTTCGAGGTGGTCGATATCGGCATCAACAACCCGGTCGAGAACTATCTGGAAGCGCTGGAAACCGAAAAGCCCGATATTCTGGGCATGTCGGCCCTGCTGACCACGACCATGCCCTACATGAAGGTTGTGATCGACACGATGGTCGAGCAAGGCCTGCGCGAAGAATACATCGTTCTGGTCGGCGGCGCGCCCCTCAACGAAGAGTTCGGCAAAGCGATCGGCGCCGACGGCTATTGCCGTGACGCAGCCGTCGCCGTGGAAATGGCAAAGGACTTCGTCTCGCGCAAGCATAACCAGCTGGCGGGTTGATCGGACCTACACTCCGAATTCAAGGCCGTCCGGCAACCGGGCGGCTTTTTTTGTTCAACACCCAAGGCCCATGGGGGTGACATGACACAGGAACGGGTTCCCGATGACAGCAGCCTGACCACGGATGGCTTTCAAAGCCACTCGGAACAAGGGCGTATCCTGTTGCTGGCTTGCGGCGCACTGGCCCGCGAGATTCTGGACCTCAAGAAGCGCAACGGCTGGGATCACATGGCTCTGACCTGCCTGCCCGCCATCCTACACGTCCACCCCGAACGGATCACACAGGCCGTGCAAGAAGCGGTGGCCAAGCACCGCGATCAATATGACGCGGTCTATGTGGTCTATGCCGATTGCGGCACCGGTGGTCTGCTGCAGAAAGCCTGCGCCGAGTTAGGCGTCGAAATGATCAAAGGCCCGCATTGCTATTCTTTTTTCGAAGGCAATGATATCTTTGATGCACGGGGCGAGGATGAAACGACCGCCTTTTACCTGACCGATTTCCTGGCCCGGCAATTCGATGCCTTTGTCTGGAAACCGCTGGGTCTGGATCGCCACCCCGAGCTGCGGGATATGTATTTCGGCAATTACACCAAGCTGGTCTATCAGGCCCAGACCGACGACCCAGCCCTGACCGCGCGCGCCAAGGACTGCGCCGACCGCATGGGGCTGACGTTCGAGCGGCGCTTTACCGGCTATGGAGATCTGGAGACGACACTGGCGGATTGGGCCAAGCGCGGCTGAGGCCCGTCAGGCGTTTTCCTGCGCCACCTCGCGGATGCGCTCGATCATAGCACGCAAACCGTTGGACCGTTGAGCTGACAGGTGATCGTTCAAGCCCAGTCGCGCCAGCTCTCCGCCTGCGTCTACTTTGGGCACATCAGCGACGGGCAGACCGTTGTACAAAGACCGCAACACCGCAATCAGGCCCCGCACGATCAGCGCATCGCTATCCCCATCGAAGTGAAAAACGCCACCTTCGATCACTGGGTGCAGCCAGACTTGGCTGGCGCAGCCATGCACCTTTGTGGCAGGCACTTTCAGGGCATCTTCCAGCGGCTCCATTGCCTTGCCCTGCTCAATCACATGGCGGTACCGGTCTTCCCAGTCCTCCAGAAACTCGAAATCCTCGACGATTTCTTCAAAGGCAGGCGTTGCCATAGTGCGACGGTCCTTTCATTGCATTCACATTCGTGACCTATGCCGCCGACCCCGGCCTGTCCAGACCCGGTTTGGGTTTTCAAAGCAAGGAATTTGCGTTAGGCCAGTGCGGGAAATACCGCTCAGAGCTTTGGATCCATGCAAAAAACACTGTCTGTTCTTCTGGTCGCTACACTTACCTTGTCGGCTTGCAGCGGGTGGCGCGACTCGCGCGCGAATCCAAGCAACTGGTTTGGGTCCAGCACATCGACGCCTGCACCGACCGAAACAGCGGCCTACGACCCAAATGCGCTGGTGCCCCAACAGCGCGAGCGCGTAAGGCTGTTTGGACGTCCGGAACCCGAGGACAACAGCGTACCCATCGCGCGCATTGACCAGTTGCGCATTGATCCCACACCCGGCGGCGCGATCATCTTCGTATCCGGCACGGCCGCGCGGCAAGGCGCGTTTGGAGCCCAGCTTGTCCCTGTTGAGAGCGAAGAAAACGCGAGGAACGGCGTTTTGGAGTACACGTTCCGCGTCAGCTACCCAAGCTATGCGACCAATCAGGGGACAGATCGTTCGCGCAAAGTGACGGACGCCACCAACGTGACACAGGATGATCTGGCTAATATCCGGCTGGTGCGGGTCATAGGTCAGCAAAACGCGCTGGAATCGCGGCGTCGATAAGCCTCTTACAAAGCTACGACTTTGACGGTCTGGCCTTGTGCAGCCAGGGCAATCTTACCCTCGCACAGCTTCAGGGCATCTTCACCGAACACTTCGAAACGCCAACCCGACATCGCTGGCAAATCCCGCTCGCCCGAGGCTATCTGATCCAGTTCTGAGCTGGTTGCGATCAGCTTGGCCGCCACGCCCGAGCTTTCAGTTTTGGATTTTAGCAACACGCGCAGCAGATCGGCGAGGGCTGGATTAACCTTAAGTTTGTCGCGGCTGTTATCCACGCGCGGCATCTGTTCGGGGGGGCAGTTCACACCCTTTTTGACAGCCGCCAGAATACCTTCGGCAATCGCGCCCTTGCGCGCTTCGCGCAGCAGCAGGCGCGATCCGCCCAGATCAGAAGGCGACTTGGGCTTGGTCGAGGCCAGCTCGATCAGCGCGTCATCCTTGAACACCCGGCTGCGCGGAACATTGTTTTGCTGCGCATAGGCCTCGCGGAAATGCGCCAGTTCCCGGACGACTGCCAGAAACTTGGCCGAGTTCGTGCGAGTCTTGACCCGCTTCCACGCGTCTTCCGGTCGAATGTCATAGGTATCCGAATGGGTTAGCGTGCGCAGTTCCTCGGCCACCCAATGGCTGCGCTGGGTCTTATTAAGCTCTTTGGCAAGATATTCGTAGATTTGCCGCAGGTGAGTCACATCAGCCAACGCATAGGTCTTTTGCGCATCAGACAGCGGACGGCGCGACCAGTCGGTAAAGCGCGAGGTTTTGTCCAGCCCCTGCTTACAGATCTTGCGCACCAAGGTTTCATACCCGACCTGCTCACCGAACCCGCAGACCATCGCGGCAACCTGCGTGTCAAACAACGGCGTCGGAAAGACGCTTGCTTCGACCCAGAAAATCTCAAGATCCTGACGGGCGGCGTGAAAGACCTTGACCACATCCTCGTTTCTGAACAGGTCATATAGTGGTTCCAGCGACAGACCATCGGCCAGAGGGTCGACCAGCACCGCGCTGTCTTCACCCGAGGATGGGACGGCAAGTTGAACCAGACAGAGTTTCGAATAATACGTGCGCTCGCGCAGGAATTCGGTGTCTATTGTCACATAGTCATGGCTTGCGGCGGCCTCGCAGAAATCGGCCAGCTCTTGCGTCGTTGTCAGGGTCTTCATGCGCGGTGGTGTTCTTGCTCTTGTTCTTCTTGGTGACTGCCCGTCGCTTTCATACCGATCCGAGCGCTTGTGCAGACCATAGGCCGAATAACACGGGCGTGTAAATCACCCTGCACAGATCATGGCAGCAACACTGGTGTCCGATCACCACCAGCGTAACGTCGAAGCACAGCGGGATAGAGCTTGTGTTCGCAAACCAGCACACGCGCGGCCAAAGCTTCGGGCGTATCGTTAGCGTCAATCTGCACACGGGCCTGACCCAGGATCGGGCCGTCATCCAGTGCCGCCGTCACCTCATGCACTGAGCATCCGTGTTCGGCATCGCCTGCCTCGATCGCGCGGGCATGGGTGTTCAGACCCTTGTATTTCGGCAACAGTGAAGGGTGGATGTTCAGCATCCGGCCCTGAAACCGCGATACGAATTCACCGGTCAGAACACGCATGAATCCCGCCAAACAGACAATATCGGGCCCTGCGGCCTCGAGCGGTTTCAGCAGCTCCGCCTCGAACGCAGCGCGGTCGCCTTTGAACGGACGGTGATCTATCGCCGCAGTGGGAATGCCCCGTTCGGCAGCTTTTTTCAAACCGCCCGCTTCCGGATCGTTGGCCAGAACCAGGCAGGGTCGCGCGGGATGATCTCCGGCCATGGAATCAACCAGCGACACCATGTTGGACCCCCCGCCCGAAATCAGGATGGCGACGCGCTTATGGCTCACAACAGCTTGCCAGTGTAGGCCACGCCGGGCGCGTCAGTGACAGAGCCGATGCGCGAGACGGTTTCGCCAGCTTCGACCAGCAGCGTCGCAAGATCATCGGCACGGTCTTCGTCGCAGACGACAATCATGCCAATGCCACAGTTGAAGGTTTTGAGCATCTCGGCTTCGGCAATCCCGCCGGTCTCGGCCATCCAACGGAAGACGGGCGGCAAATCCCAAGCGTTCAAGTCGATCTGAGCGCCCAAACCCTCGGGCAGGACACGCGGCAGGTTTTCGGTCAGGCCTCCGCCGGTAATATGGGCCAGCGCGTGAACGCCCCCTGCCCGGATCGCTTGCAGCGCCTGTTTGACATAAAGACGCGTGGGCGTCAGCAGTGCCTCGCCCAGCGTACCGTCGCTAAACGGCGACTCGGCGTCCCATCCCAGCCCAGAAATCTCGACCAGTTTGCGCACCAGAGAGTAGCCGTTGGAATGCACCCCGTTCGAGGCCAGCCCCAGCAGCACATCCCCCTGCTGCACACCTGCGGGCAGATGCGCGCCACGCTCCATCGCGCCGACCGAGAACCCTGCCAGATCGAAATCGCCATCAGGGTACATGCCGGGCATTTCTGCCGTCTCACCACCGATCAGGGCGCAGCCAGACTGCACGCAACCTTCAGCAATGCCTTCAATGATCCGAGCGGCCGTGTCGGTGTCCAGCTTGCCAGTGGCGAAATAGTCGAGGAAAAACAGCGGTTCAGCGCCCTGACAAATCAGGTCGTTGACGCACATGGCCACCAGATCAATGCCCACACCGTCAACCACGCCGGTATCAATGGCGATGCGCAGCTTAGTGCCCACGCCATCGGTCGCGCCGACTAGAATCGGGTCGGTGTAGCCTGCGTCCTTGAGATCGAACAGAGCACCAAATCCGCCCAACCCGCTCATCACACCGGAACGGTTGGTCCGCTTGGCCGCAGGCTTGATCCGGTCAACCAGAGCGTTGCCTGCATCAATATCAACACCCGCGTCCGCATAGGTGATTCCGTTCTTGCCCGCTGTCATGGCCAACCCCTCATGAATGGTTCCCGCGCGGGTTAGTCGATTGTGGAAGATGTTGCAACGGTCAGGCTTGACGCGGGCGTTCACCGTGATACTCAAAGCGCTCAGGCGGGCCTGTAGCTCAATTGGTTAGAGCAGAGCGCTCATAACGCTTTGGTTGCGGGTTCAAGTCCTGCCGGGCCTACCAAAATCTGCCATAACTGGATACGAAGCTGAGCGGCGCCTCGTGCTTTGCTTTGACTATTAGATCCTACCGGAACCGGAAATTCAGTTCCGTGCGCGATTGTTGACATATTGGCAGACTTCGTAAAACGAGTCGCAGGGTTCAAACCACCCCATAGCAACAGCGCCAAACGCGGCACCAATTCCGATAACAATAATCCAGTTCACTGCAACCACCTCGCTTTGAAAAGCGATACCCGACACCCACAACCTCGAATATTAACTGAACTTTAATACGCTGAAAAACTCACCATCCCTAGCGGAATGTACTACAGCACATTCATTTTGAGTTAATATATACACAATTCAATAGGTTTTGGCTACTTTGTTGTTGAAAGCAAACAAAATGGCTTGATTGTTGAAACAACAAACCCAGACCACACACCCCGAATCCGTTGCCTAAAATACTGCTGAAACCTCTAACGTGCGATGATGATATCGGCGCTCAGCCCGCCCAGCTTGTCGCTTTTGCCCAACCGTAAAACTCCGCCATGCGCGCGCGCGATATCAGCGACGATCGCCAGCCCCAGACCCACACCACTGCCCTTGTTCTGGTTGCGTGCCGGATCAAGGCGCGAGAATGGCTTGACCGCCTCTGCCCGGTCTTCAGGCGCAATGCCGGGGCCATCATCCTCGACCCGGATTCGTAAAGTTTTGGCGGTCAACGAGAGGCTCAATTCGGCCTTGTTGCCATAGCGCACAGCATTGCCAATCAGGTTTTCGACTGCCCGCCGGATCGCGGTCGGACGCAGCATGGCCTGCCCTTCCCCATCGGTTGCAACCAAACGCGCGTCGTAACCCGCGCGCTGTGCGTCATCAACAATCACTTGCAGCAAATGGCGCGGATCAACCTGTTCCGGAGCACCCTCGGCTGCTCCGCGCGAGAATTCGAGGAACGCATCCAGCAGCAACTGCATCTCGTCTACATCCTTTTGCAGAGGTGCGGCTTCATCTTCGGGCAGCATCGACAATCCCAGCTTGAGCCGGGTCAGAGGTGTACGCAGATCGTGGCTTACACCGGACAACATCAGGGTGCGCTGTTCGATTTGCCGCTCGATCCGGGCGCGCATGTCCAAAAACGCGCTCCCCGCGGCGCGTACCTCAATCGCGCCACCTGGCGAATACGGTACCACCCGCCCGCGCCCAAATGCCTGGGCCGCATCCGCCAGGCGGGTGATGGGCCGAAGTTGGTTGCGCATGTATAGAAACGAGATCGTCGTCATGACGACTGCGAAAAATACCATCGTCACGATCAACTGATGTGGTGCGGCCGGGGACAGGCGGCGGCGATCTAGCACCAGTTCGAACGGGCCCAGATCGGTTTGAAGATACAGGCGCGCCTCGTCACCGCTGGGTAAAGCCACTGCCGTCAGTTGTGGCAGCTTGGCGTGTAATTCCGCTGCAACTTGCGGCGCGATAAAATCATACCAGCGCCGCATTCCGACCGCAGGACGTTTATCAATACCCAGAAACCGCGCTTTCATATCCAGGGCAACAAGGTCCTGCCGTATGGCGGCAAGCGCCTGCAACTGCGTCTCAGCCCCCTCCATCGTTTCCAGAATCAGCGTGACTTCGCGCGCCGAGGAGGTGGTCATCTGTGCCGTCACATCCTCAAGGTGTTTTTGCAGAAAGGCGATACCGACCACCAGCAACAAAACAACAACCGGCAACACCAGGATGATGGCCGCCCGCGCGTACAGGCTGCGCGGCATATAGGATTTGAGCCAGGCACTCGACATGCGCTAAACCTAACGGGCTGATCGGACAAGAGAAAGAGCACAGAATGCAAGCCCCCGACGATTTCAATCCACCCGCCGGTCAGGCTTTCGAATTGCAGCCCGGCCTCAGGTGCATTCTGGCCCCGAATCCGTCGCCTATGACCTATCGAGGCACGAACACCTATCTGCTGGGCACGCGGGACTGTGCCGTTATCGACCCAGGCCCCCTCAGCGATGTGCATCTCGAGGCGATTCTGTCCGCCCTGACCCCCAGCCAGCGCATCAGCCATATCATCGTCACGCATACGCATCTGGATCACTCCCCGCTTGCCGCCCCTCTGGCCCTGCGGACCGGCGCGCCGGTTCTGGCCTTTGGCGGCCCCGAGGCCGGGCGCAGCGCTGTGATGCAAGAGCTCGCCCAAAAAGGGCTGACCGGCGGCGGAGAGGGCATCGACACGGCCTTCCGCCCTGATATCGAACTAACCGATGGGCAGGTCATCACGGGCGATGACTGGCAGCTAGAGGTCATTCACACACCAGGCCACCTTGGCAATCATATTGCGCTGGGTTGGGGGCAGACCTGTTTCACCGCAGATCACGTCATGGGGTGGGCGAGTTCCCTGGTTTCGCCACCGGATGGCGACCTGACGGATTTCATGCAAGCCTGTCACCGTCTGCGCGCCGGCGACTGGTCGGTGTTTCACGCCGGGCACGGCGCGCCGATCACCGACCCTGCCGCCCGGTTGGACTGGCTGATCCGACACCGCACAGCGCGTGAGGCCCAGATTCTGTCCGCATTAGAGGATCGTCCCGGCACAGCCCGCCAGCTGGCAGAGAGGATCTACACCGAAACCCCCGCCGCACTGCTTCCGGCCGCGACGCGCAACGTATTTGCTCATCTGGTCGATTTAACCGTCAGATCAATGGCTTCGCCCAAAGGTGTGCTGTCCGTCGAGGCCGAGTTCACCCGATTACCATAAGGCGTAAACTTTTTCGTCATTTGATGCCGATCCCCTCTGGACGGCAAATTTCGGTGTTGTTATACGGCCCTCAGTTCCGGCGTAGCTCAGCGGTAGAGCAGTTGACTGTTAATCAATTGGTCGTAGGTTCGATCCCTACCGCCGGAGCCAAATCCTCCTTCAAAACACACAGATTTGGCGCGAAACATTTGCCTTCACGCGGGCCAAGTTTTTTCGTCGAAAAAACTTCACCATCCCCTCTGGACGACAGAGATTGTGATTGCTATACGGCGCGAACCGTTCCGGCGTAGCTCAGCGGTAGAGCAGTTGACTGTTAATCAATTGGTCGTAGGTTCGATCCCTACCGCCGGAGCCATTCTTCCCAAGCGCAGACCTCAACCCGTCAGGGCGTCTTCGAAATCTACGCGCAGGTTGCGTTTCAGAACCTTGCCCGTTGCGTTCAGTGGCAAAGCATCAACAAAGACAACCTTATCCGGCACTTGCCATTTGGCGATCTTGCCGTCGAAAAAGGCCAGCAGTTCTTCCTCGCTCGGCTCTGCGCCGTCGGCTTTCACCGCCACCAATAGGGGGCGTTCGTCCCATTTCGGATGCGGTACCCCGATGACGGCAGCCGTTGCCAGCTTGGGATGGGCAACGGCGATGTTTTCCAGCTCGACCGAGCTGATCCATTCACCGCCCGATTTGATGATGTCTTTGGACCGGTCCCGGATCGTCATATAACCATCCGCATCCAGCGTCGCCACATCGCCCGTGGCAAACCAGCCATCCTGCAACAGATCCTGATCCTGCATCTGGAAATAGCTGTCCAACACCCACGGCCCGCGCACCATCAGATCGCCCTGCGTTTCGCCATCGCGCGGCAACTCATTGCCGTCATCGTCCACGATCTTCAACTCGACACCATAACAAGGGCGACCCTGGCTTTCGCGCAGTTTGTGCTGCGCTTCGATCGGCAGTTTCGCATGTTTCGACAGCGGATGGTTGGCAGTACCAAGTGGGCTCATTTCGCTCATGCCCCAGGCGTGGATGGTGTCCACGCCGTAGACCTCGCGGAAGGTCTCGATCATCGACGGTGGGCACGCGGCCCCGCCAATGACCGTGCGTTCCAGAGTTTCCAGTTTGCTGCCCGATTCCTGCGCGTAAGCCAGCAGCCCCTGCCAAATCGTCGGCACACCCATGGCGAGCGTCACTCCATATGTGTCGATCAGCTTGACCAGAGCTTCGCCGTGCAAGTCTGGCCCCGGCAAAACCATGCGCGACCCGGACATCGCGCAGGCATAGGGCGAACCCCAGGCGTTCACATGGAACATCGGCACCACCGGCAACACGACATCCATAGCCGAAAACCCGATAACATCGCGCGTGTTCGAGCCAAAGCTATGCAGCACTGTCGAACGATGAGAATACAGAACACCCTTAGGGTTCCCGGTCGTGCCCGAGGTATAACACAGGCTGGACGCGGTATTTTCGTCAAAGCTGGGCCATTCGAATCCAGAATCCCCGGTCTCGATCAACTCATCATAGAACTGAACACCCGGCACTTGCGCGATCGCATCCTCGTTGCGCGGGCCCATCAGCACGAAATGCTGCACTTCGGTCAGGTGAGAATGCAGCGCGGCGACCAGAGGGATGAACGTTGCATCAAAGAACAGCACCCGGTCCTGCGCGTGGTTGATGATATAGGTCAGCTGCTCAGGGAACAGACGGGGGTTGATCGTGTGGCACACGAACCCGGCGCCTGAGGTGCCATAGTAGATCTCAAGATGGCGCCGGTTGTTCCAGGCCAGCGTCCCGATCCGTGCTTGGGGTTCAAGCCCCAATGCCGTCAGCGCAGAGGCCAGTTTCCGTGCATTGGTCGACACTTCGGACCAGTTGGTTTCCGTCACCGTTCCGTCCGTTTCGACGGAAACAATCTCGGTCTGACCATGGTAGCAATCAGCGTGCTTGATCAGCGACGAGATCAGCAACGGCTGCGTCATCATTTGTCCCAGCATGGACATCCTCCCTTGGTGGTGGCCGCTTCTGTTCGGCGGCCCCTTGTTCTGGCCCGACGTTAGCGTCGGGACGGTCAGGACAAATCCTGCCAATCATTTAATTGTCTGACAATAAAAGAATGCAGCCTGCCGCTACGGCAAGCCGATTTTACTCACCCCGCTGACGCAACGCATAGGCCACCAACGCGGCGGTCGACCCGTCTTTGCCTGCGGTGTCCTCTTCGCCATCCACGATCGGACCCAGTGAGGTCGCAAGCTCTTTCCCCAGCTCGACCCCCCATTGATCGAACGAGTTGATGCCCAGCAAGACGCCCTCCACAAAGACGCGATGTTCATACAGCGCAATGATCTGGCCCAGAACAAACGGAGTAAGCTGCGGGTAAATCAGCGTGGTGGACGGGCGATTGCCCGGAAAGACGCGATGCCGGGCCTGACGGTCCAGTTCGGCCCCTTCCAGACCTTTGGCGGCCATGCGGTCGCGGGCTTCGTCCAGGGACCGGCCGCGCATCAGCGCCTCCGACTGAGCCAGACAATTTGCCAATAGCAAACGATGATGATGGGCCAGCTCGGGTTCGTGCCCTTCGGCGGCGACCATGAATTCGCAGGGGATCACATCAGTGCCCTGATGGATCAACTGGTAAAATGCGTGCTGGCCATTGGTGCCGGGCTCGCCCCAGACCACGGGGCCGGACGCAAACTCTAACGCTGTGCCGTCCATCGCGACGGATTTACCGTTCGATTCCATCTCAAGCTGTTGAAAATATGCAGGCAGGCGCAGCAATCGCTGGTCATAGGGCAGAACCGCGCGGCTGGCATGGCCCAAAACCTGCCGATGCCAGATACCGACCAGCGCCAGCATCACCGGCACATTGTCGGCCCACTCCGCGGCGCGGAAATGGACGTCCATGGACTGGCCACCGCGCAGGAATGCATCAAAGGCATTCGATCCCACGGCGATCATCACAGGCAGGCCCACCGGTCCCCAGACCGAATACCGCCCCCCGACCCAATCGGCGAACCCGAACACACGCTCTGCCGGGATGCCAAAGGCCTGTGTCTTGTCCAAAGCGCTGGAAACGGCTGCGAATTGACGGGCCGGATCGCCGCCACCTTCGGACATCCACGCCCGTGCAGTGCGGGCATTGGTCATCGTCTCGATCGTGGTGAAGGTCTTCGAGGCGACGATCACCAACGTTCGCGTCGGGTCCAACTGGCGCAGAGTATCCGCGATATGCGCCCCGTCCACATTGGACACATAGTGCAGCCGGGGGCCGTCATGATAGGGCGACAGGGCGTGCGTCGCCATTACGGGCCCCAGATCGGACCCGCCAATGCCAATATTCACAACGTCGGTAAAGCCGCCCCCTGCCCCGGTGTAAGTGCCGCCGCGCACCTCTTCGGCGAAGATTCGCATCCGGTGAAGCGTGTCCAGAACATCAGGCATGACGTCCAGCCCGTCGACCTCGGCCGGTCCGCCATCAAGGTTGCGCAGCGCCGTGTGCAACACCGCGCGCCCTTCGGTTTCGTTGATCTTGGCGCCTGAGAACATCGCCTCGCGCCGATCCGCCAGACCGGCGTCATCGCAGAGCTTGATCAGCGCCGCGCGGATATCGCCGTCAATCTGGGTCTTGGAATAGTCAAACAGCATATCCCCGGTCGAGGCCGAGAACTCCTGCGCCCGGTTCGGGTTCTGTTCGAACAGATCCAGAATGGTTTTTGTGCTGCCCGAAAGGGTCTTGAGGTCGGCCAGTTTCATTGCATCACTCCGCCCAATGGACCATCATGCCGGACAACACAGCGGCAATCGGAGCCTCTTCCGGCGGTAGCGCCATGGCTTTGTTCAACGCCTCGCGCTTAGCAGAGCCGAAAATGACCAGATGCTTGGACAAGGCACCGTCCAGCACTGGGGCCGTCAGCGAGATACGCGCCTCAGGCTGCGTTTCGGTACGGGCGATGGTCAAGGGCGGCGCGTGGCTGTCCAAGGCAGCCGCCAACCCCTCCATCCCCGGAAACAAAGACGCCGTGTGCATATCCTCACCCATGCCCAGCACCAATACGGACAGGGGCAGAACTGGCGTGATCAGGCTTTCGATCTCGGGCAGCACTGCCTCTGGGTCTTTTCCTTCCACGAACAGCGGCACGTATTGCGCGACCGAGGCGCGGTTGGTCAGCAAACGTTCGCGGATAAGTCGTTCGTTTGAACGGTCGCTGTCACCGGGCACACAGCGTTCATCGGTGGGCAGGACGCGCACACGGTCCCAATCGAGATCGGCGGCACATAGCCCGTCAAAGACCGGCCCGGGCGTGGTGCCGCCGGGCACCGCAAGTGAGACCATATCGTGGTGCAGCAAGGCGGCCTCAAGATCTCCGGCCAACGCATTGGCAACGTCGATGGCCAGCATGTCCCTGTCGGGGTATTCCTGTATATTCATGGGTTTATTCCTTGCCAGCGGCGACCGTCCCGTTTCATCAGCAGCTCGGCGTCGCCCGGTCCTGTGCTGCCACTATCATAAGGTTTCGGCACATCACCACGTGCCTGCCATCCGGCGATGATGGGATCGGTCCAGGCCCATGCGGCCTCGACTTCATCTCCACGCATAAACAAGGTCTGGTTACCCCGGATCACGTCCATAACCAGTCGCTCATAGGCATCGGGCGGGTCCTGATTTTCCGGCCCCAGCGCCTCGGCAAAGCTCATATCTAATGGCACATCGACCAGACGCATACCGCCCGGGCCCGGCTCCTTGATTGTCACTTTCAGCGTGATGCCCTCATTCGGCTGCAACCGGATCGACAGCACATTCGCGTGACGCCCCGCATCAGCACCGAATATCGAGTGCGGCGCGTCCTTGAACATCACGTTGATCACCGAGGAGCGCGCCACCAGCCGCTTCCCCGTGCGCAGATAGAACGGTGTGCCCGCCCACCGCCAATTGCTAACATGCGCCTTCAACGCCACATAGCTTTCCGTGGTCGAGCGTTCATTGCCCACGACCTGGCGATAGCCCGAGCCCTCACCCTCGAACTGGCCGCGCACAATGTGATGCGGCTCGACCGGGTCCAGAGCGCGGATGACCTTCAGCTTTTCGTCCCGCACCGCGTCTGGGTCGAACTTCGCTGGAGGCTCCATTGCGATCAGGCACAAAAGCTGCATCAGGTGGTTCTGCATCATGTCACGCATGGCGCCTGCGCGGTCATAATACTCTTCCCGCCCATCAATCCCAACGGATTCGGCCACCGTGATCTGGATGTGATCGACGTATTGGCTGTTCCAGAGCGGTTCGAACAGCATATTCCCGAAACGAACGGCCATAAGGTTCTGGACCGTCTCCTTGCCCAGATAATGGTCAATCCGGTAAATCTGGTTCTCGGAGAAATGCGCGGCCAGAGTAGCGTTCAAAGCCTGCGCGCTGTCTAGGTCATGGCCAAAAGGTTTTTCGACCACGATCCGCGTCAGGGGTGTGATCAACCCGTGCGCCTCGATCCGTTCGGCCAGCGGACCAAACAGGCGCGGCCCCACCGAAAAGTAAAAGGCCCGCACTCGACCGGGCTTTAGCCGGCGGGCCAGATGCCCCCACCCTTCATCCGAGACCCCATCCAGCGCCACATAGTCCAGCCGCCGCAAAAACGACTCGAGCGCCGAGACGTCCTGACATTGCTTCGCCGCGTGAGTCTTGAGCGATTCGCGCACCAAATCGCGGAACCCGTCGCTGTCATATCCCGTGCGCGCAGCGCCTATGATTTGGGCACCGTCCACCCATTGCCCGGCGCAAAATCTGCGGAACAGCGCCGGCAGGATCTTGCGCTGGGCCAGATCACCGGTTCCGCCAAAAATGACCAGATCAAAGGGATCAACAGGGATGACGCGAGAAACCATGTGTTTTCCTTACCTTGACCGCTGACGCATGTCCAATGTTAGCGCAACCATTTGTTCAGAAACCCTCATCTTCAAAATTCTGTCAGGACGTCCGTGTCGCACTTAACGAACCCGCCCCAACCGTCTAAGTCAGTGCAATGACTTCAAAGAACCGGATACCGGAATGAAAGACAACGTCGCAAGCGCTGCCAATATCGGCAAGTTTCAGGACAAATTGGTGACAGCCAATGGACAAACCCGCGCGTCGGTGGCGTTGAAGAACCCCGAAACGCTGTGGTTCAACACCGGCACGCTATGCAATATCGAGTGTCAAAACTGCTATATCCTCAGCAGCCCTTCCAATGATGCGCTGGTCTATATCACCGCCGATGAGGTGCGCGATTATCTAGACCAGATAGAAGAACGCAACTGGCCGGTGCGCGAGATCGGGTTTACGGGTGGTGAACCCTTCATGAACCCCGAGATGATCGAAATGACCCGTGCTGCGCTTGAGCGCGGGTTTGAGGTTCTGATCCTGACCAACGCGATGGCACCGATGATGCGCCGCAAGATGCGCGAAGGATTGCTAGGGCTGCAACGCACGTATGGCGACAAGCTGACCCTACGCATTTCGGTCGATCACTACCGCCCCGACCTGCATGATGAAGAACGCGGCAAGGGCAGTTTCGAGAAGACCGTGACCGGCATGGAATGGCTGCGCGACAACGGGTTTCGCATGGCGGTTGCCGGTCGGACGGTTTGGGGCGACAGCGATACTGACAGCCGCGCCGGATATGCTGCATTTTTCGACCAGCACGGCTTTGACATCGACGCACAGAACCCGGCACAGACAGTGCTGTTCCCGGAAATGGACGAATCCGTCGAAGTGCCCGAGATCACGACGGCCTGCTGGGGCATTCTGGACAAGTCACCTGACGCAGTGATGTGTTCGAATGCTCGGATGGTGATCAAGCGCAAAGGCGCAGAAAAACCCGCCGTTCTGGCCTGTACCCTACTGGCCTATGAGCCCGAGTTCGAAATGGGCTCAACCCTGGCCGAGGCCGAGGCGGACGTGCATCTTAACCACCCTCATTGCGCCAAGTTTTGCGTATTGGGTGGCGCAAGCTGTTCTGGCTGATCAGTTCAGTTCCGGCGATTTCCAGTATTTGGTCCCGGTTGCACCAGCCGAGACGCGCCAGCCCTTTTTATCAAGCATGAAAAACGATCGCCCGTCGGTAAATCTGATCGCCTCGTCAGTGCGCTCATCACCTTGCATGGTTCCTGCTTCGGCAGTGGCCTCGTATCCTTGTGTGATGAATTTTTCCAAATCGGCCTGAGTTTCGAACAAAATCACATATTTTGATTCAAATCCGCCAATCCCAAGCGCGGCACCGACCCCTCCGGTCCCCATGTTCATATAAACATGTTGGTCTGTCTCCTTCGAAACCGCGACACCACGCCCGTAACCCGCAGAAACGGGAAAAACAGTCACCTTTCGGGAATCGAATGCGGCATATCCCGCACTGACCTGATAAAGCGCGTCCGCCTCGGGGTTCTGCGCCAAAAGCTGTGTCAGCACTTCATCCGCCATTACATTCAGCTTCGCACGCGTTTCTTCAGGGGTGGCTTCGTTTTTGACAAGATCGGCTGTCGAATTCACGGTATTTTCAACACTTTCACCAACCTTCTGCGCCCCTTTCTTGATGTTGTCCAAAAAACCATCCGCGACGGCGGGGCCACAGAGCAGCGCAGTGATAGAAATGCAGAAAACAGTCTTTTTCATGTTGCCCCCGAAGATA
Source organism: Ruegeria sp. J8 (assembly GCF_056531925.1). NCBI lineage: Bacteria > Pseudomonadati > Pseudomonadota > Alphaproteobacteria > Rhodobacterales > Roseobacteraceae > Ruegeria > Ruegeria sp. J8. Next base: position 58,105 of record NZ_JBQFMR010000002.1, read on the forward strand.
CACCAAACTTGTGCGATCATAGACAAGACAGACCCAAAATCCACGGCATTGCATTCACAAATTCACAGTCTTTTTCAACTGTAACCGAAATCACTGAAAAAATGGTCGCCTCTCGATAGGTTAGGTTTCAGGTGTTTTACAAAAAGGCTGCCAAAATGAGATGGATGTGGGTGATCTATTTGGTGTTTCTTGCCGTGCCTGCGTGGGCGCAGGACCGGTTGGCGCTGGTCATCGGCAACAATCAATACGAGTCGGTCCCTGTCCTGCAAAAAGCCGTTGCCGATGCCGAAGCGGTGTCGCGGCAGCTTCGGGCATTGGGGTTCGAGACGTTCGAGGGGTTGAACCTGGACCGGCGCGGCATGAACCAGCGAATCTCGGAATTCACCGCGCAGCTTGAGGCAGGGGATACGGCTTTTGTTTTCTTCGCCGGGCATGGAGTTGAAATTGACGGCGAGAACTATCTTCTACCCACGGATATCGAAACCCCCTTTGCTGGTGAGACCGATTTCGTCAAATCCGAATCCATCGCCCTGTCGAATCTGCTGAACCGCGTGCGTAGCACCGGGGCGCGGACATCAATCGCCATTATCGACGCCTGCCGAGACAACCCGTTTGACACCACTGCCGGACGCAGTATCGGCGGCACCCGCGGTTTGGGTCGCATCGACGCGCCGCAAGGCATGTTCGTGATATTCTCGGCCGGGGCGGGCCAGATGGCGCTGGACCGGCTGCATGATAACGAGGCCGAACCAAACTCGGTCTTCACCCGCGCCTTGCTGCCTCGCCTGGCGCAACCGGGGCTAGAGCTGCGCAGTATGGTGGCCGATCTCAGGCGCGAAGTCCGAGATCTGTCTCGCACCGTGCAGCACAATCAAGTCCCAGCTTACTATGATGAGCTGTTGGGCGAGTTCTATTTCACCCCGGCCGCTGTCGCCGCGCCTTCCGTCGATACGGTCACGCCGCCGATTGAAAAGATGCGCGCCGATCTGGAATTAGCCCGGTCCGTCGGTACGGTTTCGGCGCTGGACACGTTTCTTGAGACATACGCGGACCAGTCCACTGACTATACCTATGAAATCGCGTTGCAATTGCGTGCCGGATTGCAGGACCCCGAGACCCCTGCACCCGCTGTCATTCAGGATTCAAAGCAGGTGATGCAGGCGACTCAAGCGGCCTTGAACGCGCTGGGATGCAATGCGGGCGGGGCCGATGGAGTCGCAGGTCCCCGTACCAAACGCGCCTTTGCGGATTACCGACGCGCCAGCAAATCCAATCTGGGTGCGGACGATCTGGGCACGCGGCACGCGCTGGACGAACTGGAAGGCAAAAGCGGCACTATCTGCGTCGCAGCACCTGCACCTACAGCCCCCCGCACCACAGCATCTTCGGCCGTGTCCCTAAGCGGAAGTTGGAGCTTCAAAGCAACCTGCGCGCTAGTCGTCAAAGTGACCGGTTCAGTTAGGTACACCAGAGCGGGTAGCAACAAATTCACGGGCAGCCTGACGGATTCGTTGGGGCAAAAAGCCAACACGGTCGTCTACCTGAACGAGCAAGAGCTTAACGGAACGGATTATTTCCCCGGCATCACCGTGACATGGCGCGGCCGCCTGTCCGAGGATGGCAACAGCTTTACCGGATCGGGATCGACCGGCTGCTCGGTCTATGCTTGGCGGGTCGGCTAGTTTACCCGAAACTCACCCACCATGTTGCGCCATTCACCGGGCGCGATCATCTTGCGGTGCGTGTAGCGCACCGAATGCAGTGGACCTTCAATCTCACGCTGCCAGAATTCGATGAAATCGAACAGTTTCGGATGGTCCGGGGCAAGATCGTAATCCTGCCAGATGAACGTGTTTAGGACGTGGATATAGTCGGGCATATGGTAGAAGAATTCCGCCGTCGTCAGCCCGTACCCTTTCAGCATCAATTTGGTTTCGCTTTGCGTCATATAGACCCCCAATTTCTTGCAAGGTCTCTTCAGGGTAGCACGCAAACGCCCTAACAGGCTGATAACAATATGTTACCCAGCTGTTACCGTGGCTTTTTTGCCGGAAAGGATCAGCTTGCTTGCACCTTATGTGCCGGGTCTGATAGAGTGCATCCACAAGATATAGACCCAAGCTAAAGATCGGGCAGTTTACGTGAGCGATACGCCAGAAACCCCAGAAAACATGGATGAAACCCCGCCCGAGCGTCCCGTCTATGACGGTCCGACGGTGTCAATCGAATCCGAGATGCGCACCTCGTATCTGGACTATGCCATGTCGGTCATCGTCAGCCGCGCGATCCCCGATCTGCGCGACGGGCTGAAACCGGTGCATCGGCGGATTCTGTATGCCATGCACGAAACCGGGAACACCCACGACAAGGCCTATCGCAAATCGGCCCGTCCGGTCGGCGATGTGATGGGTAAATACCACCCGCACGGTGACAGCGCGATCTATGACGCGCTGGTGCGGATGGCGCAGGATTTCTCGATGTCGCTGCCACTTCTGGATGGTCAGGGCAATTTTGGCTCGATGGACGGCGATAACCCGGCGGCCATGCGCTATACCGAAGTACGGATGGACAAGCCTGCCGCCGCCCTGCTGGCCGATATCGAAAAAGAGACTGTTGATTTTCAGGACAACTACGACGGCAAGGACAAAGAGCCGACCGTCCTGCCTGCCCGGTTTCCGAACATGCTGGTCAATGGTGCTGGCGGTATCGCTGTTGGTATGGCGACGAATATCCCTCCACATAATCTGGGCGAAGTGGTCGATGCCACACTGGCGCTGATCGACGATCCGGACCTGACGTCGGAACAACTGATCGAATACGTCCCCGGACCTGATTTCCCGACCGGCGGCGTCATGCTGGGTCGGTCCGGTGCGCGCAAAGCTTATCTGGAAGGACGCGGCAGCGTCATCATCCGCGCCAAGACCCGCGTGGAAGAGTTACGCAAGGACCGTTACGCCATCGTCGTGGATGAGATTCCCTATCAGGTGAACAAGGCTTCGATGATTGAAAAGATCGCCGAGGCGGTGCGAGAAAAGCGCATCGAAGGCGTCGCTCATGTGCAGGACGAATCCGACCGCAACGGCGTGCGTGTTGTCGTTGAACTGAAGCGTGACGCAACGCCCGAGGTAGTGCTCAACCAGCTGTACCGCTTCTCACCGATGCAGACGTCCTTTGGCTGCAACATGCTGGCCCTGAACGGTGGTCGGCCCGAGCAACTGACCCTGCGCCGGTTCCTGACGTCGTTCATCGACTTCCGCGAAGACGTCGTCGCCCGCCGCACCGCCTATGACCTGCGCAAAGCGCGCGAACGTAGCCATATCCTGTGTGGTCTGGCTGTGGCCGTTTCGAACGTGGACGAAGTGGTTGCCACTATCCGTTCGTCGGCTGACGCGGCTGAGGCGCGCGAAAAGCTGATGACCCGCCGCTGGCCTGCGGCCGAGATCGAGGGTTATTTGCGTCTGATCGACGACCCTCTGTCCAAGATGAACGACGACGGCACCTATAACCTGACCGAGGTTCAGGCCCGCGCCATTCTGGAACTGCGCCTGCAGCGCCTGACTCAACTGGGTGTCAAAGAGGTCACGGACGAGCTGGAGCAACTGGCCGCCAAGATCAAAGAATATCTGGATATTCTGTCATCGCGCGAGCGTATCATGTCTATCATCGGCGATGAGCTACGAGAAGTGCGCGATCAGTTCGCCGTTCCCCGTCGCACCGAGATCGTCGACTGGTCCGGCGACATGGAAGACGAAGACCTGATCGAACGCGAAGACATGGTCGTGACCGTCACCTCGGGCGGCTATATCAAGCGTACCCCGCTGGCCGATTTCCGGGCGCAAAAACGTGGCGGTAAGGGACTTTCGGGGATGCAGACCAAGGAAGAGGACGTGGTCACCACCCTCTTCGTGGCCAACACCCATACGCAGCTTTTGTTCTTCACCACGGACGGCATGGTCTACAAGCTCAAGACCTGGCGCCTGCCGCAATCGGGCCGCACCGGCAAGGGCAAGGCGATCGTCAACATCCTGCCGATCCCGACCGGGGTCTCCATTGCGGCGATCATGCCGGTGGATGTTCCAGACGAGGAATGGGAGAACCTTCAGATCATGTTCGCCACCAGCGCGGGCACCGTGCGGCGCAATCGCCTGTCGGATTTCACCAACGTCAAACGCAACGGCAAGATCGCCATGAAGTTCGAGGACGAGCACGCCGAGACCAAGCTGATCAACGCCCGTATCTGTTCCGAGGATGACGACGTTATGCTGGTTACCAAATCCGGTCGCGCGATCCGCTTCCCGTCCACGGATGTGCGGGTGTTCAATAGCCGCTCGTCGGTTGGTGTGCGTGGTGTGCGCCTGAACGGCGACGATGAGGTCGTGTCGATGTCGATCATCCGCCACTTCGACGCCAGCTCGGACGAGCGTGCAGCCTACCTCAAGATGCGCCGCCTGATGGCCGGTGTCACCGATGAAGCCGATAGCGATGAGGATGAAGGCAACGCCGACAGCGTGCTGCCGCAGGAACGTTACGCCGAAATGTCGGCGGCTGAAAACCTGATCCTGACGATCACCAAGGGCGGTGCAGGCAAGCTAAGCTCAAGCCACGATTACCCCGTGCGCGGGCGTGGTGGCATGGGTGTCGCAGCGATGGACAAGGCCATGCGCGGCGGCGATCTTGTGGCCTCGTTCCCGGTTGAGATCGACGATCAGATCATGCTGGCCACCTCCAAGGGGCAGTCGATCCGGGTGCCGGTTGACGGGATTTCCTTCCGGTCGCGCAGCGCAGGCGGCGTGCGGGTGTTCAACACCGGCAAGGGCGAAGAAGTCGTCAGCGTCGCTTGGATCGCCGATCAGGGCGATGAAGAGGCCGAATAGTCCAAAACCATCTGGTGACCTCGCCGCGCAACCCATGTTGAGCGGCGAGGTCATACTTTGACACACACGTAGCGGGATGGCTTGTTAAGCTTGTGCTCGCATAAGATCCTGAAGCACCCAAAGCCTGTCCTGACCCCAAACGCTTTGGCCGTTCAGATGAAAGCTGGGAACCCCCCAAAGCCCGATTTGGAGAAGACGTTCCTGGTTGGCCTCGACCCGGGTCCGCCAGTCAGAAGTGCCAATCAATGTCTTGGCCGTTTGCCATTCCAAACCCGCTTGACGCACGACCTCCGCAAGCCCGGTATCGGTGCTGGCATCCAATCCTTGGGCCCAAGCGCCGGTCATGAAAGCCGCGCAATATTCCGGCAGGCGACCCTCGGCTTCGGCATAATCCAATAGGGCGTACCCCCTTTCAATGCCCGCGCCCAAAGGGTCGCTAATACGACCAAACGGGATGGCCAGACGCCGCGCTTCGCGCGCGCAATCCCCTAAAATATATGATGATTTCGCTTTGGGAACGGGCAGTCCACGCATCAACATCGGAAGCACCGGACGCAAGATCAAACGCGCATTGGTCCGCGTGGCTAGATCGCGTACACGGTCGAAAGCCAGATAGGAATACGGGCTTCGAAACGAGAAAAAGAACTCCAGTTCCTGCCCTGTTGCATCTGGGAAGGGCTCGGAATAGTCCGGCACAATGGGCGGGTGCGACGGCCCAAGCCCAAGCGTCGCCAAACGCCCGTCCAGGTATCCAAGCCGGTCCGGCCCCCAATAGCATTCGCCCCCATACGCAAAGCTGCCGCCAAGGTAATGCCCGGCGGCGGCAAGAGCCTGATCCCCTGCCCGCCGCGCCACATTCGGATCAGAGTGCGCCCCTTCGGGGATATCCAGACCGGACCACAGCGCAGTGCTGATTTGCAGTGCTTTTGAGGCGAAGTCCTGATCACCCAACAGGGCCGCAAGACGCCGCTCGGCTTGCGCAAAACCCGCGTCAGACTGGGCCAGCTGCTGTGGCGCTGCCAACCCTAAACGTCGCGCCCATCGCACAGTGTCGGCCCATGAATTCTGCCAGTATTCGGTGGGCAACGGCTGGATATCCGAAGCCGGGCGCGAGATCAGATGCGGCTCGATCTGGACATCAAATTTGTTCTGTAACTTAAGCAAAAGCTGCAGGCTGAGGTGGCAATAGGGATCAGCAACGTCGTGAAAATACTGTACGGTATGAGGCTCGCCGTTGAGCCTCCGTCGCACCTCGGCAATACGCTGCCTTGCGCCGTGCAGGCCCTCGCTGGTCAGCACAACCGCAGCTTGGGTTTTCAACTTGTTTTTGATCGACACGTGCCCCTCCCAAGTCGCCTCTGGGGCACTCTATCGTCTGGCACAAAGATTCCCACGGCCGAACACTGAAACGTGAGGGTCAGAGGCCGTAGAGCTTGCAGAATTTGTCTTCCAGATACGTCAGCAACGGCTCTGGCCCCGGTTCAACCCCACTGGCGCGGGTTATGACCTCGCGCGGGGCATAAAGCCCGCCATGGCGCTGCAGGTTCTCGCGCAGCCAGCCGGTTGCGCCCGTCGAGTCACCTTGCGCAAGCTGCGCGTCCAAATCTGGTAGCGCCGCGCGCAGCGCCTCATACAGGCATCCGGCGTAGACATTGCCCAGCGAGTAGGTCGGGAAATAGCCAAACAGCCCCACCGACCAATGCACATCCTGTAAGCACCCGTTTGAAGGCTTGTCGACCGCATAGCCGAAATCGGCCTTGAAACGGTCATTCCACGCGGCCTCCAGATCGCTGACCTGCAGGTCTTCGGCCATCAGGGCGCGCTCCAGATCAAAGCGCAGCATGATGTGCAGGTTATATTGCACCTCATCCGCCTCGGTTCGGATATAGCCGTTATGAACACCGTTGACGGTGGCATAGAATGCGTCGGCGTCACTAATCCCGAAATCGCCAAAGGCCGCCGTCATCTGATCGAACAGCCAGCCGGTGAACGCACGCGAGCGGCCCAGCTGGTTTTCATAAATCCGGCTTTGGCTTTCATGCACGCCCATCGACACCCCACTGCCCAGCGGGGTCAGCGCATAAGCTTGGTCGATGCCTTGCTCATAAGCGGCATGGCCGACCTCATGAATAGTCGAGTAGAAGCAGTTGAACGGGTCGGTTTCGCTGGTGCGGGTGGTGATGCGCACATCCAACCCACTGCCCGAGCTGAACGGATGCACCGCCTTGTCCACGCGGCCCGTGTTCAGGTCATAGCCGAAGGTGGTCGCCAGTTTCTGCGACAGGCGCATCTGGGTTAGTTCGTCAAAAGTGCCGGTCAGGGCTTGCGGCGCGGGGCGATCCAGAACAGCGGCGCGCAGGGCCACCAGACGCGGGCGCATCTGGTCGAATATCTCGGCAATTTGAGTGCCCGTGGTGTAGGGCTCATAATCCTCGACCATGGCGTCATAGACGTCACCGCCTTGCGCCAGCGCCGCGCCCTCTTCACGTTTCAGGGCAACGACCTCATGCAGCACGGGCAGGAACGTGGCCACGTCTTCGTCCGCACGGGCTTGCGCCCATGTGCCCTGCGCAGCGGATGTGACACGCGCAATTGCCTTGGCCAGATCGGCGGGCACTTTGACCGTGCGCTCATAAGACCGGCGGATTTCTCGGATCTGCGCCTTGCCAGCTTCATCCTGCGGGTCGGCCTGTTCTAGCCACTCGGCCACGCGCGGATCAGACCGACGCGCGTGCAGAACAGCTTCGATGGCGGCCATTTCTTCTGCCCGTTGCGGGGCCGCTCCGCGCGGCATCACCGTTTCCTGATCCCAGCCCAAACGCCCGGCAATCTGCCCCAGCGCCGAAGTTTCGCGTTGAAAGGCCATCAGGTCGTCAAAGGCGGTCATGTCAGACTCCGCGGATCGAGGTTGCGATTGGGTAAGCGGTCAGGAAACGCGCGCGCAGGATCAGGGTCCAGACGACCACGGCCATGAACTGATGGACAATCGCGATCTGCCACGGCGCAGCATAGACCACGGTCACAATCCCGATCACCACTTGCAGCGCCAGCGCTGCAAAAGCCGCGTTAAAGGCAAACCGCGTCTGCGGATGTGCGCTGGAGCCACCGCGCCTCCAGACGATAAAGCCGAAAATCAGCAGCAGATAGCCCGCACAGCGGTGAGTGAACTGCACCAGACCGGGGCTTTCGAAAAAGTTCCTCCACATCGGCTCTAGCATCGTTGCATCGGGCGGCAAAAGCTGCCCGCCGATCAGAGGCCAGTCGGTATAAGAGCGCCCCGCGTCTATCCCGGCGACCAGTGCGCCAATCAGAATTTGCAGGAATGCGAAATGCATCAAACCGGTCGAGAGAGAGAACAGCTTCGCCTCTTTCGTGCGGCGGGCCTGCATCAGGTCGCGCTCCACGCGGCCCAGTTCAAAAATGTACCACGCCAGGAACCCGAGAATCACAAAGGCCAGCCCCAGATGGGTGGCCAGGCGGTAGCTGGCAACGGCGGTCATACCCTCGCCCTGCGTTACGCCCGAAGCGACCATCCACCAGCCAACGGCCCCCTGCACCCCGCCCAGAACACCGGGGATCAAAAGCTTACCAGTCCAACCCGTCGGGATTTTTCGCGCTGCCAAAAAGCCAAAAAACCCGATGGCCCAGACCAGACCAATCACGCGGCCCAGCTGACGGTGGCCCCATTCCCACCAATAGATGAATTTGAAATCGTCCAGCTCCATCCACTGGTTCTGGATGCGCCACTGGTCGATTTCCTTGTACTTGTCGAACTCGGATTGCCAATCTGTCTCGGACATCGGCGGGATAGCCCCGGTGATCGGTCGCCACTCAGTAATCGACAACCCGCTATCGGTCAGGCGCGTCAGGCCACCCACAGCGATCATCACCACGACCAGCGCGAACAGCATCATCAGCCACGCCCGGATTGCCTTGCGCGCGCCGCCCCGGCCACGGTCGATCATACCGGGCTGAACCGCCTCTTGTTTCTGGTCGCCCGAGACCTCTTCGAAGATGCTGCGCTTGCCGCTCATGCTGTCCTCATGTCCTTGTTTCGTCGCACGCTAGGGTGAAGCGGAAGATAGGTCCAGCCTTAGCCCTTGTCCTTCCAGCGGACCATCTGCCGCATGATCCCGTGCAGCATCTGCACATCGGCCCGCGTCATCCGCATACGCGACCACAGGTTGCGCAGGTTGGTCTTCATCCCTTCGGCCTTTTCAGGCGGGTAGAAAAACCCCGCCTCTTCCAGCCGGTCCTCGTAATGTTCGACCAGTTTTTCAACCTCGATCCCTGTCGCCCAATCGCCCTTGCCCAAATCAGTGGCCTCATGCACCACATCGGCGCTTTGGCGCATCCACTCATAGGCGGTCAGCAGCACACATTGCCCAAGGTTGAGCGAGGCATATTCGGGGTTCACCGGCACCGAGATGATGGCGTTGGCCTTGGCGATATCTTCATTCTCAAGTCCCGCGCGTTCGGGGCCAAACAGTACGGCAACCTTTTCGCCCGCCGCGACTTTTTCAGCGGCAATCTGCATGGCGCGTTCGGGGCTGTAGACCGGCTTGGTCAACCCGCGCTGACGTGCCGTGGTGGCGAAGACAAAGGTGCTGTCAGCCAACGACCCGGCCAGATCGTCAAAAAGCTGCGCCTCATCCAGCAACCGCCCCGCACCGCTGGACATGGCCACAGCCTTGGGGTTCGGCCAACCATCACGTGGCGCAACAATCCGCATCCGGTCCAACCCGAAGTTCCACATCGCCCGCGCGGCAGCACCGATGTTTTCGCCCATCTGAGGGCGCACGAGCACAAAGGAAGGCTGGGATTTGTCGCTGGGCATGGCTGTCTCCGAAAGTTCCGCTTGCTGTAATCGGCGCTTTGGCGCAGGGCAAGCCGTCCGGGAGGCCAAATGCGCCAATATCCGGCATAAAAGTTTGCTTCCCCGGCCCAATCCGCTAAACCGCGCCAAAGACTGAAAGCGAAGGACGCGCCAATGGACACCCCCGAGCAGCCGCAGATTTACCTGATCACCCCGCCCACGATCACCCTGAGCACCTTCCCCGAGCAGTTGGGTCGCGTGCTGGACAGCACCGAGATCGCCTGTATCCGCCTCGCTTTGGCGGGTAGCGACGAAGACACCATCGCCCGCGCCGCCGATGCCTGCCGCGAAGTCGCGCACGCACGGGATGTGGCGATCGTGATCTCGAACCATGTCCTGCTGGCGCAGCGGCTAGGGCTGGACGGGGTGCATCTGGATGACGGTGCGCGCTCGGTCCGGACGGCGCGCAAAGAACTGGGCGCGGATGCCATCGTCGGCAGCTTTTGCGCGGCCTCCAGCCATGACGGCATGACCGCAGGTGAGCATGGCGCGGACTACGTGGCCTTTGGCCCGGTGGTTACATCGGCCTTAGGCGACGGCACCATTGCAGAAAAAGACCTGTTCCAGTGGTGGTCGGAAATGATCGAGGTTCCGGTTGTGGCCGAAGGCGGTTTGACCCCCGACCTGATCCGCGAGCTGTCGCCGCACACCGATTTCTTTGGCATTGGCGACGAGATCTGGTCCCAGGACGATCCTGTTGCCGCGCTGAAAGCCCTGACCGACGCGATGTGAGCGTTATCCCTTGCACCTGCCGTGACGCTGCGGCATGACACGGGCATGACTCAGACTAGCGAAATCCTGTGTATCGGATCGGTCTTGTGGGACGTGATCGGGCGGTCTGCCAGCGCCATGCGGCAGGGGTCAGACGTGCCGGGGCGGATCACCCGCCTGCCCGGCGGCGTGGCCATGAACATCGCCATGACACTGGTGCGGTTCGGTATGACGCCTACACTGCTGACCGCAATTGGCCGCGACCCTGAAGGCGACGAACTGGTCAATGCCTGCGCACGGCTGGGCATGGTCACGGATCACGTCTACCGCTCGCAGGATTTGCCGACCGACCGCTATATGGCTGTCGAAGGCGCCAATGGTCTGATCGCCGCCATCGCCGACGCGCATTCGCTTGAGGCTGCTGGGGCCAAAATCCTACGCCCGCTGATGCACGGACCGTTGGGCTACGAGAACACACCGTTCGAAGGCCCCATCGCATTGGATGGCAACCTGACGCTAACTTTGCTGGAAGAAATCGCCCAAAGCCCGGCCTTCGCAAAAGCCGATTTGCGCGTGGCCCCGGCCTCACCCGGGAAGGCCGAGCGCCTGCTGCCCTTCCTCAAACACGCCCGCGCGACGCTCTATGTGAACCTCGAAGAGGCCGGCATCCTGTGCCAGCGCGAATTCACCGATTCCGAATCCGCCGCCAAAGGTCTGCTGGATCGCGGCGCCTTGCGAGTGCTGGTCACAGATGGCGGCAACTCGGCCACCGTGGGCACCGCAGATGAGATTCTGACCCAAACACCCCCGTCCGTTCTGGTGACACGCGTAACCGGCGCGGGCGACACTTTCATGGCGGCGCATATCGCGTCCGAGGCCGCCGGGGCCGCCCCCGACGCTGCCCTGACCCGCGCCTTGCACGCCGCCGCCACTTACGTTTCCGGAGAAACCCCACTGTGATCGACATCCACTACTCGGCCGAGGTCCGCGCCGCCAAAGACGCAGGCCAACCCATCGTTGCGCTGGAAAGCACCATCATCACCCACGGGATGCCCTACCCTCAGAACATCGAGGTCGCGGCGCAGGTGGAACAGGATATCCGCGACGCAGGCGCCGTGCCCGCCACTATGGCGGTGATCGACGGCAAGCTGCATGTGGGGCTTGAGGCCGATCAGTTGAAGGCGCTGGGTCAAGCGCAGGGCGTCGCCAAACTGTCCCGTGCGGACATGGCCGCTTGCATGGCCACTGGCGGGACCGGTGCCACCACCGTCGCAGCCACCATGATCGCCGCGCATCACGCTGGGATCGAGGTCTTTGCCACCGGCGGCATCGGCGGTGTGCATCAAGGGGCCGAGACCTCGTTCGATATCTCGGCGGACCTGCACGAATTGGCGCAAACCCCGGTGACGGTTGTGGCCGCAGGCGCCAAAGCGATCCTTGATCTTGCGAAAACGCTTGAAGTGCTAGAGACGCTAGGCGTGCCCGTCATCGCTTATGGTCAGGACGCGTTCCCCGCCTTCTGGTCGGCGCAATCGCCTTATGCGGCCCCCCTGCGCATGGATAACGCCACAGATATCGCCAAGGCCCATGCGACACGCCGCGCCCTTGGGCTGCCCGGCGGGCAACTCGTGGCTAACCCGATCCCCGCCGAAGACCAAATCCCGGCGCAGGAACTGGCCCCGATCATCGCCTCCGCCCAAGCGGACGCCGACGCGCACCGGATCACCGGCAAAGGTGTCACCCCTTACCTGCTGCAGCGCATCTATGAACAGACCGAGGGGCGTTCACTGACCGCAAACATCGCATTGGTTAGAAATAACGCAAAATTGGCCGCCAGAATCGCCCGCGCCCTGTCCGAGTGAGCAAAGCTATTGTACCAAGGCCCCGGACTGCTTAACTAAATCGGCAAATCACTCAGGACCGCAATGAACACGCCCTTTGACGAAGAACCTCACCGCGGACCGGGCCTGTTTTCCCGGCTGCGCGCGTCATTTCTGACGGGCATCGTTGTCATTGCGCCGGTCTGGCTAACCGTCTGGCTGATCTGGTCCGTGGTTGGCTGGATCGACAGCGCCGTCCTGCCGCTTGTGCCGCAGCAATTTCACCCGGAACAGTATGTAGGAATCAATCTGCGCGGCGTCGGCGTGGTGATATTCCTGATCTTCACGGTGATCGTCGGCTGGATCGCCAAAGGCATTCTGGGCCGGTCGCTGATCCATTTCGGCGAAAGCGTCGTGAATCGGATGCCAGTGGTTCGGTCGGTCTATTCCGGGATCAAACAGATCTCGGAAACGGTTTTCGCGCAAACCGAACGGTCGTTTGAAAAAGCCTGTCTCATCCAATATCCCCGCCGTGGTATCTGGGCTATCGGCTTTGTCTCGACCACCGCGCGGGGCGAGGTCAGCGACCGTGCCGAAACCGGCGGTGCACTGCTCAGCGTCTTCGTGCCCACAACACCGAACCCGACCTCCGGTTTCTTGCTGTTTTTCCCTGAAGAGGACGTGATCCTGCTGGACATGTCCATTGAGGACGCCGCCAAACTGGTCATTTCAGCCGGTCTGGTCTACCCGAACGAAAAAGACCCGACCCAGCCGCCCGAGTGATCAGCCGAACATCTCCGGCAGGTTGACAGTGCTTTGCTGGCCCAAATCCGCCTTGTGATCGGTCAGAAACCGATTAGCAGCCCGACGCCCAGCCTCTTTCAGCTTATGTAGGATGACCGGGTTCGGCACCGTCTTGGTCGCCACGGAAAGATCATTCATCAGCTCATCATCCGCGATCATATGCACCAACACGCGGCTCATCTCACCCGCTTGCAACTTGCCCTCGGCCAACAGACGCTGTACGAAACTGATCGCTCGCAACTCCCGAAACAGGGACGAGTTGAAACTGATCTCATTCACCCGATTCTGGATTTGCTGCGGGGTCTTCGGCACCTCGTCCCGCTCCAGAGGATTGATATTCACGATCACAACATCATCGGGCAAACCTTTGTCAAACAAAGGGTAAAGCGCCGGATTGCCGGTATAACCACCGTCCCAATAAGCCTCAGTCCGCCCCGTTTTTGGATCGAAAATCTCCACCGCCTGAAACAAGGTCGGCAAACAGGCCGAAGCCAAAATCGCATCGGTCGAAATCTCGTCCCCCGTAAACACTCGGATCTTGCCACTGCGCACACAGGTCGCACACACAAACAGGGCTGGTCCCAGATCCGCACAGACCTCATCAAAGTTGAAGCGATCAATCACCGACTCCAATGGGTTCTTGTAGAACGGCCCGTATGCATAAGGCGACACCAACCGCGACCACGTATCCCCCACGGAAAACGGCAAGGAATACTCCATCGCCTGCGCGACCTGAGCAGGCTCAACGGCCTGCATCCAATTGGCCAACCGCATATCGCCCACGGCCCCCATACGCGCCCAAAGCCCGTTCAGGTTGGCACGCGCCCCATCGCGCCCATCCCGAACCATACCTGACTTGTACGCGGCCCCATTCAAAGCCCCGGCCGAAGTCCCAGTGATCGCAGCGACCTCGATATCCTCTTCGTCCAAAATCCGGTCCAGCACACCCCAGGTAAACGCCCCATGTGCACCACCGCCCTGTAGGGCCAGATTGATCCTTTTCATAACGCCCGCCCCTTCTTCTGTTCAAAAATACCTCGGGGGTGTGGGGGCAGAGCCCCCACGAATTAATGCACAGCAGGTGTGGGGGCAGCGCCCCCACGCAGTCTCACAACGCCGTCCAACCGCCATCCACGGAAATCGTCGTGCCGGTGATCTGCGCCGCCGCGTCCGAGCACAAAAACACCGTTGTGCCTCCCAACTGCTCAACCGTGGCAAACTCTTTCGACGGTTGCCGCTCCAGCATGACGTTCTTGATCACGTCCTCGCGGCTCATGTCATATTCCTTCATCGTATTGGGAATCTGCGCCTCAACCAGCGGGGTCAACACGTAGCCCGGACAAATGGCATTGCACGTGATCGGCTCTTGTGCCGTCTCCAGCGCCACGGATTTGGTCATACCCACCACCCCGTGCTTGGCTGCGATATAAGCGGCCTTGTAGGGCGAAGCCGTCAGCCCGTGGGCCGAGGCGATGTTGACCACACGTCCCCACCCGGCCTTACGCATCATCGGCAAGGCGGCGGCTGTCGTGTGAAAAGTTGAGTTCATGTTGATCGCAATGATCGCATCCCATTTGTCGACCGGGAACTGATCAATCGGCGCCACATGCTGAATACCCGCATTGTTGACCAGAATATCGCATACGCCCACGGTCTCGATCAGCGCCCGGCATTCGTCGCCTTTAGACATATCGGCCTTGACATAGCGTGCGTTTGTTCCCGTCTGATCCGAGATCTCGGCAGCCAGCGCGTGATCCTCGTCGCGGTCGGTGAACGAGTTCAACACCACATCCGCCCCGGCCTTCGCCAACTCGCGTGCGATACCCAATCCAATACCTGAATTTGACCCTGTGATAATTGCCGTCTTGCCCGAAAGGCTCATGGTCGCTCTCCCTCGAAAACCGAATTTCAGCCACAGTGCCATGCTGCACCTGCAAAGAAAACGGCGAATGACAAAAGCACGAAACAGCGCCAAAAATCTGCACAAAAAAAACGCCCGCACGAAGCGGGCGTTAAGTTATTGAGGCAGGTTTCATACAGGCAAGAAACCTATCGAGCAGTGCACCCTTTATAAGCAATTCCACGCCTCCGTCCAAGCTAAAAGTTTGAAAATAAGAAAAATCATCGGTACGATGAATCCCAACAAAATAAGGCCAGAGCAGGATTGTTTCCAAAATGCGCCCCAATATTCTCCGCCCCATTCGCCCTGTGATCACGGGAATCACCCTGGTTTTGAGCAGTGCTATCGCTAACGCAGAATCGGCTCATGGCATAGCTATGTATGGCGCGCCCGCACTACCACCGGATTTTGTGTCATTGCCTTACGCGAATCCCGACGCGCCAAAAGGCGGCAAAGTCGTTTTTGGAAATACCGGCGGCTATAACAGTTTGAACCCGTTTGTGCAAAAAGGCACCCCACCCTGGCAATTGCGATTTTGGACCCATGAAAGCCTCATGGGGCGATCCTGGGATGAGCCATTCTCGTTATACGGGTTGTTGGCCGAATCGGTTGAAACAGCACCAGACCGTTCTTGGGTCGAATTCACCCTGCGCGAAAACGCCCAATTTTCAGACGGAACTCCGGTGACTGTCGAAGATGTGATCTGGTCGTACGAGATTTTGGGCACCGAAGGCCACCTGCGATATCGCGGATTGTGGGGCAAGATCGACAGTATCGAACAGACTGGCCCGCGCTCGGTTCGGATCACCTTTAACGACCCCGACCGAGAGCTGGCGCTCATCGCCGGTCTGCGCCCGATCCTTCAAAAGGCACAGTGGGAGGGCAAGGATTTCGCAGACGCCACCCTGCATGACATCCCCGTCGGCACCGGCCCCTATGTGATCGATGACTATGAGGCCGGCCGCTATGTCACCCTGCGCCGGAACCCGGACTATTGGGGCGCGGACATCCCGTTCCGACGCGGAACCATGAACTTGGATGAGATGCGGATCGAATTCTACGGAGACGGCACGGTCCTGTTCGAGGCCTTCAAGGCCGGTGCTCTGACCGCCGTGCGCGAATTCAACGCCGACAAGTGGGACACGCAATACACCTTCCCCTCGATCCAGCGTGGCGACGTGATCAAAACTGAAATCCCGCATGGCAAACCTTCGGGAATGACGGGCTTTGTCATGAATACCCGCAAGGCCCCGTTCGATGATTGGCGTGTGCGCGAGGCGTTGACCCTTGCCTTCAACTTCGAATTCATCAACGACACGATCACGGGTGGCGCACAGCCCCGGATTACCTCGTATTTCTCGGGCTCGGATCTTGCCATGCAACCAGGAGAAGCGTCGGGCCGAGTCGCTGAATTGCTGCAACCCTTTGCAGACACGTTGCCGCCTGGCGTGCTTGAGGGTTACAGCCTACCCGAAAGTGACGGATCAGCGCGCAACCGGTCCAATATCCGCAAAGCGACCGCTCTGCTGGCCGAGGCTGGTTGGACCATTCAGGACGGCGTGCTGCGCAATGCAGCTGGCGATGCCTTTACCCTCACCGTCCTTCTGCAACAGGGTGACACCGAAAGCGAAACGGCGATCGAGATTTACAGTCGCGCGCTGGAGCGTCTGGGTATTCAGGTCACGACCGAGATGGTCGACAGCGCCCAATATACGGGTCGCACTTCCGAGCTGGACTTCGACATGACCTTCTTCCGCCGGGCACTATCACTGTCTCCGGGCAACGAACAGCGGCTCTATTGGGGCAGCGAGAACGCCGACACGCCGGGGACACGTAACCTGATGGGCGTTGCCTCGCCTGCGGTAGATGGGATGATCGACGCCATGCTTGCCTCGGAAAGCCGCGAGGATTTCGTGGCCGCCACCCGCGCCTTGGACCGGGTTCTGACCGCCGGGCGCTATGTCATCCCGATCTGGAATTTCGACGTTGGCCGCATCGCCCACGCGAAAGAGCTAAAATTCCCCGACACTCTGCCGATTTACGGGGACGGGCCGGAATACATGCCGCAGGTCTGGTGGTTCGAAGAATAGCCCAAATGGGGCGCTTTCGCGCCCATTCCGCCCTCCGAGCCAAGGTCTGATCTCGCCCGTCGCAGCCTGTCGGCGAAAATTGGCACATTCGGTTTTCTGACGACATAGAGTAGTCACTGTTTTCACTACCACAAAATCTGCGGGTCCGCGAATTTTCGTCCAAAATCGGCCCAGTCTCAAAAAGAGCTTTACCGAATACATCTTTGCCGCTAGCCTTCGGCCTATACTTCGCTCTGTGTGATAAGATTTTTTCTTTTATTCTTGAACTTTAGCCAATTTCGTACCCCGCAGCGCGTCTGAGAAACGGACCTGCCTCCACTCACTCCAACCTTAGGTCCGACAGCCCGTTGCGGTGCGGCTGCAACGGGCATTTCCATTCCGAAAATACGCAAGCGCAAGGTGCGACATTTTGTCATGCACGGGGTCGCGCAGGGGCTTCGTAACCTGAAAATAGGCCGGGCAGCCTTGAAACCTGGAAACCGGAAAGCTTGCACATGCTGAACTGGACTGACCTGACGCAAGACTGGGATGCGATGTACGCACGCGCCAAACGGCGGTTTCCGAACCTGCGCGATCAGGATAAGCCAAAGCTGGGCAAGGATCGCAAAGGGTTCGAAGCCTATCTGGCCGAGCGGCACCAACTGACCGTAAACGAAGCCCATGAAGAGCTAGAGGATTTTCTGTTCACAGAAGGTCTGAACCGTGAATTCAGCAGCACTTTACGTAAGTGACGTTACCCACAGGATCGTTGCGTCCTCATCGCTGACAGACACGACGTTGTGGCCCATGCTGCCGTCGTAATAGGCGCTATCACCGCGACGCATCTCAACCGGTTCATAGAATTCCGTATACAGCCGCACGACGCCGGTCAGGACATACAGGAACTCTTCACCATCATGGCGTACCCAGCCCTCGAACTCGTCCATCGAGCGGGCCCGTACGCGCGCACGGTAGGGCAGCATCTGTTTCTTGGTCAGTGTTTCCGCCAGCAACTCATGTTCGTAAGTCGCGGTCGCATGTGCCGCACCCTGACCCATCCGGGTGACAGACATCCGCCCGATCACCTGCTCGCGTTGCGGGGGCGTGAACAACTGCGGCACCGAGATCTCAAGCCCAACCGCCAGCTTCTTCAGCGCGTCATAGGTGGGCGACATCTGACCGTTTTCGATCTTGCTGAGCGTCGAACGCGCCAGCCCTGCCTGCGTGGCCGCCTGTTCCAGCGTCCAGTTGCGTGCTTTGCGCAATTCGCGGACACGGGCGCCCAGATCCAACGGCTCAAGCTCGGTATGGTCTCCGGATTCCCGCGCGATGCGGATCAGCGATGTCTGCTCTTGGGTGCTCATGCGTTTTTCTATAGGGCCAGCCCGTCCTGCTTGCAACGCGTCAGACGTCACGTTAGCCAAGGTCCATGTTGTCTGTCTTCGATCAAGGCCCGCCACCAGCTTGCCCCGTACCATTCAATTTGGCTGCGCATGTGTTGCGTCACGCGGATGATTTTGCGGAAAAGACCGCTTTGTCAGTGCTGGGTGCGCAGGGCGCGCAACATTGGACTTATGCCGCGTTGAAACGCGCCATACTGGGCACAGGCGCCGGCTTGCTGCAGGCGGGTCTGTTCCCGGGTGATATCGCGTTGATGCGGTTGGGAAACACGGTTGATTTTCCGATTGCGTATCTGGGCGCAATTGCGGTGGGGATTGTCCCCGTTCCAACCTCGTCTCAACTGACCGAACCTGAAACGGCGAAAATCATTCAGGATCTGAAACCAGCGGCTGTGCTGCGTGACCCATCGGTGGCTTGTGCTCCTCATCCGGTTCAAGTTTCCTTGTCCGACCTGACCATGATGCGCGACCTCGCACCCGCCACAGTCCAGATGGGCGACCCCGAGCGTTTGGCTTATGTCGTCTACACCTCGGGCACTTCGGGCAAACCCCGAGCTGTCGCCCATGCGCATAGGGCCATCTGGGCACGGCAAATGATGGTCGATGGCTGGTACGGGTTGCGCGAAGATGACCGGTTGTGCCACGCGGGCGCCTTCAACTGGACCTATACGCTGGGCACCGGGTTGATGGATCCCTGGACAATCGGTGCCACGGCGCTGATCCCAGAACCGGGCACCGATCTGACCGCCCTGCCCGGCTTGCTGCGCGACCACCAAGCCACGATCTTTGCCGCCGCTCCGGGGGTGTTCCGCAAGATCGTATCGTCCCCTGATGACCTGCACCTGCCCGATTTGCGCCATGGATTGTGCGCCGGGGAAAAGCTGTCGCCTACGCTGCACCATGCCTGGATGCGCGCCACGGGAACCGAGCTGTTCGAAGCTTACGGTATGTCCGAATGTTCGACCTTCATCTCCTCCAGCCCTAACCATCCGGCACGGGGAGAGTCGTTGGGACAACCGCAACCCGGTCGTCGCGTTGCGATTCTGGGGCCCGACGGCCCTGCACCGCAGGGTCAGGCAGGCACCATCGCCATCCACCGTTCGGACCCCGGCCTGATGCTGACCTATCTGAACGCCCCGGACGAGGCGCAGGCGCGAATGCAGGGCGACTGGTTTTTAACTGGAGATCAGGGGGCGATGGCCGTTGACGGCCAGATCACTTATCTGGGGCGCGACGATGACATGATGAACGCGGGCGGCTATCGGGTCTCACCGATTGAGGTCGAAGCGGTGCTGTCGCAATACCCAGGCATCGCGCAGGTCGGAGCGGCAGCGGTTGAGGTCAAACAGGACACTTTTCTGATCGCCGCTTTCTATACCGGGCCGGAAGAACTGGACGAGGCGGACCTGCGCACCTATGTGGAAGCAAATCTGGCGCGCTACAAGCAACCGCGCGCCTTTATCTATCTGCCCGAACTGCCGACCGGTGGGAACGGCAAACTCCTGCGCCGGGCGCTTCCGGCCTACTTCAAGGCGAGCCAACAATGACCCAGACCGTCAAGCTTGATATCATGTCCGACCCGATTTGCCCGTGGTGCTATATCGGCAAGACCCATCTGGACAAAGCGCTGGCCGCGATCCCCGACCACCCCTTCGTCATCGAATGGCACCCGTTTCAGCTGAACCCCGATATGCCTGATAACGGCATGGATCGTCGTGAATATCTGGAGCGTAAATTCGGCGGCAAAGAAGGCGCCGTGCGGGCCTATGCGCCGGTGGTCGAACATGCCGAGAATGCCGGGCTGAAGATCGACTTCGAAGGCATGAAGCGCACCCCAAATACGCTGGACGCGCACCGCCTGATCCATTGGGCCGGGATCGAGGGCAAGCAAACCGAGGCCGTGGACGCCCTGTTCGAAGCCTATTTCGTCCAGGCGCGCGATATCGGAGACCATGAGGTTCTCGGCGATATTGCAGACGGCATCGGCATGGACGCCGCCGTAGTGTTGAAACTGTTGAAGTCAGACGCCGACCGTTCGGATATCAGCAACCGCGACAGCCACTCGCGCCAAATGGGCGTGAACTCGGTCCCGACCTTCATCGTGGCCAACCAGCACGCCGTTCCCGGTGCGCAGCCGCCCGAGATGTGGGAGCGCGTGATCGCGGACATCATGTCTCAACTTGAGGCCTCCCCTGCAAATTAGCACAGGTCTGTGTGCATTGGCATGACTGGCGCCCCCTGACCGCGCGTGATAGCGCGAACGGGTCAGGAGGGCACCATGGCCAGTCGCATGTCTCGCGGAGAGTTCGTCGCACTTGTTGCAATGATGTTTGCAACAATTGCGTTTTCCATCGATTCGATATTGCCTGCGCTGCCCGATATCGGCGCACAGCTTAGCCCCGATGACACCAACAAGGCGCAACTGATCCTGACATCCTTTGTGCTGGGTATGGGTATCGGCACCTTCTTCACCGGCCCGTTGTCGGACGCTTTCGGGCGCAAACCTGTAATCTATGTAGGCTCGGCCCTTTATATCCTTGCCGCTGCCGCCGCATGGGCAAGTTCTTCGCTGGAAATGCTGCTGCTGGCCCGCGTTCTGCAAGGTGTCGGCAGCGCCGCGCCGCGTGTGGTCGCCATGGCCATTATCCGCGATCTCTATTCCGGGCGCGAGATGGCGCGGATCGTCTCCATCGCCATGATGATTTTCACGTTGGTCCCGGCCATTGCGCCCATGATGGGCGCCGGCGTGATCGCCCTGGCCGGTTGGCGCGCGGTCTTTGTCTCCTTCATGCTGTTTTCGCTGATCACCATCGTATGGATGGGCCTGCGTCTGCCCGAGTCGCTGACGCCCGAAAACCGCCGTCCCTTGCGCTTGCCGCTAATGCTGGATGCCGCCCGCGAGATGTTCAGCCACCCCACGGTGCGCCTGTCAATCATGGTGCAGACCCTGTGCCTTGGCATGCTGTTTACCATGTTGACCATGGTCCAGCAGGTCTATGACGAGATCCACAACAGCGCCCACAGCTTTCCCTTCTGGTTCGGCTTTGTGGCACTGATGTCGGGCTCGGCCAGTTTGCTGAATGCGACCCTTGTTGTGCGTCTGGGCATGCGACGGTTGGTGACTTGGGGGCTGGGCGGTCAGATCCTGTTCACCTCATTCGTGCTGCTGCTGAATTCGTTCGACCTGTCGGCCAACCTGTCCTTTGCGCTATTCGTCAGTTGGCAGACAGCGGTGTTCTTCATGGCCGGAATGACCATGGGCAACCTCAACGCCATCGCGATGGAACCGATGGGCCATATCGCGGGCATGGCGGCTTCGGTGATCGGTTCGGTTTCAACCGTTCTGGCCGCGCTGATCGCTGGCCCAATCGGTCTGCTCTTTGACGGTTCGATCCTGCCTCTGGGCGCGGGTATACTGACCATGAGCACATTGGGTTTCGGCCTGATGCTGCATATGGGCCGGATCGAAAACAGACTACTCGTCTGACCTGTGCAGCTTGATTGAAACGCGCTAACCTCCGCTCGACCCGAGGGGAGACTGAAATGAGCGACTATTACGATCTGGGCCCATATTCCTGCCCGATCACTACGACTTCACCCGACGCGCAGCTTTGGTTCGATCGGGGGCTGAACTGGACCTACGGTTATAACCATGACGAGGCCGTCGCCTGTTTCCAGCGCGCTGCCGAGGCCGACCCGGACTGTGCCATGGCCTTTTGGGGTATCGCTTATGCGGCGGGTCCTAACTATAACCTTCCCTGGGATTTGCGAGATGACCGCGGGAAGAAAAAGTCGCTCGAGCAAGCCTATGACGCAGCGCAGCAGGCACTGGCTCTGGCCTCAATCTGCAACCCGGTCGAACAAGCGCTGATCAGCGCCCTACCCGCCCGCTATCCACAGCGCGAACCAATTCCCGACATGCACAGCTGGGACCATGACTTTGCCGAAGCCATGCGTGACGCCTTTGCCGCCCAGCCCGGTAATCTGGACCTGCGCACCATTTATGTCGAAGCGCTATTGAACCTCACCCCTTGGAAAATGTGGGACCTGAAGACAGGCCTACCCGCCGAAGGTGCAGCAACGTTTGAGGCGCAAACCGCGCTGGAAGACGCCATGGCCGACGATCCCGCAGCCATGTCTCATCCCGGCCTGCTACACCTTTACGTGCACCTGATGGAAATGTCGCCAACCCCGGAAAAAGCGCTCAAGGCTGGCGACGTGCTGCGCAGACTGGTTCCCGAGGCCGGGCACCTGGTACACATGCCCACCCATATCGACGTTCTGTGCGGCCACTACCACAATGTCGTTCAGTGGAACCAGCAGGCTTCGGTCGCGGACCTGAAGTATTTCGAGCGCGAAGGCGCCTTCACGATCTATACCGGCTACCGGCTGCACAATTACCACTTCACAATATATGGCGCGCTCTTTCTGGGTCAGATGGCACCGGCTCTGGCCGCAAATCAGGCAATGTGGGACACTACGCCGGAAGAGATGCTGCGGATCGAAAGCCCTCCGATGGCCGATTTCTTCGAAGCCTATCTGTCCATGAAACCTCACATCCTGATCCGCTTTGGTCGCTGGGCCGAGGCCAAAGCGCTAGACCTGCCGGATGACCCCGACCTCTACCGAACGCTCACGGCCACAACCCACTATGCCCGCGCACTCGCCCATGCTGCGACCGGAGAGGTTGCCGAAGCCGAAGCGGAAGAAACCCAGTTCCACGCCGCCAAAGCCCGCGTGCCCGAGGCCCGCCGTCTGCACAACAACCGGGTCATCGACCTACTGGAAATCGCCAGTGAAATGCTGCGGGGTGAGATCGAATACCGCAAAGAAAACTATGTTGCGGCATACGCGCATCTGCGGCGTTCGGTCGAACTGGATGATACGCTGCCTTACGACGAGCCATGGGGCTGGATGCAGCCCACCCGCCACGCGCTTGGGGCGCTTTTGTTCGAACAAGGTCACGTGACCGAGGCCGAAGCCGTATACCGGGAAGATCTGGGTCTGGGCGGAACGCTCAGCCGCGCCTCGATCCACCCGGACAATGTCTGGAGCCTCAAAGGCCTGCATGATTGCCTCAAGGCGCGGAATGAAACGTTCGAAATCCAACAGATCAAACAACGGCTGGACCTTGCTCTAGCTCGGGCCGATCGGGCGGTCGCAGCCTCGTGTTTCTGCGCCCAAGCCGCGATGCAAAGCTAAATCGCGCTAAAGCGCGATGCCTCCGGCGGGGATATTTTTAGCCAGATGAAGCTGGGATCCCCTGTTCATCTGGCCTTAAATATCCGGGGGGACGCGCAACACGCGCAGCGGGGGCAGCGCCCCCTTCCACCGGTTTCAACTGGTTTTGGACTTCTTGTTCTGGGCGATGACTTTCTCGGCCAGATCTCGGGCAATCGCAAACGCCCCCTTGATCTTGTCACCGTCATTCTTCCAGTCCCGCCGCACCACAATCTTGTTGTCTTTGACCTTAGCCATGCCACGTTGGTTTTGGATGAACTCGACCAGCCCTTGCGGAGACGCGAATTTGTCGTTGTGGAACTGAATGGTAGCACCCTTTGGGCCCCCATCCAGCTTGGCGATACCTGCGCGTTTGCACATGGCTTTGATGCGAACGACCAGCATCAAGGTGTTTACCTCTTTCGGCAATTTGCCGAACCGGTCGATCAGTTCGGCGGCGAAGCCTTCCAACTCGACCTTGGTCGACAGCGAGGACAAACGGCGATAAAGGCCCAGACGCACGTCTAGATCGGGTACGTAGTCGTCGGGAATCAGAACCGGGACACCCAGATTGATCTGCGGCGCCCATTGATCATCGGCATCCGACAGCCCTTCCATCTCGCCCGCTTTGATCTTGGCAATCGCCTCTTCCAGCATCGACTGATAAAGCTCGTAGCCCACGTCGCGCATCTGGCCGGATTGTTCTTCGCCCAGCAGATTGCCCGCGCCGCGAATATCCAGATCCTGAGAGGCCAGCGTGAACCCGGCGCCCAGCGTGTCCAACGAGCCCAGAACCCGCAGACGTTTCTCGGCTGTGGCTGTCAGGCGGGCACGAGGCTTGGTGGTCAGGTAGGCGTAGGCGCGGTTTTTTGAACGTCCCACCCGGCCTCGGATTTGGTAGAGCTGCGCCAGGCCGAACATATCGGCGCGGTGTACGACCATCGTGTTCGCGGTAGGAATATCAAGCCCGCTTTCCACAATCGTCGTAGCCAGCAACACATCGTATTTGCCATCGTAAAAGGCGTTCATCCGATCATCAAGCTCACCTGCCGCCATCTGACCGTGGGCGACCACATAGGTCAGTTCCGGCAGTTGTTCCTTTAGGAACTCTTCGATCTCAGGCAAGTCCGAGATACGCGGAACCACGTAGAAACTCTGCCCGCCGCGATAGTGTTCTCTCAGCAAGGCCTCGCGGATGGTGACCGCGTCGAACTCACTGACATAGGTGCGGATGGCTAGACGGTCGATGGGCGGCGTGCCAATGATCGACAGGTCGCGCACGCCTGTGAGGGAAAGTTGCAATGTCCGCGGGATCGGCGTGGCTGTCAGGGTCAGGACGTGGATGTCGCTGCGCAGCTGTTTCAAGCGCTCTTTGTGGCCGACGCCGAAATGTTGCTCTTCGTCAATGATCAGCAGGCCCAGATTGTTGAACCGAATACCTTTGGCCAGCAATGCGTGAGTACCGATCACGATATCCACGGTGCCGCGTGCCAGCCCGTCGCGGGTTTGCTGCGCTTCTTTCGCTGAAACGAAACGAGAGAGTTGCCGCACTTCAAGCGGGAAACCCCGAAATCGTTCTTTAAACGAGGCCGCGTGCTGTCGGGCCAGCAGCGTTGTCGGCGCGATCACCGCGACCTGAACGCCTGACATGGCGGCGACAAAGGCGGCGCGCATTGCGACCTCGGTCTTGCCGAAACCCACATCGCCACAGATCAGGCGATCCATCGGCGCGCCGGAATGCATGTCTTCCATCACCTCGGAAATCGCGCGCAGTTGGTCGCCTGTCTCTTGATAGGGAAAACGAGCGCTGAACTCTTCCCATGCGTGAGGCGGCGGATCCATCACAGGAGCCTTTCGCAATGCGCGTTCGGCTGCGATACGGATTAGCTTGTCCGCCATCTCGCGGATGCGCTCTTTCAGCTTGGCCTTTTTGGCCTGCCATGCGCCGCCGCCCAGACGATCCAGCAGACCTTCGTCATGGCCGTATTTCGACAGTAGTTCGATGTTTTCGACCGGCAGGTACAGCTTGGACTGTTCGGCGTATTCCAGCAGCAAGCACTCATGGGCAGCACCAGCGGCGGTGACGACCTCCATCCCCTGATAGCGGCCGATGCCGTGATCCACATGCACCACGAGATCACCGGGGGTCAGGGATTGAGTCTCAGTCAGGAAATTTTCGGCCTTGCGGCGCTTCTTTGGCTGGCGGATCAGGCGGTCGCCCAGCACGTCCTGTTCAGCGATAACGGTCAAGTCGGGGGTTTCAAACCCATGCTCCAGCGCCCAGACGGCCAGATGCAGGCCCCGTTTGCCGACGCGGGTGCCGTCGGTAACGGGGATCGCCTCGGCCAAACCTTCGTCTTTGATCAACCCGGTCAGACGTTCGCGCGCGCCTTCGGAATAGGAGGCGATCAGCACCGGGCCTTGGGCCATCTTGTCGGTGATGTGCGCGGCCAGAGCGCCAAACAGGCTGATGCTTTCCTGCTGCCGCTCAGGCGCAAAGTTACGCCCGATCCGCCCGCCCGCGTCGATCACTCCCGGCCCACTGGCCTGCGGCAGCGGGCTGAATTGCAGCACCCGACGATCACCGACCGCTTGCTCCCATGCGGCATCATCCAGATAGAGCAATCCAGGCGGGGTCGGCTTATAAACCGTATCCATTCGGGACCGGTTTTCCAGCGCCAAACGCCGGGTCTCATACTGATCAGCAATCGTATCCCACCGCGCCAGACGCGCGGGTGTGACCTGATCATCCACGGTGATCGTTGCGTCGGGAAGGTAATCGAACAGCGTTTCCAGCTTTTCGTGAAAGAAGGGCAGCCAGTGTTCAATGCCCTGATGCTTGCGCCCTGCGCTGACCGCCTCGTACAGAGGGTCATCGGTGCCCGCCGCGCCGAACTCGATACGATAGTTCTGGCGGAAGCGCGTGATGGCGGCATCGTCCAGAATGACCTCGGACACCGGAGCCAATTCTACTACGTCCAGCTTTTCGGTGGTGCGCTGCGAGACGGGATCAAACCGGCGTGCGCCGTCCAGAACGTCTCCGAACAGGTCCAGCCGCACGGGGCCGGATTCGCCCGGAGGGAAGATGTCGATGATGCCGCCGCGAATGGCATAGTCGCCGGGTTCCATTACCGTGGGGCTTTGGGTGAAACCCATGCGGACAAGGAAGTTGCGCAGCGCGGCCTCATCCACGCGGTGATCGACGCGGGCGGTAAACGCGGCCTCGCGCAGAACCTCGCGCGCGGGCACCCGCTGGGTGGCCGCGTTCAACGAGGTCAGCAGCACAAACCGATCGGGCATCTGATGCACCAACGCCGCCAACGTCGCCACGCGCGCGGCTGCGATATCTGCGTTGGGCGAGACCCGGTCATAGGGCAGACAATCCCAGCCGGGAAACACAAAGACCGGCATATCCGGCGCAAAAAAGGCAAGGGCTGCTCGCATCGCCTCAAGCCGTTTGTCGTCGCGCGCCACATGACACACCGGCCCGCCGGACCGGGCGATCTCGTTCAGGACAAGCTGTGCGTCAAACCCTTCGGGGGCGCCGCCAACCGTGACATGGTTCGGAGCCTTCATCGCCTAACCTTTCCGAATTCTCTATCCCAGAACGCCGATGGAAAAGTTCTGATACATACCCCAAAGCGAGGTAATCAAGATCGAAATCATCCCCACGATCTGCGTATAGATCCTGCACCGCGTGAGGGTTTTCGCCACAAAGGCCAATTCAGGTTCAACCCGGCTCAACTTGCGCGCGGCCGAGATATTGATGAGCGTTACCAACACCAGTGGAAACATCAGTAAAAACACCGCCTGCGCAAATTCCACGCCATAGACAAAGCCCAGCATGGCCAGCCCGGTGAAGAAAAAACAACTTAGCCCCAGCAGCGCAAGTCCCGACACCTCGACAATATAAAGCAGCCGATTGCGGTTGATCCGGACGATGTCCAGCAGATCCTGCTCGCTCTGCCCCCCGATCCGGCGGGCGCGCTGAACCAGATCAAACGGCACACCCATCGACCAATGGCTGGCGGTCGACCACAAAACGGCCAGCCCGATCCAATACCACAGGTTCGAAAAGCTGCGCATATCGATAATTTCGAAAATCGAAGAAAATAAGTCCACGCGTCAGCCCTTCAATTCACTGTCCTGAGGGACCCGCGTCGATCGTTACCCTTGAGACTACGCCGAATTCATGCCACCCAATGCACGAATATTCAAGGAGAGCGCGACATGAAACCGACCATCGCCCCTTATCCCCTGACGCGCTTTCGCCGGGCCCGCCAGTCTGAAGCCGTCCGCGGGCTGGTGCGCGAGAACAGCCTGTCGACCGATGATCTGATCTGGCCGGTGTTTGTGCGCGATGGGGAAGGCGTGGAAGAACCCGTGCCTTCGATGCCCGGTGTCGTCCGCCGCTCGGTCGATATGATCGCACAAGCCGCTGTTGAGGCTCAAGCATTGGGGATTCCGGCGATTTGCATCTTTCCCTATACCGACCCAAGCTTGAAAACGGAAGATTGCGCCGAGGCGTGGAACCCCGACAATCTGTCGAACCGGGCGATCCGGGCCATCAAGTCCGCCGCCCCTGATATCGCGGTTATGACGGACGTCGCGCTGGACCCTTACAACATCAACGGTCACGACGGATACGTCGTGGATGGCGAGATTGTGAACGATCAGACCGTCGAGGCACTGGTCAAAATGACGCTGGCGCAGGCCGAGGCCGGGGCTGATATCATCGGACCATCGGACATGATGGACGGACGCATCGGGGAAATGCGCCGTGCTTTGGAAAACGCCGGGCATCACAACGTGATGATCCTCAGTTATGCCGCGAAATATGCCAGCGCTTTTTACGGGCCGTTCCGCGATGCCGTGGGCGCATCGGGTGCGCTGACCGGAGACAAGAAAACTTATCAAATGGATCCCGCCAACTCGAACGAGGCTTTGCGATTGATCGAGCGTGATCTGACCGAGGGCGCAGACATGGTGATGATCAAACCCGGGATGCCCTATCTGGATATCTGTCGCCGTGTGAAGGACGCCTTTGGCGCGCCCACTTATGCCTATCAGGTGTCAGGCGAATACGCGATGGTTCAAGCGGCGGCGCAAAACGGTTGGATCGATGGAGAAAAGGTGATGCTGGAAAGCCTGCTGGCCTTCAAGCGCGCGGGCTGTGACGGCATCCTGACCTATTTCGCGCCCACGGTCGCACGCCTCTTGCAAGGATAAAATTCCAGTGTGACGCGGTTTTTCGCCGATTGTGATGAGTGCGGCGGCAGCTTTCCCGTGACAGGACGCCGCAATCGGCGTAGTCTTGCACATAAGATCGGGATCACCCGGCAAATCAGGCAGTTATACAGAGAAAACATATGAGCAGTTCCAACCTTCCCCGACTGAACCGTCGTGGCTTTGCGCTTGGCATGGCCGGTCTGACCGTGACCGCCGCCTGTGGTAATGGCGTCGGCAATTCCAATGCGGCAACGATCGACGCTCGCGTCGATGCGACGTTGACCGAAATGTATGCGAGCTATCCCAACACTGTTGAGATCGCCAACAAGGCTAATGGTATGCTAGTCATGCCACTGATCACCGAAGCAGGTTTTGTCTTCGGCGGCGGTTTTGGGCGTGGCGCGCTGCGCATCAACGGGGCAACAGTAGACTACTACTCAGCCGTCAAAGGCACCGCCGGCTTACAGATCGGCGCCCAGCAGTATGCGCATGTTCTGTTCTTCATGACACAAGATGCGCTGAACGACTTCCGCCGCGCCAGCGGTTGGACCGCCGGAGCCGACATCGGCTACGTGGTCAGCGATCAGGGTGACAGCCTTTCGACCGACACGACGACACTGCGCTCGCCTGTTCTGGCGGCTGTGTTTGGTCAAGCGGGTCTGCAAATCGGGGCGACCGTCGAAGGCACAAAATATACGCGGATCATTCCGTAAAGCTGAAATACCACCCCCTCGCTAAGTGCCCGTCATGGCCCAACGGTTGTGGCGGGGTTTCGCGTTTCTAAAGCAGAGTTAAACCTGCATATTTCGTGGCGTTCCTCTTTCGGTTGGTACAGCCTTCCTTTACTCTGCGGGCAAGGTTTGACGCAACGGATCATGGACCGCAGATGGGTATAGTTTTTCGCTGGTTGGTGCGTATCACCTCGGCCCTTGTCATGTTGACGCTGGGGGCTGTGCTTCTGGTTTATTTCTTGGCCAGCCAATCCCTGCCCGAGTATAACCAGACCGTCGCCGCGCGGGGCGTGACCGCTCCTGTCGAAATCGTACGAGACACCGCAAATGTACCCCATGTTCTGGGTCAATCCGACCCGGATGTGTTCTTTGGGCTGGGCTACGCCCACGCGCAGGATCGTTTGTGGCAGATGACCGTCATGCGCCGCACCGCCCAAGGTCGCCTGTCCGAGGTCTTCGGTGCACGCACGGTCAATATCGACAAGCTGCTGCGCCGGTTGGACCTGTACGGTCTGGCGCATCGCTCGTTTCAGGTACAGGACGACTATACCAAAGCCGCCTTGCGGGCCTATGCGGCGGGCGTGAATGCGCGTTTGGACGAGATCAACGAAATGGCCCTTGGCCGCGGCGCGCCCGAGATGTTTCTGTTCAACGCCCCCGTTTCGCCTTGGCAGCCCGGAGACAGCCTTGCCGTCATCAAGCTGATGGCGCTGCAACTGTCCGGCCACCTTGAGGACGAGGTGCTGCGAGCGCGCACTTCGCTTATGCTGAACGACTCGGCTCGGTTGGCCGATATCCTGCCCAATGTACCCGGTGCCGGGATCGCGGCTCTGCCGGAATATGCCACGCTCTTTCCCGGCCTTCCGCGCTATGCCCATGGCACGCCGATGCCCGATAGCCCGCTGTCACCTTTCCCCAAGCGCGGCCTTGCAGGCGCGTCTAACGCGTGGACAGCTGCCCCCTCACGCTCGGCTATTGGCGGCACGCTGTTGGCCAATGACCCGCATCTGGGTTTCACCGCACCCGGCGTCTGGTATCTGGCGCGGTTGGAGCTGGCCAAAGGCGGCGTGATCGGCGCGACAATCCCTGGTGTGCCTGCGGTCATGGCCGGGCGCAGTGATCGGCTGGGATGGGGACTGACCTCGTCCTATCTGGACGATCAGGATGTGCATATCGAACGGCTCAACCCCGACAACCCCGAGGAATACGAAACACCGGACGGGTTCAAAGCCTTCCGCGCGCGCCCCTCGATCATCGAGATCAAGGACGAAGCCCCGATCACCCTGACCCTGCGCTGGACCGAGAACGGGCCTGTGCTGCCCGGCAGCCACTATGATCTGGAAACGATCACTCCACCCGGTCACGTGACTTCATTGTCGTGGACCGCGCTGAGTGCGCAGGACACCTCCATGTCCGCCGCATTGGCCCTGATGAATGCCGACAGCGTGCGTCAAGGGATCGAAGCAGCCGAGGGCTATATCGCTCCGTCACAAAACCTGTCGCTGGTCGATCGGACCACCATCGGGATGAAACTGATCGGGGCCATGCCACGCCGCGCCCTGCGCAACCAAAGCCGGGGCCGTATCCCGACGCCCGGCTGGCTGAACGAGAACCGCTGGCAAGGTCGCCTGCCCTATGCCGACAACCCCGAATTTGTGGCCCCGGCGGGCGGCATTTTGGGCAATACCAACAACAAGATCATCGACCGTCCCTTTCCCGAACATGTATCATACGAATGGGGCGACACACAGCGCATTCACCGCTGGCAGCGTTTGATGCAATCGCGCGAAGTGCACACCCGCGACAGCTTTATCGAGGCGCAGCTAGACACGGTCAGTTTCACAGCCCGCTCGCTTCTGCCGCTGATCGGTGCGGACCTGTGGTTCACCGGTGCCTCTGCACCCGAAGGCACGCCCGAACGCCAGCGCCAGATCGCGCTTGGTCTGCTGGCCGAATGGAACGGCGAGATGAACGAGCACCTGCCCGAACCGCTGATTTATGCCGCTTGGTTGCGGGCGCTACAAATCCGCCTGATCTCGGACGAGCTGGGCCCGCTAGCCGCGGAATACAAACATGTCGAGCCGCTGTTCATCGAGCGCGTCTACCGCGACATCGACGGCGCGTCAGTTTGGTGTGACGTCCGTCAAAGCGCACCGGTCGAAACCTGCACTGACATGGCGCGACTGGCGCTGGACGATGCGCTGATCTGGATTTCCGAGAAATACGGTGGCGCGCTGGAATCTCTGCGTTGGGGCGATGCACATCAGGCCACCCATGATCACCCGGTTCTGGGCTCGGTTCCGGTTCTGCGGTTCTTCGTAAATATCCGTCAATCCACCAGCGGCGGCGACAATACTTTGCTGCGGGGGCGCACCTCGGGCGAAGGGCCGGACCCATTCCAGAACGTACATGGCGCGGGGTATCGGGGCGTCTATGATTTCGCCGACCCTGACAGCTCGGTCTTTATCACGGCCACAGGTCAGTCGGGCCATTTCCTGTCGCGCTACTATGACGATCAGGCGCAACTCTGGCGGCGCGGGGAATACATCCCGATGTCGCTGGACCTTGATCTGGCGCGTGCGGCGGCGGTCGGCGTGACCCACCTGACCCCGCGCTGACACCGGGTTTTAGGCAAGACATTGCCCTGAAACCAAGGTTTCGTGGACGCAGACCCTTGTTCTGGCTTACGATCTCAAGACGAAACGATTTGAGACCGGGGGGAATTGATGGCCAGTATTAGAGATACGATGAACAATCTTGCGCGCGACTATGCAATCGCGTGGAGTTCAGGCGACCCGGACGCCGTTGCAAGTTTCTATGCACCCGACGGGCAAATCATCATCAATCGGGGCGAGCCCATTGTCGGTCGCGCTGCGGTGGCCGAGATGGCACGCGGGTTCTATGCCGACTTCCCGGATCTTGAAGTGCGCTGCGACATGCTGCGTTGGGCGGGGAGCCACGCCATCTTTGTTTGGACCCTTGAAGGGCACCATGCACAGACCGGCAACCACGTCGTTGCCCGAGGCTGGGAAGAATGGGAACTGACCGCGGATAACAAGGTCAAATCCTCGCTAGGCTGGTTCGATGCTGACGATTACCAGCGGCAGATCGACGGGGCATAACACCTAGAGGGCGGCGAACTGCGCCGCCTGTTTGTCCGTCCACAAGACGGTGATCTGAAAGCCATCCTCAGTCTGCTCCTCGGACCGCACGACGTCCTGACGGAACAGCCACGCGCGTTTGTCGCCCTCGGCAAAGCTGAGCGTCAGGGTGATCTCGTGACGGACGCCTTGCAGCTTGGTGGCGATCTCGGTCAGCAGCGCGTCAACCCCGTCGCCAGTCACCGCCGAGATGGCAAAAACCGCAGGATCACGCTCGGCGCGGGCTATGGCGGCTTCGCGATTGTCGGCGGTCAACAGGTCGATCTTGTTCCAGACCTCAAGCCGAGGGCGCGCGTCATCCACACCCAGCGAGGTCAGGATCGTTTCGACATCGCGGGCCTGTTCGTCAGTCTCTTCATGGCTGATGTCGCGCACATGCACGACGATATCCGCGCCCAACACTTCCTCGAGCGTGGCGCGGAAAGCCGCAACCAGCTCGGTCGGCAGGTTCGAGATAAAGCCCACCGTGTCCGACAGGATCACCTCGGGGCCGTCGGGCAGTTCTACCCGGCGCATGGTCGGGTCAAGCGTGGCGAACAACATGTCCTTGGCCATCACCTCGGCCCCGGTCAGACGGTTGAACAGAGTGGACTTGCCCGCGTTGGTATAACCCACCAACGCCACAATCGGATACGGCACCTTGGCACGGGCCGCACGGTGCAGGGTGCGGGTCTTGACCACCTTCTGCAACTGTCGTCGCAACCGTACAAGTTGTTCGTCAATGGCGCGCCGGTCGGCTTCGATCTGTGTCTCGCCGGGGCCGCCGACAAAACCCAATCCGCCGCGCTGTCGTTCAAGGTGGGTCCAAGCGCGCACAAGACGGGTGCGCTGGTAGCTGAGCGCGGCCATCTCGACCTGAAGCACACCCTCGCGGGTACGGGCGCGGTCGCTGAAAATCTCAAGGATCAGTCCGGTCCGGTCGAGGATTTTGACCTTCCATGCTTTTTCGAGGTTTCGTTGCTGAACGGGTGTCACCGGGCCGTCGATCAGCACCAACTCAATTTCATTGTCATGTAGCCGCTCGGCCAGTTCTTCGATCTTACCACTGCCGAACAACAACCCGGCCTGCGCCCGCGGCAGGCGCACGATTTCAGAGCCGACCACGTCGAGGTCGGGCAACGCAGCGGCCAGTGCAACCGCCTCTGCCAGCGCCGGTTCGGGGACACGACGCTGTTCATCTGACTTGATTTCCGGATGCAGCACCCAGGCACGGGTGCGCGTCCTGTCATGTTCCATCAAGAGGCGTCTTCGCCCTCATACAGGTTGATCGGCTGTGATGGCATGATGGTCGAGATCGCGTGCTTATAAACCAGCTGCGACTGTCCGTCGCGGCGCAACAACACGCAAAAGTTATCAAACCACGTGATCACACCTTGCAATTTCACACCGTTGATCAGGAAAATTGTGACCGGGACCTTTGCCTTACGTACATTGTTCAGGAACGCGTCCTGCAGATTCTGTCTGTCCGAAGCCATATTTTTATAAACTCGCCATTGTTCTTGCTACGCGCTGCGGACCAACGCGCTCCCTCTGGCGGAGTATGGAGTGTCGTTAACCGAGTTTCCAGATGAAAAATCAATCATTAACACGAGTGTTGATTCTCAGTCCCGCCAGAGCGTGGGCGTAATCAAGGCAATAATGGCCAGAGTCTCCAATCTGCCAATTACCATCGCCGCGCACATGGTCAGCTTCGCGTTTGACGAAAGGTCAATCAGGCGCAGAGGTACATCGGTTGCCAGTTCGATCAGCGGACCCGTGGTGCTGAGCGCCGCGACCGTCAGCACCATCGCCTGTTCGAACCCCGCCCCCATCGCGGCCAGCAACATATTGAACAGCGCGGCGGTCAACGCGAACATCATCAAGAAGATCCACGCAATGAATGCACCATCGCTTTGAATACGTCGGTTACCGCCGCCCACCCCACTGACCGAGGATGGATAGATCAGCCGGTCAATCTCGCGCGCGCCGTTCAGATAGAGCGCAAACACGCGCAGCAGTTTGACCCCACCGGCGGTTGTCGCGACCCCGCCGCCGATCAGAGCAATGCCCATCAGGATCAGACCCGGCGTGCCAAGGCCAGACAGTTGCTGCGCATCGTTCCAGTTCGCGCTTTCAAACCCTGCCGTGGTCAAAAAGGACAAGCCTGTAAAGAGCATACCCCAAATCACATTGACCGCCTGCATCGGTTCTAACCGGTTGCCGATCTCATTGACCCCCAGCCAAACCCGGACGAACAAAAGCGCAGCGACGGCGCCAACGATCATCAGTCCGATGCGAAATTCTGGGTCTTTGTCCAGGCGCGAATAGCCGGTTGTTGCGGTGTCGGTCGAAAAGGTTAGGCGCGACAAGGCGAAGAACAGAAACAAGAACAGGATCGCCTCACCCGTGATTCCGGCCTGCGCGCCCTCCATTCCGCCGACCGGGGAAATCCCCGAGGTCGCCATCGTAGACATGGCGTGGCAGATCGCCGTCAGACCCTGCTCGCCCGCAATCAACAGCAGCAGGCAGATCACAAGCGTCAGACCGGCATAGATCGGTGTCAGCGTCCGCGCGACCCGGATTAGCCGCCCGCGCGGGTCAACCTTTTCGCTTTGCGCCACACCCGAGACCGGACGACCGGGTTGGCCACGCGCAGTAACCTCGAACCCGCCTAGCGACAAAGGGGCCAGGATCGCGGCAGCTGAAATCCACATCAGCAGGCCACCCATCCACCCCACTTGCGCGCGCCAGAAATGCAGAGGCGCGTTCAGACGATCGGGGTCGGGAAACAGGTCGGCGCCGGTTGTGGTCAAGGCGCTGACCATATCGAAATAGGCGTTCAGAAAAGTGGTATTCCCCAAAGCGTCATGCAGCGGGATTGCCAAATAGAGGGGCAAAACGGTGAAACAGGCCAAAAGCACCGCCAACTGCCCCAAGGTCCCCCTGCGCGGCACACGGTTCGATGAGGCCAAAGCAATGATGGCCACAATAAATAGCCCAAGAAACCCGGAATAGAAGAACGAGCGCGAGGTGTCGTGATCATCCAGAACCAGCGCATAAATCGCGGGTATCCACATGGACAGCGCGGCAATGGCCCAGATCAGCAGAAACAGCGGCAAGCGCCGCACCAATCCGATCCGCTGTGTCCGCGCGCGCTCCATCAGAAGAAATCAATCGAAACCTGCATCAAGCGCTCGACCTCAGGCACGTCCTTGGCCATGGCAAAAATCGCCAGCACGTCTTTCTCTTCGATCCGCAGGCTGCCCGTGGGGCGCAGCAACTCATCACCTTTGCGAACAGCCCCGACCAGAACGCCCTCGGGAAAGTCGATGTCACGCAGCTTTTGCCCCGCCATGGGAGAGGTCGATAGAACCTCGGCCTCGATCACCTCGGCCTCGGCATCGCCGATGGAATAAACCTGCCGCACGCGCCCATGGCGGATGTGGCGCAGGATCGAGCTGACAGTGGTGGCGCGCGGGTTGATATAGGCGTCAATGCCCAAAGGTCCCATCAAGGCCACCATGCTGGGATCATTGATCAGTGCAATCGCCAGCGCACAGCCCTCGGCCTTGGCCCGCACGGCGGCCAGCAAGTTGGCGCGGTCGTCGTCAGTGACGGCCAGCATAGCGTCGGCACGCTCGATCCCGGCCTCGCGCAACAGCGCGGAGTCCAAGCCATCGCCGTTCAGAACAATCGTGCGCTCCAACGCTTCGGCGGCCAGTTCGGCACAGCTGCGGTCGCGTTCGATGATCTTGGCGCGCACCCGGCTTTCGCGTTCCTCAAGCGTCCTCGCAACCTCGAGCCCGACATTGCCGCCGCCCACGATGACCACGCGGTCCTGTTTCTTTTGCGCCTTGCCGAAAACCTCCATCGTGCGGTCGACGTCTTTTACGTTGGCAAAGACATAGCATTCGTCACCAACGAATAGCTGGTCCTCGGACTCCGGGGCAAACAGAGTCCCCTCGCGCCGCACCCCAACCACGATCGAGCTGAGGGTCGAGAACAGATCGGTCAACTGACGTAGGGGCGTGTTTACGATCGGGCAATCCTCGTCAATGCGGATGCCCAAAAGCTGCGCCTGCCCGTCCATGAACATCTCGGTATCAAAGGCCGACGGGGCCGAAAGGCGGCGCATGGCGGCGGCGGCCACCTCGCGTTCAGGGCTGATGACCACGTCGATGGGCAAGTGATCGCGGCGATACAGGTCGGAATGGATGGCCTGTAAATAGGATTTAGACCGCAATCGGGCAATCTTGCGCTGGATCGAAAAGACAGAATGCGCCATCTGACAGGTGACCATGTTCACCTCATCGGAATGGGTGGCGGCGATGATCATATCCGCATCACGGGCGCCCGCGCGCTGAAGTACATCAGGATAGCTGGCAAAGCCGGCAATACCCTGAACGTCCAGTGTTTCCGTGGCGCGACGCACCAGGTCCGGGTTGTTGTCAACCACTGTAACGTCATTCAGTTCGCCCGACAGATGCCGCGCAATCTGCCAGCCAACCTGACCGGCCCCGCAAATGATGACCTTCATATACCTGGCCCTTCTGCCTGAAAGGATTGAATGACAGATGGCCCCAAAACGGTCAATCGAATTGTCATTTCCGCCTGCCGAGGGCAAGATAAGCCTATGAAAACAGTTGCCCGTGTCCTGATACCTGTCTTTGCGTTGACCTCATGCGGTCCGCTTTCGATGTATTACCAAGAAGGCGCAAGCGTTTCGCGTGTGCAGACCGAGACTACACAATGTCAGGTTCAGGCACTGGATGACGCTCCGGTGGCGACCCAGGTGCGTCAAGGCCCCCCCACCTATTGGCCGGGCCGTACCCGCTGCGACGGGCGCGGCAATTGTTATCGCACAGCGGGATGGTGGCAGCCTGGGCAGATCTACACCGTGGACGTCAATAAAGGCCTACGCGACCGTGTCGAAGCACAGTGCATGGCGGCCAAAGGGTATCGCCCGATCAGCCTGCCACCATGCAAGCAACGGATAAAAGCCAGTGTACCACCCGCACGCACGACCCAATTTCCGCCGATCGGAACCGAGTCCTGCTTTGTTAAATTCGACGACGGATCGTTTCAGATCATCACACCC
Source organism: Ruegeria sp. J8 (assembly GCF_056531925.1). Classification (NCBI taxonomy): domain Bacteria; kingdom Pseudomonadati; phylum Pseudomonadota; class Alphaproteobacteria; order Rhodobacterales; family Roseobacteraceae; genus Ruegeria; species Ruegeria sp. J8. The sequence goes on from NZ_JBQFMR010000002.1 coordinate 95,977, forward strand.
GGCCAGACGGGGTGAAGGACCGGCGGATTATTCCGCCGGCTCCGGTTCGTCCAGTTGCGCCACCCTTGCGCCCGATTTGTTCGACGTCACCACACCCAGTGATTTCAGCTTGCGGTGCAGCGCGCTGCGCTCCATCCCGACAAAGCTGGCGGTGCGGCTGATATTGCCGCCAAAGCGGTTGATCTGGGTCAGCAGGTATTCCCGCTCGAACGCCTCGCGGGCTTCGCGCAGCGGCAAGGTCGCCAGCGCGCCAGACAGAACAACGCGGCCGGAATCGTCGGCCTTTTCATCCTCGGTCGGCAGCTCTTTCGCCTCGATCGGCCCCGTGCCGTCGCCCAGGATCAGCACCCGTTCGATCAGGTTTTTCAACTGACGCACATTACCCGGCCATGTCATGGTCTGCAGCAAGGCCACCGCTTCTTCGGAAATCTCGCGAACCGGCAGGCCCTGCGTTTCGTTGCACATCTCGATGAAATGCTGGGCCAAAACCGGAATATCTTCGCGCCGATCCTCAAGCGAGGGCACGTCGATCGGCACCACATTCAGCCGGTGATACAGTTCCTCGCGGAAGCGATCAGCGGCAATCTCGGCATCCAGATCCTTGTTGGTGGATGAGATCACGCGCAAATCCACCCGAACCTTGTCCGACCCGCCGACACGTTGGAATTGCTGGTCGACCAGCACGCGCAGGATTTTGGATTGCGTGCCCAACGGCATATCCGCGACCTCGTCGAAATAGACCACACCGCCATGCGCCTCTTCCAACAGACCTGATTCCACCCCCCGGTCCGAGGATTCGCGGCCAAACAGAACTTCTTCCACGCGCTCGGGTTCGATCCCGGCGCAGTTTACGGTCACGAAGGGCGCGTTGGCACGGTTTGAATGCGCGTGGATATAGCGCGCCGCGATCTCTTTGCCCGACCCTGCCGGGCCGCTCAGCATAACGCGGCCGTTCGATTTTGTGACCTTGTCCAACTGCCCCTGCATCGCTCGGAACGAGGCGGATTTGCCGATCATGTCGGAATTTGTCACCTCTTTGCGCTTGAGCGAGGCATTCTCGCGGCGTAGACGCGATGTTTCCATTGCGCGGCGGATGACCACCATCAACTGGTCAATATTGAAGGGTTTTTCGATAAAGTCATAAGCCCCCTGCTTGATCGCCGCGACCGCAATTTCGATGTTGCCGTGGCCGGAAATAATCACCACCGGCACATCCGGGTTGTCACGTTTGACGGCTTTCAAAATATCGATCCCGTCCATCCGGCTGTCCTTCAGCCAGATATCCAGAATCAACAGCCCCGGCGGTTCCGAGTTGATCTGGGCCATGCACTCATCCGAGTTCCCTGCCAAGCGGGTCGTATAGCCCTCGTCCTCCAGAATGTCGGACACCAGTTCGCGAATATCGCGTTCGTCATCTACGATCAGAATGTCGCTCATCTTTGGCCTGCTTTCAGTTTGTTTGTTTGAATTGCCTGCTTTTGGGGCGCGTCAGACGGGGAAAAATTACCCGCTGGTAAACGGATCACGGCCATCGCGCCAAAATGGTCCTGTCCGTCGAAGACCGGCGCATCTTCTAAAGTCAGCGCGCCGCCATGCTCTTCGATAATCTTTTTGACGATGGGCAGGCCCAAACCTGTCCCGGCGTCCCGCGTTGTCACATACGGCTCGAACAGGCGCGCCCGATCTTCGGGCAAGCCAATGCCGTTGTCTGCAATGGTGATGACGGTACCCGCGTCATCGCGTTCTACGTCCACTTTGATTTGTGGCTTCAGGTTCTCGGGGGGGCCTTTTTGCTTAAGGGTTTCTATGGCTTCCCCGGCATTCTTGATCAGGTTCGTCAGAGCCTGGTTCAACATCGTCGCATCTAGATCAGCTGGAATCGGATCATCTGGCAATTGCGCTGTGATCTCGACATCGGGCTGCCCTGATTGCTGCAACAAAACCGCCTCGCGCACCAGATCGACAACGTTTTCCTCACGCCGATCGGGCTCGGGCATCCGTGCGAATTTCGAGAATTCGTCCACGATCCGCCGCAGATCATTGGTCTGCCGTACGATCACATCGGTCATGGATACAAGGCTATCGCAATCCTCTTCATCCAGCTTCCGCGAGAATTTGCGTTTGATCCGCTCGGCGCTCAGTTGGATCGGGGTCAGCGGGTTCTTGATCTCATGCGCAATGCGTCGCGCCACATCGCCCCACGCGGCCATCCGCTGCGCGCTAACCAGATCGGTCACGTCATCAAAGGCGACAACATAGCCTTCTAGCCCGCCATCCTCACCCCGTCTGGTTGCCATCCGCACCAGCAGGTTTTCAAGACGGCCCTTGCGCGTCACCTTGACCTCACCCTGAACGGCTTCCTGCCCGCTTTCCTTAAGGCTTTCGAACAAGGGCAGAAACTCGGGCACCGCTATGCCAATCGCCAGCGTTTCGTCCCCGCGCGACCAGTCCAACAATCGTTCCGCCGAACGGTTCACCAGTGTAACGCACCCATCGGGATCGACACCAACAACGCCCGACGTGACCGAACTGAGCACCGAATCGAACAACCGACGACGACGTTCGATCTGGCGGGTATTTTCTAGCAGAGTGTCGCGCTGTGCATTAAGTTGCCGCGTCATCTGGTTGAAATAACGTCCCAATATGGCAATCTCGTCGTCGCTGGCCTCTTCGATGACTTGAACGCTCAGATCACCGGCCCCCACACGTTGCGCCGCTGTAGTAAGCCGTCCGACGGGACGCGACAGGCGCTCGGCAAACCACATACCCAGCGACATCGCCGCCAAGATCAAAATGACTGCAAATCCCAGATAGAGCAGACCAAATTCGAACAGTACCCTGCCCCGTTCGCTTTCAAGCTGTTGATAGAACTGCACCGTTTCCTTGGTGTCATCCAGCAGCGTCAACAACTGACCATCCACCTCGCGGCTGACATAGAGATACCGGTCCAGATAGGCGCGTAGCGGCACGAGCGCCCGGAATTCACTGTTTTGCCAATCGTCGATGATCAGAAGGCCTGTGTCAGAGGCCTCTACGATCTGCTCGGGCGTCGGTGCCTCATAGTTGAACAGGTAAGACCGGTCACCGCGCGACTTTATTTCCCCTGCTCCGTCAATGACATAAGCCTCACGCAGCCCACGCTGAATTTGCGATTGTCCTTGCGCAAGAACCGCGCGCAATTCCGCGTCCGAGATATAGAAATCCACCGCGCGCGCATTGTTGAGGTACAGCGCCAGAACCGTCGCGTCCTGCCGCAAACCTTCGCGGTGCTCCTGCTCATAGGCTTCGGCTGCGGTCAGGGATGAGCCAACAACCTGCCTCACCCGGTCCGAGAACCAGCCCTCGAGACCGATATTCACCGTCAGACCAGCGAAAATCGCCACCGTCACTGTCGGCACCAGTGCGAGCAGGGTAAAGGCACCAATCAGACGCAGGTGCAGACGCGATCCGGCCGATTTCGCCCGGCGCGCGGCGATCAAACTGCCCAATTGGCTGAGAACCAGCGCAGCAACCACCAGCACATAGACCAGATCGGCCAGCAGAATCAGGCGCAGCGACGGCGCGGTTGTGCCCAAGTCAAAGGGACCGATGACCAGATAGGTCACCAACGCCAGAACCGGGCCCAGAAGAACCAGACCCAAGGTGCTAATATTGCGCAGCTTTCGGGATTTCCGCCACCGATTAATCGATAGGATCAGCCCGCTCTGTGCTCGGGATGCCACCGTCTGCCCTCATCCTGATGCGCCGTTTTCACGGCAAACCGCCATATTTCGTGGTCCTTGTCGGGGTTAAACCCGAATGCCACGCTTTGTGTGGCGATATTACATCAGTTTGCGGCGGCGTGTCACCTGAATATCGAGGTCTGTGATCTTTTTCCGCAGCGTATTCCGGTTAATCCCCAGAAGATCAGCACATTTTGCCTGATTTCCGCCGGTTGCATCCAGGGCCAACTCGATCAGAGGGGCCTCTACCTCGCGCAGGATGCGTTGATACAGGCCCGGCGGCGGCAGAATATTGCCGTGCAAGTCGAAATACCGCCGCAAGTGACGCGCGACCGAAGTCGACAGTTTCTCGCGCTCACCATCGCCCAGAACAGGTTCGGCTTCGGGCTGGCTGCCCAGAACCGCCTCGACCTCGGATTTCGAGATTTCATCGGCGCGGCTGGTCAGGCTGAGGCGGCGGATCGCGTTTTCCAACTGTCGCACATTTCCCGGCCACGAATAGCGCCGCACCAGCTCTACCGCATCCGGGCTGAGCCAGCGTTTGGTGCCGTGTTCGCGCTCTTCCCGCGCCAGAAAGTGGTCGGCCAAAAGGGTGATGTCATCCACACGTTCGCGCAGCGCAGGCACGTGGATTGTCGCGCCGCACAGACGGTAATACAGGTCCTGACGCACGCGCCCGCTCTCCATCGCGTCGGTCAGGTCCGACTGGCTGGTGGCCATAAAGCGTGGGACGTGGTCGCCGGGCGTGTCCATCATGCGGACGATGCGAGCCTGCAGTTCGTCCTCGATATCGGCAATCTCGTCGATCAGCAACGTCCCACCTCGAACCCGCGCCATCACCCGTGCAGGACCTTCCAGATCGCGCAAATCAGCGGCTGTCGCCGTGACAAAGGGCAGTGTGCGACGGTCCGAGAAATCATGAATAGCCCGTGCAATCAATGATTTGCCTGTTCCACTTTCACCAGATATCATCACCGAAAGATCAGTGTTCATCACCCGTGCGACCAACCGGTACAGCGCCTGCATCACCGGGGTCCGCCCGACTAGGGGCAGTTCTTCTGGGCGGTCCTGCGCCGGTTCGCTGGCGTCGGTTTGCACGCGCTGTTTCTGCTCCAGCGCCCGCGCGGTCCGTTTCATCAGATCAGGCAGGTCAAACGGCTTGGGCAGATAATCATAGGCATCGGCCTCGGCCGCCTGAATCGCCGTCATGATCGTGTTCTGGGCCGAGATCACGATGACAGGCAGGCCGGGTCGGTCCTGCGCGATCTTGGGCAGCATCTCCAGGCCATTGCCATCCGGCATAACGACATCTGAGATCACCACATCGCCTTTCCCTTCGCCAACCCAGCGCATCAGCGTGGTCAACGAAGAGGTCGCGTGCACCTTGCACCCCGCCCGCGTCAGGGCCTGTGTCAAAACGGTGCGGATCGTGCGGTCGTCATCTGCGACCAGTACTGTTCCATCCATTGGGTGCTCTCCTTAAGCTCTTGTCGGCTTTGTCCTACGTTGCATCCTTCGGTGCCCGCCTCAGCGAGATACGAAACACCGTGCGGCCCGGCACCGAGTCGGCGGAAATCCAGCCGTCATGGTCCGAGATGATCTTGCTCACCAGCGCCAGCCCGAGGCCGGTGCCGTTTTCCTTGCCCGACACGAAAGGGTCGAAAATATCGCTACGGATTTTCTCGGGCAGGCCCGGACCATCGTCGATGATCTCAACCTGCAGGGGCAACGAATGGCCCGAGCCATCGCTGCGCCGCAGGCGGAAGGAATGTTCGAAATACGTCCGCAGACGAATGGTTCCGCCTTTGGAATCAGCTGCTTCCGAAGCATTCTTCAACAGGTTCAGAATGACTTGGAGAAATTGATCGGGGTCGCCATAGGCCAAAGGCAACGAGGGATCGTAGTCCTCGATAATCTTCATATGCGCGCCGAACCCCAGCAACGCGGACCGTCGCGCGCGGTCCAGAACGTCGTGGATATTGACGGGTTTGAAGTCAGGCTCCGACAGGTTTCCGAATTGCTCAACCTGTTCCAGCAGCTTTACGATCCGGCGACTTTCGGCGACGATAAGATCTGTTAACTCAAGGTCTTGCTGAGAGATATTCATGCTCAGCAACTGCGCCGCCCCAGTGATGCCGGCCAGCGGGTTCTTGATCTCATGCGCCAACATCTCGGCCATACCAATCGCCGACTGCGCCGCCGATTTAACCGTATTGCCCCGCGTCATCCGTCCCGCCAACTCGCGCGGCGAGATAATCATGATCATCGACCCCGGATGCCCAACCAAAGGGGCAATCTGTAGCGCGCATTGCAGCGGCGCACGATTGCCCGATCCCGCATCTACATCATTCACGAACAGGGGTGTTCCCTGTGCCCGCGCCCGCTCGAACGCTTCCTCCAGGGGGGCATCAACCGCGATCTGATCCCACACCGGGTGCCCGATCACCGATTTACGCGAGGCGTTCAGGAAGCCCTCTCCGGCTGAATTGACGTCGGATATCCGATCGTCGCCATCAATGATGAAGGCTGGTACCGGAAGCGAAGTCCAAATACTCTGGTCCGAATTCATGCAACCGCCTCCACTTGCGTCCCAAGCGCGTCACCCAGCAGGCGGATCACCTCATCCGTATCGCGAGAAGTCAGAACAGCGCGGCGCAAGGCTGCGGGCGTTCTAGCCTGATCCATGTACCAACCCAGATGCTTACGCGCGACGCGCAGACCCAGATCGGTACCGTAAAAGCCCAGCATCGCCTGATAATGCGTTCGCACCATCTCGATCAGTTCATCGCCCTGCGGCACCACCGGTGCCGGCGCGCCATAAAGATCGTGGCATACCTGCGCCAGGACCCAGGGCTGACCCTGAGCGCCACGCCCGATCATGACGCCATCCGCGCCTGACTGGTTCAGAGCTATTCCCGCTGTTTCTGTATCCACGATATCCCCGTTTGCAATAACGGGGATATCGACCGCCTCTTTCACCGCACGGATGGCCTGCCAGTCCGCCTGCCCCTTGTAGAACTGACAGCGCGTGCGCCCGTGGATCGTCACCATTTGCACGCCTACCTCCTGCGCGCGCCGCGCGACGTCCGGCGCGTTCAGTAACTTGTCGTCCCACCCCAACCGCGTTTTCAGCGTGACCGGAACATCGACCGCCGCGATCACCGCCTCGATCAATGTCAGCGCATGATCCGGCGTTTTCAGCAGCGCCGATCCGGAATAGCCATTCGTTACCTTTTTGGCGGGACACCCCATGTTGATGTCGATCACCCGCGCGCCCCGATCAACGACCTGCCGGGCGGCCTCGGCCATCCAGTGCGCCTCGCGCCCGGCCAGTTGAACGGCGGTGTTTTCCACGTCGGCCGACAGCTCGGCCCGTTCGCGCACGCCGGGTTTGGCCTGCACCATTTCCTGACTGGCGACCATCTCACTAACCACCATGCCCGCGCCAAAGCGCATCACCAGATCGCGGAACGGGCGGTCGGTGATTCCGGCCATCGGGGCCAGCAGAACCGGAGGGGTCAGGTCTTTTTCAGCGAGTTGCAGTGTCAACGTGCTTAATCCTTGGGCAGATGCGACTTAGATATCGAATTGAGCGTATATGAACAACAAATCGGCAACTGAAAAGCCCGCAAAATCATCACATGCTTAATTTTTAGGCGGGTTAACGCGGGTGATTGCCTCTGCATTCACCGCACCCTAAACATTGCCCTGAATTTGCCGGAGACACTCCTTATGACCACCGCCGCCATTATCGTTGCCGCAGGACGCGGCCTGCGCGCCGGAGGGGGTATCCCGAAACAATGGCGGCCTCTAGCCGGACGCCGCGTCGCGGACTGGACGATCGAGCGGTTTCGTGAGCAGGTCGATCATATTGCGCTAGTTCTATCACCTGATGACCAAGAAGCGTGGGCAAAGCTCGCCGAGTCGGGCCTGATTCTGGCCGCAGGCGGCGCAGATCGCGCGGGATCGGTGCGCAAGGGGCTGGCCGCCCTGAGCGGTTTGGATGTGACCCGCGTTCTGATCCACGACATCGCCCGCCCCTGTGTCAGCACGCAGATTATTCGCAACGTGTTGCAAGCGTTGGAAACTCGCCCTGCAGCAGCCCCCGGATTGGCGATGACAGACGCGCTCTGGACCGGAGATGGCGCAACCGTCACCGGCACACAAGACCGCAGCGGCCTGTTCGCCGCGCAGACGCCGCAGGGCTTTCACTATGACGCTATAGTCGCGGCCCATGCTGCGTATTCCGGCAGTGCCGCAGATGATGTCGAGGTTGCTCGGGCCGCTGGTTTGGACGTGGCCATCGTGCCTGGCGATGCGGACAATATCAAAATCACACGGCCCGAGGATTTTGCCCGGGCGGAACGCATATTGGGAACGAAAATGGATGTAAGGCTGGGCAACGGGTATGACGTGCATCGCTTTGGCGACGGGGATCATGTAATCCTGTGCGGCGTGAAAGTGCCGCATAGTCGCGGCCTTCAGGGGCATTCGGACGCCGATGTGGGGATGCATGCCGTGACGGATGCCATCTATGGCGCTCTGGCGCAGGGCGATATCGGCCAACATTTCCCGCCCTCGGACCCAAAATGGAAAGGGGCCGCCAGCGAGATTTTCCTGCGCCATGCGGTCGAACTGGCCGCGACGATGGGATACGCGATCTCAAATGTCGATTGCACGCTGGTCTGCGAATACCCCAAGATCGGCCCCCATGCCGAAGCGATGCAGTTCGAGATGGCCCGGATCATGGGGCTGCGGACCGATCAGATCTCGGTCAAGGCGACCACATCAGAGCGGCTGGGCTTCACTGGCCGCAGCGAAGGTATTGCTTCTCTGGCTACAGCCTGTCTGGTGAAATCATGAACGCGGCACAATTGATCGGAACCGTCTGTGGCTTGGGTTATCTACGCCCCGCACCGGGCACGTGGGGGTCACTGGCCGCCCTGCCCTTGGCGTGGGTCTTTCATACACTGGGTGGTTTTCCCCTGCTGGTGATCGCCACGTTTGCGGTGTTCTTTGGCGGGCTCTGGGCGACCCGCGTGATGACCGCAGGGCAAGAGGATCACGACCCGTCCGAGATCGTCGTAGATGAGGTCGCAGGCCAGTTCATCGCGCTTTGGGCGATCTCTTACCCCTCCTGGGTGCATGGGATCGAGATCACGGCCCTCTGGCCCGGCTGGGTTGCAGGGTTCGTGCTGTTCCGGCTGTTCGACATCACCAAACCCGGCCCGGTGGGTTGGGCGGATCGCAAGGGAGATGCGATGGGCGTGATGCTGGACGATGTGATCGCCGGGGTGTTTGCCGCCATCGGCGTGCTGATCCTGGCCGGGATCGCGCACGGGGTGTTGGGACTTTGATCGTCGCCGCGTTACTGGACCGCGCCAAGGCGCAAGGTGTGATGATTGCCACTGCTGAAAGCTGCACTGGTGGCATGGTGGCGTCTGCTCTGACTGATATCCCCGGCAGCTCGGCCGTAGTGGACCGCGGCTTTGTCACCTACACCAACGCCGCCAAACAACAGATGCTGGGCGTGCAGGCCGCGACGCTGGATGCTTGCGGCGCGGTCTCGGAAGAGGTCGCACGCGAAATGGCCGAAGGCGCGCTGCATCATTCACAGGCACAACTTGCCGTGTCGATCACAGGCATTGCAGGCCCCGGCGGGTCCGAGTTCAAACCCGAGGGCCGTGTCTGCTTCGGCCTTGCCGCCGATGGTTTGCACACACGGTCTGAGACAGTTGAATTTGGTCCGTTGGGTCGGGAAAACGTCCGGCGCGCGGCTCGAGATCACGCGCTGGGCCTGCTTTCTCAGGCGCTTTCTAGTATTGCTCAAAAATAGGGCATGTTGCTCTGATCGCCGCCTATTTAATTACCTTTTCACAAAAAGCCCCGAAAACAGGCTGCATTTTGTGATGTTGCCTCTTTTTTCCTCGTCCCTGATCCGCTTCAAGCCGCGCCACGCAAGTTGAAGAGGAGACCGGCCGATGAATGGAGCCGATACAGCCTGGATCATTGTGGCAACCGCCTTGGTCCTGTTCATGACATTGCCGGGCCTCGCCCTGTTCTATGGCGGCCTTGTGCGCGCCCGCAACGTGCTGAGCGTGTTCATGCACTGTTTCTCGATCGCTTGTTTGATGAGCATCCTGTGGCTGGTCGCAGGCTATTCCATCGCGTTCGGCGATGGCGGATCAGGCTTGTGGGGCGGTCTGGGCAAGGCGTTTCTGAACGGTGTCGATGCAGACAGCCTATCGGGCACGCTGCCCGAGGTTCTCTTCTTCGCATTCCAGATGACCTTTGCCATCATCACCCCTGCCCTGATCGTCGGCGCTTATGTCGAGCGCGTGGGCTTTGGCTTTGTGCTGACCTTCTCGGGCCTGTGGATGTTGCTGTGCTATGCGCCGGTGGTGCATTGGATCTGGGGTGGTGGCATTCTGACAGATGGCGGCATTTTGGGCGAGGTCGGCGTGCGTGACTTTGCAGGCGGAATCGTGGTGCATGAAACCGCCGGTCTGGCCGCGCTGATTATCGCCGTGGTTCTGGGCCCGCGCCGCAACCGCACGACGCCCCCACACAATCCGGGCTTTGTCATGATCGGTGCCGCGATGCTGTGGGTTGGCTGGTTCGGCTTCAATGGCGGTTCGCAACTGGCCGCTGACGGCGGTGCTGCGATGGCGATGACCGTGACGCATATCTCGGCCGCGACTGCCTCCCTGACTTGGGCGCTGTATGAGCGGATCAAGTACGGCAAGGCCTCGATGGTCGGTCTAGTGACAGGTACGATCGCCGGCTTGGCCTCGATCACACCCGCCTCGGGCTATGTGGATCCGGTTCAGGCGCTGATCATCGGTGCCGTGGCCGGTGTGTTGTGTCAGGAAGCCGTCAATGTCATCCGCAACGTTCTGAAAATCGACGATACGCTGGATGTATTCGCCGTGCATGGCGTCGGCGGCATCTTTGGCACGCTTATTATCGCCGTCTTTGGCCTGGGCGCCTGGACTGCACAGTTGGGTGGCTTGGTCATCGTAGGTGTCTTCACCGCCGTCGTGACCTTTGTGCTGATCAAACTGGTCGCGCTGATCACCCCGATGCGGGTGGATGCCGAGACCGAGACCCATGGCCTCGACCTGTCGGTGCATGGTGAGCGCGCCTACGACATGACAAGCTGATCGCGCGTCAATCTGAATGTGCATAGCGGGCCCCTTGCGGGTCCGCTTTTCTTTTGTCCGCCCCCTCGACTCCGTGCCCTGCGGCGGGCTATCAGCCCGCAACGTGTTATCAGCCCAGAGGTTTGCATCATGATCCCCAGCTCGTACCCCGACAGCACCGAAATCGCCCGCCTGACCGCGCGCATGCTGCTGGAGATCGAAGCCGTCCACTTCAACGCGCGCGAGCCGTTCACACTGGCCTCTGGCCTGCCCAGCCCGACCTATATCGACTGCCGCAAGCTGATCTCATACCCCCGCATCCGCTCGACCCTGATGGACTTCCTGACCGTCACCGTGATGCGCGAAGCTGGGTTCGAGGCGTTCGACAACATCGCAGGTGGTGAAACCGCAGGTATCCCCTTTGCCGCCATGGTCGCCGAGCGGATGGCCCTGCCGATGACCTATGTGCGCAAAAAGCCCAAGGGCTATGGCCGCAATGCCCGGATCGAGGGTGCAATGTCCGAGGGTGAGCGCGTTCTGCTGGTCGAAGATCTGACCACCGACGGCGGATCAAAGCTGTCCTTCGTGGATGCGATCCGCGACACCGGGGCGACCTGCGGCCACACGGCGGTGATCTTTTACTACGGCATCTTCCCCGAGACCGAGAAAACCCTGGGCGATCACGGTGTGAAACTGCATCACCTGTGCACTTGGTGGGATGTTTTGGCCGAAGCAAAAGCGCAGAAAGCCTTTGATGCAGAGACACTTGACGGTGTCGAAGCCTTCCTGAACGACCCGCGTGGATGGCAGGAAGCCAACAAACCCTCCTAAAGTGCCTGTGCATAAGCTGGGGGTAACTTGGCAAAGAATCGCCCCCTCAGCGCTCGCATCTAGTGCTGCCGCGATGAAGCTGCACTAAATGTTGCGCCGCGCGGTGTTCTTTGGCAAAGTTGTCCAAACTTATCCCAAGCTGAAGTCGAGTTATTCGCGACTTATCTTCAGAGATTTACAGATGGCCCAACGGGTGCCGGATTGATTAGAACTGTCGCACGGGCAGCGGGGACAAAATGAACGAGATAAGCAGTATCGAGCAGGCGGCGGCGCAGATTCAGAACGCCGAAACCATGCCGCATTCCATCGAGGCCGAGCAGCAGCTTTTGGGCGCGATTCTGACCAATAACGATCTCTATGATCGCGTCGCCTCGATCATTGGGGCCGAGCATTTCTATGACCCGGTCCATGCCCGCATCTACGAGGTGGCGGCCAATCGCATCGCCAAGAATGCTTTGGCCTCGCCCGTGACGCTGAAATCCTTCATGGCCGAGGATGAGGGCCTCAAGGAACTGGGTGGCCCCGCCTATTTGGTCAAACTGGCGGGTGCGTCGATCAGTGCCTTTGCGGTGCATGACTATGCCCAGATGATCTATGACCTCGCCATCCGGCGCGAGTTGATCCGGCTGGGCCGCGATATCTCGGACAAGGCGGCGCGGGTGGATGTCAGCAGCGAGCCCAAGGAACAGATCGTCGAGGCCGAGCAACAGCTTTATCAGTTATCCGAGCAGGGCCAGACCGAACAGGGATTTCAATCCTTCCTCAAGGCGGTCACAGAAGCCGTCAACGTCACCAACGAAGCGTATCAGCGCGGTGGTGGCATGGCAGGGATTTCCACCGGTCTGGCCGACTTGGACAAACAGCTTGGGGGCCTGCACCCGTCCGACCTGATTATTCTGGCCGGTCGTCCGTCGATGGGGAAAACCTCATTGGCGACCAACGTCGCGTTCAACGTGGCCAAAGCCTACAAACGCGGCACCAAGCCAGATGGGTCTGAGGGTGCGATTGACGGCGGAGTGGTCGGTTTCTTCTCGCTGGAGATGAGCGCCGAGCAGTTGGCAGGCCGGGTTCTGGCCGAAGCCTCGGAAATCTCCTCGCACAAGATCCGTCAGGGCGACATGACCGAAGCCGAGTTCCGCCGCTTTGTAGACGCGGCGAAAGAGTTGGAAGCCTGCCCACTGTTCATCGACGACACCCCGGCTTTGCCGATCTCGCAACTTGCTGCCCGCGCGCGGCGGTTGAAGCGGACGCACGGTTTGGACCTGCTGGTCATCGACTATTTGCAGCTGTGTCGCGGCATGGCCGACAATCGCGTCAACGAGATTGCCGAGATTTCGATGGGCATGAAGGCCATCGCCAAAGAACTGAACATCCCGGTCATCGCCCTCTCCCAGCTGTCGCGCCAGGTGGAAAACCGCGACGACAAGCGTCCGCAACTGTCAGACCTGCGGGAATCGGGCTCGATCGAACAGGATGCCGACGTGGTGATGTTCGTGTTCCGCGAGGAATACTACAAAGAGCGCGAAAAGCCCGGCGATCATGAGCTGGAAAAGATGGAAGAGTGGAAACAGGCCATGGACCGCCTGCATGGCAAGGCCGAGGTCATCGTCGGCAAGCAGCGCCACGGCCCCATCGGCACGGTTGAACTCTCGTTCGAGGCGCAGTTCACCCGCTTTGGCAATCTGGTCAAACCCTGGCAGCAGGACGGCCAGATCGAGGGCTACTGACCTACCACATCTCTGGCACATCGAAGGCCGACACGCAGCGTGACGAGCCTGCCAGCGGCGTCAGGTCCGATTTGGTCAGCGATTGCCCCTGCCATCCATGTGGCATGCTCAGCGCGTGGGGTGGGCTGGCGAACTCTATCGTCATTGGCTGAAATCCCGCTTTGCTATAGTAAGCGGGATCGCCATAGGTAACGACAACATCCAAACCCGCCTGACGCATCTGGTCTAGACCATAAGCAATCAGTTTTCTCCCAATCCCCTGCCCCTGATAGTCAGCACGAACCGCGACCGGAGACATCAGAACCACGTCGCGCGGATCATCTTCGTAAAAAAGCCGAGAAAAAAAGATGCAACCCTTCAGATCACCAACCTCGCCAGCAGTGACGCAGAACAGGTCTTCGGGGGGCGCGGTGTCCATTAGGGCTTGCGTCAGCGCAAAAAGCGCATCGCCTTCCGCTTCGCCCTCGGACGCTGCGAACACATCGCGGTAGAATTCAGGAATTGCGGCCTCTTGCCAGGTAAGCCCCGAAGATAGCTTCATAATTTCACCCTTGCCCGCTGCATAACACCGTTTAACATGATTCCTCGCCTAACCCTGCGACTGCTGTTCGGCAATTTCAATGGGATTGAGGTTTTTCGCGATTTCCTGCGCGCTTTTCCCTGATCCGTGGCCAATCCCTGCCCACGTTCCTGTCAAACCGGGCAATAAACGGTGCGTACCCCCTTGACCTGCCGCGATCCAATGTCATGAACAGTGCCATGAGTACCGCACGTTTGACTATCAACCTTCTTGCGCTGACCAATAACTGGCGCGCCTTGGATGCCAAGACGAATGCCGAGACCGCTGCGGTGGTCAAGGCCGATGCCTATGGACTTGGGGCTGGCCCCGTTTCCGATGCGCTGGCCGAAGAAGGCGTGCGCACCTTTTTTGTTGCCGCTGCCGAAGAAGGTGCCGAGGTCCGTGCCGCCGTAGGCCCCGGTCCGATGATCGGCGTGTTCTCAGGCCATATGGAGGGCGATGCAGATCTGTTGCAGGCCCATGACCTGACGCCGATGCTGAACTCACCCGAACAGGTCCAGCGCCACGAACAAAGTCTGCCCGGCCACGCCTTCGGCATTCAGCTCGACACGGGCATGAACCGTCTGGGTCTGGAACGCTCAGATTGGGCTGAACTGCGCGAACGGATCGAGGCACAAAACCCTGCGCTGATCATGTCGCATCTGGCCTGCGCCGATGAGCCCGACCACCCAATGAACACCTATCAACTGCGCAATTTCCGCGAGATGACCGAGGGTGTCACTGCACGACGCTCCTTGGCAGCAACCGGTGGGATATTGTTGGGACCCGAATATCACTTTGACCTCTGCCGCGCTGGCGTCGGCCTTTACGGCGGCATGCCCTTTGCTGCGGCGAAACCCGTGGTGACAGCGGACCTGCCCGTCATTCAGGTCCGTGAACTGGCCGAAGGTGAGACGGTCGGCTACGGCAACAGCTGGACCGCGCGTCGTCCGTCCCGCATCGCCACCGTCGCGGCCGGATATGCCGACGGGCTGCATCGCGCGATTGGGGGCGGCATCGACGCCTTTGCAGGCGGTCAGCCCTGCCCGGTTGTTGGGCGCATTTCGATGGACCTGATCACCGTGGATGTCACCGACCTGCCCGAAGACCCCGAACGCCTGCGCATCCTGAACGGCCACCAGACCGTGGATGATCTGGCCGAGGCCGCAGGCACCATCGGCTATGAAATCCTCACATCGCTGGGCGCGCGCTATTCCCGAGGCTACGTGGAATGAACCCTTTGTATATGCTGGGCGGGCTGGGTCGCGTCGTCCTGTCCCTGTTTGCGAACTTCGGCAAGGTATCGCTTTTCACGGTCGATGCGATCTCGCACATTTTCCGCCCGCCTTACTACCCGCGCGAATTTGTCGTAGCACTGATGAATATCGGCTGGCTGTCGCTGCCGGTTGTCGGTCTGACTGCGATCTTCACCGGTGGCGCGCTGGCGCTGCAGATCTACGCCGGTGGCGCCCGTTTCAACGCCGAGGCCGTGGTGCCGCAAATCGTTGCCATCGGCATGGTACGCGAACTGGGCCCGGTGCTGGGCGGGTTGATGATCGCGGCGCGCGTCACCTCGTCTATCGCGGCAGAAATCGCGACGATGAAAGTGACCGAGCAAATCGACGCGCTGGTCACGCTGTCCACCCATCCGATGAAGTACCTGACCGCTCCGCGCGTATTGGCCGCAATCCTCACCGTGCCTGTTCTGGTGGCCGTGGGCGACGTGATCGGCATCGCCGGCGGCTATGTGGTCGCAACGCAAAGCCTTGGCTTCAACGCCGCCGTCTACCTGCAAAACACAGTCAACTTTCTTGAGCTACACGACGTGATCTCGTCCCTAACCAAAGGGGCCGCCTTCGGCCTGATCACCGCCGTGATGGGCTGCTACTACGGCATGAACTCGGGCCGGGGCGCACAGGGCGTCGGGCGTGCCACCAAGTCTTCGGTCGAGGCTGCAGCCATTATGATCCTGGCCGCCAACTTCATTCTGACAGGGGTGTTCTTTTCGGTATGATACGGCTTGAGAATGTACACAAGGCCTTTGGCGACAACCGCGTGCTGCAGGGCATGAACCTTGAGATCCCCCAGGGCACCTCAATGGTGATCATAGGCGGCTCGGGCACCGGTAAGTCCGTGGCGCTGAAGTGTATTCTGGGTCTGATCAAACCCGACAGCGGCATGATCTACGTGGATGGCAAGGATGCCGCCAAGGGCGACCGGGACGCGTTTCTAGCGCGGTTCGGGATGCTGTTTCAGGGTGCGGCGCTGTTTGACTCGCTGCCCGTCTGGCAAAACGTCGCCTTCCGCCTGTTGCGCGGCCCGCTGAAACGCCCGCCAGAATACGCCCGCGAGATCGCCATCGAGAAACTGCGCCGCGTGGGTCTGAAATCCGACGTGGCCGACCGCTTTCCGTCTGAGCTGTCGGGTGGGATGCAAAAACGCGTGGGCCTCGCCCGTGCCATCGCCGCCGAGCCCGAGATCATTTTCTTTGACGAACCTACCACGGGCTTGGACCCAATCATGTCGGGCGTCATCAACGACCTGATCCGCGAAATCGTGACCGAGATGGGCGCCACCGCCATGACCATCACCCACGACATGAGTTCCGTCCGCGCGATTGCCGACAACGTCGCCATGCTGCACGGGGGGGTGATTCAGTGGACCGGCCCTGTCAGCCAGATGGACGCATCCGGTGATCCTTATGTGGAGCAGTTCATCAGCGGCAGTGCCGAGGGGCCGATTGAGGCGGTGCGTTAATCTTCGTTCTTTGCCATCCAATTTTCCGAACGCTCGACAATTTCCTGCGGAATGACTTCAGCGCGCCTCGTCTGCAAATTGAGCAAAACGCATTTGAAAACGGTCGTAAATGCAGGTTCTCCATCAGCAACGCGAACTAGTTTGTGGCTGAAAGTCATAGATTTCGTTCCAACCTCTAGAATCTCGCTTTCCATCTGGATGGCTTCGCCAGCACTCAATTCCGCAAGAAAATTGCTGTCTGCATGGACCACCGCAAAGGACAGCTTTCGTCCCGACCGCATGTCGTCGGCCGTAAGCCCCAACTCAGCCTGCAGCGCAAAAACGGAATCCGAGCAGGCTGCAAATTACTTGGACACATTCATGTGCCCAAGAAAATCACAGTCCGATGGGTCGACAATTGACTTGTAGGCCACAAAACCCGACATCGTTCCTCCCTTCAAAAAATAACTCTGTGGTGAGTGCTGATTTAGGTTAAGCATAGCAGAACATCGCAGCGAATTTTTAATCTCGCCAAGACGCCCTGTCATGACCCTCCGCCTCGCCACCCTCGCCCTCCTGATCCTCTACCCCATCGCGTGGTTCGCCCCGCTGATGCGCGCAGGTCTCCTGCCGATCTTCGGCCTCAGCGAAATCAGCGTCATCACCGGGCTCCAGTCCCTCTGGCAATCCGACATTTTCCTCGCATTGGTCGTCACCGTCTTCGCCCTGTTTGCGCCCTATATAAAAACCATCGGCACCGCCCTGATCCAATGGAGCCTGCTGGACCCGCGCGTTCAACCCGCGCTGAACATCCTTGGTAAGTTGGCCATGGCCGATATTTTCCTGATCGCACTCTACATCACGCTGGCCAAGGGCATCTCTTACGCGACCATCGAAACCGCATGGGGTCTTTACCTGTTCACGGGCTGCATTCTGGCCTCGCTGGCATTGGGACATATTACAGAGATGACATCCGCCTCACGAAAAGCTTAAAGCTAATTGATTGAAAACATTTACCCCAGTATCATCTTAATATTTCGAGCAGCAACAAATAGTAGTTTTCGGGTCCGTGGCGGATCTCTGTCTGTACGTTAAGTCTACTCCGCTTCGGCTCCGGTGTGTTCCGGTTCTAGAAGGAGATCGACAACCATGGCCGCCCTCCACAACATAACATTGCAATTTCAGAATGCCTTTTTAAGACTGACTTTTTTCCTCATCTGCATGGCTGCGCTTGCGGCCGTGGCAACCACCGCATTATCCGCACTCGGGGTCCTACCCTGGCTGTCCATGCAAGCTGGTTTCGGCACCGCGCCGACCGCAGATGCGGGCATGTTCATACAGATCGGATTGACCGCACTGATTCTCATGCTGGCCTTCTACCTGCCCGCAAATAGCCGGATGATGGCGCTTGAAAATGCGCATCGCAAGTTTGCGATGAACATGCAGGACATAACTTACGCTTACCAACTGGCTCATGCCGCGGATCGGGGTGACACATTCATGATGTCGTCCGAGTTCGATGCCGTCAAAGAACGTATCGCCTTTTTGCGCCAACATCCCGACCTGCAAGCGCTGGAGCCCGAAATTCTGGAACTCGCCGCTCAGATGAGTCAGATCAGCCATGAATTGGCCGTCACCTACAGTGATGAACGCGTGGCCCGAGCGCGCACCTTCCTGCAACAGCGTCAGGAAGAGATCGAACAATTCCAGCAGCGCATCGGTGACGCTCAAACCATCCAGCAAGAACTGCGGCAATGGACCCGCGATGTCGAAATCGAAGAATCCATCGCCAAATCGCAACTGGCACGCCTGCGGGACGAGTTGTTCGACCTGCTGCCCGAACTTTCGACCCAGCTTCAGGCCCCGGTCGAGGATCGCAAAACGGCGACATCCAGCGTCATCGCCATGTCGCCTTCACGCGCCGCAGAGTAGGCGCCCTTGGGCGCCCGTCGCGGACGATGGCCCGCAGGGCTTGAGGACGTGGCGCGCCACCGGCGGCAGTGAAAGCCCGCAAGGGCTTGAAGAACCGCCCCACCTCGGGCACCAAGGGCCGCATGGCAAAGACGACTTTTTCATGCTCGGCCTGTGGCGCCACGCATTCCCGCTGGTCCGGCCGCTGTGACGGCTGCGGCGAGTGGAACACGATTGTACAAGAAGCCCCCCTTTCGGCTGGCCCAGCCAAGAAATCCCTCGGCGGCAAGCGGGGCCAGACCATCGCACTCACGGACTTGTCGACCGAGGAAACCCCTCCGCCTCGCACATTGTGTGGGGTCGAGGAACTGGATCGCGTACTGGGCGGTGGCCTTGTCCCCGCCTCGGCCCTACTGGTGGGCGGAGATCCAGGCATCGGAAAATCCACCCTCTTGCTGCAAGCCGCCGCACGGTTTGCTCGTGCTGGCGTCAAAACCATCTATGTCTCGGGCGAGGAAGCCAGCGCCCAGGTACGGATGCGCGCCCGCCGTCTGGGGCTGGAGGACGCGCCGGTGCAACTGGCGGCAGAAACAAACCTGCGCAACATCCTTACCACGCTTGAGGCGGAAAAGCCCGGCCTTGCTATAATCGACTCGATTCAGACCATGTGGGCCGACAATGTCGACAGCGCGCCCGGATCCGTGTCACAAGTAAGGGCCGCAGCCCATGAATTGACCACGTTTGCGAAACGATACGGCATTTCGATCATCATGGTCGGCCATGTCACCAAAGAGGGCCAGATCGCGGGCCCCCGCGTCGTGGAGCACATGGTCGACACGGTGCTGTATTTTGAAGGCGAACGCGGACATCAGTTCCGTATCTTGCGCGCAGTGAAGAACCGTTTTGGCCCCGCCGACGAGATTGGCGTATTCGAGATGACGGGTAAGGGATTGGCACAAGTCACCAACCCCTCGGCCCTGTTCCTGTCCGAACGCGGCGCGCCCAGTCCCGGCTCGGCCGTGTTTGCCGGGATCGAAGGCACCCGCCCGGTTCTTGTTGAGTTACAAGCACTTGTCGCCCCCTCTCCCCACTCACAACCGCGCCGCACCGTTGTAGGATGGGATAGCGGGCGACTGGCCATGATCCTGGCGGTGCTCGAAGCGCGCTGTGGCGTGCCGTTCACCGGTTTGGACGTCTACCTGAACGTCGCCGGAGGCCTGAAGGTCAGCGAGCCCGCAGCCGACCTTGCGGTGGCAGCAGCCCTGCTCAGTGCGCGCGAGGATACCGCCCTGCCTGCAGATACTGTCGTATTCGGAGAAATCTCTCTTTCCGGGGCTCTGAGACCCGCAGCCCAAACCGAAAACAGGTTGAAAGAAGCCCAGAAACTTGGTTTCACATCAGCTATAGCTCCGGCAGGTGGCAAAACCGGCACTGTGGCAGGTCTGACACTCACCCGACCCTCTGATTTAGTGGGGTTTGTTGGCGAAACCTTCGGAGCAGGTTAAGGTAAAGCCTTGAGAGGCTGAAAAAAACTACAGGCGAGGGCCATGGAAGGTTTTACAATTATTGACGGGGTGGTTGCCCTGATCATCGTGGTGTCGGGTCTTCTGGCCTATTCCCGCGGTTTATTGCGCGAGATTTTGGCGATTGCAGGATGGGTTGCGGCCGCTGTTTTGGCCTTTATTTTCGCCCCCCAAGCGGTTCCGCTTATCAAAGAAGTTCCGGTTGTCGGAGATTTCCTGCGCGACAGTTGCGAATTGTCAGTAATCACTGGTTTTGCGGCGGTCTTTGCGGTAGCGCTGATCGTGGTCAGCATCTTTACCCCGCTGTTTTCGTCGTTGGTGCAACGCTCAGCCCTGGGCGGTTTGGATCAGGCACTTGGCTTCTTCTTCGGGATTGCGCGTGGCATCCTGCTGGTCGCCATTGCCTTCTTTGTCTACGACACCGTCATGACCGGTCAATCCTATACGATCGTCGATGAAAGCCGCTCGGCCAAAGTGTTCGAACAGTTCAGCGACCAGATCGAAGAACAAAACCCGGAAGAGGCGCTTGGTTGGATCACACAGCAATATGAAGAGCTTGTCGCCAGCTGCTCGACGGAGCCCACCGCGACCGAAGAGTTGACCGAACCGGCAGCAACTGAATAACCGCGAAAGCCCGGCCTTGGCCGGGCTTTTCTTTTACCAGTCAGGTAAAGCCCTCGCCTGCGCAAACGGTGCAGCGGATATTCTTCAAGCCGAAGCAGCCATCACAGCGGCTGGTTATAGGTTTCCCAAACACATCGCGGCTTTTGACCACCTCGCCTGCGCCATTGCAGATCTGGCAAGGCGAACGCCCCATGCCACGGCAACGGTGGCATCGGCGTTTTACGGGTGTTTCTTTCTTCTGACCCTGTTTGTGCTGCCACATGGCTCAATTCATCCCAGCGAAAACAAATGATACTCTCTATCCGGTCATGACAGCACACCCTGCCCTGCCTGTCACTTGAACAGGCGTGGTTGCTGCAAAATTCGCCTGCAACAGATGCGAATTGTGATCCTTTGATGACACAGGCATCGTTACGCAGTATGTGAGGGCCGAACTGAGATGGAATCGGAGCCACCGATCTTGCTGAACCCGTTTTCTTTCGCACCAGCCCGTTGCGGCAAGGGTGCGACTGTATCCACAGGCAAGCCAGCGGCTTTGAACAGGGCAAGCGCCCCGATGTTTCTCAACCTGCCGTCAATCGCTACGTCATAGAAAGTTGGAGCCCGTACATGTGTGGGATTTTGGGGATCGCAAGCCGAACGCATGATGTGTTTGCGGAAATCTATGACGGGCTGCTGATGTTGCAGCACCGGGGTCAGGATGCCTCGGGGATCGTCACCTACAACGGAGAATTCTTCCGCGAGAAGAAAGCTAATGGCTTGGTCAAGGACGTCTTCAACGCCAAGGATGCGGAAACCCTGCTGGGCAAGGTGGGCATCGGCCACGTACGCTATCCAACCGCCGGATCGCTGAGCGCCGCCGAGGCGCAGCCGTTTTTCGTGAACGCCCCATATGGCATCTATCTGGTCCATAACGGCAACATCACCAACACGGCCGAACAGCGAGAGAAAGTGACCGGCAAATACAGCCGCCACCTGCGTACCACCTCGGACTCCGAGATTCTGCTGAATGTGCTGGCAGACAAGGTGGCTGATGCGATCAAGGTCAACGGCAATGCCGATCCGATCCGCAACATCTTTGCCGGTGTGAAGATGACGATGGAGCGTATTCAGGGCGCCTATTCGGTGATTTGTCTGATTGCCGGTGTCGGCATGCTGGCGTTCCGCGACCCGCACGGGATTCGCCCCTTGTCCGTCGCGGTCCGAGAATCGGATGTGGATGGTGACGATTTTGCCTTTGCGTCCGAGGATGTGGCCTTTGGTATCAACGGTTTTGACAAACTGCGCGACCTGCGCCCCGGCGAGGCAATCCTGATCGATCTCGACGGCAACAAGCATGAGTTTCAGGCCGTCGAAGGCAAGCTGACGCCTTGTATCTTTGAATATGTCTACCTCGCCCGTCCGGATTCGCTGTTGGATGGGGTCTCCGTCTACAAAACCCAGATGCGCATGGGGCAGACTCTGGCCAAGCAGATCCAGGACTCAGGGCTTGAGATCGACCGGATCATTCCCGTCCCCGACAGCGCCCGCCCTGTGGCGCTTGAGGCCGCAAAGATCACCGGTATTCCCTACCGTGAAGGGTTGGTGAAGAACCGATATGTCGGCCGAACCTTCATCATGCCCGGTCAGGAAGAACGCCAGAAATCGGTGCGCCGCAAGCTGAATGCGGTCCCGTTGGAGTTCAAAGGTCACAACGTGCTACTGATCGACGATTCCATCGTTCGCGGCAACACGATCAAGAAGATCGTGCAAATGTGCCGCGAGGCTGGCGCGAAAAAAGTCTATATCGCCAGCGCCTCGCCGCCTGTGAAATATCCCAATGTCTATGGCATCGACATGCCCACCAAGCATGAACTGGTCGCCAACGGCAAAGAGATCGAAGAGATCCGGCAGGAACTGGGCGCAGATGCGCTGTTCTATCAAAAGTTGGACGACCTGATCTGGGCCGCCAAGGAAGGCAACCCCGAGATCGAGGCGTTTGATTGCTCGTGCTTTGACGGTAATTACATCACCGGCAGCGTCAGCGACGATTATCTGGACAGCCTGGAAAACAGCACCCGCGTCAGCAAAAAGCGCGAGGACATGCAGGTGCCGGGCGGGTCTTGGAACGCCACGAAATTGGCGTCGGGTTAATAAATCCAGCGAATCAGAAGCGCGGAAGAGCTCGGATCTTAGTGTCGGTCCGGGCTTTTTTGTCAGATGCAGCGCCGGGGGCAAAATTTTCTGACACACAACTCTCTGGCGAAGGAAACGCAATCGCAATGGGTTCGCAGACCCACGCGAAATTGTGAGAAAACCAGCGAGCACCGCCGCCTTTCGTTTCACCTGCTCATTTGCTAGGCCGCTGCCACCACTCACTCAGACATAAGGGGTTGGGGCCCTTCGCCCCTGCCGCAAACCATGCCAAATTCCACCGTCGAAAGCGCGGCTACGCAGAAGGACGCGCTAAAGAAAAGTTCGGTCGCCCTGTTGGGCGTGTTCGGGCCCAAAACCGAGCTACGTGCGCTGATGCGCCTGTCCTCGGGTCGGGTCAAAGAGGTCAAACCGGGTAGCCGCGTTGCCTCGGGCACCGTCGTAGCCATTGATGCCGAAGGGATCATGCTGCGACAAAGCGGCCAGACCCAGCGGATCGCCATCCCCGGTCGCTAATCCTGTCTTGACGGCTTGCGCGCAGGGGTTCAAACCCCACCCATGACCGATCAGACTAAAATTGCCCTCATCACCGGGGCGTCTCGGGGCCTGGGTGCTGCCCTGGCCGAGGCGCTGGCCCCCGAATACCACATCGTTGCTGTTGCCCGCACCACCGGTGGGCTGGAAGAGTTGGACGACCGCATTCAGGCCAAGGGCGGCGCGGCCACGCTGGCGCCAATGGACATCGCCGACCCGAACGCTATGGCAACCCTGTGCCGGGGCATTTACGATCGCTGGGGCAAGGTGGACCTATGGCTGCATACCGCCATCCACACCTCGGCCCTGACGCCTACGCACTTCATCGATCCCAAGGAATGGGCGAAGGCTTTGAACACCAACGCGACGGCGACTTCAGTTCTGATCCCATATGTCGCGCCTTTGTTGGGCGAGAGCGGTCACGCTGTGTTTTTCGACGACCCCAAGGCGGGTGAGAAATTCTATGGCATCTACGGCGCGACCAAAGGCGCACAGATGGCGTTGGCGCGGAGTTGGCAGCTTGAGACCGAGCGTACTGGCCCGCGCGTGTCTATTGTCGAGCCCGCCCCCATGCCCACCGCCGTACGCGCCCGGTTCCATCCCGGCGAGGACCGTGGTGCTTTGACGAGCCCTACGGATGAGGCGGCCCGGATTTTGGCGTCGCTATAGGGGAATGGCCCTTGCGGGCCATGCCTCTGGCAGGGATATTTTTAGCCAGATGAAGCGGGCGGATCAGCCGATATGGATACCGGTGCGCCCGGCCAGATCGACGAAGAATTGCCACGCTACGCGGCCAGAACGTGCGCCGCGTGTGGCCTGCCATTCGATGGCTTCGGCGCGCAGGGTGTCGGGGGCGACGTTGACGCCATAGGCGGCGCAGTAGCGGTTGATCATGGCGAGGTATTCGTCCTGATCGCAGGGGTGGAAGCCCAGCCAAAGGCCGAAGCGGTCGGAGAGTGAGACTTTTTCCTCGACCGCCTCGGACGGGTTGATGGCGCTGGACCGTTCGTTTTCAATCATGTCGCGCGGCATCAGGTGACGGCGGTTCGAGGTGGCGTAGAAGACAACATTCTCCGGACGGCCTTCGATACCACCGTCCAGCACCGCCTTGAGCGATTTGTAGTGTTGGTCATCATGGCTGAACGAAAGATCATCGCAGAACAGGATGAACCGATGCGGCGCGGCCCGCAGATGGTTTAGCAGACGCGCGACCGAGCCCATGTCCTCGCGCTGAAGTTCGACCAGTTTCAGATCGGGGTATTCATCTTGCAAGCTCCCATGGACCGCTTTGACAAGGCTGGACTTGCCCATACCCCGCGCACCCCAGAGCAACGCATTGTTTGCCTTATACCCAGCCGCAAAGCGCCGCGTGTTGTCCAACAGTGTGTCGCGCGAGCGGTTAATGCCTACCAGCAAATCCAGATCGACCCGGTTGACCTTTGTCACCGGTTCCAGCCGGTCCGGGTCCACATGCCAGACGAAAGCCGGTGCCGCGCCGAAATCCGGGGCTGCCAAGGGGGCTGGAGCCATGCGCTCCAAGGCATCAGCAATGCGGTTCAGGGCTTGGTCATCCATCAGGGCCTCCAGCTGTTTTGGGGTTCAAAACATGATCAGATGCAAGCGGCAAGACCCGCGCATAAAAAAGGCGCGCCACCAGTGGGCGCGCCTAATCCGGGTTAAGCCGGTTTACTTGCTTTCTTCGTCGGCGATTTCGGCATCCGCCTCTTCGTCGTCGTCATAGTAGCCGTCAGCGCGCAGCTGTTCTTCGCGCTTTTTCTCGACACGCGCTACGAGGAAGATCGAGATTTCGTACAGTCCATAGACCACCACGAACAAGATCACCTGAGTAATCACGTCGGGCGGTGTCACCAGCGCGGCAAGCACCAGAATGGCGACCACGGCGTATTTGCGAACCGATCCCAGACCTTCGGCCGTCACAAGCCCCGCCTTGCCCATCAGCGTCAGCAGAACCGGCAGTTGGAAGCACAGACCAAAGGCTACGATGAATTTGATCGTCAGGTTTAGATATTCCTGCGCCGAGCCCTGAAAGACCACGCTCAGCGGGGCAGCAACTGCGCCATCGGTCACGGCCTCGCCTTCGGCACCAAATTGCTGGAATCCAAGGAAGAAATCATAGGCCAGCGGTGTCACTACGTAAAAGGCAAAGCTGGCGCCCAATAGGAACATGAAAGGCGAGGCCAGCATGAACGGCAGGAACGCGTTCTTTTCCGATTTGTACAACCCAGGCGCCACGAACCGCCACATCTGCATCCCGATATAGGGAAAGGCCAGAATGAACCCGCCCAGCAGTGAGACTTTGATGGCCACAAAGAACCCTTCCTGCGGCGAGATGAAGATCAGCCCGCAATCCTGCCCGCGTTCAGCCAGAACGTCACACAAGGGGCGCGTCAGAAAGTTGAAAAGCGGCGTCGCCACAGTGAAACAGATGATCATCCCGATCAGAAACGCCACAACGCAATGAATAAGCCGCGTGCGCAGTTCTGCCAGATGCTCGATCAATGGGGCCGAGCTGTCCTCGATCTCGTCGGTTTTGGTCATGTCTTGCTTTCGGATTTCAGCGCGGCCTCGGCCTCTTCGGCCTTGGCCAGAGCGTCAGCCGCCTCTTTCGCCTTGCGCTCGGCGGCGGCGCGCGCAGTCGAAGCCTGGATCTTCTTGGCTTGCTCTGCCCTTTCGGCCGCCAGCTTGCCGGTCTCGCTGTCGGGGTCGAACTTGGTCGGGTCGATGCTCTTGGCCAGATCCTGCGCGGCCTCTTTCACGCCATCCATGGCGCTGCCCACAGGGTTGGTGGCCGCGTTCAGACCCTTCTTGATCTCATTGACACCCGCCTGATCGGCGGCTTCGTTCATGGCGCTGGAAAACTCACGCGCCATGCCGCGGGCCTTGCCGACAAACCGCCCCACATTGCGGAACAGCACCGGCAGGTCCTTTGGCCCTACAACGATCAGGGCAACAACGCCGATGACCAGAAGCTCGGTCCAGCCCAGATCAAACATCTGCGCTTAGGCCTTGTCTTTGTCGGTCTCGGGGGTGACGTCCTTGGCCATCTCGGAGGCGTCCTGCTCCAGCTCATCCGCGCCTTCTTTGACGCCCTTCTTGAACGAGGTGATGCCTTTGCCCACTTCGCCCATCAGCGAGCTGATTTTGCCGCGGCCAAACAGAACCAGAACCACAACGGCGATCAGCAGCAGACCGGGAAGGCCGATATTGTTAAGCATGTCTTGTCTCCTTCTACATCGACGCCGAGCGCCGGGAATGTTGTTTGGCCATGTGTCTACGCCTGACGAGCCGCGGACAACAGTGCGCCAGATCAAATCCGCGTTCGAATTCGCCCCGTTCACGCGTTTTTTGGGCGCTGGATTTTCTCAACTGACAGGTTTATGTCAGTTGTACGTGATTAGGAAGAGATCATCGAAACCAGGTCAACGGAGATTGAAATGACCCATGTTGCCGAAATCGTCACCTTTTCCCTCGCTGACAGCACCACACCCGAGGCGTTCGTGAAGCTCAGCCAAACCACCGAAGCCTTCGTGCGAGCGGCCCCCGGCTTTGCGCATCGACAGCTGAGCCAAGGCGAGGATGGCCGCTGGACCGACTACGTTGTCTGGACCGATATGAAAGCCGCACAGGACGCCGCCGCGCAGTTCCCGCAACAAGACTTCGCTGCCGCCTTGATGACGGCAATCAAGCCCGACAGCATCCAGATGCGTCACGAGAAAGTGCTATGGAACATGACCGCTTAAACGCGGTTCGGACGGCGTGACATGCGCCGCACGGATCGCCTGTTTGACATCATTCAAATCCTGCGCGACGGCAAATTGCACCGCGCGCAGGACATAGCAGACCGGCTCGAGGTGTCGGTCCGCACGATCTATCGCGATATGGATACGCTGGTCGCCTCGGGCGTCCCGGTCGAGGGTGAGCGCGGCGTGGGCTATATGGTGCGCGAACAGATCACTCTGCCGCCGCTGAACCTGACCCCAGCCGAGCTTGAGGCGCTGAACCTTGGCATGGCGATCGTTGCCCAGGCCGCCGACCCCGATCTGAAAACCGCAGCCGAGACGCTCGCAGACAAAATCGACGCAGTTCTTCCCACGCAGGTGATCGCCGAGGCCGACACCTGGAAATTCGCCGTCTACCCCTTTGCCGATGCTGCGCGTGGACTGGCCCATATGGCCCCGATCCGCGCCGCCATAAAATCGCGCCAGAAACTGCACCTCAGCTACCGCCGGATCGACGGCACACTGACCGACCGCACAATCCGCCCCCTACACATGGAATATTGGGGGCGCGTTTGGACCCTCACCGCCTGGTGCGAGCTACGTCAGGGCTTCCGCGTCTTCCGCATCGACCTGATCGAAGCTGTCCAACCCCTGCCCGAACTCTTCACAGACGAGCCTGGCAAACGCCTGAGCGACTTCGACCCCAAAGCGTGATCCGCCCTTCATCTGGTCAAAAATATCCCCGCCGGAGGCATGGCCCGGAACGGGCCAATTTCTATTTCAAAAACGGCTCAGGATCGACCGCTTCGAACCCTTTGCGAACCTCGAAATGGACATAGGCGTTGTCACCGTCCCGCAGGGCGGCAATCTTCTCACCACGACGCACCCGATCACCCTTTTTCACGGTGATACCGTCCACATTGGCATAAACAGTCAGCAGATCATTGTTGTGCTTGATCACAATGATCGGAACCTGATCTGCATCCGCAGTGATCGCCGCGACAGTGCCGCCATCGGCCGCTTTTACCGCGGTGCCCGGAGCTGCCGCGATGTCGATCCCCTCGTTCTTGCCTTTTTCATAGGTCCGAATGATCGAACCCGTCACCGGCAAACCCAGCGCCGAGTTGCTCTGAGACGTCGGCGCTTCCGCCGTCACATCCGGCGCGGACGGCGCTGCTACGACCTCTTCGTCAGGCAAAGGCTGGGTGGCACTTGGAGGCGTCGGCGTGGGTGAGCCTTCACCCGGCTGAGTCACATTTGTCGCCGGTTCCTCTGTCTGGCGTGGCGGCGTCAGGGTTTTAACCGGGATCAGCAAATACTGGCCTTCGCGAACGGTGAAATCGGAATCCAATCCGTTCCAATCGGCCAGCGCATCCACCGGCACGTCATAAAGGCGCGAAATCGTAAACGCGGTTTCCCCCCGCTTGACCTGATGCCGGATGGGCTCCGGCCCCGAGGCCACCGGTGCAGGCGCTGCCGCCGGCTGCGCAGGCGCAAGGGTCGAGGTACGCACAGACCCATCGGTCGGTGCTTCATCAATCGCAGTCCCGGCAATCGTGGCAATATCGACATTGCCCGACGACGCACTGACCGCACGCGGCAACGCGATCACCTCGCCATCCCGCAACGTATCGGTCGGCTTCAAACCGTTGAATACGGCCAGTTCCCCTTCGGGCAATCCGACCCGCGCCGCCACGTCGCTGACCTTGTCGCCGCGCCGAGCGATGGCGACTTGGTAGGTGGGATAAGTAATGACCCCGCGTGCATCGGGCGCAGGGCGCCTTGTGGTGGCCGATTGCGCCGCGTCAGCGGTCGAAAACCCGCCTACCTGACCGCGCAGATCATAGTCCAGCGGGCCTTCACACCCGGCCAGAACCACCATTGCCACCATGCCGCTTGCGCAGCGGAGCGTCGCTGATTTGGAAACTGCTCTCATTTTACCGTCCTCATCACCTGCCCCTGTTGACCGGGGTTCGGGTGGGTTCCTCAGAATAAACTTCTACGCCTCGTCTTTTCCCAGCCCTTCCAGCAAGGGCACAAAACGAACAGGCAACAATTCGTCATAGTCCAGGCCGGTTTCGGTCCGTCGCACACGGATCAGAGTTTGAACCGCATCCGACTGCCCCACCGGCAATACCATGATACCGCCGATTTTGAGCTGCGCCAAGAGCGGGCCCGGAGGGTCCTCAGCCGCCGCGGTCACAATGATACGATCAAACGGCGCCTGTTCAGGCAAACCAAATGAGCCGTCCGTCAACATCGCGGTCACATTGGTCAGACCCAGCTCGCGGAACAACGCGCCGGTTTCCCGCACCAATCGCTTGTGACGCTCAACTGTGTAGACCCGGCGGGCCAACTTGGACAGGATAGCCGCCTGATAGCCCGACCCGGTCCCGATCTCGAGCACAGTATCGCGTGGCCCCACATCCAGCGCCTGCGTCATCAGCCCCACGACCGACGGCTGGCTGATCGTCTGCCCGCAAGCAATCGGCAACGGCGTGTCCTCATAGGCGCGCTCGGCAAACAGGCCTCTGACGAACTGGCCCCGGTCGATCTGTTCCATCGCCGCCAACACACGCTTGTCCGTCACGCCACGTGACCGTAGCGCAAACAGGAACTGCATCTTGGTTTCTGCACTCAAGCCCGTCATTCGATCGACTTCAAGGTCTCAAGCGTGTCATGCGCTGTCAGATCCGCACGCATCGGCGTGACCGAGACATAGCCCGCCAGATTGACCGCCGCATCCGTCCCGGGCGCGGTCGGATTGTGCTGATAGCCGCCCTTGATCCACAAGAACCGCCGCCCTGAGGGCGAGCTGTGTGGTTCGACCGAGAAATGCGTGTCACGGCGAAAGCCCTGCGGTGCCACGCGGGTGCCCAGCACCTCATCTGCGGGAACGGGCGGGAAATTCACGTTATAAAACAGGCGGTAATCGCCCTGCTCGGCCGGGGTCGCGTCCAAGATCTTGCGCACAAGATCCGCCCCAAACCGGGCGGCGGCCTCGAACGGGTCGTCCAGCCCCAGATTGCGCGGGCCAAAGTATTGCGACAGGGCTATCGCTGGGACACCCTGCAAAGCGGCTTCCATCGCGCCACCGATCGTTCCGGAATAGAGCGTATTTTCGGCCGAGTTATTGCCCCGGTTCACCCCGGACAACACCAGATCGGGCAGTGCATCCTTCATCACATCATGCAGACCGGCCAGCACGCAATCGGCGGGCGAGCCCTCGGCGGCATAGCGACGTTCACCCAGCTTGGCGACCATCATCGGATGGGTATAGCTGATGCAATGGCCCACGCCGGATTGCTCGAATGCTGGCGCAACGACCCAGACTTCTCCGTCGGGCCCGGCAAGCTGGGCGGCGATTGCCTCAAGCGTGATCAGGCCCGGTGCATTGATGCCATCATCATTGGTCAGAAGAATACGCATATGCCCCATCCATCCCTGCGTTTTTCCCTTGATAAACCCGGCCCCGCGCCTCGGCAAGCGAAGCGCACGCGCAATCTGCGGCATTCGCGCACCAGTTGGGTCTAAAATGCCACGTCAGGCATTATTCGGGGAAAACAAAGCACCGGTCCCGGCGAATGGTCAGCCACATAACGCGCCCCGGCTGCGGTACAAATACATTCGGCACCGTGGCCTTCAGGATCGAACCGTCATAGTCCATGCGGAACTCAACCAGGCTTTCATTGCCCAGAAAGCGCGCCCGCTGGACCACGCCACGCGCGGCCACCCCATCAGTCGGTGTGGGCAGCGGTCCTTTGCCGTTTCGGTCGAAATCCAGTTTGACGTGCTGCGGGCGGAAGACGATCTCAACGTCCGTGCCGTCAGGTACACCCGGCGCAAGAAACTGGCCGAATGGCGTTTCCGCCAGAGCTCCGTTAACTTGCGCCTTCAACACATTGACATCACTGAAGAATGCAACCGCCGCTTTATCCGCTGGCCGGGTATAGACATTA
The DNA here is from genome assembly GCF_056531925.1 of Ruegeria sp. J8. Taxonomy (NCBI): domain Bacteria; kingdom Pseudomonadati; phylum Pseudomonadota; class Alphaproteobacteria; order Rhodobacterales; family Roseobacteraceae; genus Ruegeria; species Ruegeria sp. J8. The sequence goes on from NZ_JBQFMR010000002.1 coordinate 127,118, forward strand.
TAGGGCGCGCCCTGCTGAACGATCTTACCACGGCGCATCAGGGCAATCTCATCGGCCATGCGCATCGCTTCTTCCGGCTCGTGTGTCACCAAAACCACGGCCGCGTCTTCCTCTTTGAGGATCGCCAGCGTCTCATCCCGGATTCCGTCGCGCAAACGATTGTCCAGTCCCGAGAACGGCTCGTCCATCAACATGATCCGGGGACGCGGCGCCAAAGCCCGCGCCAGTGCGACCCGTTGTTGTTCGCCACCCGACAGATGATGCGGATAGCTGTCGACGAAGCGCATCAGATCAACCTTGGTCAGCAATTCCTCGACCCGCGCGCGTTTTTCGTCCTTGTGGCCCTTCAGACCGAAAGCCACGTTGTCGGCCACGCTAAGATGAGGAAACAAGGCAAAGTCCTGAAACATTAGCCCAATCTCGCGCCGCTCGGGCGGGACACGAAACACCGTGTCGCAGATCAGCTTGCCATCCACATAAATCTGGCCGGACTCCTGCATCTCGACCCCGGCGATCATACGCAGCGTGGTCGACTTGCCGCAGCCCGACGGCCCCAGCAAACACGTCACCTGCCCCGCCTGAACACTCAGCGAGACATCATCCACCACAATGCGCCCTTCATACCGGGCGACCAAATTGCGGATTTCCAGACGTGGAGGCGTTGAATTCACTGTCACCGAAGGACCCCGTAGCCTTTCCCGATCATTTCCATCGGGCTTAGGCGGGGATAGCAACCCCGCCCGTCAGGCGCAAGCGATCAGCAGCAACCGCCCGAGGCGGCCTCACCAGTGTTTGTACCCGTAGCTTCGAACGGACTTTCGCCACCGCAGCCTTCGAAAATGCCGTAATGGGTCGAGAAATCGCCGATAAACTCGAAATGGCGCGCAAATCGCGTGTCTTTCAGCATCATCCAGGTGTTGCCACACACCGGAAAGACCTTGCCCGCCTCGATCGCGTGATGGTCGTCCAGCTCGAACAGATGCGGCGCGTGGGGGATCGTGCCCTTGTAGATCACCGCTTGGCCGTAATCCTCGCAAGCTGGTTCCAGTTCGGGCAGTTTGAACAGACGATACGTGGCCGACAGGAAGCTCAAGGGCGCAACCCGCTCTTCCAGCACCGGGTTTTCGATGGTCAGCGGGCGATGCGTCACCCGGCGCGGATCGGCAAACCCGGCCTTGCGCGAGATCGACAGGAAATCATTCCAATAGAGCGCGCCCGACAGGCACTCCCCATACAAAACCTCATCCTCGGCCATTGCGGCGGGGATGCGGCGGTCAGCATAGACGTCCGAGAAATACATCTCGCCGCCATCTTTCAGCAGACGGTGCGCGCCGCGCAGAACGGCCTCTTTATCGGTGGCCAGATTGATCACGCAGTTCGAAACGATGATGTCGAAGGAACCGGGCTCAAGGTCCAGCTCGTCCAGCTTTTCGATATAGCCGTGGTGGAATTCCACATTCGACGCACCATGGCCGAACGCTTGCGCGTGATATTCTTGATGAGCGCGGGCCACATCCAACTGTTCGGGCGTCATGTCCACGCCGACCACGCGGCCATTTTCGCCAACCATCGCCGACAGCGCATAAACGTCGCGCCCGGCACCACAGCCCAGATCAAGGATGCTCATCCCTTCCAGATCCAGCGGTGCAATCAGACCGCAGCCATAGTAACGCGTCAGCACATCATCATGAATTTTTGAGAGAATTTTCTTTACATGATCCGGCATGTCATCGGGCGTGCAGCAGGCATTGGTCTGCAAATCCGCGCTACTTTGAAGGACGTCACCGTAATAGTTCTGCACCGATTCATGCTTCATCGAAGGTATCCCCTGTTTCTGGTAGGGGATCAGCTAATGCAGCAAGGGCCGTGGCGCAATCCGCACATGTGCGATTTTACAAAAGCGTTACCCGAGCAGGTCGAAATCCACGGCAGCGCGCACCTGCCCGTTCACCTGAACCTCCAGCCGGTGTGGGCCGGGCACCAGTTTGAACGTGGTCGCATTGCCCTTGAGCTTGTGGGTCTTGCTTAGCGTCAGCGCACCATCCCGCAGCGCGGTCTGTTTCAATTTGTGCACCTTGGCCGAGGTTTTACCGCCAGGGCGTTGAAAGTGAATGATATAATCCACTAGAATGGGCTGGTCTCCGGCACCACTGAGCGCCACATCGAAATTCAACGCACCCCCGATCCGGGCATCGCCTTGCACCTGAATATCGGCCGAAATCGCCGCGTCAGGATCATAGCCCAGCATCTTCATCGCGCCGGGATGTCCGGATTTCACCAATCCACGCAGGGTGTGGCTGGTCATCCAGCGCAACTCATCTGCGTCCTGCCCGCCCTCGCGCCATTGCTGCAGACGGTCCAGCACCAGATCGGGGTCTTTCTTGGTGATATCGTTCAGATGGTTCGCCACCGACCGCGTCACGTATCGCGTCGGATCGCTGTGCAGGCGATCCAGCAAAGGCAACGGGTCGGTCAGTTCCAGGCACACCGCCTGCCCCCATGGCAAACGCGGGCGAGTGCCTTCGCTGACCAAGCGCCGAACATGATAGCTGTCATGCGCGCACCACGCCTGCATCCTGTCCAGCACCTTGTCCTGATGGGCGTTCAGGAACGGGCGAATGGCCCATTCCATCGAGAATCTCTGCGTCAGTTCATCAAGCACGTCCAGCGCCAGATCCGGATGGTCGAGGCCAACGGCCACAACCCAATCACCCAAAGGCGCAAAGATGAAATCACCGAAATCATCATCTGTCTTTGACGGGTCCAGCGGCGGTGGCAGCGCACTTAACAGCCTAGGCGCAATGTCCGGCAGCGCGCCGGGGATGGCCTGTTGCAGGCATTCGGCGATCCACGCCATGCGCTCTTTCAACTCAAGATCCAGCAGGCGGGACATGACCTGCACCTCGAACGCCTCTGCATCGAAGTCAGCATCCGCCGCTGCAAGAAGCCCCGCCAAATAGCGGGTCTTTTCTTCGTTAAACAGCTGGTCTTTTAATGAAAAATTCTGCGCCATCGTTTACATCGTCAGGTTGGTTCCACCGCCGTCCAAGAGGATGTTCTGGCCTACAATAAAGCCCGCGTGCTGCGAACACAGAAAGGCGCAGGCGGCCCCAAATTCCTGCCGTGTGCCATAGCGGCGCGCAGGGATCGTGGCGGCGCGCTCTGCACGGGCGTCTTCCATCGAGATGTTCTTTTGCAGCGAAACCGCACTATCTAGGGACTCCGCGCGGTCAGTGGCGTGGATACCCGGCAGCAGATTGTTGATTGTCACCCCTTGCGGGGCTACCTGCCGCGCGGTTCCCGCGACGTAGCCGGTCAACCCAGTCCGCGCCGCGTTCGACAGTCCCAGAACGGCGATGGGCGCGCGCACCGATTGCGAAGTGATATTGACCACACGCCCCCAGCCCTTTTCCATCATCCCCGGCAACAATGCCTTCATGAAAGCAATCGGTGTCAGCATGTTGGCATCCAGCGCCTTGATGAAGTCTTCACGCTCCCAATCCGACCACATACCCGGAGGCGGACCGCCCGCATTTGTCACAAGGATATCAACACCCTGTGCGGCTTCGATCACCTGCGTCTGCCCCTCGGTCGAGGTCACATCACAGGCCACCGTCTGAACATCAATGCCATAGGTGTCCCGCAAGCGCGCGGCTTCGGCCTCAAGCGCCTCGGCTCCGCGGGCGTTCATCACCAGATTGACACCGGCCTCGGCCAAAGCTTCGGCACAGCCCAGACCCAAACCCTTGCTGCTGGCACAGACCAGCGCGCGTTTTCCTTTGATACCTAGATCCATCTGATCCTCCCCATCTGTTATTGTTGCCATGTCTAGCACCGGCCAGACAGAGAAGACCAGATTTCAAGCAATATCAGTAAAAGAACTCTTCCCGAACGATCTTGCCATTTGCGACGTGATAGACACCAACTTCTTTCATATCAAAGGCTTCACCGGTCTCTTTTACCTTACCTTGGACCTCGAAGATCACGGCAAAACGGTCTTCACCATGGGGCATCGGGTCGCTGACCGAGGCACCGGAAACCTCATGCGCGCCTTCCCACCATTCATGTTTGCCCCGGATCGCGTCGCGACCGTGGGTTTCGCGGCCCATATCCATGAAATCCTGCGCTTCGACCGAGACGGCATCCTCAGTATAGAGTTTCTCAAGATTTTCCTTGGCGCGGTCCTCGCGGCAACCTGCGACCAGCTCGTCGGCAATCTCTTTCAAATTCATTGTCTCTCTCCACTATTTGTTCACTATATGTTCCTATTGCCATAGGTGTATGATTCGAACCACCCCCTTTGTCTTGCCTCGGCAAGATTCCCCGCCTATACGCGCGAATATGCTTGATACCTCGAACCAACCCACCCTGCCGCCCGAGATCGCCCGTCGCCGGACCTTCGCGATCATCTCGCACCCTGATGCGGGCAAAACGACGCTGACGGAAAAGTTCCTGCTTTATGGCGGCGCGATCCAGATGGCCGGTCAGGTGCGCGCTAAGGGTGAGGCGCGGCGCACGCGCTCGGATTTCATGCAGATGGAGAAGGATCGTGGTATCTCGGTTTCCGCCTCGGCCATGTCGTTTGATTATGGGAACTTCCGGTTCAATCTGGTGGACACGCCGGGCCACAGCGATTTCTCGGAAGATACCTATCGCACACTGACTGCCGTGGACGCCGCCGTCATGGTAATCGACGGCGCGAAAGGTGTGGAAAGCCAGACGCAGAAACTGTTCGAGGTTTGCCGCCTGCGCGATCTGCCGATCCTGACCTTCTGTAACAAGATGGACCGCGAAAGCCGCGATACGTTCGAGATCATTGACGAGATTCAGGAAATGCTGGCCATCGACGTCACGCCCGCCGCGTGGCCGATTGGCGTGGGTCGCGATTTCATCGGCTGCTATGACATGCTGCGCGACCGGCTGGAACTGATGGACCGCGCCGACCGCAACAAGGTAGCCGAGAGCATTCAGATCGACGGTCTGGATGACTCGAAACTAGCCGAACATGTTCCCGAGCACTTGCTTGAGAAACTGCTGGAAGAGGTCGAGATGGCGCGCGAATTGCTGCCCGCGCTGGACCCGCAGGCGGTTCTTGAGGGGCATATGACCCCCATCTGGTTCGGTTCGGCGATCAACTCGTTCGGTGTCAAAGAACTGATGGAGGGCATCGGCGCTTACGGCCCGCAGCCGCAAGTGCAATCGGCCGAACCACGTCAGATCGCGCCGGATGAAAAGAAGGTCGCAGGCTTTGTCTTCAAGGTTCAGGCCAATATGGACCCCAAGCACCGCGACCGGGTGGCCTTTGTACGGATGGCCTCGGGCCATTTCAAACGCGGCATGAAACTGACCCATGTGCGGTCCAAGAAGCCCATGGCAATCTCGAACCCGGTGCTGTTTCTGGCCTCGGATCGCGAACTAGCGGATGAAGCATGGGCCGGTGACATCATCGGCATCCCCAACCATGGCCAGCTGCGCATCGGCGACACGCTGACCGAAGGTGAGGCGCTGCGCGTGACCGGCATCCCGTCCTTCGCGCCGGAATTGCTGCAAGGCGTGCGTGCGGGCGACCCGATGAAGGCCAAGCACCTGGAAAAGGCACTCATGCAATTTGCCGAGGAAGGCGCAGCCAAGGTGTTCAAACCCTCGATTGGGTCGGGCTTTATCGTGGGTGTCGTCGGCGCGCTGCAATTCGAAGTGCTCGCCAGCCGGATCGAGATGGAATACGGCCTGCCCGTGCGGTTTGAGGCGTCTCAGTTCACATCCGCCCGCTGGGTCAGTGGTGACAAGGTGGCGGTGGACAAGTTCGTCAACGCCAACAAGCAGCACATCGCGCATGATCATGACGGCGACATCGTCTACCTGACACGTCTGCAATGGGATATCGACCGGGTGGTGCGGGACTATCCTGACCTGACCCTGACTGCGACCAAGGAAATGATGACGTGACCGGCCAAAGGGCCGCGCATGGGCGCTAAACCGACCTGGGGAACTGTCTCGACGGTACGGGGGACGGCCCCGGACATCCTGCGTTTAGTGGCCTATCACCTCGACCTTGGGGTGGATCGGATGCATGTCTATCTGGACGAACCCTGCCCCAAGGCCTTCAACGCCCTGAACCGGCATCCAAAGGTTGAGGTCCGCAATTGCGACGACGGGTTCTGGGCCAATCGTAAGCGGGAGCGCCCCGACAAGCATCAGGTGCGCCAGACATCCAACGCTTCATTCACTTACCGAAAGGCCAGCGAAGACTGGTTGCTGCATATTGATCTGGACGAGTTTCTGTGGCCCGACCGCCCGGTAGCCGATCTGCTGGACGAGGTCGCGCAGGGTACCCCTTATATCCGCGTACGCCCGGAAGAGGCAGTGGCCGACGCCAAGGACCTGTACAAAGCCTATATCCCGTCCGGGCCTGATCGTGCCGCAACGGTGCAGGCGCTCTATCCCAACTATGGGGCTTTCGTGAAGGGTGGGTTTCTCAGTCACCTGCAAGGCAAGGTGTTTGCTCGCACCGGTTTGCCAGGCATCAACTTCCGCATTCACGGGTTGTTCCAGCATGGGGAACGCCTGATCTGCAAAGCGGAACTTGCCGAGGCTGCGCTCTGCCACCGGCACGCCCCGGATTGGGATCACTGGCTGGCGCATTACCGGTTCCGACTTGAGCGTGGGTCATACAAACCTGGAATGACGCCAAATGTCCCGCGGGATGAGGGCGGGATGAACATGAACGAACTGCTCAGCTGGATCGAAAGCGAGGACGGTGTCGACGGTTTGCGCGCGTTTTTCGATGAGATCGGCGGCGCGCACCCCGAGGTGCGGGCACGGCTTGAACAACACGGGTTGATCCGGCATCGGCCACTGGATCTGGACCGGAAGCTTGCGAAACATTTCCCCGGAAGCATCTGAATTGTTGCATTAAATCTGCACAGTATCGGAGCACAGGGGTCTGAAACCCTCTTCATTTGACCCTGCCCAACGTTTTTGTTATGTCCCGCCTCAGCCGAAATGCGCGGGATGCGCATGGCCATCCGGGCCCGGCACACCTTCATACGCGCGGGCCAGGTCGAGTGTCCGCAAAAACCGGACATACATGACAAAGTTTAACGAACTGAACCTGAACCCAAAGGTCCTCAAAGCCATTGAGGAAGCCGGATACGAAACCCCCACCCCGATTCAGGCCGGAGCGATTCCACCTGCGCTTGAGGGCAAGGATGTACTGGGCATCGCGCAGACCGGCACCGGCAAAACCGCCAGCTTCACGCTGCCGATGATCACTCTGCTGGCCCGTGGCCGCGCCCGTGCTCGGATGCCGCGCTCGCTGGTGCTGTGCCCGACGCGGGAACTGGCCGCGCAGGTGGCTGAGAATTTCGACACCTACACCAAGCACCTGAAACTGACCAAGGCGCTGTTGATCGGCGGTGTCAGCTTCAAGGAACAGGAAGCGCTGATCGACCGGGGCGTGGATGTTCTGATCGCCACTCCGGGCCGCCTGCTGGACCATTTCGAACGTGGCAAACTGCTGCTGACCGGCGTTCAGATCATGGTGGTGGACGAGGCCGACCGGATGCTGGATATGGGGTTCATCCCCGATATCGAGCGCATCTTCTCGCTGACCCCGTTCACCCGTCAGACGCTGTTCTTCTCAGCCACCATGGCGTCCGAGATTGAGCGCATCACCGACACATTCCTGTCTGCCCCTGCCCGGATCGAGGTTGCCCGTCAGGCCACCGCGTCCGAGACGATCGAACAGGGCGTGGTCATGTTCAAAGGTGGCCGCCGCGACCGCGAGGCCAGCGCCAAGCGCAAGGTTCTGCGCGCGCTGATCGACGCCGAGGGTGAAGGCTGCACCAACGCGATCATTTTCTGCAACCGCAAGACGGATGTGGATATCTGCGCGAAATCGCTGAAGAAATACGGCTATAACGCCGCCGCCATTCACGGCGATCTGGATCAGTCGCAGCGCATGAAAACCCTGGACGGATTCCGCGACGGCTCACTGCGCCTGCTGGTGGCCTCGGACGTGGCCGCACGGGGGTTGGATATCCCCTCGGTCAGCCATGTGTTCAACTTTGACGTCCCCGGCCATGCCGAGGATTACGTTCACCGCATCGGTCGCACCGGTCGAGCGGGGCGCGAGGGAAAGGCGATCACGATCTGCTCGGGCCGCGATGAAAAGGCGCTGGATGCGATTGAGAAGCTGATCCAGAAGGACATTCCCCGGCTCGACAATCCGGTCAAGGAAGAGCCCAAGGACGAAAAGCCCAAGCGCGAGAAAAAGATTAAGCCGGTCGACGAGGCAAAGGTCGACAAAAAGCCCGAGCGCAAGAAGGACGCGGACCGCCGAAAGGACAAGGAACTGCGTGGCCGTGGTCGCCGCACCGATTCAGGTCCGGCGGTTGTTGGCATGGGTGATCACCTGCCCAGCTTCATAGCGCTGAGCTTTGACGAACGCCGCGCAGGCGTAACGGCGCTAGCCGAGGCGGACGCCTCTTAAATCGTTAGCACCAGGGCCAGGATTGAGGCCCCCAGCAATGCCATCCCGGCGATCTCGCGCCGGGTGATGGTTTCGCGGAAGAACAGGATCGAGGCGAACAGGCTGAGGATCAGTTCAACCTGCCCCAACGCCTTCACATAAGCCGCATTCTGCAATGTGAAGGCGAAGAACCAGCAAAACGACCCGCTTAGACTGGTGAGGCCTACGAAGACGCCGGTGCGCCGCGTCTCCCACACCGCGCGCAGTTCGGCGCGGTCTCGCCACAGCAGCCACAGCCCCATGCTGACGAATTGGAATGTCACAACAACGGCCAGCGTCACCAATGCGCGGAACCATGCGTCGATCTCGCCAAGCTGTAGCGATGCGCCCCGGTAGCTGACCGAGGAAAAGGCGAACAGAATCCCCGACCCCAGCCCCAACCGTGACGCGCGATTGGTCAGGTGTTTCCACCACGCACCGTCCCCTCCGGGGTTTTTCGACAGCAGCAGAACTGCGGTCAGGCCCATCAGAATGGCGACTAGCGCTCCGGCTGAAACCTGGTCGCCCAGCACAAGGAAACCGACGATAGCGGTCTGGATCACCTCGGTTTTCTTGAACGTGATTCCGACCGCGAAGTTGCGCTGCTTGAACAAGGAGACCACACAGATGGTTGCCAAGATCTGCGTTGTGCCGCCAATGGTCGCGAACAGCCAGAACAGGGGTGGCATCGAAGGCAAAGACAACTCGCTGAGTTGCAGTGCAGCCCAAAGCGCCAGAACGGCCAACGGCATCGAATAGGCAAATCTGGCAAAGGTCGCACCTGCGGCGGACAATTTCACGCTGCTCAGTGATTTTTGCAGCATAAACCGCACGGTCTGAAACGAGGCGGCGGCGATGGTGACGGGTATCCAGAGGCTCATACCGCCCCTTGTGGCCGCAATTTACCCCTTTGGCCAGAGCGGATGCGGCACCGGATCCTTGGCCTTTAGGAAATGGGCTCGAAACACCTGCGCGTAAGAGCGATAGACATAAGCCTCGTTCCGCGCCAAGTACGTGTCTTGCCCTGCGCGATACAAGGCGGGCAACCGGTACCACGGCGCCGCTGGATTCATGTGATGAACCACGTGCAGGTTGTTGTGAAGAAAGAGAAAGGCCAAGGGCCCCCGATCTTCGATGATCACCGTACGAGCCGAAGCCCGATCATGGGCGCGGTGTTCAAGAAAGGTTCGGATCTTCACCAAGCCTAGCCCCAGATATGCAGCCAGAACATAGGCCCAGATTGGCATGGGCGACAGCGACACAATCCACAGCACCACCAGAACTCCGCATAGATGCAATGCCCAGGCAAGCAGGATATCTTGTTGCAAAACGGACCGTAACTCATTCCGTATGAACACAAATTGACCAATGGCCGGACCCAACACGATGCGCCCTAGTAACGTATTGTTCACTGCCAGCAAGCGTTTCTGCCAACCGCGCAGAGCTGCCCAGACCTGTGGATCCAGATAGTTAGATTCGGGGTCGTCATAGGGGTCGGTCAGCGTCGCATCCCGATGATGTGCCAGATGCTGGTCGCGGAACCGGCGGTACGGAATGAACAGCGTCAACGGCAACGCCATCAACGCCTCATTCAACGCCTTTTGCCGAAAGGGGTGGCCGTGGATCGCTTCATGCGTCAGCGAGGAATGTAGTGCTGCGACAACGCCAACCAATGGCACGGCGGCCCAAACCGGCAAATAAAGCAGCATCGCCAACCACACCCCATAGCACCCAATGATAAGGGCAAGAGTGCCCCATTCAGGCCCTGAACGCTCAGACATTGCGGCCCCATGAGATACCTGCCCATATACGCTCGTAAATCACGTAGAGCGTCAGGCCGATGGCCGTGTTGACCAAAGCCAAGCCGCCACCGATCGCCGCTGATCCGGTTGCGATCAACCCTACAAAACTCATAACGACAAGGCCTACTGCATTCCACAATACAGCCTTCACGACTGATCTGCGTCGTGTCTCCATTCCGTCACCCATATTTTTGTTATGGCTTAAGAATTACGGATCACGCAGGTGGTGAACATTCTGAATGTAATTAACAAAATTCATCATCTGTGATAAAACCAAACACATGTCCGAAAATATCGACAAACGAGACCGTGCCGCACAGTTCCGCCTCCGCCTTGCACGCGCGATGGAAGAGCGACACGTCAGCCAAAGTGCTCTGGCGCGAAACATCGGCGTGGATCGCTCGACCGTGTCGCAACTTCTGACCGACGATGGAGCTCGGTTGCCGAATGCCCATGTGGTGGGTGGCTGCGCGTCGGCTCTTGGGGTTTCGGCGGATTGGCTCCTGTCGCTCTCGGACCGACCCGAAAGCGCGGCCGAGCTTTTGGCGGGTGCGCTAACTGTGACCGAGGCCGCCCGCGCGTTGGTGGATGAGCGGATATTCGAATGGCACCAAGAGGCTGCCGGATACAAAATCCGTTACGTTCCAGCGACTTTGCCGGACATGTTAAAGACCCGCGCCGTGCTGGAATGGGAGTATGCACCGCATCTGGGGCGGACGGCAGATCAGGCCATCGGCGCATCTGAGGACCGGTTGACCTGGATGCGCCGATCGCAGTCGGACTACGAAATTGCAATGCCTTTGTTTGAAATCGAAAGCTTCGCAAGCGCATCCGGGTATTACCAAGGGCTGGATCTGCAAACACGTCAGGATCAGATCAACCACCTACTTGCTCTGTGCGACCAGCTCTATCCCCGCCTGCGCATCTATCTGTTTGATGCAAAAAGGCTTTATTCGGCACCAGTCACGATCTTTGGCCCCTTGCTCTGCGTGTTCTATGCGGGCAGCCACTATATGGCGTTCCGCGACCGCGACCGGATCGAAACGTTCACCCGCCATTTTGACACTCTGGTCCGCGAGGCCGACGTCACCGCGCGGGATTTTCCCGGCCATCTGCGCGCATTGCGCGACAGGATGCGTTGAACTCAATCCTGTGCTAACGTTGCTGGGCGCGAACCCTTTCGCATTCCGATTATGAACGGAGGAGCACAGGAATGGACGCAATGCAAACCGCCCAATACGCACGGGCCTTATATTCAGCACACGGAGACAAGGCCGAGGCAGAAGCCGCGCAGAAGATGCGCGAATGCGAGGCCGCCGGGAATATGCAACAGGCACAGGATTGGCAGTCGGTCCGCCAGACCATCCGCCAGATTCGTGGTCCCAATCAGGGCTAAATCTTGGGGTCGGGGTTGACGGTATGCCCGTCCACAGCGATCACTTGCCCAGAAACCAGCCGCGCCGCGCCTGACGCCAGAAACACGGCCATGTCGGCAATGTCGCGCCCCTCGACAAACCGCCCCATCGAGGTGCCTGCGGCATAGCCATTGTAGACCTGATCGCGGGTCATGCCCTTGGCATTGGCCTCGCGGGCCAGAACGCCCTCCATCCGGGGGCCTTCGACGGCGCCGGGGCAGATCGTGTTGCAGCGCACGCCGTGGGGGCCAAGCTCCATCGCCAGCGTTTTGGCCAGTCCGATGACACCCCATTTCGCCGCCGCATAGGGCGCGCGATTGGGATATCCGTATTGCCCGGCCGTAGACGAAGTGATGATGATCGCCCCACTGCCCTGACGCTTGAGGATCGGTGCCGCGTATTTCGCGCATAAAAACGCCCCCTCTAGGTTGACCGCCAGACAGGCACGCCATTCGTCAAGCGCCACATCCTCGACCAACGCCGTCGGTCCGGCGATCCCGGCATTGGCGCAGAGCGTATCCAGCCCACCCCATTGCGCCGCAATCTCGGCGAACAGGGCGGCAACCGAGGGCTCATCCGCCACATCCACCTGCGACCGTTTCCAATGCTCTGGGCACGCGCTTAACGCCTCCGCATCCAGATCGGCGACCCAGACCTGCGCCCCAACGGCGTCGAACGCCTCGGCCATGGCCCGGCCGACGCCCGAGGCCCCGGCCGTGATCAGAACCCGCCCGCTCATGCAGGTTTACGGATCGCCGCCCCCGCGCCTTCGGGATAAGGCAACCCGGCCTGCGCCTCGGCAATGCGGGCCATGGCCGCCTCGATCTGTGGCGACGGAGCACTTGGACGGCGGGTGTCCAGACTGACATGCAGCAGAAAGCTTTCACCCGTGGCCAGCAGTTTGTCGCCCTCATACATACTGTGGAAAACGTGCAGTTTTTTGCCCTGCCCCAACAGCATCTGCGTGCGCACCTGTATCTTTGCGCCTGCATGAACCTCATCCACATAGCGGATGTGGTTTTCAGCGGTGAAGTAGCTGCCGCCCGAGGCGATATAGTCCGCGTCGCAGCCAATAACCTCCATGAACCGGTCGGTAGCAGCGGCAAAGGCCTCTAGATAACGCGCCTCGTTCATGTGGCCGTTATAGTCCGTCCAATCCAGCGGCACAGCGCGCGACAAGGTCAGGATCGGTTGGCTGAGATCAGCCTGATCGATCGTAGGCAACGCACCGGGTTTCAGCATCGCATCATGCTGGTTCAGTACCGCCCCCGCGCCATAGTTTTGCGCCTTGAGCGCGCGCATCATGCCCACGAGGTTATTGTCGCGGATGCGCTCCAGTTCGCGGATCGTATGCATCCCCGATTGCGCATCCGACTGATCGGCGATCATATCGACCAGTTCATCGGTGAACTCGGGCACATCCATCAGCTTGGTCCAAGGCCATTTCAGCGCTGGCCCAAACTGAGCCATAAAGTGCCGCATCCCGGCCTCGCCTCCGGCCACGCGGTAGGTCTCGAACAGGCCCATCTGCGCCCAGCGGATGCCGAACCCCATACGGATCGCCTCGTCCACCTCTTCGGTGGTGGCGATGCCGTCCTTGACCAGCCACAGCGCCTCGCGCCAAACCGCTTCAAGGAACCGGTCAGCGATATGCGCGTCGATTTCTTTTTTGATGTGCAGAGGGAAGAACCCCACCGATTTCAGGAGCCCCTGCGCACGCTCGACCATCTCAGGCGGGTTCTTGTCCGTCGGTACAAGTTCGATCAGTGGCAGCAAGTACACCGGGTTGAACGGATGCGTCACAACGATCTGTTCGGGCCGTAACGCACCCTCCTGCAATTCCGAAGGTTTGAACCCACTGGTCGACGAGCCAATGATCGCGCCCGGATCACACGCCTCCTGCAACCCCTTGTAAACCTTCAACTTAAGACCCAACCGCTCGGGCACACTTTCCTGAATCCACTCCGCGCCCTGCACGGCCTCAACCATATCTTCATGAAAACTCAGAAAACCCTCGGGTGGCAACGGAACATCACTCAGCCCCGGCAGCGAACGCCGCGCATTGTCCAGAACCTCCCCAATCTTGCGCTCAGCTTCAGGATCAGGGTCAAAAACCCGAACATCCCACCCGTTCAGCAAAAACCGCGCGGCCCAACCGCCGCCGATCACACCACCACCAATGATTGCCGCTGTTTTCACGTCGATCCGCCTCTTCATCTGGCTAAAAATATCCCGGGGGTTTGGGGGCAGGCCCCCAAACCGCGCTTATTTCGCCGCCGGCGCACGCTTGGTCAAACCCAGCTTCTCGCGCACCTCAGCAGGCCCAATGACCTTCGCGCCCATATTCTCGATAATGGTCCCCGCACGCTCGACCAATTGCCAGTTCTCGGCCAGAACACCCTTGTCCAGCCACAGATTGTCCTCCAACCCAACCCGCACGTTGCCGCCTGCCAGCACCGAGGCCGCCACATAAGCCATCTGGTTCCGCCCCAACGAAAACGCACTGAACGTCCAGTCGTCGGGCACATTGTTCACCATGGCCATAAACGTATTCAGATCATCCGGCGCGCCCCACGGCACGCCCATACACAGCTGAACCAGAGCGTTCGGCTCCAGAATTCCATCTTTCACCAACTGTTTGGCGAACCACAGATGACCGGTGTCAAAAGCCTCAATCTCGGGCTTCACACCCATATCTGTCATCATCTGCCCCATCGCCCGCAGCGCGCCTGGGGTGTTGGTCATGACGTAATCCGCCTCGGCAAAGTTCATGGTGCCGCAGTCCAGCGTGCAAATCTCAGGCAGACATTCCGCGATATGTGCGACGCGCTCGGAGGCGCCGATCATGTCGGTGCCCTCAGCCACCGGAAACGGGCTCTCGACGCCGCCGAACACGATATCCCCACCCATCCCGGCCGTCAGGTTCAGCACTACATCCACATCCGCATCGCGAATCCGGTCCGTCACCTCGCGATACAGGTCCAGCCGTCGGCTGGGTGCGCCGGTCTCGGGGTCGCGCACATGGCAATGCACCACCGCCGCCCCTGCTTTGGCCGCCGCAATCGCGCTGTCGGCAATCTGCTGCGGCGAGCGCGGTACATGCGGGCTGCGATCCTGCGTTCCGCCCGAGCCGGTCACGGCACAGGTGACAAATACTTCGCGGTTCATTTCCAAAGGCATGGCGTTCTCCCCAGCTTATACCCGGTTTTGCCCTGAGTTTTCCCCAGACTTCTCCCCGGCAATCGATTTGCGTTGCCTGCGACTCTGACGCAGCCTTGTGGAAACACTTGCCAGAATGCGAATCAAACTTGATGAAATCCGCAAAAAACATCCTCCAACCCGAACATCGCGCCCTGAAAACGGCTGTGCTGGTGCTGGACGACTGCAACACGCTTAGTTTTGCATCCGCTGTAGACCCCATGCGCGCAGCCAACCGTCTGGCCGATCGCCCCGCCTTTGACTGGGATTATGTCACTGCCACGCCTGAGCCCGCGATGCTGACCAGCGCACTGACCGTACCGGGTATCCCGCTGGCGCGCCTGCAAAGCTGCGACCTGATGATCGTGGTCGCAGGCTTCCAACTGGCGCGCCACGCAACCCCCAGTCTGTTGGCTGGACTACGCCGGATCGCAAACACCGGCGCCACAATGGCAGGCATCGACGGAGGCCCCTGGCTACTGGCCGAAGCAGGCCTGCTGGACGGCCACGCCGCAACAACCCATTGGGAAGATCTGGATAATTTCGCAGCCCGTTTCCCCGAAGTCGACGTCCGCCCCGACCGGTTCGCTGTCTCGCAAAACCGCCTCACCTCAGGCGGCGCAATCCCAGCGGTCGAAATGATGCTGCATATCATCGCCGCCCGCCACGGCGCAGGCTTCGCCGCGCGCGTCTCGGGCCTATTCCTCTATGACGGCGCGCCCGACCCCAGCAAACCGCAAAGCCGCACCGGCGCCCCACACCGCCACACAGCGCTGACGGCCAAAGCCAACAGCCTGATGCAATCCGCGCTGGATGACCCCCTGCCGCTGACCAACATAGCCGCGACACTGGGTACCAGCCCCCGCACCCTGCAACAGCAATTCCGCCTGCGCCTGAACACCACGCCGCAAGACCACTACCTGCAACTGCGCCTGGCCGAGGCCCGCCGTCTGGTCACAGATACTGACATGCCGCTGATGGACGTAGCACTGGCCACAGGCTTTGCCTCGCAATCAAGCTTCGCCCGCGCCTTCCGCACGGCCCACGGCCTGTCGGCCCGTGACCTAAGACAAGAACGCGCGCACCCCACCCATCACTGACCGGATCCGCTTTCATCTGGCCAAAAATATCCCGGGGGAGACGCCCGTAAAGGGCGGCGGGGGCAGAGCCCCCGACCCACCGCGAAACCTAGTACGGCATCGGAAAGGCGCGATGGGCCGCGGTGATCTCGCTCAAAACTTCCGAGGACAACTCAAGATCCTTACCCGCAAGGATACGTTCCAGTTGCTCGACCGTCGTGGCCCCGAATATTGCCGACAACATGAACTTCCGTGTCTGGCACCATGCTAGCGACATCTGGACCGGGTCCAGCCCATGCCGATCTGCAATATCAAGATAGGCCGCAACCGCGTCAAACACACGATCTGACTTGCGCCCACCCATCTCGGCATTGATCGACATGCGCGATCCGTCGGGCACCGCACCGCCCTGATACTTACCAGTCAGGAACCCCGCAGCCAAAGGTGAGAACGCCATCAATCCCACATCCTCATGCACGCTCAACTCGGCCATATCGGTATCGAAATGCCGACAAAGCAGTGAATACTCATTCTGAACCGAAGCCACCCGTGGCCCCGCCCCTGCCTCAGCCAAGCGTAACCATTGCGCGGTGCCCCAAGCGCTTTCGTTGGACAGGCCAAAGGCGCGGATATTGCCCTTGTTCACCTGCACCTGCAGCGCCTCCAGACACTCCTGCATGTTGGCCAGCACTTCGTCGGTGTTGTCACCTGCCGGCGCAAAGGTCCAATTCTGGCGGAACATGTAGCTGCCCCGGTTTGGCCAGTGAAATTGGTAAAGGTCGATGCAGTCCGTCTTCAACCGCCGCAGGGATCCCTCGACCGCCTCTGGAATGGTTTGGGCAGAGATTGGAGACCCGTTCCGCGCATGCGTAAACCCTGCTCCTGAATGTTTGGTCGCCAGCACATAGTCACTGCGGCGCGACGGGTTTGCCGCGTTCCAGTTCCCCAAGATCTCTTCGGTGCGCCCCACCGTTTCGGCCGAGATCGGGTTAACCGGATACATCTCGGCTGCGTCGACGAAATTGATCCCGGCCTCCAACGCCATATCCATCTGAATGTGGGCGTCCGCCTCGGATGTCTGGGTTCCGAATGTCATGGTCCCAAGACATAGATCGGTCACCATGATGCCGGTGCGGCCCAAAGGCTTCATTTCCATTTATCACTCTCCTGAAATCTGTACGGCAGGGCCTAAGCCTCGGCCTTCTTCTCCCATCGACCCGAAGCCTCGGACCAGTATTGCGCCGAACAACCTGCGTCAGTCAGTGCTTTCCACTGCCCCCGCGCGTGCTGCACCGCCTGTTCATCATTGCCGTCGAACAGGATGCATACCCGCTCCAACGCGTTCACTTCGTCCGGGGCAACAGCGGCACCGTCAACGGCCATCACACAAGCCGGATCGTTGCCAGCCTGCGGGCCGGTGGTCAGCAAGATGGGCTGATCCGCGTCATGCGGACCTCCCGCAAGACTATGCGGCAGGAACCCATCCTCGGGCCCCAGCCACAGTTTTTCATCCAGCCAGTCCATCCGTGCGGGATCAGTGCCCCGCACGGCAATCCGCCACCCGGCCTGACGCGCCTTGTCCAGCAACGCCGGCAAGGTGTGCTCCAGCGGGCGTTGGGTCAGGTGGTAGAAATAGACAGCCCCCATCCGATTACTCGAAATTGTCCTGCACGAACCGGCTCAGCGCCCGCACGCCCCATCCCGTTGCCCCTTTTGGCGCGTAGGACGTCTCGGACGCGACCGAGGCGACACCAGCGATATCCAGGTGAATCCACGGCGTTTCCTCTTTCACGAACCGTTGCAGGAACTGCGCCGCCGTGATCGAACCCGCAGGCCGTCCGCCCACGTTCTTCATATCCGCGATGCGCGACTTCAGCATCTTGTCATATTTCGGGCCAAGCGGCATCCGCCACGCGCCCTCATCCTCGGCCTTGGCGGATTTCAGGAAGGCATCGCAGAACGTGTCATTGTTCGAGAAGACACCCGCATTCTCATGCCCCAGACCGATAATGATCGCTCCGGTCAGGGTCGCCAGATCGACCATGCCCACCGGGCTGAAGCGTTCCTGCGCATACCACATCACGTCGCACAGGACCAAGCGGCCCTCGGCATCGGTGTTGATGATCTCGACTGTATCGCCCTTCATGGACTTGACGACATCGCCCGGACGCGTGGCATTGCCCGAGGGCATGTTCTCGACTAGCCCAACTAGGCCGACCACGTTGGCCTTGGCCTTGCGCTTGGCCAGCGCGCGCATGGTGCCAGCGACAACGCCTGCGCCGCCCATATCCATGGTCATGTCTTCCATGCCACCCGCAGGTTTCAACGAAATCCCGCCGGTATCGAACACAACGCCTTTGCCCACCAGCGCCAGCGGAGAATCGCCCTTGTCGCCACCGTTCCACTGCATCACCACAACCTTCGAGGGGCTAACCGAGCCCTGCCCGACGCTCAGCAATGTGCGCATCCCCAGTTCTTCGAGCTTGTCCTCTTCCAGAACCTCGACCTCAAGGCCCAGTTCCTGCATTTCGACCAAGCGATCGGCGAATTCGGTGGTGGTCAGAACGTTTGCAGGCTCATTGGTCAAGTCGCGCGTCATCCGCACGCCGTCGGCAATGGCGTAGAGCGGCGCAAATGCCACCTCGACCTCATCGGGTTTTTGATGCGCGATCGTGACCGGAGCGGCCGCGTCGGCATCTTTTGTCTTGTGCGCATCGAAATCATAGCTGCGAAGGGCGATACCAAGGGCCAGTTCCTCGGTCCTAATCTGGTTCGCCGCCATGACCAATAGCGCTTTGCCGCCTGCCAGTTTGGCCAGCGCAACACCGCCCTTGCGGGCCTCGGCCGGATCAGGACGGCGGGGCAGAATCAGGATGTCCAGTGCCTCGGCCACCATTCCTCCGGGCCAAGCCAGCGTGATCACGTCACCGCTTTTCACCTTGCCGAAGCGTTCGCTTTCCACCAGTCGTGCGACGGCTCCACGGGTCAGACGATTGGCACGCCGTGCTGCTGGGCCCATCTTACCATCGTCCGTGATGATTATCGCCACGCGCCCCTCGGCCTGTGCCATTACGTCGATGTCGAAAGACTGAAACTGGATCGGGATAAGACTGCTCATGGCGAACTCCTGAAAATCTGTTTCCCAAGACCTAGCCCGCGCTGCCCGGCTTGACCAGATAGCAGTTTTCCCCGACAGGCATTTGCAGTACAGTCGCGAAAAAATTCCGGCAGGTTGGTGGGAGAGTGCAGTGGTAAGACGGGGCAGGCATATGCCGTCGCATATAAGCGCGGCCCGCGGTGTGTCCGACCCGTTGCCTCCCACAAATATTGGTCCGGCAGGATGGGTGCTATGATCCTCGACCGCTACTTCGCCCGCCGCTTCATGCAGAGTTTTTTAGTCATCGGCGCGATTTTCCTGACCCTGCTGATTCTGATCGACCTGATCGAACAGGTGCGCCGCTTTGACGACGAAAACCTGTCCTTCGGACGGTTGCTGCATTTGACCCTGCTGAATACCCCCGCTGCCATCAGCGAGATGCTGCCCCTTTTGGTGATCCTGTCCACAATCGCGCTTTTTGTCGGTCTGGCCCGCAGTTCGGAGCTGGTGGTGACACGCGCCATCGGTCGGTCAGGCATTCGCGCGCTGCTCGCGCCCGCCACGCTGGCGCTGGTCATCGGCGCAGGAGCGGTCGCCCTGCTGAATCCCATTGCGGCTGCCACGTCCGAGGAATATCAACGCCTGTCCGACAGCTACCGCAACAACGGAAGTTCGGCCTTTTCGATCAGCAGCGAAGGCCTGTGGTTGCGACAGGGCTCGCGCAATGGACAATCGGTGATCCACGCGCGGGGCACCGCAAATGGGAACACTTTGGTCCTGAACGAGGTGACGATCATCACCTTTTCACCTGACGGGACACCGAACCAGCAGATCCAAGCAGACGCGGCTGAACTTAAGGACGGGAATTGGATCCTCAGCAACGCAAAGGTTTGGCCGTTGATCCAAGGCGTCAATCCTGAAACCAACGCGGCAGAGCATGAAAGGCTGGAGATTCCGACCTCGCTCACACGTCAGCGTATTCTGGATACATTGGGCGATCAGGGATCCGTGTCGGTCTATGACCTGCCAGAACTGATCCGCGATTTGGGTGAAGCGGGGTTTTCGACCAAACAATATGAGGTCTGGCTGCAAGTTCAGCTTGCCCGGCCCTTCTTTCTAGTGGCAATGGTCCTGATCGGGGCCGCCTTCACAATGCGCCATGTAAGGTTCGGAGGCACCGGGATCGCCGTACTGTCGGCGGTTTTGCTGGGGTTCGCCATCTACTTCGTAAGAAACTTTGCCCAAATTCTGGGAGAAAACGGACAATTGCCTATCTTCGTCGCGGCCTGGGCTCCGCCATTTGCAGCCATTCTTTTGTCGCTCGGCCTCCTTTTACACGCGGAGGACGGCTGATGCGTCTTTTCGCGCGTTTATTGTTGTCTGGTGCCGTCGCGCTCACACTGCCCGTAGCTGCGACAGCGCAAGCACAGCCCACAGCCGCCCCAGTGCAGGATCAGGAGCAACAGGATGAACCGGCGTTGCTGGTGGCCGACAAGATCTTTATCACCCCCGACCGCGTTCTGGTGGCTGAGGGCAATGTCGAGGCGTTTCAGGGCGACGCCAAAGTCACCGCCAACCGGATCACGTATAACCGCGACACCGGCGAGCTGAATCTGGAAGGCCCCGTGCGCATTGATCAGGCCGGGACAACCACGATTCTGGCGGATTCGGCCACGTTGGACAGCGGCATCCAAAACGGCCTGCTGATAGGTGCGCGGATGGTGTTCGAACAGCAGGTGCAGATCGCATCCGTTCAGGCCAAACGTGCGGGCGGACGGTATACGCAGTTCGACAAGGTCTCGGCCACATCCTGTCATATTTGTTCGGACGGCAGGCCGCCTCTTTGGCAGATCCGGGCGCGGAAAGTCACGCATGACCAGCTGGAGCGGCAACTATACTTCGAAGGCGCACAGTTCAGGATTCTGGACCTGCCTGTCTTCTACTTCCCTTATCTGCGCCTTCCCGATCCGACGCTGGACCGCGCCACGGGGTTTCTGGTGCCGTCGATCCGCACGACGTCGCAGCTTGGGACCGGAGTTCAGGTTCCCTATTTCTTCAAGTTGGGTGATCACCGGGATCTGACGCTGACGCCTTATATCTCGCCCGAAACCAAAACGCTGGGCTACCGTTATCGGCAAGCGTTCAAGCGGGGGCGGATCGAAATTGATGGCGCGTATACACGTGACGATCTGGAACCCGGTGAGGATCGCGGGTTCTTATTTGCAAACGGATATTTTGGGCTTAACGACGGATATCTGCTCAGTTTCAACCTGCAAACCACGTCGGACGACGCGTATCTGGCCGATTATGGCCTGCCCGAATTCGACCGCCTGCGCAGTGAAATTGCATTGGAACGGTACGAGCGCGATACCGCATTCCGCACCAGCTTTATCCACTTCAAAACCCTGCGCGACAGTGAAGATCAGGATGAAATCCCATCGCGCATCTTCGATCTGTTCTACGAGAAACGCCTGTTTCCCAAATCGGTCGGAGGCGAAGTTCGGCTAGGCGTCGAGACCCACGCGCATGAGCGCACCAGCGACGAAGACGTGCTGGGCCGCGACGTCGCACGGGCGACATTCGATGCGGAATGGCTTCGCAGCTGGACTTTTGCATCCGGGCTGCGTGCCGACGCGCAACTGGGTGCGTCTGTGGACACATTCAACATTCGCCATGACAGCAATTTTCCCGATCAGGTGACGCGCACCACGCCGCGCGCCGCGCTGACCCTGCGCTTTCCGATGGCACGCCGCGAACAAAGCGGGGCAACACAGGTGCTGGAGCCGATTGCGCAGGTCGGTTGGACCCAGGTTTCGACCAATGATGTGCCGCTGGATGAAAGCACCTTTCAGGAATTCGACCAAGGGAACCTTTTGTCCCTGTCGCGCTTTCCCGCACCCGACAGGCGCGAGGATGGGGTCACGGGCGTATTCGGGCTCAACTGGTCCCGATATGCGGGCAATGGTCGCCGTGCGTTGGTTACAGTCGGGCAGGTCTATCGCGCAGATGCAGACCCCGAGTTCAACCTGACCTCGGGCTTGCAGGGAACCTCGTCCGATCTGTTGCTGGCCGGGCAGCTGCAAACCGCCAATGGTTGGTCCCTCGCGGGGCGCGGTCTGTTGAACGGCGATTTCAGCTTCGCCAAGGCCGAGATGCGCGCGGCCTGGCAAAGGAAAACCGTTGGGATCGTAGGAAGTTACGTCTGGCAAGAACCCGACCCGGATGAAAATATCGACGACGAGATATCGGAAATACGTTTGGACGGGCGCTATACAATCGACCAAAACTGGCTGACCCAGGCCCTCGCCCGATATGATATTAGTGAATCCGAGCCGATCCGATACGGGCTTGGCGTCACCTACCGCAACGAATGCGTACAAGTTAACATGAGTGTCAGCAGGCGCTTTACTTCGTCATCAAGTATTGAGCCTTCGACAGAATTCGGCTTTACCGTAGCTTTGACGGGATATTCCGTTGAAGGCAGTGGCCAACAGTTCAAGAGAAGATGCAGTTGATTCCAGGTTTCTCAAGTTTCCTTCGTTCCGGTTGGCTTAAACCGGTTGCTCCGGTTTTGACCGCGCTTGTCCTTGCTTTCGTCGCTCCGCAAACGCAGGCCCAAAGCCTGTTCTCGCCTGCAATCAAGGTCAATCAGGATATCGTCACCTGGTACGAACTGGATCAACGCCAGCAATTCCTGACCGTTCTGGGCGCGCCGGGCGCATCAGACGAAGAAGTCCGCCAGGCCCTAATTGATGACCGTCTACGCCGACAGGTCATGCGTCAGGCCGGAATCTCGGCCAACCCCGAGGCCGTTCAACTGGGCATTGACGAGTTCGCAGCACGCGGCCAGCTTTCCAGCGATGAATTCCTGCAACTCCTTGCTGATGCCGGGGTATCACGTGAAACCGTACGTGATTTTATCGCCGACCAACTCTCGTGGCGTGATTTCATCAGCGCCCGGTTTATCTCGCAAGCGCGCCCGACCGAGGATGAGATTAACCGTGCCCTGGGCCAATCGGGCAGCGGCGGCCTTCAGGTTTTGCTCTCCGAAATCATCATCCCCGTGACACCGCAGACTCTGCCGCAAGTGCAATTGTTGGCCGACGAAATCGCTCTGGTTGAAGGGTTCGATGCCTTTTCAGCGGCGGCAACGCAATATTCGGCCGCCGGCACCCGCACCAATGGCGGTCAATTGGACTGGTTGAACCTGACCGAGCTTCCGCCCGCTTTGCAGCCGGTTATTCTTGGGTTGAAGACCGGTGACATCACCCAACCCATATCCCTGTCCAACGCCGTCGCACTGTTTCAGATGCGGGGCATCCGGGAAAGCGCAACAGCCGCGCCACAGTACTCCAAGGTCGATTACGCAATCTACAATCTGCCAGGCGGACGCAGCCCGGCAACCCTCGCGCGCGCAGCCGAATTGCGTGAAGAGGTCGATACCTGCGACGATCTCTACGGTATCGCACAGGATCAGCCCCCAGAAGTTCTGGAACGGATTGAGGCCGCACCAGCCGAGATTCCGCGCGATATAGCGCTGGAACTGGCCAAGCTGGACCTCAACGAGGTATCCACCACCCTGACCAGCAACAATGGTCAGACACTGCGCTTCCTGATGCTGTGCACGCGCACATTGGACCGTGGAGAAGAAACATCGCGGGCAGACGTCGCCAACGCCCTGACGCAGCAGCGCCTGCAAGCCTTTTCCGAAAGCCTTCTGGAGCAGCTGCGCGCCGACGCCACGATCGTCGAGCAATGACAGCCCCTATCGCGCTAAGCTGCGGTGATCCGGCCGGTATCGGCCCGGAAATCGCAGCAAAAGCTTGGGCCGAGCTGCGCGACACCTGCCCGTTCTTCTTCATCGGAGACGCAGCGCATTTGCCGGGCGGGACCCCGACCGCAAAAATTTCGGATCCGGCCGAGGCAATGAAACTTAGCACCACGGCCCTGCCCGTCCTACAGCTCGACTTTCCCGAATCCGCTCTTCCCGGCCGCCCTGCCTCCGCCAACGCGCCAGGTGTCATTGATGCAATCGAGTTTGGCGTATCCCTGGTCCAATCCGGTGCGGCCTCCGCGCTGTGTACGGCACCGATCCACAAAAAGGCACTGATCGACGGCGCCGGTTTCGCCTATCCCGGCCATACCGAGTTTCTGGCGGCGCTTTCTGGTTGCAAACGGGTGGTGATGATGCTGGCCAGCGACCAGCTTCGTGTGGTGCCCGCAACGATCCACATTCCGCTGTCCCGCGTCCCGGCGGAACTGACCCCTGACCTCCTGCAAGACACGATCGAGATCACCGCGCATGGCCTACGCACCCAATTCGGTATCCCGAACCCTCGCATCGCCATCGCGGGCCTCAACCCTCACGCAGGCGAAGGCGGCAAAATGGGGCATGAGGAACTGGACTGGATCGGCCCCCTGATCGAAAGGCTGCCTACCTATGACTACACGGTCACCGGCCCCCACCCGGCCGACACCATGTTTCACGCCGCCGCCCGCACCCGCTATGACGCAGCTATCGCGATGTATCACGACCAAGCGCTGATCCCGATCAAGACGCTGGACTTCGACCGCGGCGTGAACGTGACACTGGGACTACCCTTCATCCGCACCTCACCCGACCACGGCACCGCCATGGACATCGCCGGGCAAGGCATCGCCAACCCCTCCAGCCTGATCGAGGCCCTGAAGCTCGCTCAACGCATGGCGCAAAGCACTTGACCCTTCACCTGGCTGAAAATATCCCCGCCGGAGGCAAAAAAACTGGCGCACCGCCTCAACCCGCGCCACGGTAACCGGATCATGAGCGCCATCGACACCCTTCCCCCACTGCGCGAAGTCATCGCTGCACACCAGCTTTCGGCCCGCAAATCTCTGGGCCAGAATTTTCTGCTGGATCTGAACCTAACTGCCAAGATCGCCCGTCAGGCCGGTGATCTGACTACATGTGACGTGCTGGAAATCGGCCCCGGTCCCGGCGGCCTGACCCGTGGGCTTCTGTCCGAAGGCGCCCGTAAAGTCGTCGCCGTCGAAAAAGACACCCGCTGCATCGCCGCTCTCAACGAGATCGCAGCCGCCTATCCGGGCCGGCTTGAGATCATTAACGGCGATGCGCTGGAAATCAATCCGCTCGCCCACCTGACGCCCCCCATTCGCATTGCCGCGAACCTGCCCTACAATGTGGGCACCGAATTGCTGGTGCGCTGGCTGACCCCGCCAGAATGGCCCCCGTTCTGGCAAAGCCTGACCCTAATGTTCCAACGCGAAGTGGCCGAGCGGATCGTCGCCCAACCCGGCAGCAAAGCATATGGCCGCCTTGCCATCCTTGCGCAATGGCGGGCCGAGGCAAGGATCGCCATGTCCCTGCCGCCGGGTGCCTTTACGCCACCCCCAAAAGTTTCCAGCGCGGTGGTCCACCTGACCGCCCTGCCCGAGCCTCGTTTTCCGGCAGATGCAGCCACCCTGTCCCGCGTTGTCGCGGCAGCCTTCAACCAGCGGCGCAAAATGCTGCGCGCCTCGTTGAAAGGTGTCGCCCACGATATCGAAGACAGGCTGCGCGCTGTTGGCATAGAACCCACCGAAAGGGCCGAACAGGTCCCGTTGGAAGCCTTCTGCGCTCTGGCTCGTGCAGTGAAGCAGCCCTAAGAAACAAAAAAACCTCGGGTCGAAACCCGAGGCCTAACTTTGCTATTCAAACCGATTACTCAGCCGCCTCCGGGGCGTCTCCCTTGTCGGCAGCGGGTTCTTCCGCAGCGGGCGCGGCCTTGGGCTTGCGCGCACGTGGCTTGCGTGCCGGTTTTTCTTTCTTCTCAGGTGCGGCGTCGCCGCCTTTGCTTTCGGGTGTCTCCACCAGACCGGATTCAGGTGCCGCATCTTCGGGCGCGAACCCCATCACATCAGGCTGCGGAGCCTCTGCCGGGTCGGCTTGACGGGCGGCTTCACGTTCCTGACGCTCGGCGCGCTCGCGGTCACGTTCGGCCTGGCGTTCGCGGTTCTGACGCTCTTGCTCTTCGCGGCGGGCTTCCATCTCGCGTTGGGCTTCGCTCAGCAGGCGCAGGTAATGCTCGGCATGTTGCTGGAAATTCTCGGCGGCCACACGGTCATTGGACAGCTGCGCATCGCGGGCAAGCTGGTTGTACTTGTCAATGATCTGCTGGGGCGTGCCTCGCACTTTGCCTTCCGGCCCCGAGCTGTCAAAGACCCGGTTTACAACGTTGCCGCCAGAAGGACGATTGCGGTTATTCTTGGCCCGCGAGCGGGATTTGGAAGATCTCATCTACTTTCGTCAGCCTTGTCTTACGATGTCGATCACCTCGCGACGTACACTGCTCAAAGGCTTTAGCTGTGACGCGATGTCGACTTTTTGGGCTTGGCGTCAGGGGCGCGCTGTAACGGCGTCAACCTCGCTGACTGTTCCTGAGTAAACATGTCCGGCAGGTTCAGACAAGGGGTTTGTCCCATTTTTCGCTGCTTTTTTACATCAATCGGCAGAAATCGGCCTCAGAACGTGTCGTCATTGCGGCATTCTGGCGAAAACGACGCGGTCACGCCCATCCAGATCAGGAATAACGCGCGTCTCAGACAAACCTGCCGCATCAAAAAGCGCCGCCACGGCAGCGCCCTGCGTCGGGCCAATTTCCACCAGCAACCGCCCGTCCGGTAATAGAAAATCAGGCACACCGGCGGCGATGCGTCTATACGCCCCAAGCCCATCCCCTTCGTCGGTCAGAGCCATGCGCGGTTCATGCTCGCGCACTTCCGGGGACAGCGCCTCCATTTCGGACAGCGAAATATACGGGGGATTCGAGACAATAAGATCGAATTCACCCTCAATGTTTCCAAACCAATCGGATTGAAGAACCTCCACCCGGTCTTGTACCTGATGCTGCACGGCATTCGCACTGGTTTGCAGGCAGGCCGATTCACTCAGATCAACGCCAACGCCCGACGCGCTGGTGCGTTCAGCCAGCAAAGTGATCAGAATACAGCCCGAACCTGTGCCCAAGTCCAGAACGTGATCGAACGGCTCGCTCAAGGCGGCTTCGATCAGGGTCTCTGTCTCGGGACGCGGGTCCAGCACATCGCGACTGACCCGGAACCTACGGCCATAGAACTCACGCTCGCCCAGCAGATGCGACACCGGGACACGAATGGCCCGCAGCGCGATCAGTTGATCATAGCGTTCGGCGATTTCCGGAGCCAATTCCTCTGGCGCAATCAGGGTGACACGGCTGGCTTCGATCCGGGCGGCATGGGCAAGCAGAACACGTGCATCGCGCGCCGGATCATCGACGCCCGCCGCGCGCAGCCGAGCCGTCGCGGCAACCATCGCCATAGCCGCTGTCTGCGGCCCGTTCATTGTGCCATCTCGGCCAGCAAACGCGCCTGATCGTCAGCGGTGAGCGCGTCGATGATTTCGTCCAAGTCGCCCTGCATCACCTGATCCAACTTATAAAGCGTCAGGTTGATGCGGTGATCCGTCATGCGGCCCTGCGGGAAGTTATAGGTCCTGATCCGCTCAGAGCGGTCCCCGGACCCCACCTGACTGGCCCGATCGGCTGAGCGTTCACTGTCGATCCGCTGGCGCTCCAAGTCATAGAGGCGCGTTTTCAGCACCTGCATAGCAATCTCGCGGTTGCGGTGTTGGGATTTCTCGGAACTGGTCACAACCAGCCCGGTCGGAAGGTGGGTAATGCGCACCGCCGAGTCGGTAGTGTTCACATGCTGTCCCCCCGCGCCCGAGCTGCGCATGGTGTCGATACGGATGTCATTGGCGTCGACCTGAATGTCCACATCCTCAGCCTCGGGCAAAACGGCCACGGTGGCTGCCGAGGTATGAATCCGCCCCCCGCTTTCGGTTTCGGGCACGCGCTGCACCCGGTGTACGCCGGATTCGTACTTCATCCGGGCAAAGACGTTCTCGCCCTTGATATGGGCCACCACCTCTTTGATGCCACCCAGATCGGAGGCCTGTTCTTCGATGATCTCAAACCGCCAGCCGCGCGCCTCGGCGTAACGCTGATACATGCGCAACAGATCGCCTGCGAACAATGCGGCCTCGTCCCCACCCGTGCCCGGTCGGATTTCCAGCATCGCTGGGC
The DNA here is from genome assembly GCF_056531925.1 of Ruegeria sp. J8. Taxonomy (NCBI): domain Bacteria; kingdom Pseudomonadati; phylum Pseudomonadota; class Alphaproteobacteria; order Rhodobacterales; family Roseobacteraceae; genus Ruegeria; species Ruegeria sp. J8. The sequence goes on from NZ_JBQFMR010000002.1 coordinate 155,319, forward strand.
GTACGTCGGCCTCGTCTCGGGGCAACAGCGCCAATTGCAGCGCATGTTCTGCTTGCGGGATACGGGCCTGAAGATCAGGAATTTCCTCTTCGGCCAGTTCCTTCATGTCGGGGTCGGCCAGCATTGCCTCTGCCTCGGCCAAATCGGCCCGCAGCTGCCGCCAGGCCATGATCTGATCAACCACGGGCTTGAGATCCGAATACTCCTTGGCCAAGGCCGCAATATCTCCACCCGAGGCACCATCGGACATGGCCGCTTCGAGGTATTGGAATCGCTGGGTTATCTGCTCAAGGCGTTCTTCGGGGATCATCTGGGCGGTGTCCCCTAATATGCCGCTTTGGTCAAGGGCCGAGCTTGTGCTAAGATAGCCGACATGAAGGGGTTGGTTTTCGTTTTATCGCTGTTTGCGGTGCCTGCCATGGCGGATTACGTCGGGCCGGACGGCAAGGTGCGCGACTGCTATTGCACAGACAAATCAGGTGCACGCGTGGATTTGGGTGAGATGATCTGCTTGCAGGTCGATGGCCGCATGTTCATGGCACAGTGTCAGATGTCGCTGAACGTGCCAATGTGGCGCGAGGTGTCCGAGGGGTGTTTGTCCTCAGGGTTGGAGCGCAGCAAGCCACTCATCAACTCGGTCTCGGTTTACCCCAAAATCTGATCGCCCAAAGCGCAGGCGTGCATGGATGCGTAGGGTATCGCCGTCTTGCTGGACCGTGGTGTAGTCGGGAAAGCCGATCACTTTGCTGCGGGTAATGTAGGTGATCATCCCCTCATCCACCGACCCGGCCAGCACGGTAGTGCGCGGCGTGGCCTGCGCGATATCGTCCAGTCGGGCAAGACCTTCCGGCCCGGTTTCAACGATGCGAATGACGCCGCCTTGCATATCCGTATCCGCCATTGCAGTCAGCGGTATATGCCATTGGGCAGAGTCAGAGGGTGCGAGACGGATATAAACCCCCAGAGCCACAACAGCCCCGACTAGCACCCAAACGACCATCTTCTTCATCCTGAACCTCGTGTTTCCGCAAAACCTATTTGGTTCTTAGCGCCCGACAAGGCACCAAGCGCCCCTTTACCGTTACGTCACGCTAGGCAGGATGCATAGCAGTTCGAAAAGCAGGTTTGCCGCCGTCAGCGCCGTCGTCCCCGCAGGGTCATAGGGCGGAGACACCTCAACCAGATCGCAGCCCACCACGTTCACCCCACTCAAAGTTTGAAGCAATTGCAGAGCTTGCGGCGTGGTCAATCCGGCGATCTCAGGCGTACCGGTGCCGGGCGCAAAGGCCGGATCAAGGCTGTCGATATCATAGGTGATATAGGTCGGATGCTCTCCGATCTCATTGCGAATTTGTGCGCCGATTACCGTCAGGTTCTGCTGCCACAACTCCCACGCGGGGAATTGCTTGAAACCCCAGCCCTTGGCCTGGGTGAAATCTGACGCCGCTTAGCCCGAGCCGCGAATGCCGATCTGAAAGGTCTTGTCGGGGACGATCAGGCCCTCTTCATAGGCGCGGCGGAAGACGGTGCCATGGGTTTCACGCTCGCCAAACATCTCGTCATTCACGTCGGCGTGCGCATCCACATGCACCAGCGCCACAGGCCCGTGCTTGGCCGCGATCGCCCGCAGGATTGGCAGGGTGATCGAATGATCGCCGCCCATCGCAACTGGCGTCACCCCCTGCGCCAGAATGGCGTCATAGCTTTCCTTGATGATCTTCAGGCTTTCTGCCAGTGAAAACGTGTTGATCGCAAGATCGCCAATATCGGCGATTTGAAGGCTGTCAAAGGGCGCGGCAAAACTGGCCATGTTATAGGGCCGTATCATCGCACTTTCGGCGCGGATCTGTTTTGGCCCGAACCGCGTGCCCGACCGCCACGAGGTGCCGATATCCATCGGAATGCCCAGCACGGCCACATCCAGCCCCGCCAGAGACTCCGCCTGCGGCAGGCGCATGAACGTGTTCGGCCCCGAAAACCGCGCCAGATCATTGCCACTGAGGGGTTGGTTAAACTGTGTCATGCCCGTATCTCTCCCGTCCGACCTTTTGGCTAAGGTGATACCGGAAAGATGGCTAACCAATGGTTAAGGCTGCAGTTTGTTCCATCCCAAAAGACAAATAATCTGCGTCGCCACATGGGCACCGGCGATCGCCGTCGCGCCCGAGGTATCAAAAGGCGGAGAGACCTCGACTACATCGCCGCCCTTGATGTTGATCCCGGCAATGTCACGCAAGATGATCTGCGCCTGAATAGAACTCAGACCACCCCAGACTGGTGTACCGGTGCCGGGGGCAAAAGCGGGATCCAATCCGTCGATGTCGAAGCTCAAGTAAACTGGGCTATCGCCCATGATCTCTTTGATCTTTTGCGCCACGGCAGCGGGGCCGGATTCGTAGACCTCACGCGCGTCGATGATGTTGACGCCTAGCGTGTCCTCGTTGGTGGTGCGGATACCCACCTGAACGGATCGCTTGGGGTCCACGATCCCCGACTTTACCGCCTTGTAAAACATCGTCCCGTGATCCACGCGGGTCATATCGTCATCGGCCCATGTGTCCGTATGCGCATCGAATTGCAGCAGCGACATGGGCCCGTATTTCTCGGCATAGGCTTTCAGGATCGGGAAACTGATATAGTGATCCCCGCCCAAAGTGACCGAGGCCACATCGGCGGCAAGAATGGTGCGGATGTGATCGGTCAGCGTGTCGGGAAAGGCTGGGATATTGGCATAGTCATAGGCCATGTCGCCATAGTCTACGATGGCCAACTCGCTGAGTGCATCAAAGGGCCAGCCATAGGGCGCGTCGGGCGATTGCAGCGCGCTGGCCTCGCGGATTGCGCGCGGGCCCAGCCTGGTGCCGGGGCGGTTCGTCACCGCCTGATCGAACGGAACGCCGGTCACGGCGATGTCCACCCCTTTCAGGTCCTTGGTGTATAGCCGCCGCAGAAACGACGTCGCTCCACCAAAGGTATTCTCGAACGACAGCCCCTTGAGGTCGGGGTTGGTGAATGCCTCATCCACCTGAGTTTTTGCGTCTTCCAGTCCCATGTCTTTCCCTTATCAGCCCAGTGGCTGTGCCTTTTCGACGATCCGCGCAAAGAAGGATGCCCCGATGGGCGCGATCTCATCGTTGAAGTTGTATTTCGGATGGTGCAGCCCGGCGCCATCACCCTGCCCCACAAACAGATAGGCACCGGGGCGCGATTGTAGCATGAATGAGAAATCCTCGGCCCCCATCATCGGCGGAACCTCGGTCAGCACGCGCTCATCCCCCGAGATATCGCGCGCCACATCGGCGGCGAATTCAGCCTTGGCGGCGTCGTTGATCGTGGCGGGATAATTGACCTCATAATCCAGCCGAGCTTCCACCCCGTAAGACTGCGCCTGACCCTGCACGATCTGCGCCATTCGATCCATCACCATCTTCTGTACACTCGGATCAAAGGTGCGCACGGTACCGTTGATATAGGCAGTATCAGGGATCACGTTGTTCACCGAACCGGTATGGATCTGAGTGACCGAGACCACCAGATCGTCCAGCGCATAGTTGTTGCGACTGACAATGGTCTGAATCGCCTGCGCAATCCCGCAGGCTGCCATCACAGGATCGCGGGTTTCATGCGGCATCGCCCCGTGGCCGCCGACACCTTGAATATGAACTTCAAACGTGTCCACCGCAGCCATGATCGGACCGGTATTGGTCTGAAACATCCCCTCGGGCACGCCCGGCGCATTATGCAGGGCGTAGACCTGAGAGATGTCGAACCGCTCCATGATGCCTTCCTCGACCATGACGCCCGCGCCGCCGCCATCCTCTTCGGCGGGTTGAAAGATCAGGGCCACGCGGCCCGAAAAATTCCGCGTCTCGGCCAGATAGCGCGCCGCGCCCAGCAGCATTGTCGTATGTCCGTCGTGACCGCAGGCGTGCATATTCCCCGGCTTGGTCGAGGCATAGTCCACCCCGGTTTCCTCAGGGATCGGCAGCGCATCCATATCAGCGCGCAGACCGATGGTAGGCCCTTCGCCCTGCCCGTTGATAATGGCGACGATGCCGGTGGTGGCGATCCCCTCGTGAATCTCGTCCACACCGAATTCACGCAGACGCTCGGCCACGAAAGCTGCCGTTTCATGGCATTCGAATTTCAGTTCAGGGATCGTATGCAGGTGCTGCCGCCACGCGGTCATATCGGCGGTATAATCGGCAATTCGGTTGACGACGGGCATCTGGGGTGGACTCCTGTTGCGGTCTGCGGAATGGATGCATCTGACACCGGAACGAAAGGGTTCGCAATGGCCGAAAATCCTCTGATCCACGATAAAGACGCAGGCATCGAACGTCTGCTGGAGATCATGCGCCGCCTGCGCGACCCGCAGACTGGCTGTCCGTGGGACATCGAACAGGATTTCGCCACCATCGCTCCCTACACGATCGAAGAAGCCTATGAGGTCGCTGATGCTATCGAACGCGAGGCTTATGGCGAGCTGAAGGGAGAGTTGGGCGACCTGCTGTTCCAATCGGTCTTTCACGCACAAATGGCTGAAGAAGCTGGGCATTTCACCTTTCAGGACGTGGTCCGCACCATGTCCGACAAGATGGTTGCGCGTCACCCACATGTGTTCGGTGACGAATCCCGCGACAAGTCTGCCGAACAGCAGACGCTGGATTGGGAAACGATCAAGGCAGCGGAACGTGCAGGTAAGGAACAGAAAGGCGCGCTAGACGGTGTGGCCGCGAACCTGCCTGCCCTGCTGCGCGCGCACAAGCTGCAAAAACGCGCCGCGCGCGTGGGGTTCGACTGGCCCGACGCTAGCCATGTGTTGGCCAAGATCACCGAAGAGGCCGCCGAACTGGAAGAGGCCCGCGACAGCATGGATGCCGACGCGCTCGAAGATGAATTCGGCGATCTGCTGTTCGTGATCGTCAATCTGGGCCGTCATCTGGGAATCGAGCCTGAGGCCGCTCTGCGCCGCACCAACGCCAAGTTCACCCGCCGCTTTGAACAGGTCGAATCCCGCCTGGCCGAACGCGGTAAAACACCCAGCCAAAGCGATCTGGCCGAGATGGATGCCCTGTGGGACGAGGTGAAAACCGAGGAGCATCGCGCCAATGGCAAACTCCCGCCGGTGGATGTCGCCACGGGGGTCTGAAACCGCTGGACAAGTGCTTTGACACTTGCGAGTGTCCGCCCTTCACCACCCCCGGAGACACCCATGCCGCGCAAAATCATTATCGACACCGACCCCGGTCAGGACGACGCCGTTGCCATCCTGTTGGCGCTGGCCAGCCCGGATGAAATCGACTTGCTGGGCGTAACAGCCGTCGCCGGGAACGTGCCGCTGGAGCTAACCGCCAAGAACGCGCGCATCGTCTGCGAACTGGCTGGCCACACGGACGTGCCGGTTTATGCAGGCTGTGATCGGCCGCTGAACCGCCCTTTGGTCACAGCAGAACATGTGCACGGCAAAACCGGACTGGACGGTCCCGTTCTGCCCGATCCGCAAATGCCGTTGGCCCAAGGGCACGCGGTCGATTTCATCATCGACACCCTGCGCGCGCATGAGCCGGGCACGGTGACTCTATGCCCACTGGGGCCGCTCACCAATATTGCGACGGCTTTCACCAAGGCCCCCGATATCGTTGACCGGGTACAGGAAATCGTGCTGATGGGTGGGGCGTACTTTGAGGTCGGCAACATCACTCCGGCGGCGGAATTCAATATCTATGTCGACCCTGAAGCAGCTGATATCGTGTTCAAATCCGGCGCGCACATCGTCGTCATGCCACTGGACGTGACCCATGACGCGCTGGTCACGCCACACCGCAACGACGCCTTCCGCGCGCTGGACAGCAAGGTCGGACACGCAGTGGCCGAGATGACTGATTTCTTCGAACGGTTCGACAAGGAAAAATACGGATCGGAGGGCGCACCCCTGCACGATCCCTGCGTCACCGCCTATCTGATCCGGCCTGAGCTGTTCTCGGGCCGTCACATCAATGTCGAGATCGAGACCCAGTCCGAGCTGACACTGGGCATGACCGTTGCCGATTGGTGGCGCGTCACAGATCGCCCGGCAAACGCCATGTTCATGGGCAGCGTCGATGCACAAGGGTTCTTCGATCTGCTAACCGAACGGCTGGCTCGACTATGAGTGCTGCACTTAAACTCGCCCGGCCTGAGGATCTGGGCCGTCTGATGACCCTTGTCGCCGCCTTTCACGCCGAAGCGGGCATCGATCAGGACGCTGATCACCGGCGCAACGCGCTGGCACCGCTGCTGGACGGTATTCCCCATGGCTGCGTATATTTGATCGGTCCGGCGCGTGCACCGCTTGGATACGCGGTTTTGACCTTTGGGTGGTCTGTCGAGTTCGGCGGAATGGACGCCTTTATCGACGAGATTTACATCCGCCCCGCCGTGCGGGGTCGCGGCATCGCCACCGAGGTGCTGCTGGACCTGCCCAAAGCCCTTGCCAGTGCCGGGCTGACCGCCCTGCACCTTGAGGTCGACCGCACCAATGAAACCGCGCAGAAGCTATATCTGCGCACCGGCTTCAAACCGCGCGATCGCTATGTATTGATGAGCAAGAAGCTCTGATAGCAGTCTTTTGTCAGCCCCCCAGCGACAGCACGTTAGCGCAACTCGCCGCTATACATATAGATGGGCGAATCCATGTCTTTGACGGGGTCGGTTGCCGAAACTGACTGCCCTGAAACCGGGTAAACACCTGGTGCCGAGCAGGCCGCCAGAAAAACAGTACTAATCACTGTTGCCGCAAGAAGGAATTTGGAACCAGTCATGGTATTCTCCTTTCGAGTAGTGACCTCAGGTTAGGGTTTGGCGGGCTCGCCCAAATAGGGAAAAGTTCACACAAAATTGCCTTTATGTTGCCACAATGTTGGCAACTACCTGCAAACGTTGGACAAAAATTTTTCGAAAAATTGAAGATTCTTTACCTAACGTAACCTGCGCACACTTTTCAGGCGACAGCACGAGGTTTTCAACGCGCATAAAGGGTGCGGATCGGACAATCCGCATAACCGATTCCCCACGAGTTCAGGGCGAGAGACGAAAAAGCCCGGCCTTCCAGCGAAGACCGGGCCTATTTGCGTTTTTTGGTACGATCAGCGTTTGAGGATCGAAGCCCCCGCATATTCTGCGACCTCACCTAGCGATTCCTCAATGCGGATCAGCTGGTTGTATTTGGCTAGCCGGTCCGACCGCGCGAGGCTGCCGGTTTTGATCTGACCGCAATTGGTCGCAACCGCCAGATCTGCAATGGTGGCGTCCTCGGTCTCGCCCGAACGGTGCGACATCACGTTGGTGTACCGCGCGCGGTGGGCCATATCGACAGCGCGCAGCGTCTCGGTCAGCGAACCGATCTGGTTCACTTTGACCAGCATCGAGTTCGCACAGCCGCGATCGATGCCTTCGGCCAGACGTTCAGGGTTGGTCACGAACAGGTCGTCACCCACCAATTGCACCTCGTTGCCGATGGCGTCGGTCAGAGCTTTCCAGCCGTCCCAGTCATCTTCGGACATGCCGTCTTCGATCGAGATGATCGGATAGTCATTGACCAGCGCTGCCAGATAGGCCGCGTTTTCCTCGGACGTCAGTGTTGTGCCCTCGCCCGCCAGCACGTATTTGCCGTCTTTGTAGTATTCGGTCGCGGCGCAATCCAACGCCAGGTGGATTTCTTCACCCGGTTTGTAGCCAGCCTTTTCGATGGATTTCAGGATGAAATCCAGCGCCTCGCGCGTGCTAGCAATGTTGGGGGCAAAGCCGCCCTCATCACCGACGCCAGTGGCCAGACCGGCCGAGGACAGCTCTTTTTTCAGTGTGTGGAACACTTCGGACCCCATGCGCACCGCCTCGCGGATATTCGCGGCCGAGGTCGGCATGATCATGAATTCCTGAATGTCGATAGGGTTGTCGGCATGTTCGCCGCCATTGATGATGTTCATCATCGGCACTGGCAGAACGCGGGCCGAGGTGCCGCCTACATAGCGGTACAAAGGCTGAGTGGTAAAATCCGCAGCCGCCTTGGCCGTCGCTAGCGAAACACCCAGAATAGCGTTTGCGCCCAGACGACCTTTATTCTCGGTCCCGTCCAATTCGATCATCGCCTGGTCGATGGCGACCTGTTCAGTCGCGTCAAAACCCACAAGCTCCTCGGCAATCTCGCCGTTCACGGCAGCGACCGCTTCCAGCACGCCCTTACCCATGTAGCGCGCCTTGTCACCGTCACGCTTTTCCACCGCTTCATAGGCGCCGGTAGACGCGCCCGAGGGCACAGCCGCGCGGCCCATGGTGCCATCTTCCAGGATCACGTCCACCTCGACCGTCGGGTTGCCCCGGCTGTCCAGAATTTCGCGTGCGTGGATGTCGATAATCGTGCTCATGAGGCCCGTCCCTGTGGCTGCAATCCGTTGCACGCCTCATACCATCACCGGGCAAAAAGTAAACCATTCATGTTATCGCTAACACATTGCACAGCAGGTATTTGCGCAAACCTGCGACGATCCGTCAAGCCGCAGCCACCATGACCCGCGCCAAACGACGTTCCCGCAGGAAAGTGTAAAGACCCGATCCCAGGATCAGCGAGGCCCCCGCAATGGTCATCAGGTCCGGGCGTTCGCCAAACATGATCATGCCCGCCGTGATCGAAAACACCAGCCGCGTATAGCGAAACGGGGTCAGCGCCGAGGCATCCCCCACCCTCATCGCCGTGACGATGCCGTAGTAGCCCAAAACACTAAACAGGACGGCCCCAATCAACGGCCCCATCTGCGGACCTGCGATCGGCACCAGCGGTTGCGTCTGTACAACCATCAGCACCAGCCCGCCCAAGATCGCCGCGATATAGGCCTGCATCGCCACCACGGACGAGGCGATATCGGCATCTAGTCGCCGGGTGATCAGATCGCGGGCGGCGATACAGACAACGCTGATCACCACCAACAGGGTCTCGGGCTGGAACCCGGCAAGACCGGGGCGGATGATCATCAAAACGCCCAGAAATCCGACGCAGACCGCGCTCCACCTGCGCCAACCGACCTGCTCGCCCAGAAACAGCGCCGCACCGACAGTTACGGCAAGCGGCAATGCCTGGAACACTGCGGCGACTGTGGACAGATCGACCAAGGCCAGCGCAGTCACGAAGGCAATCGCACCGACCCCTTCACTGCCTGCGCGGATAAGTGGCAAGGGGCGCCACGCAGCCCGATCAAAGATGCGCTTGCGCGTTACGACGGTCATCACCGCAAAGATCAGGCCGCAAATCGCACCCAGCAAAATCATGATCTGACCGGTCGGCACCGAGGCCGACAGGTGCTTGATAAACATATCCTCAAGCGCAAAGGCCGCCATTGCGCCGACGACCAGCAGGATGCCGTTTACGTTGTTCATGATCCGATCCGTCAGAGGAGCGCTGTTCGCCCGATCACAGAACTCGAAAGCTGGTCGGTCAGGCAAGTCCTATCCGCATGGAATACATGAATTCGCGTGCGGTCACCGTTCGAGATTCGTGATGAATCAGTCCTGTTCCAGCGGCACACCATAGAGTTCCAGCCGGTGGCCTTTCAGCTTATAGCCCAGCTTGGCCGCGATCTTTTCCTGCAAAGCCTCGATCTCGGGGTCGACGAATTCAATGACCTGCCCCGATTGCATGTCGATCAGATGGTCGTGATGGTCCCGTTCGGCATCCTCATAGCGCGCGCGGCCATCACCGAATTCCAGACGCTCGAGAATCCCGGCTTCTTCGAACAGCTTCACAGTGCGATAGACCGTCGCGATAGAAATCCCCGCATCGACCTTTGAAGCGCGGGCATACAGTTCTTCTACATCCGGGTGATCCTCGCTTTGTTGCAGCACCTGGGCGATGGTGCGGCGCTGACCTGTCATGCGCAGGCCCTTGGCCTCGCAACGGGCGATGATCGTGTCGGACATGAGTGACCCTCGGGGTGTATTCGGTTCTCTGTCTTAATACGTCTGCGCACTCTGCGCCACAGGGGAATTGTATCTTAGGCAACGCGCCGCAGGTCGGCCCAGATCGGCAAATGGTCCGAGGCAATATGCGCAGGTCGCGCATCGTGAACGCCGTGCACCACTGCCTCAAGCCCTGCGCCCAGCGCGATGCGATCCAGCGCGCCCAAAGGCTGCGCTGCGGGAAAGCTGGGAACCGGAGGAAGAAACCGCATGTCAGGCGCCAGATGGTCCAGCACCGGCTGACGTGACCATTCGTTGAAATCCCCGGCCCAGACTGTAGGCATCTGCGCCAGGTCAACGTCACAGCGGCGGATATGGGTGATCTGCTGACGGCGCGATGCGGGCAGTAGGCCCAGATGCATTCCCATCACACGCAGCGGCCCGATGGGAGTGTCGAATTCAACCCGCACCGCCCCCCGAGGCTCCAGCCCCGGAAGGTCGTGATGTCCGGTCTGTCGCACTTGGATCGTGTCACCCTTCCAGATCACCGCATTTCCATGCCAACCCAGACTGCCTGCCCCGCCCAGATCGACAATCTGCCATCCGGCCTCGTCCAGCATGAAATGCGGCAGGGCTGCGGGGCGCGGTGGCAGGCGTTTGTCGGCCTCCTGCAACACCACGATATCGGCCTTCATATTGTCGATGACCTGCATGATGCGCTGCGGTTGGCGGCGGAAATCAAGCCCAACGCATTTTTGGATGTTGTAGCTGGCAATGCGAAGTGTTGGCGTGGATGTCATAGCGCTCGGGTCAAATATCTGCCCGCAACAGTGCCACGCCCTGCGCCCAGCGCAACATTAAATTTCCGCGCGTGTTGTAAGGATCGGATGTGCAAGAGGGTTTTCGCCTTGTATACCCTTTGGCATAACAGTCCAAACACCGCCAGCCCAAACCGAGGACTCCACGTGAGCACCACCTTCGCGACCCTGGTCATTGCTGATATTTCCGGCAGCACGCCTTTGTACAAGGCTGTAGGCGATGCCGAGGCACAAAGGCTGATCCAGTTGGAACTGGATCGCCTTCGGCGCGTCCTGTTTGAGCATGGTGGGGTGCAGGTCGGTCAGAAGGGGGACGATGTTCTTAGCTATTTTCAGGATGCGAATGCGGCAATCAACGCCGTTCTGACCCTGATCGAAGGATCGCCCGAAACCTCGCTGTCGGTCCATGTCGGCGTTCACTGTGGGCCGATCGTCATTGCGGAAAAGGGTGTCTATGGCGAGGCCGTGAACGTAACCGCCCGTCTTGCCTCTGTGGCCAATCCCGGCGAGGCCTGCGTCAGTGACGAGGCCGCCGCATTGCTGCACAACGGCGCGCGCCAGATGCTGACCCCGCTGGGTCAGCTCAACCTCAAGGGTTTGACCGAACAATTCGCGGCGCATTCGCTGATCAGCCCTACGGCAAATTCCTTCACCCAAACCCGCCTGCCCCAATCCTATGGCCGCACCGAAGACAATCTTGCCGCACCCGAGCATCTGACGCTGGTCCTGCGACACGAGGGCCAAAGCTGGAGCTGCCCCGACAATGGCGAGCTGACGGTTGGTCGATCGCCGGGATGCGACGTGGTGCTCAGCCAGCCTTGGGTGTCCCGTCTGCATATGGTGATCACCATGAAAGACGGCAGGCTGATCCTGTCGGATCGCAGCACATCAGGCACCTATGTCAAATCCGAAGGCGGGCGGGAAATCCAGCTTAAGCGTGAAACTGTCATGCTGGCTGATAGCGGCCTGATCTCTCCCACATTGCCCCTCGAACATTCCGAGGCCTGTTTAGAATTCGAGATCCTAGGCCGTCGTCAGGTGCCGCAAAACGTGGCGTGAACCACTTCACCTTCCGAAGGCAGGTGCGTCAGGTCGATCGCTTCAGGCTGGTCCTCATAAGGGCGCGACAGCACGTCATTCAAACGGTGGAACGGGGCATAATCGCCCCGTAAAGCGGCTTGTATCATCTGCTCGACACGGTGATTGCGCGGGATGAAAACCGGGTTCGCCGACATCATGGTGGCACGTGGATCGTTTTCCCGCTGCAGCCGCGCCTTCCAAGCATCGGCCCATTGATCAAAGGCCTGCGGGTCTGTGAACTGATCGCGCGCAGTATCACCGCCCAGCGCGCGGAAGGTATTTGTAAAGTCAGCCTGGTTCTGCGCCATTCGCGCCAAAAGGTCCGAAACCAGTTGCCGATCTCCGTCCTCCTCGGTCACAAGCCCGATCTTGGCCCGAAACCGCGTCAGCCAGTGCTGTTCCAGCAAATCGGGCATGGCGTGAACGATCTCGGTCGCTTCTTCCACAGCGGCCTCTTTGTCGTCCATCTGCTGGATCAGGGCCGTCGCCAGTTGCGCCAAATTCCACACCGCGATGCCCGGTTGGTTCGAATAGGCATAGCGTCCCATCCGGTCGATCGAGCTGTAGACCGTGTTCGGATGATAGCTGTCCATGAAGGCGCAGGGGCCGTAGTCGATGGTCTCGCCGGCGATCGAGCAATTGTCGGTATTCATTACACCATGGATGAAACCCACGCTCATCCACCCGGCAATCAGTTCAGATTGCGCCTGCGCCACGGCGCGCAACAGACCCATAGGACCCGCAGCCTGCGGAAAGTGGCGTTCGATGGCATATTCAGTCAGGCGGCGCAGGCTGTCCAACTGCCCCCGCGCGGCAAAGACCTGAAACGTACCCACGCGCAGATGGCTACGTGCGACGCGGGTCAGAACCGCGCCCGGCATGGGTTCTTCGCGGAAAACAACCTCGCCCGTCTCGACAGCAGCCAAAGCCCGCGTCGTGGGGATGCCCAGCGCGTGCATCGCCTCGGACACCACGTATTCGCGCAACACAGGCCCCGACCAAGCGCGCCCGTCCCCCTGACGGCTAAAGGGCGTGGGGCCAGACCCTTTCAACTGAATATCCCGGCGCAGACCGTCTGTTCCGACGGTCTCACCCAGCAAAACCGCGCGCCCGTCCCCCAACTGGGGATTGTAGTTGCCGAATTGATGCCCTGAATAAAGCTGCGCGATGGGTTCGGCCCCCTCGGGGAGCGTATTGCCGGCAAAAGCCTCGGCCATGTCCTGCACCTCACCCGGTGTGATCCGCAGGACCTTCGCCAGATCGGTGTTAAAGGCGATCAATTGCGGCGCGCGCACAGGCACTGGGGCCTGCCGGGCGTAGAAGCTGTTGGGAAGGCGGGCGTAGCTGTTGTCAAACGGGATCGTCAGGGTCATGTGCCAAAGATATTCCTCATCCACGCGAATACCATAGTGGATCACGCAATCCCGTGCATAATCGCTCCAAACACCCCGAGGGCCCCATGACCGCACAAGAGATTATCGACCACCTGAACCTGCAACAGCACCCCGAAGGGGGATGGTTCCGCGAGACATGGCGCGCCGACAACGCAGGCCGCGCCAGCGGTACCTGCATCTACTTCCTTCTGGCCGAAGGAGAGAGCAGCCACTGGCACCGAGTCGATGCGACCGAGATCTGGCTGTACCACGCCGGTGATCCACTGATCCTGTCGCTCAGCGCCTCGGATGCGGGGCCTGCCACAGATCATATGCTGTCCCCCGACCTGACCAAAGGCGCGCCGCAACTCATCGTCCCCAAGGGTCATTGGCAGGCCGCACGCAGTACCGGAGCCTATACGCTGGTCAGCTGCACGGTTTCTCCGGGGTTCGAGTTCAATGGCTTTGAACTGGCCGCACCGGGTTTCGATATACCAAAGGGTTAGGCCATGGATCACCGCGCCCTCATCACGTCCATTCCAGCCGAGGCCAAAGACAAACTGCAAGAGCGGTCCGACAAAGCCGGGCTGCGGCATCTGGCGCTCTATGTGCTGGCATTGACTGCCACCAGTATTGGTATCATCGCTCAGGTGCCATTCTGGCCTTTGCTGATCCTGCCTCAGGGTATCATGTTGGTGTTCCTCTTTACCCTCAGCCATGAATGCACGCACAAGACGCCGTTCAAATCCCCTTGGCTGAACGAGGCCATTGGCCATCTGGTGGCGATTCCGATTGCCCTGCCCTTTGTCTGGTTTCGGTATTTTCACCTGGCCCATCACAAATGGACCAACCACCCCGAGAATGATCCCGAACTGGGCGGCAAACCCAAGCCCGACAATTGGTCCAGCCTGCTGATTTACCTCAGCGGCTGGCCCTATTGGCGCGGCATGGCGCAGGTTCTGGTGCAAAATGCCCGTGGCCGGATCAACGCGCCCTATCTACCGGCGCGTCAGCACAAAGCCATGCGGCTGGAGGCGCGGGTGCTACTGGGCCTCTACGCCCTAGCGCTTGTCAGCCTGTTTATGTCACCCGTGCTGTGGTGGCTGTGGCTGCTGCCCGTTCTGGTCGGCCAGCCCTTTCTGAGGCTGTACCTTCTGGCCGAACACGGGCTCTGTCCGCCGGTCGCGAATATGCTCGAGAATTCCCGAACCACTTTCACCAACCGCCTGATCCGCTTTCTGGCCTGGAACATGCCCTACCACGCCGAGCACCACGCCTTTCCGAATGTCCCCTTCCATCAGCTACCCGCGCTGCACAGATGGACCCGAGCGCATTTGAGATCGACATCAGACGGGTATTCTGACTTTACAAGCGCGTACATCCGCAAAGTAAGGAACTAACAACACCGGCGGTTGCTCTGGATGGCTAGCAACCAGACGTCATCAAGCAGCTTATGACCAGAATATTATGCCAGTGCGATTTCGTTTTCGATGCCAGCCGCACCTTCCGCAAGGACATAACCAAGATCCTCTAGGGACGCGACTGACCAATCTGACAAATAGTTGGTGGCATCATACGAGCCATCATCTGCCACATACCCGATATACCCGGTCATCAGCTCATCCTGATACTCTTCTTCGTCCCAGTGTCCTCCGGCTGTGCCCGACCCACCGTCAGTCTCTACAAACAAGAAATCGTCTTCAGTGAAGTAGCCGACATATGCTGAGTTCGCTGCATCACCGGTATAAACGCTGGTCACTATGTCATCAGTCGGCCGTCTGGTGCCATTGTCGTCCACCACAGTCGATACCAGACCGTAGTAATCCCAAAGCGTACCAAGACCCATGACATGCATCATTTCATGCAGAACAATATCATCGAATTGCCCAGCATCATGATACGCCAGAGCGTCCGCTTCATCGAACGTCATTTCTCCCAAAGCTGGCAAACCAGTATCAGAGCGTATTGCGGTCGGACCCGCCTGCCCCAGCACGCCGCCTTCTCCGTCTATGGCATCCAAATCCGCCATGATGACGAGGTCGTCGTAGAGGTTCCCTTCTCCATCGACAGCGTCTTCGATATCGCCATCAACAAGCGAAGCCAAATAGTCTGCGGACGCAATGAACACTGACTTCAGATCTTCAGGCCAGTCACCTACAAACCGGACTTCAATATTGTATTGAAGGCTGTCGTCGATTCCGTCGCCTTGACCGGTGATGTACGTGTCCGTGACAACCTCTGTTTCGGTTTCACCCCCGCCGCCTATGCCTGCTGGTGGCCCTTTGCTGCCCCTGGCTGCCGCTGACTCATTGATCATAAGCAGATCACCGCTCAAAGTTCCAATGGATTGTTTGCTATTTTCGGATTCATGTAGACGCGAAGCTCCCGCGCCTGATGACTTCACGTAGTCAAGAAAATTTCCACTGTTTTCAGATGGCATACCCTTCTCCCTCGAGCCTAGTCGAATACTACCACCCAGTTTATTTTCGAGGATCTAATCCAAACAAAAGAAAATGACAAAAATGTGACTTGACGCGAATTTTGCGCGCTCATTTCGCTACAATAGCCCAGTAAAGCTAGGCTTTGTTTGCCTAAAGCACACTAAATAAAAGCTATTGGTGTGGCACATAGAGTGACCTAAAAACGCTTAATCGAGTCTTCAATACGCTCGACACTACTCACCACACCTCCTCCCACAAGCGCGCTGACTCCTGTGGTTCCGGGGCATGAGGTCGGCAGGCCCCGCGCCACGCGGACGGCGAGGTAGGCGAAGGCTTGGGCTTCTAGCATATCTCCGTCCAGACCTACGGCTTCGACCGGCTCGACCGCGCAATCAAGACCAGCGCGCAGCATATCCATCAGAACCGTGTTGTGGCGGCCTCCACCCGTCACCAGCACACGCGCGGGGGGTTTGGGGCAATGCTCCATCCCCTGCATCACGCCTGCGGCGCACATACCCGTCAGGGTCGCCACGGCATCGGCGTCCGAGAGTTCCTGCACCAGACGGATCATCTCGGCAAAGTCGTTCCGGTCCAGCGATTTGGGGGGCATCTTGTTGAAGAACGGCTCGGACAGGAACAGCTCCAACGCACCTGCCTCAACCGACCCTTGGCGGGCCAGCGCGCCGTCCCTGTCCATCGGCAGACCCAGCCGCGCCTGCATCAGGTCATCCACGGGCGCGTTTGCCGGGCCCGTGTCGAACGCCAGCAGCGCGCCAGGGGCCTCAGGGCCGTCAAAGCTGGGGTCCACATAGGTCAGGTTCCCCACCCCGCCCAAGTTCAGGAAGCACAAGGGTTCGGTCGCGCCGATCCACTTGGCGCAGGCAAAATGGAAGAACGGCGCCAGCGGAGCACCCTCGCCCCCCATCGCTACATCGTCGCTGCGGAAATCCCACACGACCGGAACACCCAGCGCCTGTGTCAGACCGTCTCCATCGCCCACCTGCAACGTCCCCCGCCCGCGCGGCTCATGCGCCAAGGTCTGACCGTGAAAACCGATCAAGTCGATTTCATCGAACTCGGACAGCGCCTCGGCATGGGCAACCGTGACCAACTCGGCGGCGGCATCGACCTCGGGCCCGTGCCACTGGCCCAGCGCGGCCCGCAGAACCGCACGCTCGGCATCTGAATAGGCCCGGTATCCGCTGGGACCAAAGCCCAGAATGCGCACACCATCGGTTTCGACCACAGCCGTATCAACACCATCCAAAGACGTGCCCGACATGGCGCCCAATGCCTTAACTGCGCCCGTTTTGCTGATCGCCCGACCCATGTTTGCCCTCGCGTTCCTCACGCCCGTTGATCCGGCGCGTTGGCCTCAACCTGCACGGTAACGCGAAGACAGTGCAAGCCACATCGGGCGTGGCCTCCGCTTTTCGTGCAAAAGGTGCCTTTTCCTTGCCACCCCCACCGCCTATACACTGCCCCGCAACATAAACCCAAAGGGCACGGATATGACCTACCACCCCAAATCGGATTTCATCGCCACGATGATCGAGCGCGGCTTTCTCGCCGACTGCACCGATTATCAGGGCCTTGACGAGGCGCTGATCAGCGGGGTGCAAACAGCCTATATCGGCTATGACGCAACGGCGCAGTCGCTGCATGTGGGCCACCTGATGAACATCATGGTGCTGCGCTGGCTGCAAAAGACCGGCCACAAGCCGATCACTCTGATGGGCGGCGGTACGACCAAGGTGGGCGACCCCTCGTTCCGGTCGGATGAACGCCCCCTGCTGGGCCCCGAACAGATCGACGCCAACATCGCCGGGATGCAAAAGGTGTTCGCCAAGTACCTGTCGTATGATGACAGCGAGACCGGCGCGCTGATGCTGAACAATGCGGAATGGCTGGACAGCCTGAACTACCTCCATTTCCTGCGCGATATCGGGCGGCACTTCTCGGTCAATCGGATGCTGTCGTTCGAGTCCGTAAAATCGCGGCTGGACCGCGAACAATCGCTGAGCTTTCTCGAATTCAACTACATGATCCTGCAGGCCTATGACTTCCTTGAGCTGAACCGCCGCTATAGCTGCGTTCTGCAGATGGGAGGTTCAGACCAATGGGGCAACATCGTCAACGGTATCGACCTGACCCGCCGCGTATTGGATCACGAGATATACGGCCTGACCACACCGCTGCTGACCACCAGCGACGGCCGCAAGATGGGCAAGTCGCAGGGCGGTGCGGTTTGGTTGAACGGCGACATGCTGTCAGCCTATGAGTTCTGGCAGTTCTGGCGCAACACCACCGATGCGGATGTTGGCCGGTTCCTGAAGATCTTCACCGAACTTCCGGTGGATGAATGCGACCGTCTGGCCGCGTTGCAAGGATCTGAGATCAACGAGGCCAAAATCCGCCTCGCCAACGAAGTCACTACTCTGCTGCACGGGGCCGATGCCGCCGCAACCGCCGCGGCGACCGCCCGCGAAGTGTTTGAAAAAGGCGGCGTGGGCGATGATCTTCCAACGCTGACGCTGCGCGCAGATGATCTACCTACTTCGATCGTGCAGTTGATCGTGAAATCAGGCCTGGCCAAAACCGGCAAAGAGGCCAAGCGCCTGATCGCCGAAAACGGAGCCAAACTGGATGACGCGCTGCTGACTGACGCAGGGTTGATGATCGACGCCGGTGCGCTGTCGTCTCCGATCAAACTGAGCGCGGGTAAAAAGCGCCACGCGCTGGTGCAACTGGGCTAAGCTCAGTTCTACGCTAAGAAAAACGGCCACCCAAATGGGTGGCCGTCGTCGTTTCAGGTTTGGCCTGTCTCAGCGGTTCCCACGGTTGCCATTGTTTCCGCCGTTACCGTTTCCGCCGCCACCGTTGCCCGAGCCGCCGCCCTGACCGTTATTGCCGCCGCCATTACCGGTGCCGGGACCGGAGCCGCCATTGTTGCCACCGCCGTTACCGGGGTTGCCACCATTGCCGTTCCCGTTTCCGGGGCCGCCATTGTTCCCACCGTTGCCGTTTCCGCCACCGTTGCCACCGCCATTGTTTCCGCCGTTGCCATTGCCGCCGCCGTTGCCACCGCCATTATTTCCGCCGTTACCACCGCCGCCATTGCCGGGTCCACCACCATTGCCGGGGCCACCGCCACCATCACCTGGTTCGTCGCCGCCACCGCCATCACCCGGCCCATCTCCGCCGTCACCAGGCCCGTCACCGGGGCCACCATCACCGGGCCCATCGCCGCCGCCACCGTCACCCGGCCCATCGCCAGAGTTTCCGCCACCGCCCGGACCGCCGACACCCGGCCCTGCATCGGCCGACTGCTCGTTGTCACGATCTTCCCCAAGCGGAGCGTTGGATCCGATCGAGGCAGTCGGCACATCTGTTAGCAAACCTGCAAGCCCCGGACATTGTTCGCCCGTTACCTGCAAAGTGGTCAGAAAATCACTCTGTTTTTGCAACCGCTCCAAAAAGCTGGGCGTCACCTGCGCACAGTCGCACAAGGCCGCGTAATCCCCGCTTTTGGTCACATCGCGCGCGGTTTTCCAATTGCACACTTCAGGCGCGGCCGAGGCTTCACCCACAAACATCACACTCGCCAAGGGGACAACTAAAAGCCCTCCGGCCGCACCTTTCAAAACATTTCGCATCACAGCACCTCCATTCACCAAACACGCGAATTGCAAAGTTTCTTCGGTCACGAGGTGGCGATTGGACGTGATCCCCACATGAGCCAAACATGAAGACGCCTTCATACTTGCTCGTGGCACAGCCCCTTCCCTGCAACCGATCACTGGACAGACAGGGGTGCGACAGGTTATTGAACAGGTGTTCATATATTGAAAAGGAGCCCGCAATGCACCTGTCCAACACAGCCGCACTCATCACCGGCGGAGCGTCGGGTCTGGGCGAGGCGACCGCGCGCCACTTCGCTGATCAGGGCGCGCAGGTCACGATTCTGGACCGCGATGCCGACCGGGGCCCAAATGTCGCCAACGAAATCGGTGGTCACTTTGTCCAGACCGATGTGACCAACGAGGCATCGGTGACCGAGGCCGTTGCATTTGCGACAAGTAAGATGGGGCGTGTCACGGCTGCTGTGAATTGCGCAGGCATCGCCTTGGGCATCAAGACCGTTGGACGCGACGGCCCGCATCCCCTGGAGGCGTTTCAGCGCACCATCGACATCAATCTGGTCGGCTCCTTCAACGTCTCGCGCCTTGCGGCGGCTGAGATGGCCAAGAATGACCCAGAACCGGACGGTGCACGCGGCGTGATCATCAACACGGCCTCTATCGCAGCGTTCGACGGGCAAAAGGGGCAGACGGCCTATGCGGCCTCAAAAGGAGGGATCGTGGGAATGACCCTGCCCATGGCGCGCGACCTGGCCTCGACCGGTATCCGCGTGATGGCGATTGCACCGGGCATATTCATGACGCCCATGCTGGCCGGACTACCGGAAGAGGTGCAACAGCAGCTGGCCGCCGATGTGCCTAACCCTGCTCGCCTTGGCGACCCGCACGAATATGGGAGGCTGGCCGGGTTCATCGTGGAAATGGGCTATCTGAACGGAGAGGTCATCCGCATCGACGGTGCGCTCAGAATGCGGTAAACCTGCGCCATGAACGAGCGCGAGAAAATGGAGTCCGGGCAGTGGTATTGTTGTCTGGACCCGGAACTGAACGCCTTGCGCGATCAAGCCAGACGCGCCGTTCATGCGCACAACACCAGTTCACCGGACCGGCGCACCGACATGGGGCCGGAACTACGCGCCCTCTTGGGTCATGTGGGCGCGGACTGTTTGCTAGAAGCACCGTTTCACTGTGCCTATGGGATGAACATTCATCTGGGTGACAGAGTTTATTTCAACGCCGGTTGCATCGTTCTGGATACGGCCCCGGTCCGGATCGGCGACGATACGATGTTCGGGCCCCATGTGCAGATTTATTGCGCCCAACATGCCAAAGATCCGGCAGACCGCGCGCAGGGGCTAGAGGTTGGTTTGCCTGTCACAATCGGCAAACATGTCTGGATCGGAGGCGGAGCAATCCTGTTGCCCGGTATCACCATCGGCGACAATGCCACCATCGGCGCGGGCAGCGTGGTCACAAAGGATGTCGTCGCCGGGCAGACCGTGGTTGGAAACCCAGCCCGCGTGCTGCCAGCCTAAGCGCCCTCAGCTTTTTCCTCTAGCATCAGCCATTCCTCTTCGGCAGCGGCGAGTTTTTCCTGCCGCTCGACCAAAGCCTCGGTCGCTTTCTGGAACTTAACCGGCTCGCGGGTGAACAGCTCGGGGTCGGACATCAGCTCTTCCAGCTTGCCGATCTCGGCCTCAAGCCGTTCCATCTCGGCAGGCAGTTTTTCAAGGCGATGTTTTTCCGAGAAGGACAGACCCGCCTTCGGCTGCGCCTCTTGCTTGACCTTCGGCTTGGAAGGTTTTGATTTCTCTTCCTTCTTAGGCAGGAGATCGCCGCGCTGAGCTATGTAATCCGACCAACCACCCGCATAGACAGTGGCGCGGCCATTGCCTTCCATCGCGATGGTCGTAGTAGCGACACGGTCCAGAAAATCGCGGTCGTGGCTAACCAGCAGAACGGTGCCGTCATAATCGTCCAACAGCTCTTGCAGCAGGTCCAGCGTTTCCACGTCCAGATCGTTGGTCGGTTCGTCCAGCACCAGCAAGTTGGACGTCTTGGCCATCAACTTGGCCAACAACAGCCGCGCTTTCTCACCGCCCGAGAGGGATTTGACCGCAGCCCGCGCCTGCCGTTCATCGAACAGGAATTCCTTGAGGTAGCCGACCACATGTTTGGGCTGTCCGCCCACCATGACTTGATCGGCCTTGCCCGAAACCCGCATTTCGGGATCGCCGGTCAGGCTGTCCCACAGGGTCATCTCGGGGTCTAACTGGGCACGGGTCTGGTCGAAGACCGCAACCTCAAGATTGGTGCCCAGCGTGACTGCGCCCTCATCCGGGGTTTCCTGACCTAGCAGCATTTTCAGTAGCGTCGTCTTGCCCACACCGTTGGGGCCAACAAAGGCCACACGATCACCGCGCTGCACCAGCAGATCAAAATTCCGCACAATGGGTATTGAATCAAAAGCCTTGGCCAACCCTTTGGCTTCGATCACCTTGCGCCCCGATTTAGGCCCTGCCTCCAACGTCATCGCCGCCGAGCCCTGACGTTTGATCTGCGCTGCCTTCTCAGCCCGCAACGCCTGCAAGGCGCGCACTCGGCCCTGATTGCGTTTGCGGCGGGCGCTGATGCCTTCAACGGCCCATTTCGCCTCGGATTTGATCAAGCGGTTCAGCTTGTGGCGCTGCTGATCCTCTTCTTCCCAGGTCTTGTCGCGCCATGCCTCGAACGCATCAAACCCCTGTTCCTGCCGCCGCACCGCACCCCGGTCGATCCAAAGGGTCGCACGGGTCAAAGCGCGCAGAAAAGCGCGGTCGTGCGAGATCAGGACATAAGCCGCGCGGGTCGAGCCCAGCTCACGTTCCAGCCAGGCAATCGCTTCGATGTCCAGATGGTTGGTCGGTTCGTCCAGCAGCATCAGGTCTGGCGCTTCGGCCATCAGTTTTGCCAATGCCGCGCGGCGACGCTCCCCGCCCGAGGCCGTTTCGACCAGGCGCGCCGGATCGAACTTCAGCCCCTCGCCTGCGCGCTCGACTTTATACAGTTCGCCCGGCTCTAGCCCGCTGGAGGCATAGTCGCCCAGTGTGGCAAAGCCCTCCATGCCCGGGTCTTGCTCCATATAACCGACCGACTTGCCCGGAGGCACCACGATGTCGCCCTGATCGGCCTCAACCAGTCCGGCCATCACTTTCATCAGGGTCGATTTGCCGGACCCGTTGCGCCCCACCAGCGCCACGCGGTCGCCGGGTTGAACCACCAGATCAAGCTCGGAAAACACCGGATCGCCCCCGAAGGTCAGGGAAATGCCGGACATCTGCAACAAAGGAATTCTCGCCATGCCCGCCAGCTAAACCGGCAGGGTCGGCGCGTCAACGCCCAGCCCTTGTTCTCGTCAAAAATACGGAATCTACCCAGCCACCACCCGCAACAGACGTTTCCGGGCTGGCGGAATCGCCCCGATCTCGAGCCCGGTAAACACGTGCAGCGTGTTCATATGCCGATCGACCACTGCATGATCACTGACCCAGCCGCCCATCAACAGATAGGTGCGCAGCAAGGGCGGCATCCGCAACATCGCTTTTTTGACGTCGGGCCGACGCCGCAACCGTGCGGCAAAACGAAAGACATCCGGTGCCTTGACCCGTGGCAACCAGCGCTTGGGCGCCAGATGACGGTGTTTTAGCATTGCAAAAGCATCCAGATACTCGGCCGTTTCTGTCCCGGCAAAGGACGAACAGCCAAACAGCATCTCAACGTTGTTCTGATCCACATAAGCCGTCATCGCGCCCCATGCGACGCGCAGTATGTCAGGATCGGTCCAGTCGGGATGAATGCAGAACCGCCCCATCTCGACCATGCGCCCCTGAAATTCCTCCAAAGCGGACAGATCGTAAAATTGCGCTGAATAGCTGAGGCCGATTTCGTCCCCACGCTCCATCGTCAACATGCGGAAACAGCAGACGAGTTCGCCACTGGAACGCATATCTTCGACAAGAACATGCGCACAGAGGCGATCAAAATCATCCCGATCCGTCTGATCCCTTCCAAAGGCCAGAGTGCGCAACTTCTGTGCCGCCACGATGTCCGCCCCAGTCAATGCCAACCGGGCGCGATACCGGCCTTTGCCAAGCAGTAAAGCCATGGTCGTCCTCTATTCGGCGATCACCGACCCGTTTCATCCCGTCTCGGTGCCTATCACATTATGTGTGACCATCCTGTGACGCGGACAAGAGGCGAAGGCTGATTAGTTGGTCGCGCCCGGAATATTGGCCGGGTTGAAGTTGCCGATATTGCCGAACAGCTGGCGCAGGAATCCGCGGTTCTGAATGCTCGATTCGGTTACCCGCCGCTCCAGAGGGACCACGATCCCGTCTTCAAGGCCGAACCGTTCGATGTTCCGCACCACACCACCCTGATCAAAGCTGATGGCGACAAGCTCACGCTCGACCACTTCGGGTCGTTTCGGACCGTAGTGACGCACCCGAGACCGCACATAGTAGAACCCAGAATCCCGCACTACGCCGGACGAGGACGGCGCACCGACCGAGTCGAGGACGCTTTCGCGTGTGTCCACGCCCACCTGAATCTCGGCCAGGTCTTCGGGGGGCGGGATGTACCCGTGATTCTCGAACACAGGTGAGCACGCGCTAATACCTGCCACACAGGCTGCAAGCACTAGCGTTCTGGACGCCGGTTTCAACCTGTTCACAACCTTTAACATGCACACCCTCTTGCCTTGGTCCCTTGCGGACCCTATCCGCTTACATCAAACCGCAGCCCCGGTTCAACACAGGAAAGGGTAACGAATGAGCAACCAGACATCTCTGCGGGTGGCCGACCTGCCGCAAAACGCGCCAACCTCGTTCGATCTGCGCCCCGACACCAAAGCGCTTGAGGCGATCCGCGATGACCTGGGCCTGCTGGGTCTGCGAAAGCTCAGCTTTGTCGGAGACGTCCGCGCGCAAGGAAAACGCGACTGGGCACTCGCAGGTAAGCTGGGCGCAACAGTGATCCAGCCCTGCGTCGTCACGCTAGAGCCGGTGACGACCCGGATCGACGTGCCCGTCACGCGGGTATTTCTGGCCGATTGGACCGACCCCGATGAGGAAGAGTTCGAAATCCCAGAAGGCGACGAGTCGGAGCCCTTGGGGTCCGAGATCGACCCAGCCATTGTAATGATCGAGGCGCTGTCGCTGTCCCTGCCCCAATACCCGCGCAAAGATGGTGCGGAACTGGAACAGGCCGACTATACAGAGCCGGGCAAACAGGCGATGACAGATGAAGATGCAAAACCCTTTGCCGGACTTGCCAGCCTGCGCGATGCACTGAAAAAAGACGAGTGACACGGGTCTGATTTCCTGTCATAGCACGCCCTCAGAAAAATCGCTTGAACATGTCGAGAATCGCAGTATTTTCGCGCGCTCATCGGAATTTGGGTTGGACATTGCGGGGCTCGTCCCCTAAACGCGCGTCAAACCACGTAAAAAACGAAGAATGAAACCCGGTCGGCAGCGAATCTGCGGACCCTCAGTAGACAAAGGTTGAGACCATGGCCGTCCAACAGAACAAAGTTTCCAAGTCGCGTCGCAACAACCGCCGCGCACACGACGCTCTGGTTGCTGCAAACCCGAACGAATGCGCAAACTGCGGCGAGCTGAAGCGCCCGCACCACGTATGTGCGTCCTGCGGCCACTATGATGACCGTGAAGTCGTCGCTCAGGCCGACGAAATCGACCTGGACGAAGACGCGGCCTAAGCCTTTCAAAGCGCAGGCCAAGGCATGACGGAACAGCCCACGCAAACCGGACGGATCACCATCTCGGTTGACGCTATGGGCGGAGATTCGGGTCCCGCCGCAGTTGTGGCGGGGATCGCCAAATCGGCGGACAAGAACCCCGACATCGCGTTTATCCTGCACGGGCCTGAGGCTGAGTTGCGCAAACTTGTTGCGAAACGGCGTGTCCTGAATGGGCGCGTCGTTTTTCGTGATTGCACCGACGTGGTCACGATGGAGGACAAGCCCAGCCAGGTTGTACGCCACGGCAAGCAGACCTCAATGTGGTCGACACTGGAATCGGTGCGCCAGGGCGAAGCCCATGGTGCGGTGTCCTGCGGCAATACTGGCGCGTTGATGGCGCTGTCGATGATGCGGCTGCGTAAATTGCCGGGTGTAAACCGCCCGGCCATCGCGATTCTGTGGCCATCGCGCAACCCGCAGGGGTTCAACGTGATGTTGGATGTGGGCGCCGATGTACGCGCCGACGCGAAGGATCTGCTGCAATACGCGCTGATGGGCGCCTCGTACGCGCGCAACGGCATGGCGCTGGAACGCCCCCGGATCGGCTTGCTGAACGTAGGCACCGAAGAACACAAGGGGCGCGCTGAATTGAAAGAAGCGCATGCCATGATCACGGACTTTGCGGATCAGGCGAGCTTTGATTTCGTGGGCTTTGTCGAAGGCAGTGATATCCCCGGTGACAAGGCAGATGTCATTGTAACCGATGGGTTTACCGGCAATGTCGCGATCAAGACCGGCGAAGGCACGGCCAGCCTGATCGGGGACCTTCTGCGTGAGGCGTTCAAATACTCGCCCCTGTCTCGGCTGGCGTCGGTTCTGGCCATCACCTCACTGAACCGGTTGAAGAAACGTATCGACCCACGCCGTGTAAATGGCGGGGTTTTCCTGGGCCTCAATGGGACTGTGGTGAAATCTCATGGCGGCGCAGATGCCACCGGAGTTTCGGCCGCCGTGAAACTGGCCTTTACCTTGGCACAGTCCGGGTTCTCTGAAAAATTGGCGGCACGGGTTGCATCGACAGTCGAGCTTGCACAAGATGCCGCCCAAGCTCCGTCCAAGGCGGGCGAATAACAAAAAAGGCAGTACCCCAACATGGCAGGCCGTTCAGTTGTTGTAGGTGTCGGACATTATTTGCCAGAGCGAATTGTGCCGAATTCCGAGTTCGAAAAGTCGCTTGATACGTCCGATGAGTGGATCAAGACGCGGTCCGGCATCGAACGCCGCCATTTCGCAGCCGAGGGCGAGACCACATCCGACATGGCCACAAAGGCAGCCGAAGCAGCGCTTGCCGATGCTGGACTGACGGCCGACGACATCGACGCCATCGTTCTGGCCACATCGACGGCGGACCTGACCTTCCCTTCAGCGGCTACCATGGTACAATCGCGGTTGGGTATGACCAAAGGCTTTGCCTTTGACGTTCAGGCCGTCTGTGCGGGATTCGTTTACGCTCTGACTAATGCCAACGCACTGATCCTTTCGGATCAGGCCAAGCGGGTGCTGGTAATCGGGGCCGAGACCTTCTCGCGAATCATGGATTGGACGGATCGGTCCACCTGCGTGCTTTTTGGCGATGGTGCGGGCGCGCTGATTCTTGAACGACAAGAAGGTGACGGCACGGCCGAAGATCGCGGTATTCTCGCCACTGATCTGAATTCCGACGGTCGCTATAAAGACTTGTTGTATGTAGACGGCGGCGTGTCGACGCAAACAACGGGCTATCTGCGGATGAAGGGCAATCAGCTGTTCCGCCAGGCGGTTGAACGTTTGACCTCAACTGCCGAGACTTGCTTGGAAAAAGTGGGTTTGGGTCACGAGGATGTGGATTGGATTGTCCCCCATCAAGCCAATATCCGCATCATTCAGGGCACCGCCAAGAAATTGGGCGTTCCCATGGATCACGTCGTAGTCACCCTACAGGATCACGGCAACACCTCTGCGGCATCGATTCCCTTGGCCATGTCCGTGGCCAAGCAACGCGGCCAGTTCAAACCGGGTGATTTGCTTGTTACTGAGGCAATCGGGGGTGGATTGGCCTGGGGATCAGTCCTCCTTCGGTGGTAACAGGCGCAAAACGGCTTACACACAGACCTGCAATTCATTGATATTGACAGTGAATTTGCCCTGACCCTATGCTCTACCATCAACAGGGGGATTGGCATGGGCGACAAAACACTGACCCGAATGGATCTGAGCGAGGCCGTTTTTCGCGAGGTTGGCCTTTCACGCAATGAAAGCGCACAGCTGGTCGAAAGCGTTCTGGACCATATGTCCGACGCGCTCGTGCGAGGCGAACAAGTCAAGATTTCGTCTTTCGGAACATTCAGCGTTCGGGACAAAACTGCCCGTATCGGCCGCAACCCCAAAACCGGGGAAGAGGTTCCTATTCAGCCACGCCGCGTGCTGACTTTCCGCCCTTCGCATCTGATGAAGGATCGCGTCGCCGCAGGGAACCGCAAATAGGATCAGGACGGCAGCGCTATGAGCAAGTCCCCAGACGCCTTTCGCACGATCAGTGAAGTAGCGGACTGGCTGGGCGTTCAGGCCCATGTCCTGCGATTCTGGGAAAGCCGCTTCACGCAGGTCAAACCGGTCAAACGCGCCGGTGGGCGGCGCTATTACCGCCCCAATGACATGCGCTTGCTGGGTGGTATCAAAAAGCTGCTGCACGAGGATGGGATCACCATCAAAGGCGTGCAGCGCATTTTGCGCGAACAGGGCGTGGCCTATGTCGCCTCATTGTCTCAGGGTTTGGAGGATGACGCCAAGCCCGCCGCAACCGACGACAACGTGGTCGTTCCCTTTACAACAAAGCCCGCGCCCCAAGAGCAGATCTCGCTTGATTTGCCCGAGGCACCGGTGCCCGCAGCACCCGCGCCGCCGCAGCCTGTTTTAGACAAGCTGGATGAGGCGCCGTTGCTGGGCGGCATCGCCACCCAAGCGTGGAATCGGACCGAATTTGACGACCAACTTTTGCGTCAGATCGCGCCTGTTGCCCGTGACCTGCGCGCCCTTCTGAACCGAATTGAGAATCGGTCGGCGGGATAAGAAAAAGGCAATGTTTTCCTCTTGCCCCTGCCGGGAAAACCGTTATGAACACTCCAACGTCGGGCTATGGCGCAGCCTGGTAGCGCGTCCGTCTGGGGGACGGAAGGTCGCAGGTTCGAGTCCTGCTAGCCCGACCAAATCACACCGACGTTTATGGCAGACAGGCCAGATCCCGCTCTGGCATCAGGGGGGATCGGAATGACAGGTGTATGCCCAAACCAGCAGATCGAAGGCATGATTGCACGCGGTGAAATCACCGCCGATCCCGCCATAATCGACCCGCAGGTACAACCGGCCAGCCTTGACTTGCGTTTGGGAACAGTGGCTTACCGCGTGCGCGCCTCATTTCTGGCAGGCGAAGGGCGCTCGGTCGCCGACCGTCTGGCCGAGTTCGAGATGCACCGCATCGACATTAGCGACGGTGCGGTTCTGGAAAAGGGTTGCGTCTATCTGGTGCCACTGATGGAATCACTCGCCCTGCCCGACAGCGTGACCGCCGTGGCCAATGCCAAAAGCTCGACCGGGCGGCTGGACTTGCTGACCCGCACCATCACCGATGGCGGCACCGAGTTCGACCGGGTGCCTGCGGGTTATACCGGGCCTCTATATGCCGAAATTTGCCCGCGATCATTCTCGGTCCTGGTGCGGCCCGGAATGCGTCTGAACCAAATCCGGTTCCGTCAGGGCCAAGCGGTGCTAAGCGATGCGGAACTAAACGCGCTGCACGCCGAGTCGCCATTGGTGGATGGACCGGCCGTGATTCAGGACGGGCTGGGCTTTTCGGTTGATCTGCAACTGCCCGATACCGATCTGGTGGGCTATCGTGCCAAGCCACACACGGGTGTGATCGATCTGGACCGGATCGGCGAATACGACCCGCAGGAATACTGGGAAGAGGTACGCACCACGGATGGTCGCATCATCCTCGATCCCGGCGCGTTCTATATTCTGGTCAGCCGCGAGGCGGTGCATATCCCGCCCTTGTATGCCGCTGAAATGGCCCCTTATCTGGCTATGGTTGGTGAATTCCGGGTGCACTACGCCGGCTTCTTCGATCCCGGTTTCGGCCACGCGGCCGCTGGAGGCGCGGGTTCACGCGGAGTGCTGGAAGTGCGCTGCCACGAGGCCCCTTTTGTGCTGGAACATGGACAGGTCGTCGGGCGTTTGGTCTATGAGAAAATGGCCGAGATGCCCACGCAACTCTATGGCGCGGGCATTGCCTCGAACTATCAGGGACAGGGGTTGAAGCTGTCCAAGCACTTCAAGCCGGTTGGCTAGAACTTCATAAAGCGGCGCATCTGGCGGGTCATCTTCTGCGCTTGCCTCATGTTTTGAGAAGGGCGTGGACCGCTGCTTTGTTTCTGTTGGCCTGAATCACCGCCCTGATCCGATTTGCCGCCCATACGGCTGGCCATATCAAAGCCCTTGTCCACGCCTTTATTGACCAGACGGCGCATCACCTGACGCACGATCATATCGATCATTCGATTGGCATTCATTGCTCAACTCCGTTTCCTGAACCTCAAAATAGGTGATCTGTCTGGCAACAAAAGGGCCGTTTGATCACTCTTCCTCGAACAGTTCCACCTGATCTTCATCTTCTTCTTCGTCGCTGCCCTCTCCCAAGGGAATCGTACCCGGAGGTGGCCTGTTTTCCAGCAACCCTGCGGCGCGCAATTCCTGAAGCCCTGGAAGGTCGCGGGCGTTTTCCAGCCCGAAATGATCCAGAAACTGCGGCGTAACCACAAATGTCACCGGACGGCCCGGTGTCATGCGACGACGCCCCAGCCTGATCCACTCCATTTCCAGCAACTGGTCAATGGTCCCGCGCGAGACGGACACGCCACGGATTTCCTCGATCTCGGCCCGCGTGCAGGGCTGGTGATAGGCCACGATGGCCAGCGTTTCGATGGCGGCACGGCTGAGTTTTCGTGTCTCAACCGTTTCCTTTTGCATCAAAAAGCCCAGATCAGGGGCTGTGCGGATGGCCCAGGCCTCTCCCACGCGCACAACGCGCACGCCGCGCCCTTCATAGCGCTTGCGCAGCAGATCAACCGCTTGTGCCGCGTCGCTGCCGTGGGGCATCCGGGCTTCAAGATCGCTGATCGAAACGGGTTCAGCACTCGCGAACAGCACGGCTTCGACCATACGTTCCTGTTCGGCCAAGGGGGGCGCTTCGAACAGGGTGCCGGTTTCCTCAGAGGTTTCAGTCACGTGTTTCGGTCCTCTTGCGCAGATGGATCGGTGCAAAGGTTTCGCTTTGCTTGATCTCCATATGTCCTTCTTTCACCAGCTCCAACGAGGCCGCAAACGTCGCCGCCGTGGCCGAGCGCCGCCGCACCGGATCGGCATCCCAACCGTCGGGCAGATAGGTCTCCATATCTGTCCAGGCGCCCGCAAACCCGATCAAGGGGCGCATCCGTTCCAACGCCTGTTCCATGGTAAAGACAGCATCGCGGTCCATGACAAAGGGTCGGAATTCATCGCGGGTGCGGATGCGCGCATAACCCTGCATCAGATCCAACAACGTGGCTGAATAGGTCACGGTGCGGATGCGAGTGACATCCTCACCCTGCCCCCGTTTGAAGAAATCACGCCCCAACTGATCCCGCGCCATCAGACGTGCAGCCGCGTCGCGCATGGCCTGAAGGCGTTCAAGTTGGAACGCCAGATGCGCGGCCAATTCCTCACCAGACGGTCCTTCGTCATCGGGATCGGGCGGCAGCAGCAGGCGGGATTTCAGAAAGGCCAGCCAAGCGGCCATGACCAGATAATCCGCCGCCAGTTCGATCCGCAGCGCACGGGCTTTTTCAACGAAGGTCAGATATTGCTGCGCCAGCGCCAAAACCGAGATTCTGCGCAGGTCAACTTTCTGCGTCCGCGACAGGGTCAGCAGCACGTCCAATGGGCCTTCGAACCCGTCGACGTCAACAATCAGCGCCTCGGCGACAAGCCGATCCGCGACCGAGACCGGATCTTCGCTAAAAAGGTTATCGTTCATATACCTGCCCGCCCATTAGGGCAGATAGTTCCGCCTCGGCGGCTTCGATGTCAAGTTCCACAGGCTTTTGCCGCATCGACAGCGCTTTTTCGGCGCGTTTTTGCGCTAGTGGGGTCATCTCTCCGACGGCGTCCAGCACCTTGGCGCGGACTTCAAAAGTACCGTTGCAATGCAGAACCACGTCGCAGCCCGCAGCCAGCGCTTGCCCGGCGATTTCTTCGGGCGCGCCGGACAGGGCTTTCATCGAGATATCGTCGGTCATAATCAGCCCGTCAAATCCGATCTTGTCACGGATCAGGCCGATCATCGTAGGTGAAATCGTCGCCGGTTGCGGGTCGATCCGGTCATAGACTAGATGTGCGGTCATCCCCATCGGCAGGTCGTTCAGCGCGCGAAACGGTGCGAAATCGGCCCCTTCCAGTGCTTCTTGAGTCAGATCCACATGCGGCAGGTCATGGTGGCTGTCCAGCGTGGACAAGCCATGCCCGGGCATGTGTTTGATGACCGGAAGAACGCCGCCGTCCAGATGCCCTTTGGCAACCGCGCGGCCAAGTTTCGCAACCTGTTTAGGATCAGAGCCATAGCAGCGGTTCTTGAGGAACGCATGGGTGTCGTCACGCGCCAGATCAACCATCGGGGCACAGTTGCTGTCGATCCCAAGCTCGAACAATTCCAGCGCGATCAAGCGATAGCGCAGATACATCGCCCGTTCGGCCTGTTCCCCAGCACGAGCCGCATGATCCAGCGGCGGGGCCCATTCGCGTGCCAAAGGCGCGCGCAGGCGCTGAACGCGTCCACCTTCCTGATCAATCGTTATCGGGCAGTTGCGGCCCACCGCCTCGCGAAAGTCGTCACACAGGGCGCGCACTTGATCGGCGGTGTCGATATTTCGGGCAAAGAGGATGAACCCGAACGGGTTCATCTCGCGGAACAGTTTTTTCTCGTCGGATGTAAGCCGCAGCCCTTCCGCGTCAGAGATCGCAGCGCCGAATGTCACCGGGCTGCGACCGGGATACAGTCAGCCCCCTGCGCCTGAAGCGCAGCACAGAACTGACGCGAGTCGCTCAGATCATCAAAACCCAAAACCCGCAGCCGATAGAATGTGCGTCCACCGCTTGAGGTTTTTTGAATAACCCGTTGTTTTCCAACCATATACTCACCGAATCGACCGTTCAGGCGATCCCATTCTGATTGCGCAACCTGGGTGCTTTCATAGGCCCCGAGCTGGGCCATACGGGTGCCCTTTGAAAGGGTATTAGCGTCGACATCCAAGCCAACAGCGGCTTTGACAGCCGCATTGATGGCATCTTCGGTGCTGCTGCTAGGTGTGATCGGGTTGCTGATCCTGCGTGCCGGGCGTGTGATGGGCCGCAGCGACCGGCGCACACCGGGCAGCGCTGCAATTGCGGGGTCCGGCAGTTGCGCTGCGTAGTCCGCAGGGTCAATCGCCGGTTCGTCGTCAAGCGCAAGCGACGCCAGTTGCACACCGTCCTGTGGCTGTTCAATTGGCTTGTCCGCCAGTTCAGCAACCACCGCATCCACGGCACCTTGGCGCAGTTGCGCCGCCTCTTGATCAGAGATTTCTTCTTCCACCAAGTGCACGGCCGGTGTGGGCTTCAGCGGTTCAACCGGCGTGTCTTCATCCGTTAGCGAAACGGGGCGCGGCGCCAAAATCAATCGATCTGCAGGCGGCGCAGCGGTGCCGACGGCTGCCACTGCGTTCACCGCCAAGCCCTGATGATCTGCAGGTGTCCCACCTGGATTTTCCGGCTGGATACGCATCGGCCCTTCGATCGCGCGGACAACCGGAACACCGCTGACATCGCGCATGACCAACTTATAGCCCCAAACGGCGATACCGGCGACCAAAGCCAAGGACGCGGCCGCGCCCAGAAAATTCACGATCCGACCCAAGCCCGCTGCCTGCGGCGTCTCTTCATACCCGTGCAAGTCGTCGGAATAATCGTAACCGCCCTGAACCGAGGGTTGATTCGTGTAATGCATCTGCTCGGGACGCATCTGCCCCGAGTAAACGTTATTTGCCATGTCCGCCTCACCGCCCGTTTCGCGCCGGAAAATAAGGCGCGCGGGTCATTTCTTGCCTACCTCGTACCGGCAGTTCGGGCGGTTTTTGTTACCGCATCTCCTGCGCCGGGGTAACGCCAAGAATACCCAAGCCCGCTGAAATCACAACAGAAACGGCACGGGCCAAAGCGATTTTTGACTGGCTTGTGGCAACATCGCCATCCTGAATGAACCGCAGTTGGGTTTCGTCGTTGCCCTTGTTCCACAGCGCGTGGAAGTCTCCGGCCAGTTCATAAAGGTAGAACGCAACGCGGTGCGGCTCGTTCGTGCGGGCAGCGATTTCCACCAGACGCGGCCATTCGGCCAGCTTTTTAGCAACCGTCAACTCGGATGCGTGATCGTTCTTACTCAGATCGGCCCCTTTGAGGGTCGCATCATCTGCGGCGATCCCGGCCTCAGCCGCGCGGCGCAGAACGCTCATGACGCGGGCATGGGCGTATTGCACGTAGAACACAGGGTTCTCGCGGCTTTGCTCCAGCACCTTGTCGAAATCAAAATCCAGCGGCGCGTCGTTCTTGCGGGTCAGCATGACGAAACGCGTAACATCCGGCCCCACCTGATCCACCACATCGCGCAGAGTGACAAAGTTCCCTGCCCGTTTAGACATCTTGAACGGCTCGCCATTCTTCCAAAGCTTCACCAACTGGGTCAGCTTGATATCCAGCGGCACCTTGCCATCGGACAGCGCCGACACAGCCGCCTTCATCCGTTTGACATAGCCGCCGTGGTCGGCACCAAACACGTCGATCAGAGCGTCAAAGCCACGGCTCACCTTGTCATAGTGATAGGCGATATCGGGCGCGAAATAGGTCCACGCGCCGTCCGATTTCTTGACTGGGCGGTCCACGTCATCGCCATGTTCGGTCGATTTGAACAGAGTCTGCTCGCGCGGCTCCCAATCTTCGGGCTTTTTACCCTTGGGCGGCTCCAGCACACCTTCATAGATCAGGCCCTTTTCGGTCAACGACTGCAGAGCAGCCTCGATCCGGCCTGTGCCGTAGAGGGACTTCTCAGAAAAGAACACGTCCATCTCGACGCCCAGCGCCTTCAGATCAGCGCGGATCAGGTCCATCATCGCATCGGTGGCAAAGTTGCGCAGGTCTTCCAGCCATTCGCTTTCGGGCTTGTCGATCAGGCTGTCGCCGTATTTCTCTTTCAGCGCCTCACCGATCGGGATCAGATAGTCACCGGGATAGAGGCCCTCGGCAATCTCGGGGCTGAGGCCATTGGCCTCGCGATACCGCTCATAGGCCGAACGCGCTAGTACATCCACCTGCGCGCCGCCATCGTTGATGTAATACTCACGCGTAACTTCATGGCCAGAATAAGCCAACAGGCTTGCCAAGGCGTCACCGAAGACCGCGCCCCGCGTATGGCCTACATGCAGCGGACCGGTGGGATTGGCCGAGACATACTCGACGTTCACCTTCTGCCCGTGTCCCATGGTCGAGCGACCATAATCGGTGCCCTGCTCCAGCACGGCGGTCAGCACACCCTGCCAGACCGACGGCGCCAGCCGCAGGTTCAAAAACCCCGGCCCTGCCACCTCGGCGCTGGTGATCCGTTCATCAGCGGCCAGCTTACCAGCCAGCACATCGGCAATGTCGCGCGGCTTCATCTCAGCAGGTTTCGCCAGCACCATCGCCGCGTTGGTCGCCATATCGCCATGTGCCGCGTCGCGCGGGGGTTCAACGGCCACGTTGTCAAAGCTCAGCCCTTCGGGCAGCGCGCCTTCGGACTGCATCTGCGCCAGCGCGTCCAGTACAAGGGCGCGTATCTCGGAAAACAGGTTCATTTCGGATGTCCTTTTGCTTGCCCGGCGGTTTATCACGCAGCGCGGTAAGGTCAATGGATGCCTAAAGTTTGACCTTGGTTTGGGCGCGATCCCCGCTACAGTCAGACCGAAACGCGAAATTCGGAGACCATTGATGCGCCTCGCCCTATCCCTCAGTCTGCTTCTGTCCACCGCCCTGCCCGTTCTGGCCGAGATGCCCGCACCGCAAGGACATGTGCTGGTGACATTGGGTGGCGCTGTCAGCGAAACCAACCTGCCGGCGCGGGGCGAGAATGATGGCGGGCTGCTTGGGTTTCTCGAAGTGACCCATGAGGGTGCAGCAGGGTTTGACGCGGCCCTGCTGGACAGCCTACCCCAGATTCAAATCACTATTCCCTATGGCCCGCCCGATCATCAGCGCAACTACACTTTCAGTGGCCCGCTGCTGTCGGACGTTATGATCCTTGCGGGAGCCGAAGGAAAAACCGCACGTCCCATGGCAATGGACGGGTATCAGGCGGAAATCCCATGGGACAGCATTTCGACGTACAAACCCATTTTAGCCACCCATGCCGACGGTGAACCGATGGGCGTCGGAGGATATGGCCCCACCATGATCGTGTTCCCGCCAACCGACGATGCCGACGCAGCCGACTCGCAAGCCAGCCAACAGGTCTGGGCGCTGGCCTATATCGGGATCGAGTGACCCGTCGGCGGGGGTCGTCCTGTCAACCGTACATGATCCTGTATCGCAAACCGGTCCGTCATCCCGGCGATATAGTCTGACACGATCCGGGCAAGTGCGGTTTCATTGTCAGCCGCCTCAATCTCAGCGTGCCAGCGGGCCGGCATTTGACGGGGGTCCCCGAGATAAATCGGGAACAACTCTTCGACGATCTTGCTAACTTCGGCCCGCACTTCCATCACCGAGGGCGCGCGATACATCCGGGTGAACAGAAAGGCGCGGATGTCCTGCAACTGCGCCCACAATTGCCCCGAGAACTGGATCACCGGGCGACCCAAATGGCGGATATCTTCCACCGATTGCGCACCAGATTCGGCAATTAACCCAGCGGACGTGTCGATCACATCCGAGACCATGACCCCAAAGACGCGCCTCAAAGCCTCATGCCTGCGCCGATACGGGTCCAGTGCTGGGTACGCACGATCGACCTCGGCATAGCACGTACCCACAATCGGCAGGGTTTGAATTTCGTCATCACTGAACAAATCCGCCCGCAGCCCGTCCAGCAAATCATGGTTGTTATAAGCGATATC
Organism: Ruegeria sp. J8; assembly: GCF_056531925.1. Taxonomy (NCBI): domain Bacteria; kingdom Pseudomonadati; phylum Pseudomonadota; class Alphaproteobacteria; order Rhodobacterales; family Roseobacteraceae; genus Ruegeria; species Ruegeria sp. J8. The sequence continues at coordinate 191,588 of NZ_JBQFMR010000002.1, forward strand.
ATCTGACAATGCGGCCACTTGCGCCTCGGCGCTGGCATGGGTGTGCAGTTCCAGATCAAAAACGCCGTTGCACTCTGCCAACGCCCAAGGCAACACGCCCTCAACTGGGCCGTTGTGCTTGGCAATCCCTTCCAACGTCTCCCATGTCAGGTTGCAGCCATCGAACTCGGCATAGTGCCGCTCCAGCTTGGTCACGATACGAATGGCTTGTGCATTGTGATCGAAGCCACCATAGGGCTGCATGATGGCATGCAACGCATCCTCACCCGTATGACCAAATGGTGTATGACCCAAATCATGAGCCAAAGCGACGGCCTCGGTCAGTTCCGGGTTAAGGCCCAAAGCACCGGAAATAGTCCGCGCCACCTGCGCCACCTCAATGGAATGCGTCAGGCGGGTGCGATAGCTATCCCCTTCATGCTCCACAAAAACCTGCGTCTTGTGCTTGAGCCGCCGAAACGCGCTGGCATGAATGATCCTGTCACGATCGCGCTGAAAGCATGACCGAAAACTGCTCTCTTCCTCTGGCACCAACCGCCCTCGCGCGCGACTGGGGTCCGAGGCAAAACCCGCTCTTTCCAAAGGTCTTGTCCTTGTCGCCTGTCCTTGGGTTTTCTATATGGTAGTGTGGTACAGAAATAAACCTTTGGAGCGTGGCATGAATCTGCCCCCAACAGTCACCGAACGCGCCTTCGACCGTCTGGCTGAAATCGGCGCTGCGGATCAGGGACAAGCCCTGCGCGTCGCGGTAGAAGGCGGCGGCTGTTCCGGGTTCCAATACGAGATCGCCCTGGACGAACCGAAAGAGGATGATCTGATCCTTGAGGGTAAAGGACAGAAAGTCATCGTGGACTCGGTCTCGTTGCCGTTTTTGGAAAACGCGGTCATAGACTTTACACAGGAACTGATCGGTGCACGGTTTGTGATCGAAAACCCGAACGCGACCTCATCGTGCGGCTGCGGCACATCATTTTCCATGTAAGCAAAGGCGGGGGCGTTGCCCCCACACCCCCAGGATATTTATAGCCAGACGAAGAAGGGATCCGCTCTCCGACCTCAATGCCGGAGAGCTTCACCTGGCGCGGTCATCGGCGTCCCCGCCTGTACCGCATATTAGAGATCGCACGGATTGGTTAACGATCCGTTTCTTCATCTGGCTAAAAATATCCCGGAGCGCGAGGCAGAGCCTCGCTCCCCAGGCCTCCGCCATCTTGCCGCTGCGTTCATTCTGCGCGATAGGTTGCCAATGGCTCTGGAGGATTGCGCATGAAAATCGCCACATTCAACATCAACGGTATCAAAGCACGGATTGAGGCTCTGCCCCGTTGGCTGGATGACGCGCAGCCCGACATCGTGTTGCTGCAAGAGATCAAGTCGGTGGATGAGAACTTTCCCAAGGAACTTTTCGAAGACCGGGGCTACAATGTCGAAACCCACGGGCAGAAAAGCTTTAACGGCGTAGCGATCCTTTCAAAATTCCCGCTTGAGGATGTATCACGAGGGCTACCGGGCGACGATGACGACGAACAAGCGCGGTGGATTGAGGCGACGGTCGTCGGAAAGCACTCGTTGCGGATTTGCGGTTTGTATCTGCCTAACGGCAATCCGGCTCCGGGACCGAAATATGACTATAAGCTTGCCTGGATGGAGCGCCTTTTTCAGCGCGCGCAGGAGCTGATTGCTGGTGAAGAGCCGGCACTGGTGGCCGGGGATTACAACATCATTCCTCAGGCCGAAGACGCCGCACGTCCCGAGGCATGGCGGGAGGATGCTCTGTTTCGGCCTGAAAGCCGGGCGGCATTTCGTAAAATCCTGAACCTCGGCTTTACCGAGGCGTTCCGGGCGCGCACACAGGGGCCTGGGCACTATTCCTTTTGGGATTATCAGGCCGGGGCATGGAACAGGAATGACGGCATCCGCATCGACCATTTCCTGTTGACCCCGCAGGCGGCAGATCTGATGCGCGATTGCCGGATTGATTCCGAGATACGCGGGCACGAAAAGCCTTCAGATCACGTTCCGGTTTGGGTGGAACTCGATCTTTAATTCCTTATTCGGTCGGGTCGTAGTTGTAGATCCAGTCGTATTTGCGTGCCAATTTCCCACCGATAACGGACAAGGCCAGTTGCGCGCCCAGACGCATCAGTCCGCGCAAGTGGAAATTGCGGGCATTGGCACCAGCGGTGGCCACGACGTTGCGGGCTCTGGGGCGGCGGGTAGTCTCGTAGACCGAAAGCGCCTGGGTCACTCCTGATTGCTCAGAAAATGCACGCGCCAAGATCCAGGCGTCCTCCAACGCAAGACATGCCCCCTGCGCCATGAAAGGTAGTGTGGGGTGGGCAGCGTCCCCCAGCAAAGCAAGCCGACCGTTCTGCCAACTTTGCGCCACCGGCCGCAGGTAAAGGGCCCAAAGGTGGGTTTGCGCAACCTCGGTCAGCACCTCCCGCACTGGGCCGCCGAAATCCTGAAAGCGCGCCCTAAGATCGTCAGGATCACCTTCCCTGCGCCAACTTTCATCTGTCCAGTCCGAGCGTTCCTCGATTGCTACCACATTCATCATTTGCTGGTCACGTAGAGGGTACAAGACCACATGGCGACCCGGGCCCATTGTCAGTGACGCACATGGCGCTCGGTCGCGTTGAGCCCATGGTATCGTTGCACGCCAGGCGATTTGGCGGGTGAATTGCGGCTGTTCCTCTCCGTTCAGGATCGGACGCAGAATGCTGCGTCCTCCGTCTGCAGCGATGGCGCATTCGGTGCGCAATCGCTCACCGCTTTGTAAAACCACTTCGACTTCGCCAGGATGTTTGATCACCTGCGACACTTGAGCACCCAACCGAATATCGACCCCCGCGTTTCGCGCGGCCTTCGCCAACAGATCCAATAGATCGGCGCGATGGTAGTAGTAGGTCGGGCCGGCCGTCGGGGGCGGAATACGGCTGATGACGCGGCCTCGGCGGTAGTCGCGAAGAATCGTTCCGTTTGAGCGTTGTCCTACACGCGGCTCTGTGTGCTCAACACCCAGCGCACGCAGCACAGCCATGCCATTAGCGCTGATCTGAAGGCCCGCGCCCACTTCGGTCAGGGCTGGTGCTTGTTCCAGCACCGTCACCTGCGCGCCCTTCAAGCGCAGGGCCAGAGCAGCCGCCAAACCACCAATACCGCCGCCGATTACGGCAAAACTCAAACCGTCGTTATTCATGCGCAAGGCTTAACGCAAAAACGCCGAGGCGACAGGCCCCGGCGTCAAAGATTTCCGAATTTCGCAGCGATCAATCGTCGCGGTGGACCTTCTCGCGGCGTTCGTGACGCTCTTGCGCCTCAAGCGTCATGGTCGCGATCGGGCGCGCATCCAGACGCCGCAGCGAGATCGGATCACCCGTCATTTCGCAATAGCCGTACTCGCCCTCATCAATCCGGCGCAGAGCCGAGTCGATCTTGGCCACCAGCTTGCGCTGACGGTCGCGGGTGCGCAGTTCCAGCGCGCGATCGGTTTCCTCGCTCGCGCGGTCTGCGACGTCCGGAATGTTACGAGTGTTGTCTTGCAGACCTTCGATCGTGTCGCGGCTGCCTGCCAAAAGTTCAGTCTTCCAGTCCAGCAGCTTACGACGAAAATACTCAAGCTGCTTGTCGTTCATAAATGGTTCGTCTTCGGCTGGACGATAATCTTCGGGCAGAAATACTTCCTGCTTCATTTTTGCTCCCTCGGTGTGGCCTGCAACGCCGAGTGCTCTCTCTTCACCAGACATGAGGCATTCCCTTCTGCGGAGCGTTTATCTGACGGCGCGGGGATTGTCACTATGCAAACGACGCGCCTGTGTTGTGTAATCCTAAAGCGTCTAAATATGAGACAACTAATGACAAAACCTTGTTTTTCTGTGAAAAAGTGCGGGCGATTTCTGGGCAAACTTTATATTGCCTCAGGGTGTGTTAGCGCACGAATCAAGCAAAGCCCTTGGAGTTGCTGGTCAATTCCGCATCGGGCGACGCAGCGACGTGGGTTGTAAAAATCTTCGCCCCTCTGTAACCCCAAAGGCACAACCTGCGCGACCTATCATGAGGCCCCAATGACCGCACGCTTTCAAGGCACAGCCGAATATGTTGCCACCGATGATCTGACCATCGCCGTCAACGCCGCGGTCACTTTGGAACGGCCTTTGCTGGTCAAGGGCGAGCCGGGCACCGGTAAGACCGAACTGGCCAAGCAGGTAGCTGGTGCGCTGGGTCTGAAGATGATCGAGTGGAACGTAAAGTCCACCACCCGCGCCCAACAGGGCCTGTATGAATATGACGCCGTCAGCCGTCTGCGCGACAGCCAGCTGGGCGATGAACGCGTGCATGACGTGTCGAACTATATCCGCAAGGGCAAGCTGTGGCAGGCGTTCGACGCCGACGAAAAGGTCGTGCTGCTGATTGATGAGATCGACAAGGCCGATATCGAATTTCCCAACGACCTGCTGCAGGAACTCGATAAGATGGAGTTCCATGTCTACGAGACTGGTGAGACAATCAAAGCCAAGAACCGGCCTATTGTGATCATCACCTCGAATAACGAAAAGGAACTGCCCGACGCCTTCCTGCGCCGGTGTTTCTTTCACTATATCCGCTTCCCAGATGAGACCACGATGCGCCGCATCGTCGAGGTCCATCACCCTGGGATCAAGGATGCCCTGCTGACCACCGCGCTGACACAGTTCTATGAAATCCGTGAGACGCAGGGGCTGAAGAAAAAGCCCTCGACCTCGGAAGTGCTGGACTGGCTCAAGCTGCTGCTGGCCGAGGATCTGACCGCCGAGGATCTGAAACGCGACGGGGCGAATGCGCTGCCCAAGTTACATGGCGCGCTGCTGAAAAATGAGCAGGATGTTCATCTGTTCGAACGTCTGGCCTTTATGGCGCGTAGCAAACGCTGAACATCCAGTGATCAGCCTTGCCTTACGGCAAGCGGGCTGTCAGCATTGGCACATGATCGCCCGACTGTCGGGCATCCGAGCAGATGGGGCAATCTGAGTGTCTGACACCCTTACGATCCGTGCCTTGCGGCCCGATGACCGGGCCGAATGGGCTGAGATGTGGCGCGATTATCTGGCGTTCTACGAAACATCCGTACCCGACAGCACCTATGACAGCACATTCGCGCGGCTTTTAGGGGATGATCCGCATGATTTCTCGTGCTTTGTTGCCGAAAGCTCCGATGGTTTGGTCGGCCTGACGCACTACCTGTTTCACCGCCATGCGTGGAAAGAGGAAAGTGTCTGCTACCTTCAGGATCTGTTCGCCCGTCCCGAGGCGCGCGGAACCGGCGTTGGACGCGCGCTAATTCAAGCCGTGTATGAAGAGGCTGACCGACAAGGCGCGCCATCGGTCTATTGGCTGACGCAAGAATTCAACCATACCGCTCGCAAATTGTATGATCGGATCGGCAAACAGACACCTTTCATTCGGTATCAACGCGCATGATCCGCTGGGCTGCTCTTGTGTTCGGTTTGGCATTGGCTGGATGTACGGCTGTTTCCGTCCCAGAACCACCCAGCCGGGTGAAGCCCACAGTTGAAGGGCTGCCGCCCCCAAAGGCCTTTGTAACCCCGCGCCCTACCCCGCCCGGTCGGGCAAATGCCGATATGGCGCGCGATTTCGTATCACTTCACTTTGCGCTGGAAAGCGGCACGCCCCTACCGGTCTTTACTCGCTTCGAGGGGCCCGTAACGGTGCGCCTGACCGGCCAGGTTACTCCGTCGATGCAGCAGGACTTGACCCGGTTGCTCAACCGTCTGCGCCGCGAAGCCCGGATCGACATCAAGCAAATCCCCGAAGGTCAGGCAAATATCACCATCGAGGCCGTCACTCAGGACCAAATTCAGGATATCCTGCCGCAAGCCGCCTGTTTCGTCGTCCCGAACGCCTCCAGTTTCGAGGAATACAGCCGGGATCGGCGCAAGAAGAAAAGCAGTTGGGTCCGGCTGCAAGACCGGCAGCGACTGGGGATTTTCATCCCCTACGATGCCAGCCCGCAGGAAAAGCGCGATTGCCTGCACGAAGAGATTGCACAGGCTCTGGGGCCGCTGAACGACCTGTATCACCTGCCGGATTCAGTCTTTAACGATGACAACATACATACCGTTCTGACCGGGTTCGATATGCTGATGCTGCGCGCCACCTACTCGCCTGACTTGCGCAGCGGCATGAGCCGTGAACAAGTCGAAGCCGTTATCCCCGGCATTCTACGCCGTCTGAACCCAAACGGCGAAGTCCAGCCCGTAGGTCCCCCTTCAGAAACCCCGCGTGAATGGATCAGGGCGGTGCAAAAATCGCTGAACCCCAACCGCAACGTGCAGGCCCGGCTACGCTCTGCCCAGCGCGCCGCGCAGATCGGACAGGAACAGGGCTGGACCGACCACCGCCGCGCCTATCCGCACTACCTGATGGGGCGCATGGGGCAATTTGACAACCCGCAAGCCGCTTTGCGCGAATATGATATCGCGCTGCAATTTCTGCGCACGTCACCGAGTACTGAGGTGCATCAGGCCTACATTACCACGCAGCTTGGCGCCTATGCGCTGGCGCAAGGCAGCGGTCCCGACTTCCTGCCCGAATTGGACAAAGCCATCGACGTGATGACCCGCGCCGAGAATGCCTCGCAACTTGCGACGCTGCTGCTGCTGAAATCCGAGGCGCTGAATCAGGCCGGACGCCCGGTCGAGGCACGTTCCGTCAGGCTGGACAGTCTGGGATGGGCACGCTACGGCTTTGGCTCGGAAACGGTGGTCCGGTCGTTGATGCAAGAGGTTGCAGAAGCGCCGTCCAATAACAGAGGCGGTTAACGCATGGTCGTAGTTCTGGGAATGGCGATACTGGGGGCAATCCTCGGGGCACTGACGGCACGCAGACGTAATGGCAGCGGCGCGGATATGGCGCAATACGCTGCGGGCTACGGCATCGCCTTTTCGTTGGTGGGTCTCGTCCTGTCCCTCATTCTCGTCCGACTGATCGCGTAGCCATGTTCCTGCCCTTCTTCGAAAACCTCCGCAAAGCCCGTATTCCCGTCTCACTACGCGAATATCTGACCTTTCTGGAAGGCATGAAAAAGGGCCTAGCCACCTATGATGTCGAGGCATTCTACTACCTCGCCCGCGTTTCGATGGTGAAGGACGAGCGCAATATCGACAAGTTCGATCAGGCCTTTGCTGCAAGTTTCAAGGGCTTGGAAGAGATCAGCTTTGATCAGGTGATCGAGGCCGTGGACATCCCCGCCGAGTGGCTGGCCAAGATGGCCGAAAAGCACCTGTCCGAGGACGAAAAGGCCGAGATCGAGGCCATGGGCGGGTTCGAAAAACTGATGGAGACGCTGCAAGAGCGTCTCAAGGATCAGGAAAGCCGCCATCAGGGCGGCAACAAATGGATCGGCACTGCCGGGACCTCTCCGTTCGGGGCGTATGGCTATAACCCCGAGGGCGTGCGCATCGGCCAGAAGGAAAGCCGCCATCAGCGCGCGGTCAAGGTCTGGGACAAGCGCGAATTCAAGAATCTGGACGACACGGTCGAACTGGGTACCCGCAACATCAAAGTCGCCCTGAAACGCCTGCGCCGTTGGGCACGCGAGGGCGCGGCGGATGAGCTGGACCTTGACGGCACCATCCGCGCCACCGCCGAACACGGTTATCTGGACGTCAAAACCCGGCCCGAACGTCACAACGCGGTCAAAGTGCTGCTGTTTCTGGACGTGGGCGGCTCAATGGACCCGCATATCAAGGTGGTCGAAGAGCTGTTCTCGGCCGCGCGGACCGAGTTCAAGCATCTGGAATATTACTACTTCCACAACTGCTTGTACGAAGGCGTCTGGCGCGACAACGCCCGCCGCTGGGATCAGCAGACCCCCACCCATGAGGTGCTGCGCACCTACGGCCCCGATTACAAATGTATTTTCGTAGGCGATGCCTCCATGAGCCCCTATGAAATCGCCTACCCCGGCGGGGCGAATGAGCACTGGAACCAAGAGGCAGGTCAGGTCTGGCTGCAACGCGCACGAGACCAGTGGAATTCAAACCTGTGGATCAACCCAGTGCCCGAGAAATACTGGGAATACACTCATTCCGTTAACATGATCCGCGAGATTTTCGAGGACCGCATGGTGCCGATGACCTTGGCTGGGCTGGAACAGGGCATGCGCGAGCTAACGCGATAAAGGTTCGCTCGGTAACGCCGGGGCCCATGCCGTATGCGCGGAAACGGCGGCAAAAAACAGAACGCTGCCTGTCAGAACAAAAACATGCCAGATCGTGTTGTGAAAAGGCAGCCAGTCCAACAGGTAAAAGGCAATCCCGGTCGTGTAGACAATGCCGCCTGCGACCATCAGCCAGATAACGGGATGGGACAGGTCCGCTAGCAGAGATTGCCCCGCCCAGACGACGGCCCACCCCATTAAAACGTAGAGCCCCAACCCAAACCATCGAAAGCGATGCGGGTCAATCATCTTCAGGGCCGACCCAAGCGTTGCCGAAGACCACAAACCAATCAACAAACCCGGCGACTGTACGCCCGAAATCAATATGAATGGCGTATAGGTTCCAGCAATTTTCACATAGATTCCGGAATGGTCCAACCGCTGCAATACATGCCCCCACCTGTCCGATTGCACCATGTTGTAAGCTGCCGAAAGCGACAGCATCAGAATAAGCGTGACCCCATAAACTGAAACGCCCAGTATCGCGGCGGGCTCGGTGCGGTACTGAACCGTCAAGAAAATGAGCGTAGGAACCGCGATGCTGGCGGCGCTGACGCCCAGAATATGCACAAACCCGTCGCTGATACGCTCGGCGCGGCTGTAAGATGGGCGGATTTCTGCAAAAGACCACATGATAACAAGGGTATGGCGCAACTCCTCGCGCGGCAAGCAAAGGCTCAGTCGTTTCAGGCGACCTCACCCTAGATTGATGTCACGCGAGCTAGGGCATCGTGATCGTTTCAGCCCCGATTTTTTGTTGCCCTCGGCCCGATCGCCCCCCATATCTGAGGTATGCTGCGATTAACTCCGATCTTGCTGGCGATTGCTTATGCCGTTGTCATGTACCGGATTTCCGTCTGGCGCACCCATCGCGAGTTGGATGCGAAATCTACAGAGTTGGCGGATCCCGCTCTAAAACGCATGACTGACCGATTGGCCGCCGCGCTCGAGATCGAACGTGTGCCGGTTTATATCTATGAGATCGACCCTGTGAATGGGCTGGCCGCACCGGATGGACGGATTTTCATCACACGCGGGTTCTATCGCAAGTTCCGCAATGGAGACGTCTCGGCCGAGGAGATGGCCAGCGTGATCGCGCATGAGCTGGGCCATGTGGCCTTGGGTCATGCGCGGCGGCGGATGATTGATTTTTCCGGTCAGAATGCACTGCGGACGGCGTTGATGATGGTGTTGAACCGGTTCATTCCGTTTGTTGGCGCATGGCTCGCTAATATGCTCGCGCATCTGCTGGCCTCGCGCTTGTCACGTGGCGATGAATATGAGGCGGATGAATACGCCGCCGCGTTGTTGACCAAGGCAGGAATTGGGATCGGGCCGCAGAAATCTCTGTTTCACAAGCTTGAGGAACTGACCGAGCAACGCGCAGGTGTCACGCCCGCCTGGTTGATGAGCCATCCCAAGACAGATGAACGAATTGCGGCGCTGGAGGCGTTGGAGCAGCGTTGGGGTGCGGGTGGATAGGTTTCGGCTGTGAGGGGCCAGCCCCTCACACTCCCCGGGATATTTTTAGCCAGATGAAGGGCGGATCGGGATTAGGTCGTGAGGGCTTTGCCCAAACGCGGGAGACGAGCTTTTTTCATCAGCGCGCGCAGGGTCCATTGGTCACCTGAGAGGTGGTTGGCTTGCGTGAGGACTCGGTGGGCGGTATCCGAGAGGCCTTGCGGGTCGGCTTTCCAGAAGCCATGCAGCAGCGTGTCTGGGTCTTGGCGGATCAGGCCCTCATCCGACAGGATGTTTCGGGGGAAGTCCTTGGCATTCATGGTGATGATCGCATCTGACGACGAGGTTATGGCGGTGGCCAGAACGTGGACATCGGCGGCATCGGGTAGCCAGAGGCGCTGTTCCACGCCCGGTTGCGCCGCGCGTTCCGCCTTGGGCCAGTGCGATTGTGTCAGGGCGATTTCGGCGCGGGCCTGTACCTCGCCCGTGGGGCCCAGTTTGCGGGCGGCACGGGCCCATTCTTCGAGGATGCGCGCCGACCAGATGGGTTCGAAATGACCCAGTTTTGCCACGCCCAGTAGCATCTCTCGCATCACCGTGGGGTAGATGACGCATGTATCCAGAACCGCCCTCACAGCCGGTAGAACACGGCTTTGAGGTAGCCGCTTTCCGCCAGTTGCGGCAGTTGCGGGTGGTCGGAGCCGGCAAAGCCCGTGTGGATCAGTTGCGCTTGCCGCTCTGCTCGACCGATCCCGCGGGATGAGGCGTCGCGGAAACGACCCAGATCAGCGGCATGCGAGCACGAACACAGGCCCAGATAGCCGCCCGGTTTGACCAGCGGCGCGGCCAGACGCGCGATGCGCTCATAGGCGCGCAGCCCCGCGTCCAGCGCCTGTTTCGAGGGCGCAAAGGCGGGCGGGTCGCAGATCACCACATCGAATTGCGCGGCCTCTTCACCCAATTGGGTCAGAACGTCGAAGGCATCGCCTTGGCGGGTTTGGAACCGGTCGGCACAGCCAGACGCCTGCGCGCCCTGAGTGGCCAGGTCCAGTGCGGCGGCTGAACCATCGACGGACAGCGCTTGCCCCGCTCCGCCTGCCAGCATCGCCAGACCGAACCCGCCCACATGGCTGAACACATCCAGCACCTGCGCGCCGGGTTGAACCAGACGCGCCGCGAAGGCGTGGTTGGGGCGCTGATCATAGAACAGCCCGGTTTTCTGGCCGCCGGTCAGGTCGGCCATATAGGTCGCGCCATTCATAGGCACTGGCAGTGGCGCATCGGGGGCCGTGCCGCGCAGGGTGAGGTTCACATCGTCTAGCCCTTCAAGCCCGCGTGTCCGGCCCGAGGCGTTTTTCAGCACCGTGGTCACGCCGGTCACGGCGACCAGCGCGTCGGTCAGAGTGTCCAGATGCGCTTCGGCCCACGCCGCGTTGGGTTGGATGACGCAGGCGTCACCAAAGCGGTCAATGATCACACCGGGAAAGCCATCGGCTTCAGCGTGGATCAGACGGTAATAGGGCGCGTCGAACAGGCGCTCGCGCATGTCTAGCGCGCGGCGCAGGCGGGTTTCGAACCACGTGGCGTTTAAATCAGCATCCAGATCGCGGTCCAACACGCGGCACATGATCTTGGACTCGGGGTTTATTGCAACCAACGCGATGGGCGCGCGTTTTTCATCCTCTAACACGGCCAAAGCCCCTGCCGGGATTTTGCGGGTGCGGCGGTCGGTGACGATATCATTGGCATAGACCCAGGGGAACCCGTGGCGCAGGCCGCGCGCATTGGCTTTGGGTTTCAGGCGGATACGGGGTCGGTCGGCGGTTTGGGTCATGCCGCCTCTCTTAGTGGCTCCGGCGCGCGGGGAAAAGCCCTAGCGGTTGCGGGATTTCCAGCCGCCCCGGCGTTTGGGTTTTTGTGCTGCCTGCAGCCCCTCGGCCAGCACCTGCGTCATCGGGTGATCCGCCTGCGCCGCGTAGATCGAGTGCAGATCGGTCAGCGCCTGCGTCTGATCCCGATCCACAGGCAGGCTGAGTGCCCAGTCCAGAAAGATGCTACGGCACTCGGGCAAGGTGATGCCCTCCATATTATATGCCTCGCGGATCAGGCCCTTGTGGTCATTGGGGTCGTCACTGCGCGCCATGAGTATCCTCCGAAATAACGCGGCCGATGATCCCGGCGGCGGTGTCGTAACTGTCCTGCAGCGCGGCCTGAAGCTGGTCGACCTGTTCAAACCCGGTGGCCCGGCACAGGAAAGCGGTGCCACCTTCGCCGATCTTGTCGGCCTCGATCACCTTGCCCGACAGCAGCCGGGCCGCGCATTGCACCGACCAGCATAGATCATAGCAATCCTTCAGCGTTTGCGCCTGCGCGACATCCAGCAGCCCGGCAGCGACCGCGCCATCCAGCCCCGTATGAACATCCCGCTGAGGCAGACCGGACAACAACGCGCCCGTCTCTGCCATCAGTTCGATATCCATCATCCGACCCGAGCCGTTCTTGGCATCCCAGATACCGGCCGGAGACTTGGCGGCAGCGAGCCGCGTGCGCATCTCGGCCACCTCGCGCAGCACCTTCGCAGTATCGCGGGGACGGGTCAGGAATTCGGCGCGGAAGGCTTCGATATCCTGCGCCAGATCAGCGGCCCCGGCCACAACACGGGCGCGGGTCAGGGCCAAGTGTTCCCAGACCCATGCTTCATTCTGCTGGTAGTTAGTGAAACTGGCCCAACTGGTTGCCACCGGCCCCTGATTGCCCGAAGGGCGTAGACGCATGTCGACCTCATAGAGCCGCCCCTGCGACATGGGCGCAGACAAGGCCGTGATTAGCGCCTGCGTGAACCGCGCGTAGTAGGTACGTGTCGCCAGCGGGCGCGGACCGTCGGACATGTCCTGATCCAGCGGGTCATAGATCACGATCATGTCCAAATCGGATTGCGAATTGATCCGCCCGGCCCCGATCGAGCCCATTCCGAGCACCGCCGCCCCGCGTCCCGGCGCCGGCCCGTGTTTGCGGGCGAATTGCCCGGCCACATGCGGCAAAAGCGCGGCAATCACGGCACTAGCCAGATCGGCATAGTGCTGCCCGGCCTGCGCCCCGTCGATCAGCCCGCGCAGGTGGTGAACACCAATGCGGAAATGCCATTCCTTGCACCAGCGTCGGGCGAAATCTAGCTGCGTCTCGTAATCCGACTCTTGCGCAAGCGCCTGCTCCAGATCGGCCTGCAAGGCCGCCTGCCCCGGCCAGTCGTCAAAGAAGCTGCCGCCAATCACCGCGTCAAAAACCGAGGCATTGCTCGAAAGGTGCGTGGCCAGCGCGTGAGATGTCCCCACGATATCGACCAATAAATCGATCAGATGTGGGTTGGCCTCGAACAGCGAAAACAGTTGCACGCCTGCAGGCAAGCCCGACAGGAACCCGTCGAGTGCCAGAAGCGCCTCATCCGGTTTCGCGGTCTTGGCGAGGCGCGACAGCAGTTCTGGTTTCAGTCGCTCGAATATACGCGCGCCCCGTTGCGAGCGCAGCGCCGGATAGGTCGGCCAGCGCGCCATGACGCCTTCGTCAAAGGCGACCTCGGGGGTCGGCGCGGGGGCCGCAGCTCCGGGGGCGAAGAACCCTTCGGTCAGTTCATGCACCTGGGTCAGGCGGCGGGTCAGGTCGGAGGACAGATCTTCGCTGCTGATCCCCATTAGGCAGGCGACGCGTTCGATTCCTTCGTCGGATTGCGGCACCTTATGGGTCTGGGCGTCGTGGATCATCTGGATGCGATGCTCGACCTCGCGATGAGCGCGGTAATGGTTGGTCAGTTTGTCGGCGACCTCCTGCGGGACCCAGCTTTTTTCGGACAACGCGGCCAGCCCCGGCACCGTGCCGCGGACGCGCAGGTCTGGGTCACGCCCTCCTGCGATCAACTGGCGGGTCTGGGTAAAGAATTCGATCTCGCGGATGCCACCCTGCCCCAGTTTCATATCATGGCCCGGAATGGTCAGAGCGCCCCCGGTGCCCTTGTTCTCGCGGATGCGCAAGCGCATGTCGTGGGCGTCCTGAATCGCGGCAAAATCCAGATGCCGCCGCCAGACAAAGGGGCGCAACGTATCCAGAAATCGCTGCCCTGCTGCGATGTCCCCTGCACAGGGGCGCGCTTTGATATAGGCGGCACGCTCCCAAGTGCGGCCCAGACTTTCGTAATACCGCTCGGCGGCCTCGGCGGCCATACATACGGGCGTCACCCCCGGATCAGGGCGCAGGCGCAGATCAGTGCGGAACACATAGCCATCGGCGGTTTTGTCGCTGAGCGTGGCGCAGAAGTTCCGCGTGGCACGCACCATGCCATGCCGGGCCTCATAGAAATCATCCGGGTCAAACCGGGTCTCATCGAACAGCACGATCAGGTCGATATCCGAGCTGTAGTTCAGCTCATGCGCGCCCATCTTGCCCATGGCCAGAATGATCATCCCGGCGGCGGTCTCAACGTCGTCCTCGACCATACCGGGCAGTTTACCGCGCCGGATCAGCGCCGCGATCTCGGCCTTGGCGGCCACATCAGCCGCCAGCGCGCCGAAATCCGTCAGCGCAGCGGTGACTTTTTCTAGCGGCCATGCCCCTGCTACATCGGCCAGCGCGGTCAGCAGCGCCATCCGCCGCTTGCCTTGCCGTAAACCGGGCTTCAGTTGATCCGGTGGCAGTGCGCGCGCGGCGGACATTACCTCGGCCAAGGCTTGATCGGGATTGTGCAACGCCTGCGCCAGCCAGTCTTTTTCCCGATCAATCAACCCTTTGAGGTACGGGCTTGAGCCTGCAACGCCCGCAATCAATTCGCCCTGCTGCGGCGTAGCATCGGGGACCGTTGCGCGCGCCTCATCGCCCAAAGCCGGATCAAACGGGCGCGGCATTCGGTGAATTGTCAGAGCGTCGGTCATGCGGCCTCCTGCATCACAATGATCAGAGATGGCCTGATTTCAAGGGCTTGTACAAGTGGAAACTAGCCTTGTGCGACACCAGCTCCGACTAGATGTAAAACATTTTTACATTACCCCCTTGCAACCCGTTATGCAGCTCCCATCTATTCAATGTGAAAGCGATTTACATAAACCCGGAGACACCACATGACCGCACTAACCGACCCCGCCGTCCCTTCGAATCCGGGATGGTTGCACCGTATCGAGGCCTGGCTGGACGACAAAGGCAAAGGCGCCTGGATCGCCGCAATGGTGCTTGGTTTCATCTTCTTCTGGCCCGTGGGCCTTGCCCTTTTGGCCTATTTGATCTGGAGCAAACGCATGTTCAGCAAATCCTGCAGCCGTCGCAAATCCTGGAACAGCCAAATGAGCGCCATGAAACCTTCGGGCAACAGCGCGTTCGACGCGTACAAGTCCGACACTCTGGCGCGACTGGAACGTGAACAGAAAGAATTTGAAGCCTTCCTGCGCCGTTTGCGCGAAGCCAAGGACAAGGCCGAGTTCGACCAGTTCATGGATGAACGCGCCCGCGAAAACCGCGACGACGCCGAAACCGGCGCGACGGCCTGATCCGACCTTGCCCTGCCCCGGATTTCGGGACAGGGTGATCCTATTCAACGACGCGGATATCCCTATATGACCCATCTACCCGATCCCGATCGCCAGCCGGAATTCTATCAATCGGTGGCGACTAAACGCTTTGTTGCCTGGCTGTTCGATATCGCGCTGATTTCGCTGCTGTGTATCGTGCCGGTCTTCCTGACCCTTGGCGCGGGGCTGTTTTTCCTGCCGCTGATCTACGGCGTCATCAGCTTTGTTTACCGCGTGGTCACTATCACCAACGGGTCGGCCACGCTGGGCATGCGCTTTATGGGGATCGAGCTGCGCGACGCATTCGGCGCGCGGATGGATCTGGGCAAAGCGGTGGCCCACACGGCGGGGTATTTCGTTAGCATGGCATTCTTTGTCGTGCAGATCGTTTCGGTCATCATGATGCTGACCAGCGCACGCTGTCAGGGCCTGACGGATTCGTTCCTTGGAACAGTAATGATCAACCAGCGCGCATAAGACAAACAGGGCCGCGTGAATCACTTGGCGGTTCCGGGATCGGTTGTTATCATCCGACCCAGGAAACACGGAACGTTCATGCGACACACGCTGCCCATTGCGCCACAATTCTATGTGACGGCCCCACAGCCTTGCCCTTATCTTGAGGGCAAGATGGAGCGGAAACTGTTCACCGCCCTGCAAGGTGAAGGCGCGGACCAGTTGAACAATTCCCTTTCACAACAAGGGTTTCGGCGGTCTCAGAACGTGCTCTACCGTCCCTCTTGCGCCGATTGCGCGGCCTGTTTGTCGGCACGGATCGACGTGTCGGCCTTCAAACCCCGCAAAAGCCAGAAACGCGCAGCCAAGCGCAACGCCTATTTGCAGCGCAAGGCGAACTCGCCCTGGGCCACAGATGAGCAGTATGAGCTGTTCCGCCGTTATCTGGACACCCGCCATTCAGATGGTGGCATGGCCGATATGGACGTGTTCGAATTCGCCGCGATGATCGAGGAAACGCCGATCCGGTCGCGCGTCGTAGAATACGCTGACCCAAACTCGCATGAGCTGATCGCTGTCAGCCTGACCGATGTACTCGATGACGGGCTGAGCATGGTCTATTCCTTTTACGACC
Organism: Ruegeria sp. J8; assembly: GCF_056531925.1. Lineage (NCBI taxonomy): Bacteria > Pseudomonadati > Pseudomonadota > Alphaproteobacteria > Rhodobacterales > Roseobacteraceae > Ruegeria > Ruegeria sp. J8. Next base: position 207,909 of record NZ_JBQFMR010000002.1, read on the forward strand.
CACATCAGCCGCAGAATTCCCTTGGGACATATATGATCCTCGACCATATCGACATCGCACGCGAAGCCGGTTTGCCCTATGTCTATCTGGGCTATTGGGTGCCGGGCAGCCCCAAGATGGGCTACAAGGCCCGTTTCTCGGGGTTGGAGGTCTATATTCGGGGCGAATGGACACGCGTCAGTGATCCCTCCGACCTTGCAGCTGCAGGACATCATCCGCTGTCCACCGCTCCGATTGCCGAGCAGGTCGCCAATATCCAACTGCCCGACCGTCACCCCACCAAAGGCTGATCCCCCATGCGGCAAAGCTTGCACGCGGTCACACTGGTCGTGCCCGGCTATGATGAGGCGATTGCATTCTATACCCAAACCCTGTCCTTTTCGCTGTTGCAGGATATCGACCTGGGCGGAGGCAAGCGATGGGTGCGTGTCGCCCCTGCGGGATCCGAGCTGGGCTCGCTTTTACTGGCGCAGGCCGACGGGCCGGAACAAGCGGCGGCGATTGGCAACCAGACCGGCGGCCGGGTTGGTTTTTTCCTGCAAACCGATGATTTTCAACGCGACTACACCGCCATGAAAGCGGCCGGCGTGACGTTCGAGGAAACTCCGCGTCATGAACCTTATGGAACCGTCGCGGTCTGGCGTGACCCGTTTGGAAATCGCTGGGATTTGATTGAGTTCATCTAGGGCGTGGTGCGGTATTTCGACTGCCTCAGGGCAGATCAGACAGAAAAGATGAAGAATTATTAATCATCTAAATGGCGACTTCCCTACGCCCAGCGATTGAATCCTTACCCTACGTCACCAAGTAATCCTGACCCTCAGCCGTTCGACCCCGTTTAGATCCGCACGGCTGGGCTTCAATGACATAGCCCGTGATGCAACAGGTTCCCGACCTGCGGGTTTGGCTTTGGTAAAGGGAGACGGACAATGACTCATGCTATTCGACGGCTGCTTGCGGCCAACCTGACAACGCAAATCCTGATGGCCCTTGTACTTGGCTCAGCCCTTGGACTGGCCCTGAACTATTGGCAAATCCCGTTCCTTCAGGAGCATATGGTCAATGGCCTGTTCACCATGGTCGGTCAGATGTTCCTGAACGGGCTGCAAATGCTGGTCGTGCCGCTAGTGGTGTTTTCCCTACTGTGCGGCGTGGTTGGGATTGGTGATCTCAAGGTGTTGGGCCGCGTAGGCGGGCTGACCTTTGTCACCTATCTGGCGACTACGGCGCTGGCGGTGATGACGGCGCTGGTGTTCGCCAACATCATCAATCCCGGCATGGGATTTGACAGCCTGCATATGGCCAGCGCGGATGTGTCCGTCGCAACGCAGGATACTGCGTGGCAGATACTGGCAAACATCATCCCCAAGAACCCGGTTCAGGCGCTGGCCAATGGCGAAATGCTGCAAATCATCTTCTACGTGATCGTTGTCGGTATCGCCGTGCTGATGATCGGCAGCCGCGCCAAAACTTTTGTCGAGGGTTGCACCTTCATGAACGAACTGGCGATGAAAATCGTCGAGATCGTGATGGCCTTTGCCCCGATCGGTGTCTTTTGCCTGATCGCCAAGACCTTCGCGGCCGAAGGGTTCAGCCTGTTCGCTCCGGTCATCGGGTACCTGACGACCATCAGCCTCACGCTGGTCTTTCACCTCTGCGTGACGCTGATGGTGCTGCTTTATGTGTGCACCGGTCTCAGCCCGCGCGCGTTTCTGCGCAAGATGCGCTCGGCGCAGGTATTTGCCTTCTCGACCTCAAGCTCAAACGCGACGATCCCGGCCTCGATGCAATGCGTGACGCAGCGCATCGGTGTCGACCGCTCGGTTGCTTCGTTCGGCATCCCGTTGGGCGCGACGATCAACATGGACGGCACCGCGATCATGCATGGGGTGGCAACCGTGTTCCTGGCCAATGCCTATGGGATTGATCTGGGGCTGGGTGGCTATATGACCATCATCTCGATCTCGGTTCTGGCATCCATCGGAACGGCAGGCGTTCCCGGCGTGGGGATTGTGATGCTGGCAATGGTTCTGAACCAGCTGGGTATGCCACTGGACGGGATCGCCATCATCCTCGCCGTTGACCGGATCATCGACATGATGCGGACGGTGGTGAACATCACCGGCGACGCGGTTGTCACCACCATCGTTGCGCAGCGTGTCGGCAAGCTGGACCGGGCGGTCTTCAATGACCCCGACGCCGGGACCCTGACCCCCGCCACGCTGGATATTGACCACGAGGCCGAAGCTGCTTTTGCAAAACTGACGCATCCCAAAGCCGAAGCCTGAACAAAAAAGACCGGAGGCCACAGGGCCTCCGGTCTGTCATTCTTCAGTCTGCCCGATCAGTTCGGGATCAGATCCGGCACGATGGTCACGATGGTCGGGAAGAACCAAAGGATACCAATCCCGACTACCTGAATCAGCACGAATGGAATGATCCCGCGATAGATATGACCTGTTGTGACCTCTTTAGGCGCAACGCCCCTTAGGTAGAACAGCGCGAACCCGAAAGGTGGCGTCAGGAACGAGGTCTGCAGGTTCACCGCCACCATGATCGTCACCCATTTCGGATCGAACGACCCGCCATAGATCACCGGACCCACAATGGGGATCACGATGTAGATGATCTCGAGGAAGTCCAGCACGAAGCCCAGAATGAACAGCACCAGCATCACGATCAGGAAGACCGTAAACTCGTTGTCAAAACTGCGCAGGAACTGCTGGATATAGTGTTCCCCCCCGAACGAGATCACCACAAGGTTCAGCAACTGCGAGCCGATCAGGATGGTAAAGACCATCGAGGTCACCTTGGCCGTCTCGCGCACCACGGGCGTCAGAACCCCGCTGGTGAACAAGACCCAGCAACCAAACAGCAGGCCGAACAGGGCAAACAGGTAGGCGCCATAGGCCACGATGAAGGCAATCCAGGTCTCGACGCTGACATCGCTCTGGTTGATGCGCAGATCGAAGTTCACGCCCATCAGCAAGGCCACGATCACGGCCAAAGTCGCCCAGATGATCACCTTGGCCGAGCGGCCCTGATCCTGCAGCTTGCGGTAAGCGGCCAGCATGATCGCCCCGCCTGCCCCCAGCGCCGCAGCGGGCGTCGGGTTAGTCACACCACCCAGGATCGAGCCCAGAACCGCGATGATCAGAACCAGCGGCGGGAAGACCACACGGATCAGATCATTGGTCGCACAGCGCGCGGCGGCCTCTTTGCAGCCATAGATGGCCAGCGCAAACGGCACCGCCAGCAGCACAAAGGTCACACCCGAGGACGTGGTCGGAGCGATGAACAGCACATCGAACAACAGCATCAGCAACAGGCCGATGGCCCCTACGATCAGCGGCTGCGCCGGCTTCGATGGCGCGATGCCGCGACCCATGACCAGCGTCAGACCCAGCAGCACGACCATGACGGCCACACCGGTGCCGATCGGCGCAGCCGAAGCGATCTTGGCTTGCTGCGCAGCGGCCAGTTCCTCTTCGCTTAGGCGGGTCGACTCGGCGGCCCCACCTGCGGCGTCGATGGCCTCTTGCTCGGCTACGGCCTGATCCCAGGCCAGTTGCCCATGCAGGTCGATCATCGAGGCTTTGCATTCCTCGGACACGTTCGTGCGCAGCGATGCGCCCTCACCGATATCCGAGAAAGCCGAGACGCCGATATTCTGGCTTCCGACAACACCAGCACTGCTCAGAACCATCATGCCCACGATCAGCGCAACCGGTGCACCCAGCAACCAGGTCAGACCTTCGGCACGGGTGATCGACTCACCACTACCGCCTGACATTTCAACGGCCGGGGCCTTTTCCGGATTCAGCAGCGCATAGCCAAAGGCATAAAGCGCATACAGCAGCGCCAGCATGATCCCCGGCAGCAAGGCAGCCTGAAACAATGTCCCAACCGAGACCACAGCGGGCTCACCCAGATAGGTCAGCGCGTCTGTACAACCCGCATCCTGCGCGCGGGTTTCCTGCGCGGTCGAATACAGGTCTCCTGCCAGTGTCCCCAGCAGAACGATCACGATCGAGGGCGGAATGATCTGTCCCAGCGTTCCCGAGGCCGCGATCACACCGGTCGCCAGTTCCGGCGAGTAGTTGTTGCGCAGCATGGTTGGCAGCGCCAGCAGGCCCATCGTCACCACGGTCGCACCCACGATCCCGGTCGAGGCCGCAAGAAACGCCCCCACAACCACAATCGACACAGCCAGACCACCGGGCAGCGGGCCAAAGACACGCGCCATCGTGGTCAGCAGATCGTTTGCGATCTTCGAGCGTTCCAGCGTGATACCCATCAGGACGAACATCAGAACGGCCAGCAGGGTTTCAATCGACTGACCGGCCAGCACGCGTTCGTTCATACGGTTCACGATGAATGACACATTGCGGTCCAGCGCGGTTTCCCAGCCCTGCACAAAGACCGGTTCGGCGATCCTTGGTAGGTCCGGGAAGCGGAACACTGATACCGTTTCTGGTTTGACCCCCGAATTGACGAGGTCCCGGTACGCTTGGGAGCCGGTATCAATTGCCTGGTGGATCAGCAGCCCCGCACTGTCCAGCGCAGCGATGATCCCGAAGGAAATGATCCCTGCCCCGCCGATAGCAAATGCCACCGGAAAACCGGATAGGATGCCTCCGAAAAGGCAGAAGAATACGATAATGAGGCCTATCTCGACGCCATCAAGTCCGAATAGCATAGTCTTGGTCTCCGTCCTTAATGCGTGCCTTCGAAGGCTTCTTCACCCTCACCAAGGCTGTCCTTGTCGAGGTATTTTCCAGTGCTCTCGGACCCTTCCGAGTATTCCAGGAACGAGCGGTAGAGGAATGCGATGGCGTGCAGGAACACCATGGCCGCAAATGCCACCAGCAGGATCTTGAACAGGAAGTACGCGTTGAACCCGTTGGGGCTGAAACCGATGGTTTCCACGTTCCAGCGCAGCGCGCGGGATTTGGCGACCAGGCGGTCCAACGTATCACTGGCCGAGGGTTTCGGCACGATCAGGTGTCGCCACATGAAGTACCAGCCATACATCCAGGTCAGCACGGCCATGGGCATCATGAACAGAACCGCCCCGCACATATCGACCACACGCTTGGCCCGGTGGCTGATCCCGGCGTAGATCAGGTCAACGCGTACATGCCCGCCCTGAACGAAAGTGTAGGTGCAGCACAGGCAGACAACCATGGCGTTATAAAGTTTAAGTTCTTCCGCGAACCAACTGATATCTTGCGTAAACGGGATACCCAGGCCAAAGGACATATCGGGCCGGGTAAAGACCCGCTGCATGAACACGATGACGATCTGCTGGATCACCATCAGCAAGCCGGCCCAGGCGAAAAAGCGGCCGGTTGTGTTGGCGAAACCTTCAAGGACCCGCACCATTCCCCACATGAAGTTGCGGTAATACAGTCCAACTGCGGTCAGAACCAAAAAGAAGGTAAAGACCACAAAGAAGAACTCGACCGAACCGCCGTAATAGACAAAACGCATGATCGACGCCTTGTCCGACCAATCCAGCCAGAGTTGCGGATGCGTGATGGCATATCCGAAATTATAGAAAGCTTCGGCAATGTTCTGAATGAGCCATAGCAGCCCATTCCACAGGGCGCCGAAGAACGAGATACCGTTATCGTCCTGCATGTTGTCCCCAGGTCGCGTCAGTTGCACGAGGTGTTATCGCGGGCATGTCCAAGCCCGGCACGTGCAACGGGAAAGGTTTCCCCGCACAGGGCGGGGAAACCATTTGGTCGTGAGTAGGTTGCTTAGCCGCGAACGCGGTCGCGCTGCGTGGTGTAGGCACCCGAGGACAGGTTCTGCCATGCCGAAGATGCTGCCATCGACGACATTGCGCTGTCGTGGATTTTCTTGAACAGCTCGTCGCCCATGTTTTCGTCCAGAACTTCCTGGCTGGCCTGACCGAAGGCATCCCAGACGCTGTCGGGGAATTCCAGAACCTTCACGCCACCCGACTGCAGGCGCTGCAGCGCCGCGCCGTTGTTGGCCAGGAATTGCGCCAGGTTCCACTGGTGCGCTTCGCCCGCTGCGATCTCGATGATCTTCTGCTGTGCAGGTGTCAGTTCGTCGAATACATCGCGGTTCGTTGCCAGCGACAGACCTGCGCCCGGCTCGTGGAAGCCCGCGGTGTAGTATGTCTTGGTGATTTCCTGGAAACCGGCCTTTTCGTCCGCCCAGGGGCCAATCCACTCGGTGCCGTCAATCGCACCCGAGGACAGCGCCTGATACACTTCCGAGCCCGGAATGTTCTGAACCGATGCGCCCAGCTTGCCCAGCGCCTGACCACCCAGACCCGGCATACGGAACTTCAGACCTTGGAAATCCTCGGGGCCGTTGATCTCTTTCGAGTACCAGCCACCTGCCTGCGCACCGGTGTTACCCGCCAGGAAGGATTTCAGGCCGAAGATCGAACCCAGCTCGTCATGCAGCTCCATGCCGCCATCATGGTAGTACCAGTTCACAAGTTCCTGCGCGGTCATGCCGAAGGGCACGGCAGTGAAGAACGCATAGCCCGGATGCTGACCCACAAAGTAATAGTCGGCCGCGTGATACATGTCGGCCTGACCGGACGACACCGCGTCAAACACTTCGAAAGCACCAACCAGTTCGCCAGCGGCCTTGATTTCGACATTCAGGCTGCCGTCGGACATAGTGTTGATGCTGTCGGCACAACGCTGCGCGCTGTCGAACACGCCCGCCAGACCGCGACCCCACGAGGTCACCATGGTCAGGGTGCGTTTGCCCTGTGCATAAGCCGGAGCTGCCAGCGAGGTGGCCGCAGCAGCCGAGCCGCCCAGAGCAGATGTTTTTAGAAATGAACGACGATCCATATGAGTGTTCCTCCCCTACATAGTCCAATCCCCCGAACTTTGCGGGGGCAGTCGTTTTCAGTGCGGCCAGCCTAATGACGGGAATTTGAATGTGAATACCTACTACTACGTAGGATTGCCGGTTTTTGAGGTGGGTGCGGGACAAAACCGGTAAATCTGGGGCCCATTTTCCGGCGAAGCGGGCGACGTCACGATCGGAGACCCAAAGATTTTGCATTTTGACGCCTGCTTGCGTAACGATTCGACCATGAGGGGAATCCGCAATCTGATCTCGCTGACCTATGGCCAGAAACTGTCGCTTGTGGCGGCCATTCCTCTGTTGGTGGCCGTGGCAGCGATTGCATTCTTCGTCACCTACGAGGCCCGCGCCACCGCCGAGCGTGAAATTCAGGCGCTGGAACGTCGCCTGATCGAAGCCAAGAAAGAAGAGCTGCGCAACTACGTCACGCAGGCCCGCAACGGGTTCGCCTATATCTACGGCCGCGCCTCGACCGACGACAATGTGGCTCAGAATCTGGTCACGCAGATTCTGTCGGCCATGATCTACGGCAAGGATGGGTTCTTCTTTGTCTATGATTACGACGGCAACAATCTGGTCAGCCCGCGTCAGACCCAGTTCATCAACCGAAACTGGGAAGGTCTGACCGATAGCGACGGCACCCCGATTGTGGACGAGTTCATCCGCCTCGCCCGGCAGGGGGCTGGTTGGCACAGTTTCATGTGGCAAAAACCGTCGACCGGGGAAGAGGCGCAGATGATCGCCTATGTGGTTGGTCTTCAGGATTGGCGATGGGCCGTGGGCACAGGGGTCTTCATCGACGATATCGTCGCCACCGTCGCCAATGCCCGCGCCGAGGTCGAAGCCCGCGTGCAGCGCACCTTTGCCTATATCGGCGGTATCGTTCTGGCCGCCGTTCTGATCGTGTTTGCCTCGGGCATGTTACTGAATTTCCGCGAACGCAGGCTGGCGGATGCCAAGCTGAAAGAGCTGACTCAACGCGTGTTTGACGCGCAAGAGGAAGAGCGCGGACGGGTGGCCCGTGAGCTCCATGACGGGATCAGCCAGATCCTGGTCGGTGTGCGCTATGCGCTGGACAATGCCCGCCGCCGGCTGACGCGCGGCGATGATGCAGGCGCGCGCGACCCGCTGGACAAAGGGATCGACCATCTGGGCACCGCGATTACCGAGGTCCGCCGCATCAGCCGTGACCTGCGCCCCGGCGTGCTGGACGATCTGGGTTTGGGCCCTGCCCTTAAGGCACTAACCGATGATTTCCGCGAGCGTACGGGGATCGAGACCGAGTTCTCGACCGTCGTGTTTCGCAACCGTCTGGATCAGGACAGCAAGATCGCACTCTACCGTATCGCGCAGGAGGCGCTGACCAATATCGAGCGACATTCCGGCGCAACCAGCGTCACCATCGACCTGCGCGGCCACAAAAAGGGCGCGACCATGCGGATCACCGACAATGGCCGCGGTTTGCGCAGCGCACCCAGCGATGGCAGTGCCGGGATCGGGCTGCGCAACATGCAGGAACGGATCGAACAACTTGACGGATCGCTGCGCATTCTGTCATCACGCGGCCCACGCAGCGGAACGGTGATCGAGGTCAGCCTACCTCTCAGCCACTTGCTGCCGCCGCAGGAAGACGCAACCCCAAACCGAAAGGCCGGAACATGAGCGACACCACGATCCGGGTTCTGATCGTCGATGACCATCCAATGGTTGCCGAGGGGATCCAGTCGATATTGGAAAGCTATGACGAGATCGAGGTGGTCGGCACTCTGGGTAGCGGGCAGGATGCGGTCGATCAGGTGGCTGGGTTGCAGCCGGATGTCATTCTGATGGACCTCAATATGCCCGGCCTCGGTGGCCTCAGCGCGACCGAGATCATTCTCGAACGTCTGCCAGAAACGCGCATCCTGATCCTGTCGATGCATGATAGCCCGGAATATATCTCGACGGCGCTCAGCCACGGGGCCAAAGGCTATGTCCTCAAAGATGTCCCCACAGATGAAATCAAGCAGGCCATCGACGCTGTCATGCGTGGCGAGCAATATCTGTGCACCGGTGCCAGCGGCTCTCTTGAGCCCAAGGGCGACAACACGCGTGAGGCCCTGACCGGGCGCGAACAAACGATCCTGCTGGAACTCGCACAGGGCAAGTCCAACAAAGAGGTCGCTCACACACTGGACATCTCGGTCCGTACGGTCGAGACACATCGCAAGAACATCAAACGCAAGCTGGGGATATCCTCGACCGCCGGTCTGACCCGCTATGCGCTGGAACACGGCGTCTTGCAGGGCACCAGCCCAGGGTTCTGACCGCAGCGCGGCACGCGCTGCCCGGCCCAACCGGCGAAGATACGCCGCAGGCGCATCGACAACGGGCGGGAGCCCCGCCCGCTTCAGTCGAGCAAACGGTCCTGCCGCAGCCCTTCCCGATCTTGATGATGTTGCAGCACCCGCCCATAAAGCTGCCGAGTTCGTTCGACGCTGCCGCACATCCCCTCGGCCTCAACGAATGAAAAAATACCCACATAGCGACGTTGCGTCCCGGTCACCGCTGCGACCCGATGCAACGCGTAACGGCCCTTGAATATCTGAAGATCGCCGGGTTGCAACTCCAATTGCCGGACCCGCGCCCTTTCCCCGCCAAGCACGGCTGAGACGGCTGGAAAATTCTCGTCCGTTGGGCTGCGCAGGTTCGGTACATATTCGAACGCGCCACCCCCTTCGCCGTTTTGGATGGCCAAAGTCACGGTGAAATTGTTAGTATCGAAGTGCCAGGGAAAGCCCTGCCCTTCCTCCACCACATTGATGATCACATCCGCCAAAGGATCGTCATAGCGAAAGAAACAGTCGTCGGGCTCATCCAACGCTGCGCGAATAAACGGCAGGAAGTCTGCGCATTCGTAAATTCGTCGCAACGGCCCCGTTTTTGCGAAATTGTCCGCTGGCACAAAGGCGTTTGAGCGGTCAAAAAACTGCCGAACCGGGTGATTTCGATCCAGCGAGGGTTCATCACGGGTAAAATAGGCATTGGTTCGGCTGAATGAACGATGGGCGTGCTCGGCCACCGTATCGGCCTCTTGTCGCAATTGCGCGACTCCGTCGGAATGCACAAACCCCGGCAACACCGCGCAGCCATCCTGATCCAACTCACGCCTCAGATCGCTGATCAACCGCTCATATGCTCGAGAGCCCGGGCAATCTATCGGATACCGTCCAAGGTCAATAAGATCGTGCATGATATCCCGCCTCCATCGCCTATATGCTCGGGTCCACGTTGCCCCAGCATGTTGCCGCTATCATGCTCGTTTAGGACATCACTTTGACATTTTCCGACACGGTCAAATCACAGAGTCGCGTGGATTTCCCTCCAGGTTTTCCCGAAAATTCCCATCATGCGGCAATCTGCGCAATAAAATGTCGCAAAATTCACTGCCTGAGATAGAAAATTGGTGCGATTGCCTGTTGACGCCCCGTCGCGCCGCTCATAATGTCCCTGCACGCAAAAAAGGAGCCTCTGGCGATGAAAGCGCTAGTCGTAATCGTAGGAAACACGCGCATGGGCCGGTGACGGTAAACCATAATTCAACCCATGCGCCTCCGAAAATCTCGGGGGCTTTTTTTTGGCAACACGCAAGACACATGTCGCGAACGGAGCAAAGCAGATGACACGTGAGATGACCGGCGCAAAGATGGTGGTTCAGGCCCTCAAGGATCAGGGCGTGGACACGGTATTCGGATACCCCGGCGGCGCCGTGCTACCGATCTATGATGAGATTTTTCTGCAAAACGACATTCGCCACATTCTGGTGCGTCACGAACAAGGGGCTGTGCACGCCGCCGAAGGGTACGCGCGCTCGACCGGCAAGCCCGGCGTTGCGCTTGTAACCTCAGGCCCCGGTGCCACCAATGCAGTAACCGGCCTGACCGATGCGTTGCTGGATTCGATCCCGATCGTGGTTCTAACCGGTCAGGTCCCGACCTTCATGATCGGCTCGGACGCGTTTCAAGAGGCTGACACCGTTGGCATCACCCGCCCCTGCACCAAGCACAACTGGCTGGTGAAGGATACAGACTCGCTTTCTGAGACCATGCACGAGGCTTTCCACGTCGCCACCTCTGGCCGCCCTGGTCCTGTGCTGATCGACATTCCTAAGGACGTGCAGTTCGCCTCGGGTGACTATACCGGCCCGAAACCTTCGACCTCACATTACCAGCCAGTTTTGAAAGGCGATCTCGAAGAGATCACCGAACTGGTTGCCGCGATTGAGACGGCGAAAAAACCTGTCTTCTACACGGGTGGTGGCGTGATCAACTCGGGCCCCGCGGCCAGCCAGTTGCTGCGCGAGCTGGTGGATGCAACCGGCTTTCCGATTACCTCGACCCTGATGGGACTGGGGGCCTATCCGGCGTCGGGCGAGAACTGGTTGGGCATGCTGGGAATGCATGGTCTCTATGAGGCCAATCTGGCGATGCATGACTGCGACCTGATGATCAACATCGGCGCACGTTTCGATGACCGGATCACCGGGCGCATTGATGCGTTCTCGCCGAACTCGAAAAAGGCGCATATCGACATTGATCCGTCGTCCATCAACAAGGTGATCCGCGTCGATATCCCGATTGTCGGGGACGTGGCACATGTGCTGGAAGATATCCTCAAGGTCTGGAAAGCACGTGGGCGTAAAACCGACGCAGCGGCGGTTAAACAATGGCAGTCGCAGATTGCGGATTGGCGCAAGGTCAACTGCCTGGCCTATACCAACAGCGAAAAGACGATCAAACCGCAATACGCGCTGCAACGTCTTGAAGAGCTAACCAAAAACCACGACCGCTATATCACCACCGAGGTCGGCCAGCACCAGATGTGGGCAGCACAATATCTTGGGTTCGAAGACCCCAACCGCTGGATGACATCCGGTGGTCTGGGCACCATGGGCTATGGCACTCCGGCCTCGATCGGTGTGCAGATGGCGCATCCCGACGCGCTGGTAATCAATGTCGCGGGTGAAGCCTCTTGGCTGATGAACATGCAGGAAATGGGCACCGCCGTTCAGTACCGCCTGCCCGTGAAACAGTTCATCCTGAACAACGAACGTCTGGGCATGGTACGCCAGTGGCAGGAATTGCTGCATGGCGAGCGGTACTCGCATTCGTGGTCCGAAGCCCTGCCCGACTTCGTCAAACTCGCCGAGGCCTTCGGGGCCAAGGGCATACTGTGTTCCAACCCCGCCGATTTGGATGACGCGATCATGGAGATGATCAACTATGACGGCCCTGTCATCTTTGATTGTCTGGTTGAAAAGCACGAAAACTGCTTCCCTATGATCCCGTCGGGCAAGGCCCATAACGAAATGCTGCTGGGCGAGGCCGAAACGCAGGGCGTGATCGACTCCAAAGGTTCGGTTCTGGTTTAACAAAATTCGTCGAATTTTGTCGGGCGCTTCAGTACCCGACCTTCGCAGGATGATGAAAGGGACTTAAATGTCTGCCCTACATATCAAACAAGGCTCCACCCGCCATTCGGCCTATAACCTAAGGCCCACATTCTCGGACGTGCAGGAACGGCACACGATTGCGGTTTTGGTCGAAAACGAACCGGGTGTTCTGGCTCGCGTGATCGGACTGTTCTCTGGCCGTGGATATAACATCGAAAGCCTCACCGTGGCCGAGGTCGATCACACCGGCCACCTGAGCCGCATTACCATCGTCACCACCGGCACGCCGCAGGTGATCGAGCAGATCAAGGCCCAGCTTGGTCGCATCGTATCGGTCCGGGATGTGCACGATCTGACGGTCGAGGGTTCATCGGTCGAGCGTGAGCTGGCCATCATCAAGGTCGTGGGCGAAGGCGACAAACGGGTCGAAGCTCTGCGTCTGGCCGATATCTTCCGCGCCAATGTAGTAGACAGCACCCTGAATTCGTTCATTTTCGAAATCACTGGGGCCCCGGACAAGATCGACGCCTTTGCCGACCTGATGCGCCCGCTGGGCCTGGTTGAAATCGCCCGCACCGGTGTCGCGGCCTTGCTGCGTGGTGACTGAATGAATTGCCCCGCCCATTGCATGTAAGCATCGGACGGGGCTAAACATTCACAAAACTGCAGACAATATGCAATTATGTCTGTTTATTTTTTACATAACAGAAAATAATTGAATAAAAGATTATACAAATAAAAATAAAGCCTATTGCCTTTGCGGTTTAGCGCGTTAGCTTCGACACGTAACGTGGCGTTTCTATGCGCCTGTTGGGGTCCTAAGTACGATTTCAGAACATGCGCGACCGTTTGGTCAGACATGGTACGGTTTCACAAAAACACTTGAATACCGGGACAGAAATGACCAACGACACCCGCAACCCTGCTGACTTGCGCAGGATGTTCGGCGCAAACCTCAGGCAGCTCGCGCAGCAATACCCATCTGTTTCCGAACTCTGCCGTCAGCTTGGCATCAACCGGACTCAATTCAACCGGTATTTGGGCGGAGAGAGCTTTCCCCGCCCCGATGTTCTGGACCGCATTTGCCGGTTCTTCGATGTCGACGCCCGTATTCTGCTGCACCCTCTTGAGGCATTGGACAAGGCCCCTCTACACCCCGCCGCTTCGGCCCTGACCGAGTTTCTGGGCTCGGGGCCCACGACGTTGACCGAGACGCTGCTGCCCGCCGGATTCTATTCTGTGTCAGAGACGGATCTTGAAAACCCCTTCCCGTCCCGGCGCCGGCTGCTGCACGCCCGCCGCCTGCCCCAATGCACCCTGATTCGCAGCTTCGAGCCCCCCTCGGATGGCAAAGACAGTTCAGCCAAAGCGCGCGAAGTTCAGGGGATCGCCGCTTGTGCCGGTCATCAAATCTATATCCTGATGTCCTGCCGCGCCGCCCAGAACAGCCGCATCTACCTGATGACTCGCAATTCGGACTCGCAAGAAGAGTATTGGCGCGGCGTCGCAATCTGCCTGTCCAAGACGAATGCAAATGCGACCACCATGCGCAAACTCCAGCTGCGCCATCTGGGCACCAAACCGACCGAGGCATTGCCCGCCGCCCGCACCGCGCGCAGGTTGGAAAAGCCGCTTTAGGTAAGTCCTTCGGCCTCTGTAATCTGACGGTAAAGATGCCAGCTTGCATGCCCCAATAGCGGCAATACTATCAGCAAGCCAAGAAACCAGGGGATCATGGCGACAAAGGTCAGAACGGCGATCAGCACCCCCCAACCCAACATGACCGGCAGGTTTGCACTGACATAGCTATAGCTTGCAATCATCGCCGTAACGAAATCCAGTTCGCGGTCCAGCAGCATCGGGATGGACAAGACGGTGATCATGTAAAGCACGGTCGCGAAAACTGCGCCCACCGCCGTGCCCACCGCCAACATGGTCAGCCCATTGGCCGTCAGATACACCTCGACTGAAGTGGATACGTTGGTCATGGTCGACAACCCCATGAATAAAGCAAAGATCATGTGACCCAGAAAGAACCAGAACAGGAACATGACCACGATGATTGCGCAGATCGACGGCAACTGACGCCGCCCCTGCTGCGCCACGACACCAAAGATCGCGCCATAATCCAAAGGCTCCCCCAGTTCCAACCGGTGAGAGACCTCATACAGCCCCACCGCCGCGAAGGGGCCCAACAGCGGAAACCCGATCGCCGCCAGCACCAGCCAGTACGAAGTCTGAGTCTGTATTGTTACCCAGGCAATCGCCCAGCCGGCCAGCACATAGAACCCAGCAAACAGCAACCCAAAAACCGGCGCCCGGCGAAAATCGGCCCAGGCACGGCGCAGGGATTCGCGCAGCATCTCACGGCTGACCGGTCCCATTTTCGGAACGCCAAAGGGTTTCTCCATCACATCCTCCTCCCTTCATCCGTCCTTCTATCAGGCCGGTCTTTTCTGCGGCCAACGCGTGACCTCATGATACGCCGCCCCAATGGACAGAACCTGCCCATCGGCCCCTTTGGCTCCAAAAAGCTGCATCCCCATCGGCAGCCCCTCGGCCCCGAACCCGACGGGCACGGACAAGGCAGGCAGACCAATCAGACTGACAGGCACCATGACCTGCATCCAGCGATGATAGGTGTCCATCTTCACCCCTGCGATTTCTGTTGGGAACGGCGTGTCCAGCTCAAACGGCCAGACTTGCGCAGATGGCAGCACCAACATGTCATAATCAACGAACACCTCTGCGGCCTTGCGATACCAGTCCGAGCGAATGACGCTGGCGCGATGCACCTGCATCGCCGTCAAGGCCAAGCCCCGATCCAGCTCCCACTGCGCGGTGTCTTTCAGCTTTGAGCGGTGTTCAGTCAAAGGCCTCAACCCGGCGGCCACGCTCCAGGCGCGTAGCGTCACCCAACTATCCCACATCAATTCCGCTTCGAATGGCGGCGCAAGTGGTTCCACTTGCGCGCCCAGATCCGAAAACACCGCAAGGGCCTGCGCGCATTGATCCAAAATTCCGTCTTCAAACGGAAAGGCACCGCCCCAATCCGCCAACCAACCAATCCGCAGGCCGCGCATATCGGCGGGTCTGACCCGTGAAACCGGCGTGCAAGCCGCAGATAACGGCTGTCCCGCGTCCGGCCCTGAGATCACGTCCAGCAACACGCCCAAGTCCTCAGGGCTGCGTGCCATAGGCCCCAGAGTCGACAACTGATGCAAATACCCGTCCCCTTCGGGTTGAGACGGAACGCGGCCCCAGCTTGGTCGAAACCCATAAACATTGTTCCAGGCCGCTGGGTTGCGCAAGCTGCCCATCATGTCTGACCCATCCGCCAGCGCCAGCATCCCCGAAGCCAAGGCCACTGCGGCTCCGCCAGAGGAACCTCCGCAGCTACGCTCAGCATCATATGGGTTGCGCGTCGCCCCATAGACCGGGTTGAACGTGTGCGACCCCAAACCGAATTCCGGCGTATTGGTCTTGCCGATCAGAATGGCCCCCGCCGCCCGCAACCGTGCCGCGATCAGATCGTCAGCCTCCGGTACATGCCCTGCAAACAGCGGCGAGCCTTGGGTCGAGGCCATCCCGGCCACATTGACCAGATCCTTGACCGCCATCGGCAACCCATGCAGCGGGCCCCGTCGCGGACCTTCATCCATCGCCCGCGCCTCGGCCATCAATTCGGCCTCATCCCGCAGCGCCACGATGGCGTTCAATCGGCCATTGACCGCCCCGATCCGCTCCAGCGTCAACCGCATGACATCCGCAGCCGAGACCTGCCCCGATGCCATTGCGCCCAAAAGTTCAGTTGCGGTGATTTGGCTCAGTTCCATCCCGGTCCCATCGGCAGTCATATCGCGTCAATACGATCAGCCTAACGACCCCGCCGCACCATTTAAACCCACTGTTTAAATGTATCTTTTCCGGTCCACCGCCGCGCAAGGATCCCCTTCATCTGGCCCAAAATATCCCGGGGGAGTCGCGCGCACGCGCGGCGGGGGCAGAGCCCCCTGCCAGACTTATTCACCTTGCGCTTCGGACCGGGACTTGCCAGCCACATCCAGCGCCAAAGTCGCCGCCATGAACCCGTCCAGATCCCCATCCAACACGCCCTTTGTGTCCGAGGTCTCATGGTTGGTCCGCAAATCCTTCACCATTTGATACGGTTGCAACACGTAAGACCGGATCTGGTTGCCCCAACCCGCATCACCCTTGGCCTCATGCGCGGCGTTGATATCCGCGTTCCGGCGGTCCAACTCTTGCTGGTAGAGGCGCGATTTCAGCGCCTTCATGGCGATGTCCCGGTTCTGGTGCTGCGATTTCTCGGAACTGGTCACAACGATTCCGGTCGGGATGTGCGTGATCCGCACCGCCGAGTCCGTGGTGTTCACGTGCTGACCACCCGCGCCGGATGACCGATAGGTATCAATCCGAATATCCGCCGGGTTCACCTCGATCTCGATATTGTCATCGACCACCGGATAGACCCAGACCGAGCTAAAGGACGTGTGTCGCTTGGCCGCCGAATCATAAGGCGAAATCCGAACCAGCCGGTGTACGCCGCTTTCCGACTTCAACCAGCCATACGCGTTGTGACCCGAAATCTTATAGGCCGCAGATTTGATCCCCGCCTCTTCGCCCGCGGTCTCGGATTGCAGCTCGACGGTGTAACCCTTCTTCTCAGCCCAACGCACATACATTCGCGCCAGCATTGAGGCCCAGTCACAGCTTTCCGTCCCACCCGCGCCCGAGTTGATCTCAAGGAAGGTATCGTTGCTGTCGGCTTCGCCGTCCAGCAGGGCTTCTAGTTCTTTCTTGGCGGCCTTGGCCTGCAGCGCCTTGATCGCGCCCTCGGCGTCGGTAACGACCTCTTCGTCCTCTTCCATCTCGCCCAGTTCGATCAACTCGATATTGTCACTCAGATCGGTCTTGATGGTTTCATAGGTCTCAATCGCATCGACCAGCATCTGCCGCTCGCGCATCAGCTTCTGTGCATTCTCGGGATTGTCCCACAAGTTCGGATCTTCAACACGCGCGTTGAATTCCTCAAGACGATGAGGTGCGGTCTCATAGTCCATGCGCTGCGCCAGCAGCTCTAGCGACTTTTCGATTTCCGCCACGATATTCTGGGTTTCGGCGCGCATGGTCAGGTCCCAACTTGCTCAATCAGGCTTGCGTGATAGCAAGAGGTTGGGGCCACCACAAGACAGCGGAGGCCGCAAACCAATCAGGTGTCAGTAAAGACCGCCAGTTGCCACATCGCCCTGGCTGGCGTTGGGTCCGACGGTGACGGTGTTCCCGGTCGAGGTTGTCACCTGACGACCCGAGCTGGCCTCTTCAAACAAAGGCAGATCCGATCCCATCGCAAATCCACCGTCATAGACACGGTCGATAAACCCATCGACACCATCGCGGAAATACTCGGCCACCACATAGTCACCGGTCGCCTCCGGTGGCAGGCGCGCGCCGCTGAACCGGTCAATCTTGATGAAATGACCACCCTCTGGAACCTCGAAAGGACCGCCGCCATATTTCTCGGTCGCGGTTTCCATAAAGCTTTGGAAAACCGGGCCGCACATGGTGCCGCCATAGGCTCCCCGCCCCATGGGACGCGGGCGGTCGTAACCGATATAGCAGCCCGCCACGATGTTCGAGGTAAAGCCGATAAACCACGCATCCTTCGAATCGTTGGTGGTGCCGGTCTTGCCGGCGGTCGGCACAGGCAGGTTCACAAAAGACGACGCCGTTCCACGATCCACCACACCCTTCATCATCGAGGTCAGCTGATAGGCGGTGATCGCATCCATGACCTGCCAACGGTCAGTGACGATGGTCGGCGACTCGTCCGGCTCCAACCAGGCCGAGTTGCAGTCCAGACATTCCCGGTCGTCGTGCCGGTAGATCGTCTTGCCGAACCGGTCCTGAATGCGGTCAACCAGAGTGGGTTCGACCCGCTCGCCGCCATTGGCAAACATCGCATAGGCTGCGACCATCTTATAGAGCGTCGTCTCTTCGGACCCCAGCGAGTTCGCAAGAAACGCCCCCATGCGGTCATAGACCCCGAACCGTTCGGCATAGCCCGCGACCACCGGCATCGTGACTTCTTGTGCCAGACGAATGGTCATCAGGTTCCGCGACTGTTCAATCCCGGTCCGCAAGGGCGTCGGACCGTAGAATTTGTTCGACGAGTTCTTGGGCCGCCACAGACCTTGCGGCGTGTTCACCTCAATTGGGGCATCCACAACGATGGTGGCAGGGCTATAGCCACTGTCCAGCGCCGCGGCATAGACGAAGGGTTTAAAGCTCGATCCCGGCTGGCGCTGAGCCTGCGTGGCGCGGTTGAACACCGAATCCTGATACGAGAACCCGCCCTGCATTGCTAGAACACGGCCCGAGTTTACGTCCATCGCAACAAAGCCACCCTGCACTTCGGGCACCTGACGGGCGGACCACTGGCCCTCTTCCCCGGCCATTACCAGAATGACGTCGCCGCGCTTGAAGTTGTCAAAGAAGTTACCTTGCATCCACTGGATGTCAGAGCGAGGAACGATGCCGTCAGCCGGGCCGTCCTCGATACCCACGGTCAGGGACTGATCGGCTACGTTCAGCACAACGGCCGGATACCATTGCGTCGGCAGTTGCACGTCGCGGGGGATTTCCATGATCGCCAGCGCCTCGCGCCATTGCGCTTCGTCTGCCAGGGCATCTTCGGCAATCACCTCACCCGTACCGCGCCATTTCCCACGTGATCGGTCGTATTTCTGCAGCGCCGTGCGCAGGGCCTTGGCGGCCTCGACTTGCATTTCCTCATCCACCGAGGCGCGGACGGTGAAGCCACCGGTAAAGAACTCACCCTCACCGAAATCCTCGCTCAGCTGACGACGGATTTCGTCGGTGAAATAGTCACGCGGCGGCAATGCGGTACGGAAGCTTTCGAAATCGCCGTTTTGGACCGATCGCAGCGGTTGCGCCACCTCGGCCTCATAGGTGGCCAAGTCGAGGTATCCGTTCTGATTCATCTCGCGCAGCACATAGTTACGTCGCGCCAGCAGGCGCTCTTTCTCGCGCACCGGGTGGTAGTCTGAAGGCGCCTTGGGCATCGCCGCCAAGGTCGCCGCCTCATGCGGGGCCAGTTCCTGCAGTGTCTTGTTGAAATAGGTCTGCGCAGCCGCCGTCACACCATACGAGTTCTGCCCCAGAAAAATCTCGTTCATATAGAGTTCCAGGATCTGTTCCTTGTCCAGCGTATCCTCAAGTCGGGTGGCGAGGATAATCTCCTTGATCTTGCGCTCGGCGCGACGGTCGCCGGACAGCAGGAAGTTCTTCATCACCTGTTGGGTGATGGTCGAAGCACCACGCACGTTTTCACCCTTGGATTTCACCGCCTCAACGCCAGCTGCGATGATCCCGCGCGGGTCATAGCCTTGGTGCGTGTAAAAGTTCTTGTCCTCGGCCGAGATAAAGGCCTGTTTCACCAGATCAGGGATTTCTTCTGAAGGCGTGAACAGGCGGCGTTCCTGCGCGAATTCGTCGATCAACTGACCCTCACCCGAATAGATCCGGCTAATCGTGGGTGGTTTATACTGCGCAAGTGATTCATGGCTGGGCAGGTCGCGCCCATACATCCAGAAGATCGCGCCAATCACCAGCGCGGCCATGAAAAACCCAAGGGTCACGAGGCTGAAGATCGCCCCAAAGATCGAAAATATGAAACGGATCACGTCACTGCCTTTTGCTCGCGGTGCCGCCTATATAGGGACGGCCGCGCGTTGGGTCAAAACACGATGCCCCATATTAGCCGTTTTGCGCCGTAGGGTCACTGGCCAATCAGGGATCGGCGGATCACATCCTGCTGACGCCAGACTTCAAGCCCGTCGCGGATGCCATGTGCCATACCCAAGCGCCACTCTGGATTATTGATGTTTTTCCAGTCTCTGGGACTGGACAGAAAGCCAAGCTCGATCAAAACCGAAGGGATGTCAGCTGCTTTGAGAACGGAAAACGAAGCGGTGCGGATCGGGTGGTTGTTCATCGGCCCGCCCTGCTGCGTCATGCCATTGGCCAGCGCTGCGGCCAGCGCATCGGTGCGCGGTTTGGTTTCCTGACGCGCCAGGTCCAGAAGAACATCGGCGACCTGATCGTCGGCCCCGCTGAGGTCGATCCCCGAGATCAGATCACCCCGGTCATGCCGCTCGGCCAGTTTGTGGCTAGCCACGTCCGAAGCCTCCTCCGATAGGGTATAGACCGCCGCTCCATGAGCGCGCCCTTCCGACAGGATATCCGCATGCAGCGAGATGAACACATCCACCCCGGCCCGGTGGGCCAGCGCGATACGGCGCTCTAGCGACACGAAATGATCATCGGTCCGGGTCAGAACGATCTCATAGCCCCCTGTGCGCAACAAAACTTCGCGCAACTCGCGGGCGAAGGTCAGCATCAGGGTCTTTTCGTCCAGCCCGTTCACCTCGGCACCGGGATCAATGCCGCCATGGCCGGGGTCCAGCATCACCCGCAGCGGGCGCGGGCCATCTGCCTCGTGATCTGGCGCATTTACCGAGGGTTCGGGCAAGTCCCAGCCTGGCTGGCGGGGTGCTCCGGCGCTGGCAACAAACGTATCGAAATCGGTTCCCTTCAAGTCAAGCGTCAGGGCCGCCGTACCCGTTGCCTCGTCGATCCTCAAATTAGCGCTCTCGACCGCCAAGGGGGCGCCAAGGTCCAACACCATGCGCGACCATCCGGGGACATAGCCCCCGAATTGCACGCCACTGATCCGATCCGTCTGCAAGAAATCCGCATCTTTCAGCCCGGTCCAATCGACCTCCTGAAAGTCCAGAACCATCCGGTAGGGGTCGCGCAGCGTGAACACACGGTAGGGAACCCCTTGGCTGAGCCCAAGTTGCACCCGCACGCCCGAGCGCCCCTCATCCACGATGCGGCTTTCATCGGGCAACACACGGGCCAGCGCGCTTAGTTCATGCGCAACCGCAGCCCCCGTCAGCGCCCAGATCAGCACTATGGCGTAGAAAATCCTGCTCATGGCCTCAAGTTATCCCGAGATCGTTTGACCAGCAGACTAGCGCAGCCGCGCCGGTTTGTGAACGCTCTACCCCATATTGCCCCGCTCGGTCATAAAGATGCGCAATCGGTCCAGCCCCTCACGGATATCAGAGGTGGAGCGGGCATAGGAAAAGCGCAAGGTGCCGTGGCCGCGTTCGGGATCGAAATCCAGACCGGGCGTGACGGCCACGCCGGCCTTGTCCAAAATCTCGGCCGCAAAGGCGCGGCTGTCGTCGGTTAGGTCGGATACATCGGCATAGACGTAAAACGCCCCGTCCGGTGGTGCGATATTGGTGAACCCGGCCTTGGGCAGACCTTCCAGCATCAAAGCGCGGTTCTGGCGGTAGACGTCCAGATTGGCTTGCAACTCATCCTCGCATTCCATCGCCGCCAGAGCCGCCACCTGACTGGCATGCGGCGCGCAAATGAACATGTTCTGGGCGATCCGCTCAACCACACGCACCTGACCCTCGGGCACGACCATCCAGCCGACGCGCCAGCCAGTCATCGAAAAATACTTGGAAAACGAGTTGATCACATAGCATTCATCCGTCAGCTCCAGCGCGGTGACGGCTTTGGCCTCATATTCCAGCCCATGGTAAATCTCGTCGCTGATGAAGGACGCGCCCTGCCCCTGCGCCGCTTCGATCAGCGCGCCCATTGCTGCGTGGTCCAGCATGGTGCCGGTCGGGTTTGCAGGAGAGGCCACCATCAGCCCTTGCAGATCGAGCCCGGCGAAGTCCGCAGGCACAGGCTGCAATCGGTTTTCAGGCGCGGTTGGCAAATCAACCGGAACCAAGCCCAGAGCCTTTAGGATCTGACGATAAGACGGGTAGCCCGGAGCGCCGATTCCGACGCGGTCGCCGCTGTCGAACAGGGCCGTGAACGCCAGCAGAAACGCGCCCGAAGAGCCCGGCGTCACGACAACTCGATTGGGATCTAGATCGACATTGTACCATGCACCATAAAGCTGCGCGATCCGCTGTCGCAGCGCGGGCATTCCAAGCGCCACAGTATAACCCAAAGGGCTGTCCTGCATGGCCTTCGCCAGTGCTTCGGTCGCGCCCTTGGGGGCTCCGGTTCCGGGCTGGCCGACCTCCATATGGATGATGTGGCGACCCGCCTCTTCGGCCTTTCGTGCGGCCTCCATCACGTCCATCACAATAAACGGATCGACGCCGGACCGGGTTGAGTTTCTCATGCCCATCTCCCATGTTGCTTGTATGGCTTTTGAGCGTGTATCCAGGCTGGCGTCAATCCCGGCCCTGTTTCTATGTGTGATGACTTGGTTCGTCAGCGCAGCTCAAACCAATGCGCAAAGCTTGATCCGCGACCCCGACATCGAAAACGGCCTACGTGAACTGGCCTTTCCTGTGCTGCGGGCCGCCGGGCTGAACACCAATCGGGTGCAAATTCTGGTCGTTTATGACAGCACATTCAATGCCTTCGTTATCGACAACAACGCGATCTATCTGAACTACGGCCTGATCCTGTCCGTGGACACCCCTGAGATGCTGCAAGCGGTGATCGCGCATGAGGCCGCCCATATTGCCAACGGCCATCTCGCCCGCCGGTTCGAAAACCTGAAAGCCGCCAAACGCAATGCCGGGTTGGGAACAGCGCTTGCGCTGGCCGTTGCCGTCGCCGGAGGTGGTGAAGCAGCGGCAGGTATCGCTGCGGGCACCTCGAGCTCGGCCTTGCGCAGTTTTCTGGGGCACACACGGGCCGAGGAATCCTCGGCCGACCGCAGCGCAGCAAGCTATCTGCGATGGGCAGGTATTTCACCCAGCGGGATGGTTGCCCTGCACCAGAAATTCGTGGGTCAGGAGCTGCTGAGCGAGGCCAATCAGGACCCCTATATGCGCTCGCACCCCACCAACCGCGATCGTCTGCGCGCGGCCCAGACGTTTTTAGGGGAATTTGGCGCGTCTGCGGTCCCCAACGCGCAGGCAGAATATTGGTTTGCCCGCGTGAAAGGAAAGTTATCCGCCTTTCTGCGCGCGCCCTCGTGGACATTGCGACGCGCGAAAGAGGAAACCGCGCAAGACATTCGCCTGATGCGCGAGGCGGCGGCCCATCACCAGAACCGCAATCTTGCGGAGGCGAGGGGCGCCATTGACGGCGCCTTGGCCATTCGCCCCGACGATCCTTATTACTATGAACTGAAAGGCCAGATCCTGCTGGAAAACCGTCAGTTGCCCGAGGCCGTTGCGGCCTATGGTCACGCGATGGAGATGGCACCAAACAACGCCTTGATCCTTGCAGGCTACGGTCGCGCGCTTTTAGCACAGGATCGGACGAAAGACGCCCTGCAAGTGCTTGAAAAGGCACGCGCCCGCGACCATCGCAACACTGGCTCTCTGCGAGATCTGAGCGTGGCATATGCGCGGGTCGGCAACACTGGCATGGCCTCAGTCGTTACGGCGGAAAGATATGCCTTGCAAGGCAAGCTTACCGATGCAGGTATTCACGCAAGACGCGCTCTCGGGCAACTACCCGAGGGTTCAACAGGTTGGCAACGGGCACAGGATGTGCTGATTGCCTCGGAAAACGCAAAGAAATCGAAAAGGAAACGGAAATGATCCTCAGACATGCTGCACCGGCCCTTCTGGGGCTTTCCCTGCTTGCCGCCCCGGCGCAGGCGTTGGACCTCAACACCATGAGCGATGCCGAGAGAGAGCAGTTCGGCGCGCAGGTACGTGCCTATCTTCTGGAAAACCCCGAGGTCATCATCGAAGCGATCAACATCCTTGAACAACGCAACGCTCAGGCCGAGGCCGCCGCGGATCAAGAACTGGTCGCAGTCAATGCCGACGAGTTGTTCAATGATGGCTACAGCTGGGTGGGTGGCAATCCCGATGGCGACATCACGCTGGTCGAATTCATGGACTACCGCTGCGGCTATTGCCGCCGGGCCGTCCCCGAAGTGGCCGAGCTGTTGTCCGAAGACGGCAATATCCGTCTGGTGATCAAGGAATTCCCGATCCTGGGCGAAGCCTCGGTGGTCTCTTCCCGCTTTGCCGTGGCCACCAAGCATGTGGCGGGCGATGACGCTTATAAGCTGGTGCACGACGCTCTGCTGGACTTTGCTGGTGAGCCGAACGAGGTTTCTCTGCGCCGTTTGTCGGATGGTCTGGGGCTGGATAGCGATGCCATTTTGGCAGCGATGGACAGCGATCGTGTGACCGATGAGATCAACCAGACCCGCGAATTGGCGCGGCGGATGCAAATCCAAGGCACACCGTCCTTCGTTCTTGGCACCGAAATGCTGCGCGGCTATCTGACTGCCGACCAGATGCTGCAAATTGCAGACGCCGTGCGGGCTGAACAAGGCTAAGTTTAAACACAGGCGGCGCGCAATAGTGCGCCGCCCTATCCCTTACCGATCGGCTACAGCCATCGGAATTTCACGCAGCAATTTTCGCCGAAGGGCCGCGGCATAGTCCTCATACCCCGCCGCAATTTCCACAAAAGCGCCCTGTCCTGAAATGACGTGCTCGACGTAGTAGGCCAGCACCTCGGGCTCTGCCCCCTCGATCACCAGCGCATTCACGGTGACACCTTGCATCACCTGCATCTCGCGCGCGACATGGGGGCGAAAGCCGTTATTGTGTTTGCCGTCCCCTGACACATCTATGACGCGCCGACGGCAATCGGGCCCATAGTCGAACATCAACGCTCCGAACGCGACCGCCGGGCCTATGCCGGTTCCACCCGTTGCACTTCGAGGGGCCGCCAGAACCTCGGCAGCGATCGATTTCAACCCTGCCACCCCTTTGACCAGACGCCAGGCCGAAATCTGCGTCTGCTGGCGCGAGTCTGACCACTCATACACCATCAGGGCCACGCCACCGGGTTGGGCCGAAATCGCCGTTACAACGTCAGGGTCCAGCAAGGCAGCGGCGACGCCATCGCGTTGCAACTGATGTTCGGCCTCATCGACGCTGCCCGACACATCCAACGCAAAAGCCAATGCCAATTCACACGCGCGCGCCGCGCCGATGGGAGCGGTCCACATTAGCAGAACAAGGACGAGTGTAGCCTTCATAGGCCCGACTTGGCCCCAGAACGGCGGGACCTGTCAACACAGACCGGTTCACCCTGTCGAGAACACATCCCTCCCCGGAACCGCGCGCTTGTTGGGTTATTCCGCAGCCTCGGCCGCTGCGTCCAGTTCAGCCGCTTTCTTTTCGACTTGTTCAACGATGTGGTCGATCATCTGATCGTTGGACATCTTGTGGCTGGCCTTGCCCGCTAGATAGACCATACCCGAGCCCGCACCGCCGCCGGTAAAGCCAACGTCAGTCATCAGCGCCTCACCGGGGCCATTCACGACGCAGCCGATGATCGACAGGCTCATCGGCGTCTTGATATGCTCCAGTCGCTGCTCCAGCGCTTCGACCGTCTTAATCACGTCAAAGCCCTGCCGCGCGCAGGACGGGCATGAGATGATATTCACACCGCGATGGCGCAGGCCCAGTGACTTCAGGATCTCATAGCCCACCTTGACTTCTTCCACCGGGTCCGCGGATAGGCTGACGCGGATCGTATCGCCGATCCCCATCCACAGCAGATTGCCCAGCCCAATGGCGGATTTGATGGTGCCGCTGACCAGTCCTCCGGCCTCGGTGATACCCAAATGGATGGGAGCATCTGTGGCCTCGGCAATCCCCTGATAGGCCGCAGCCGACAGGAACACGTCACTGGCCTTCACGCTGATCTTGAAGTTGTGAAAGTCGTTGTCTTCCAGAATGCGGATATGTTCGAGCCCGCTTTCGACCATTGCCTCGGGGCATGGCTCACCATATTTCTCAAGCAGGTGCTTTTCCAGCGACCCCGCATTGACCCCGATCCGGATCGAACAATTGTGGTCGCGGGCGGCCTTGATCACCTCCTGCACCCGCTTTTCGTCGCCGATATTGCCCGGATTGATCCGCAGGCAGGCAGCGCCTGCCTCAGCAGCCTCGATGCCGCGTTTATAGTGGAAATGGATATCGGCCACGATCGGTACAGGGCTTTCGCGCACGATCTCTTTCAGTGCCTTTGACGACGCCTCATCCGGGACCGAGACCCGCACAATATCCGCCCCCGCCTCAGCTGCGGCCTGCACCTGCGCTACCGTCGCGGCCACATCCGTGGTCAGCGTGTTGGTCATGGTCTGAACTGCAATTGGCGCATCGCCCCCGATGGCAACGTCGCCAACCATGATCTGACGGGATTTGCGGCGATAGATGTTTCGCCACGGGCGCACGTGATTGAGGGACATGAGGGTCGGGTCCAAGACAGCCAGAGTTGCGCCTCTAGATAGTTTGCTTAACCCACTATCGCAATGGCTAGATCACTCGGACCCGGCAACGGGTTCCTGTGCCTGAAGTTCGGCAACCAAGCGTTTGAGCGCGCTGTTCTGCTCGGCTTCAAGATCGGCGACCGTGTAGTTTTCCGCCACGGCATCCTTGGACAGGACCACGCCTTTAGCCACGGTACCCGGCGCACCGACCGGGCCGAAATGTTCACCGTTCATCGAGAAATAGACCGACCCCGACGCGCCTGCGCGCAGTTGCGGTGGTTCTTCGGTCAGCGGAACCTCGAACGTGTTACCTTGCTCGACCGTGCCCAGCGTGCCTTCGAAGATGACGCTGCCATCTGCGGCTGTCACGCGCATCCAAGACGGATTGACCGCGACGATCTTGAGCGTGGTGTCCAGTTGCTCGACCACTTGTGGCAGCACCGGGCGTTCAACAGTATGCACCTCGGCCACTTCAATCTGAGGCGGCTCGGGCGGCAGGAAAGTCCCGACCGTGCGCGGATCAAGGGTCGAGATCGGAGCGTCACGCGCGACCAGAACCGGTACATCCAGCGCCTGTGGGCGATACAGACGATCCAGCGCCTCGACGCTGGGTGGTTCGATCTCAGCCGTGGTTTCAGTCGATATTGTTGCGCGGGCAACATCCAGAGGATCAAGATCGGACAAAACGACCGGCGCCTGTTCAACCGGGCTGACCTGAACCTGCTGTATTCTGTTCAGCACCGACCAGCCGCCATAGCCGATCCCGCAGATCACAGCCAGCAACACCAGCGATGAGCCGATGGCACGCGGATCGATCTGGCTGACCAGCGGTTCTTTTCCCGGAATATAGGGTGTATTGGGCGACATGAACGGATCATGGCCCATCGGGCCACGGGCAGGCAGCCCGCCTATAGGCTTGCGCACTACCGACGCTTGCGCAGACATGCCATGGGCCACTTCGAACCCACTTTCCTTGCAGAAGGCGGCAAAGGTTTCATCCGGGTTCATCCCCAGATAGCGTGCATAAGACCGCACATACCCGGCGATAAAGCCGGGTGTGTCAAAAGCGTCGGGGTTCGCTTCTTCAATCGCTGCGATGTAGGTGGCTTTGATCCGCAGTTCGCGTTGAACATCCAGAAGAGATTTGCCCATCGTCGCGCGTTCGCCGCGCATCATGTCGCCAAGTCGGACCTCATAATCGTCATAGCCTTTCGGCCGGACGTCACTGTCCTCATCCGATCCGCGCTGAGATCTGCGCCCAATCATTCCTGCTGCCCCATTCTGCCTACGCGTGTTTCACGCCAGAGCCGAATCATGCCTACCGATTCGTCTGCTACTTTTGTTAGCTTAAGCCTAACACGCTATGAACGCGTTGCACACTTTGGCGTGAGGTTAACCGGCGAGTTCGGCGCGATTTAGCGCACAATGTGACCAAAGTTCGTCCATCGCCTGCACCAGAGCGTTCATTTCATCCGGCCCGTGAACCGGCGATGGAGTGAACCGCAAACGCTCGGTTCCGCGCGGAACGGTCGGGAAATTGATCGGCTGAACGTAGATTCCATAGTCGTCCAGCAGCATATCGCTGAGCTTTTTGGTATGAACAGGATTGCCAACGATCACCGGCACAATGTGGCTGCCAAGATCGATCAGTGGCAGACCCAGACCCTTTAACCGCAGCTTCAGGATTTTCGCCTGTGTTTGGTGCTGCTCACGCAGTTCGGGTGCTGTCTTCAGATAAGCGACCGAGGCCGCCGCACCCGCAGCAACGGCAGGCGGCAGCGACGTGGTAAAGATGAAGCCCGGCGCATAAGAGCGTACAGCGTCACACATTTTCGCACTTGCCGCGATATAGCCGCCCATCACACCAAAAGCCTTGGCCAATGTGCCGTTGATAATGTCGATCCGATGCGCAAGGCGATCCCGCTCGGTCACACCGCCACCGCGGGGGCCGTACATGCCAACCGCATGAACCTCATCAATGTAGGTCAGAGCACCAAATTCATCTGCCAGATCGCAAATTTCTTCGATCGGGCCGAAATCGCCATCCATCGAATAGACGGATTCAAACGCGATCAGCTTGGGAGCGGCCGAATCGTCAGCCTCCAGCAGTTCGCGCAGATGAGCGACGTCGTTATGACGGAAGATCCGCTTGGCGCCACCGTTGCGGCGCACGCCCTCGATCATCGAAGCGTGGTTCAGCGCATCCGAATAGATAATTAGACCAGGAAACAGTTTGGGCAGCGTGCTCAGCGTTGCGTCATTGGCAATATAGGCCGAGGTGAAGAGCAACGCCGCCTCTTTGCCATGCAGATCAGCCAGTTCAGCCTCAAGCTGCTTGTGGTAAACCGTCGTGCCCGAGATGTTGCGCGTGCCACCCGAACCGGCCCCTGCCGAATCCACAGCTTCGTGCATCGCGTTCAGGACAACCGGGTTCTGGCCCATGCCCAAGTAGTCATTGCCGCACCAGACGGTGATGTTCTGTGTGGACCCGTCCGGGCGCGTGTGTACCGCATGCGGGAAATGGCCGTTGCGACGTTCGATGTCGATGAAGGTCCGGTAGCGTCCTTCGTCGTGCAGCCTGGCAATCGCGGTATCGAGCTGAGCAGTATAGTCCACCGGTTTCTCCTTAAAAGCCCGGCCAATCCGCATTGACCGAACATCTTCCCCGACCCCGTTTTCATCCGACGCCGATATGGTCCCAAGTGATCGCACCATATAAGTGAGTCTGGGAATGCTTATTTGATTTGCATCAAATATCGCCTCACATCCTACCCGACAAGTAAACTTACGTCCAAGAAACGCGAGGAAACGACGCAGGGGGGCAGTCGCATGCGTCAGTTATTGCGCCTTTTTTGACAGTAAACGGACTGGACGGCAAGGATCGCCCTGTTAGGGTGCCGCCAGAAATCCTTTTGGCCGGAGTCCCCCTCATGACGCTTGACGCAGTTCTCACCCGTATCGACGCCGATCTGCAAACCTCAATCGACCGGTTGATGGAATTGCTGCGCATCCCTTCGATTTCGACTGACCCGGCTTTTGACGCTCAAGTCAGCCAAGCTGCGGACTGGCTGGTGGCCGACCTGAAAACCATCGGCATTCAGGCAGAAAAGCGCGAAACCACGGGCCACCCGATGGTCGTTGGGCATATCGGAGAAGATAACGACGCGCCGCATATACTGTTTTACGGGCACTATGATGTGCAGCCAGTGGACCCGCTGAACCTGTGGAACCGCGACCCGTTCGACCCGGCCATCGAAGACACCGACAACGGCCCCGTCATCCGGGGGCGGGGATCCTCTGACGATAAGGGACAGTTGATGACTTTTGTCGAGGCCTGCCGCGCCTGGAAAGCCGTTCACGGCACCCTGCCTTGCAGCATTACTTTTTTCTTCGAAGGCGAAGAGGAATCCGGTTCGCCCTCACTTGTGCCCTTCCTGCGCGAAAACGCGGCCGAGTTGAAAGCCGATCTGGCCCTGGTTTGCGATACCTCGATGGTGTCGCGTGGGGTGCCTTCAATCGCGTCTCAGCTGCGCGGGATGCTCAAGGACGAATTCACCATCGTCGGCCCCCGGATCGACCTGCACTCGGGCCACTACGGGGGACCGGGTCTGAACCCGTTGCGAGAATTGTCGAAGATTGTTGCCTCTTTCTATGATGACGAAACCGGTCGGGTTGCAGTCGACGGCTTTTATGATGGCGTCCACGAGGTTCCCGCTGACCAGTTGCGCCAATGGCAAGACTGCGGTTTCGACGAAGCTGACTATCTGAACTCCGTCGGCTATTCGCAACCGCATGGCGAAAAGGGCTATTCCACCCTTGAACAACAATGGGCGCGCCCGACACTTGAGGTCAACGGGCTTTGGGGCGGGTACAACGGTGCGGGGTCCAAAACGGTGATCCCCTCGCGCGCCCATTGCAAGATCACCTGCCGCCTTGTTGGCGATATGGACCCTGACGATCTGCGCAACAAAATCCGCAAACATGTGGAGGATCGCCTTTCGGCAGATGCAACGGTTGAATGGGATAACGACCTTGAAGGCGCCCCGGCATCGGTGATGAACCTGGATCGCCCCGAATTCGAGGCCGCACGCGGCGCGCTATCGGACGAATGGGGGCGCGAGGCTGTCTTCACCGGCATGGGAGGATCAATCCCGGTCGTCGGATATTTCAGCACCGAATTGGGGCTGGATTCCATGCTTGTCGGTTTTGCCAATGACGACGATGCGATTCATTCGCCGAACGAGAAATACGACGTAAAGAGCTTCCACAAAGGCATCCGGTCCTGGGCCCGTATCCTGGACGCACTGAGCAACTAGGGGTTAAGCGAGGGTCTGCCTCGCGCTCCGGGATATTTAAGGCCAGATGAATGAAGGATCCCCGCTTCATCTGGCTAAAAATATCCCGGGGGAGTCGCGGCTTGCCGCGGCGGGGGCAGAGCCCCCCCTTCCCTTACATGTGGATCACGCGCCCATAGGCATCCAATACACTTTCATGCATCATCTCGGACAGCGTTGGGTGCGGGAAAACTGTGTTCATCAGATCTTCTTCCGTGGTCTCCAATTGACGACCGACTACATAGCCCTGAATCATTTCCGTCACTTCCGCGCCAACCATGTGCGCACCCAACAATTCGCCAGTTTTGGCATCAAAGATCGTTTTGATCATCCCCTCAGGCTCACCCAGGGCAATAGCCTTGCCGTTGCCGATGAAGGGGAAGCGGCCGACTTTGATGTCATAACCCAGTTCTTTGGCCTTGGCTTCTGTATACCCGACCGAAGCGACCTGCGGCTGACAATAGGTGCAACCCGCAATGCTCTCGGGCTTGACCGGGTGTGCGTGTTTACCTGCGATCAGTTCGGCGACCATCACGCCTTCATGACTGGCTTTATGCGCCAGCCAGGGCGCGCCGGCGATGTCCCCGATTGCATATAGCCCCTCGACACCGGTCCGGCAGAACTCATCTGTAACCACGTGGGTACGGTCGATTTTCACCCCTAAGGCCTCGAGCCCCAGATTCTCGACGTTACCGACAATACCAACAGCTGAGATGACCGTATCGAAATCGTGCTTTTCGACCTTGCCCTTCACCTCGATATGCGCGGTGACTTTGCCCTTGCCGCGATCAAGCTGCTTGACCATCGCTTTTTCCATGATGGTCATGCCCTGCTTGGTGAAGGCTTTTTTGGCAAAGGCGCTGATCTCGGCGTCCTCGACCGGCAGAACCCGATCCATCACCTCGACCACCGTCGTGTCCGCGCCCAGTGTATTGTAGAAGCTGGCAAATTCGATCCCAATTGCGCCTGACCCAATCACCAACAGCTTTTTCGGCATCCGGGGCGGTTGAAGTGCATGTTTGTAGGTCCAAACCAGATCGCCATCTGCCTCAAGACCAGGCAATTCGCGCGCACGCGCGCCCGTCGCTAGCACGATGTTTTTGGCCGTCAGGTCCTCGGTCCCTTTTTCGGTTTTGACCGAGACCTTGCCCTTGGCCGGGATCGTTGCCTCGCCCATCACAACGGTCACTTTGTTCTTTTTCAGCAGGTGACCAATGCCGCCTGACAATTGCGCCGCAACCCCGCGCGACCTTTTAACCACCGCATCCAGATCATACCCGATCTTGTCGGCCTTCAGACCAAAATCCTTGGCGCGTTCCATAAGGTGAAACACTTCTGAAGATCGCAGCAGCGCCTTTGTTGGAATACAGCCCCAGTTCAGGCAGATACCGCCCAGGTGCTCACGCTCGACAACGGCCGTTTTCAGACCGAGCTGCGATGCGCGAATTGCTGCTACATACCCGCCGGGCCCGGCGCCGATTACGATCAGATCAAAAGAGTGTGCTGCCATTGTTCCCTCTCGGCGCAGGTCGTTTCAGAGATTAGTTTACCATTAAACTAAATTCAAAAATGCATCAACAATATCGTCCCGCGGCAAAAGCGACGCAGGGTCAGCGCACAAGATACACGCTGTTTTCAGCCTATACCGCGCAAGACACAATGGCTAGAACATAGACGTCGGGCCCGCCCGGCACTCATTGATTGTATTGTATTGGAAGTTTCGACCATGGCCAGAACGCTGACTGACCTGTTGCTTGCCCTATTGAACGCGACCCTGATCCTGGTGGCCCTGTGCCTGTTTCTGGGGTGGAAGCTCGCCTCGACGGTTGACGATGTCACGACGACCCTCACGGAAAAGGTTCAAATCGTTGCTCCGCTGAAAGAAGAGGTGAAGGGAGTGCGTGGCGAATTGACCGCCCTGCGCAGTGAATTGTCGTCATTCCAATCTGCGGCGGTTGTCGCAGACAGCGCCGTCGCCGCACAAATATCGTTGGCCTTGGCCAAGCTTGACCAGCTTGAAACCAAGCTGCAAACGTCACAGGCGCGTATCGCCGATCTCACTGAATCGCCGGACCACTTAATTAATACCACTATAAACACGACGGCCGACGCAATCGCCGACCGCGTGATTGCCATTCGTGGCTGTGTGCCTTCGTCTTAGTTCGCGGCCTGCAATTCACGGACCGTTGCACCGTAGCCACCCATGTCCACATAGGCGGCTTCGGGCGCGGTCATGGGGCGCGACAAAGCCTCGTTCCGATAGGGGAAGCGACCGAACTGGCGGATCACTTCACGATGGGCCCGCGCGTGCAGCAGATTGCTGGAGTCCGAATTGATGTTCTGACACATCAACCGCACGCAGCGTTCCTGATCGCACAAGTTTTCCGAATGCATCATCGGTAGATAAAAGAATTGCCGTGCGGGTTCGTCGATCTTGAGGTCCCAACCCTTGTCCACCGCGCATTTCGCAGCCGTCAGAGCGGCGCGGTCCGATGCAAAAGCTTTAGCACTGCCTCGGAACATATTGCGTGGGAATTGATCCATCAGGATGATGTAAGCCAATGATCCGCTGGGATAGGTCAGCCATAGCGAGAATTTGCCCTCGCACGCCTGTTCCCATGTGGTCAGGAATTTTTCGCGGATTTCGGCATCAAGCGCCTCATCCTGCTCATACCACCCTTTGGGACCAACTTCATCCAACCAAAAACTCAGTACGTCTTCAGGCCCTGCCATTGCCCAATACTCCGTCTGTTCGCCTCCCCAGGGACGTAACGTCATTTAAGGGCGTTTTACAGATTTATGACAGTAACATATTGCAACATTTGCGCAATAATTCCGTGTTTTAGGCAACATCTTGCGTATCCTGATCGGCCTCGGCGGCTTCGATGGCCACTTCCTGCGCGACCTCGAACGCCACCGGAGAGGCGGTTGGATATAGCGGCGACATAGTGCCCGTCTCATCCACCGGAATAGCGGCGCGCTGTGTCATGCGGTACATGGCGTATCCGGCCAGGGCCACCAGCAGGGCGGCAATGATCAGGAAGAAGCCCGGAGGCCCAAAGATTGCGTCGCCCATCAGCCAACCGGTGATCAGCGGACCCGCGATTGCCCCCATACCGTTGATAAACACCAAACCGCCCGAAGCCGCTGCCATATCTTCATTGTCCAGAAAGTCATTCGCATGGGCAATCAGTAGCGAATAGAGCGGGTTCGACATGCCACCAATCACAAAGGCCGAGGCGAGCAGGATCGGAAAGACCGTCCCAAACAGCATGGCCGTAACTGCGCCCCCCGCCCCGGTCAGAGCCACGAGCATGATCAGGAAGCGCCGGTCCATCCGATCTGAAAACCAACCCAGCGGATATTGCAGCAGCACGGCGCCCACGTAGAACGCGGCGACGAAGGTCGATATCTCGACCAGTGTCAGGCCAGCCCGTGCGCCGTAAACGGCCGCCATGCCGAACTGGGCCGAGAACACACCCCCCAGAAGGAACATGCCGATACAGCCCAGAGGTGAATTGCCCATCAACTCGCGCAGGGTCATTGGTTTGGTGCTGTCAAAAGCGGGCGTTGGAGAGATCGACAGCAAGATCGGAGCAAATGATACGGACACCAGGATCGAGGCGATGACAAAGGTTTCATAGCCTGACGGATCACCAATCAGAACCAGCCCCTGTGCAGCGATAATCCCCGTCATCTGCACAATCATGTAAAGTGACAGCGCTTGTCCTCGGTTCTCGTTATTGGCCGCATTGTTGAGCCAGCTTTCAGCGGTGACGTAAACGCCGGAAAAGCAGAACCCGATCACCATACGACCCAAAATCCATGCGATTTCATTGGTCAACAGCGGATACATGATCATCACCGCTGAAATGAAAGAGGCCAGCGCCGCAAAGACCCTTACATGGCCCACGCGGCGGATCATCTCGGGGGCAAGACGTGAGCCGCCCAGAAAACCCAGGAAATAGGCGGACATGACAAAGGACATCTCGAGGGTTGAAAACCCTTCGATCTCACCCCGCACGCCCAGAATTGTACCCTGCAGGCCGTTGCCAACCATAAGCAGGCCCATACCAAGAAGAAGCGCCCACGCGCTGGAAAGGACCTGAATCATTGGGGCCTCCGAGTTGAAGCGGTTTGACAGTTTCGATCAGTTTCAGATGAAAAGCGGCTTGGGTCGTGCTTGTCTACGACATTACCATGTTTTGATCCCGACACGCGACTTATTCCGGGATCAAAAGCGATGCATCGCCGTATGAGAAGAACCGATATTTCTGTTCAATTGCATGAGCATAAACATCGTGAATCCTGTCCTGCCCCATCAGTGCCGAGACCAGCATCAGCAAAGTGGATTTCGGCAGGTGGAAGTTTGTCATTAGCGCATCGGTGACGTGGAACTGGAAACCGGGATAGATGAAAATGTCGGTCTCGCCTTCCCACGGCGCGATTTCTCCGCTGCGCGCGGCGCTCTCGATCAGGCGCAAGGCGGTGGTACCCACCGGGATCACGCGGCCTCCGGCAGCCTTGGTGGCGCGTATCTGCTGCGCGGCCTCTTCGCTGACACGACCCCATTCGGCGTGCATCTTGTGGGTTGTCACATCCTCGACCTTGACCGGCAGGAAGGTGCCCGCGCCGACATGCAAAGTGACATGGCTGAACTCCACGCGACGCGCTTCAAGGGCCTGCATCAGCGCGGTGTCGAAGTGCAGTGATGCGGTCGGGGCTGCGACCGCGCCAGAATTACGCGCCCAGATGGTCTGGTAATCAGTCTTGTCCTGCTCATCCGCCGGGCGCTTGGCGGCGATATAGGGCGGCAAAGGCATCGCCCCGGCCTGTTCAAGCGCGGCATCGAAATCCTCACCCGTCAGGTTGAACCGCAGATAGGCCTGCCCCTCTTCGACCCGGTCCAGCGTCGCGCTGAGGTCGTCCGAGAACCGGATATCCTCGCCCGGTTTGACCTTTTTCAACGGTTTGATCAGCGCGGTCCACGTGCCATCCGCCTGCGGCTCCAACAAGGTGGCCTCGATCGCGGCCGAGACCGGCCCCTGCGCGCTGTTGCGGTGGCGGCGACCATTCAGTCGGGCGGGAATGACGCGTGTGTCGTTCAGGACAAGGCGATCCCCGGCCCGCAACCAGCCGGGAAGATCGAACACATGCGCATCCGAAATGGCATTGCCGTGCGCAACCAACAAACGCGCCGACGACCGAGGGGTCGCGGGCCGCGTGGCAATCAGGTCTTCGGGTAGATGGAAATCAAAATCGCTGAGTTTCATGCGGGCGCATTACAAGGCCCCGCTGGATTCAGCAACAACCCAATTTAGCGGTCCTCGCCGCGGGTCCCAGAGGCTGCTTTCGTGTTGTCCGATTTGACCGGCTGAGAATTCGGCCCGTCCGTCACTTTTGGCGGTGGTGGTCTAAGCAAATTACGCAAGAACAAAGGCGCAAGGCCCGACAAAGGGTTGACCGCAACCTTGGGCGCGGTGAGCGGACCGGTCAGGGAATAGTTGAACCCGATGACCCCTTCACCCTTTTTGGTCAACAGGCTGCCCACCGCGTTGACCAGGTATATTGGTGAAATCGCGCCGCGCAGGTTCAGCAGCCCATTTGCAAGGTCGACTGTTCCATCGAAGGACAGCCCCATTGAAGGACCAACCGCGCTGCCGCTGAGGACCTTGATCTCGGTCGGTGTGATGCGCATTCGGCTTTCAATTGTCGCAAAAAAGATCCCCTGCCCGGCCATTTCGTCAATCAACCCGACCAGGCTGATTGCGTTCAGCAGGGCCGCCATGGCGGGCGCATCGGTGATCCGCGTGTTCGAGATTTTCAAGTTGGCGTCATAGTCACTGCCGTTGCCGACCGGCTCCAGCGTCATGGTCAGTGTGCCGCCCCGCGCCTGTGTGATTACCCCGGCAGCGCGAAGCGCGTCGCCTGCATCATCCGAGATTAACTCGACCGCGCTGCGTGCACCGCGTGGAGTGATCGTCCCGCGTACCGGGGCACTGCCGTTGATCCGCGCAGTGAAGCCGCCCGTGACACCGCCCGTGGTACGGAAATCGCCCTTAAAGCCTGTCAATGCAATGCTTTCCGTCACTTGCAGCCGGTCCAGAACTACATCCAAGTTCGGCCCGTTCCCGGTCCCCCCGCTGCCGCTGCTACCGCCGCCAAAGGTGGCGCCACCCAGATTGACCACCCCGCCCTGCACCCGAATATCAGGCACCGAGGCGCCGCGGCTGACCAACTCGGCAGGGACGGCAAGCCAATTGCCCAGATCGAACGAACTGAACTCGACTTTGTCGAATTCGCCATCCTCGCGGAATGAGATAGACGCGGTGCTGCGCAGCCCTGCCGCATCCAGTTTCAGCGTATTAACCCGCAGTTGATCGCCCAAGGTCGCGTCGAGCGTCATTTTGCCTTGAGCTTGCCGCCCCTTGCGCCAACCCAACTCGGGGATCGACAGCGCGACACCGACCAGATCCGAAGTCGCCGTCAGCGCGATCGGTTCACCCGCTCCAATTCCCAGATTGATATCGGCTGTACCCTGCCCGGTCAGCATCCCCTGAGGCAGGCCCGCCTTCAATTCGGTCATCAGTCGCGGGGACAGTTCAATCTCGCCCGACAGCTGACTACGTTGCGGCTCGGTGCCACCGATGGGTTGGCGCCATGTTGCATGCATGGGCACGTCGCCAAACAGACCATAGCCGCCAATTTCGACAGCAGTTTGATCGCCCGACAATGTCAATCGGTCGGCACTGACCGTAAAACCAGGAACCAGCCGGTCGCTTTTTACATTGTCGATGTCACCGGTGAAATGAAACTCGGTATCTTCGAATTTCAGCCCTTTTATCAACGGCAAGGACAGCGTGCCCGACAGGCTGACATCACCCGCTGCTAAATCAACGGGCAAATTGGCCTTGCTTAGCAATTCCAGCGGCGGCAGGTCCAGAAGTGACAGCGCAGCAGTCGCCTTGCCCTTGGCTTTGATCCGGGCAATCGCAGGCGAGTCCTTTTTGATCGACGTATCGGGGATGATGAAGGACGTCCCCGACGCATCGACCGCGCCCCCTTCGGGGGCCATTACCACCCCGCTTTCGGCCGAGGCGGTGAAGCGGTTTTCCAGGAGGCTTACCCGGCCTTGTGCGTCCTGAATGGGCGGCAGGGTCTTGGCAAATCTGATCTTCGCGTTGTCGAACCCGAAACCCAGATAGAGATCAGGTTTGGTTTCGGGACGGACCCGAAGCGAGAATTCGATGTCCGCGAAATCACCCTCATACAGGTTTTCAGACACCCATAGGCGGGGTTTGGGGGCCAAAATCTCGGGCCAGTAGTTCAAAAGCCGGTCCGAGGTCATCGTATCCAGATGCGCATCCAGAGACGCGACCCACCCGTCGGGTCGCCCAAGTAAGCGCCCCGAGGCCCGCAATGTGTGATCGGCATCCGTCAGGGTCAGTTGTCCCAAACGCAATTCGAACGGCAAAAGTTTCATCTGGAAATCCAGTTCGGCCCGTGCGGATTCCAACGATTCCGGAAACAGGCCGCCGGGATAGATGTCGATGCTGTTGAGCTGCAACTGAGCGGTCAGGCTTTCCAACGCACCGTCTTCGATGCCTTGCAGAAACGCCTTGCCCTCCGCCTGAATGGCTCCAAGGTCCGAGACCACGGACGCCTCGTTAAAATCCAGCACCTGCTGGCTTGGGTCATAGGTGAAATACGTCCGGGCAGACTCGAAGCGAATGGGTTTTGTCTCGGGCGTAGGCTGAACGGCCCCTGCGCCAAGGTTCAGGGTGGCAAACAGCGGGCCCAGCGCGGCTTGATCGTCGATGCTGCCCCGCAAGGACCCTGAAATCGGCGCTTTGAGCACTTGCAGCCAGGCTAGCGCAAGGCTTTGCCCAGCAATATCCTCGGAAGGTAAATCGGTGATCGAAAATCCGAAACTTGCCTGAGGACTACCCAGAAGACTGGTATAATTGGCCTCGATCGAGCTGGCATAGTCCCGCCCGGTCAGAACCGAAAAGCCGGTGGCAAGGCGCATTTCGTCACCGTCGCGTGTGACGGTAATGTGGCCGCCATCGAAAACCCAGGCCCTACCCAGTCGCAAATCCTGGTAGTCCAGCGTCAGCGATTGCAACTCGACCGACCGCAGACCCGACAGGATTGGCGACAGAAACACATCATCCGATTCCTCGATCAGTTCAGCTAGCGTCGGGGCCTGCTGCACCGGAGAGCTGCCGGACCCGACCGTCAGCGACAACGCCCCGTCCTTGTTGCGCGTCAGGGCTATCTGGGCATCTTGCAGGATGATGCGACGCGGGCGGATCTGGCCACGCAACAGGCCGCGCATAGACAGGCGCGTCCGCAAGTCGCCGACCTGCGCGATCTGCTGACCCGCCGCGTCACTGATCGTCACGTCACGTAACCTTAGCCGCGGAAGCCATTGTTCATTCACGAAAAACGTCGCATCACCGAACCGAACTTTCAGCCCGCCCAGCGTCTGATCCAGCCGTTTTTCAGCCTGCGTGCGCATCCATTGGGGCGCGTGTAACTGGTGACCGATCAGAAAGAACCAACCGGCGACAGCCAGCGCGCCAAGCATCAACGTAAAGCCAAGGGTCAAATAGGCAACCAGCCGACGGCGCGACCTGCGACGCCGGGGTGTCTTGCTCTGGTCTGCACTTTTGTCGTCGTGCTGCACCAAATTGCTATCCACGCCTTTCAACCCGCTCGCACCGCCCTATGATCACGGGCAGCACTTAAAAACCTTTAGCGGAGTTTCCAATGCCCGACGTTACAGACATCGCCCCTGATTTCACTTTGCCTCGCGACGGCGGTGGCGAGGTCACGTTGTCAGACCTGCGCGGCGGTGCCGTCGTTTTGTTCTTTTACCCCCGCGATGATACGCCGGGCTGCACCAAGGAATCCATCGGTTTCTCGGAACAACTTCAGGCCTTTGCGGATGCGGGCGCTCACGTTTTCGGCATTTCGCGCGACAGCGTGGCCAAGCACGACAAATTCGTCGCCAAACACAGCCTGACCACGCCACTTTTGTCCGACGAAAGCTCGACCGTATGTGAGGATTATGGCGTGTGGGTTGAAAAGAACATGTATGGGCGCAAGTCGATGGGGATCGAACGAGCCACTTTTTTGATCGACGCCGAGGGCAAGGTCGCCAAGGTCTGGCGCAAGGTCAAAGTACCCGGCCATGTGGATGAGGTGCTTGAGGCCGTCCGCGACCTCTGACCCCTTTTCTTGCGGTCGCCATCCGGTCTATGACGCAGTCCGATCAAGCGGAGAAAAACGGTGTCTAAAACCCTGACCCAGATGGCGACCGAAGTTCTGACGACCGCGGATGGACACGCAAAAACCGCGCTGTCCAAACGCTATGCCGCCGAATGGTTCGCCGCCCGCGGCGGGGATGCGCCCGCGATTGAAATCGGCACGGCGTCTCCGCCTTTGTCCCCCGCGCGCCCAGATAAGCCCGAGCTTCTGTCTCCGCGCGAGGTGCCCAAGCGCAAACCCGGCACCGAGGCGGGCCGGATCGCATTGTTGCATGCGGTTGCCCATATCGAACTGAACGCAGTGGACCTTCATTGGGACATCATCGCACGTTTCGGGCATGTCCCCATGCCCATCGGATTCTATGACGACTGGGTCAAATGCGCCGAAGAAGAATCGCGCCATTTCGAGATGGTCTGTGATTGTTTGGAACGCATGGGCAGCCACTATGGTGCCCTGCCTGCCCATGCCGGGATGTGGCGCGCCGCAGAAGACACCGCCGAGGACCTGATGGGCCGTCTGGCCGTCGTCCCCATGGTGCTCGAGGCGCGCGGGCTGGATGTCACACCGGGCATGATCGGCATCTTCCGCAAAGCTAAGGATGAGCACGCCATTGCCGCACTCGAGGTGATCTATGCCGAAGAGGTAGGACATGTGGCCTATGGCTCGAAATGGTTCCATTTCCTTTGCGGGCGCGAGAATGCCGACCCCAAGGATGTGTTCCACTCCTTGGTGCGGCGCTACTTCCACGGTGTGCTGAAACCACCCTTCAACGAAGAAAAACGCGCCGAGGCCGGTTTGCCCCCCGATTTCTACTGGCCCCTGACCGTGGACCTACCTGCGCCCGGTCAAGCGCGTTAAACCTGCACAAGTTGACGTTGTCGGCAACTTCCCGCCTAAAATGGGCGGGAAAAAACCGGTTCGTTGTGTGAACTGGTTAACAAACTTGCCCAAATCGCACGTCCCCTCTATGCAGTTGGCCCAAGGGACGGAGACAACTCACAACCGGTCCCGAATTGGGGATGGACAGAGGGAAGACGCGTGCGAACACGTCTGGCAATTAAACTACATTCACTGCTCGAGCGGCACCTACCAGAACGCCGGGTATTTCTGAAATCCGACAATGATACACGGTTCATCCGTCTCAGCTCCGAGACGCAGGTGGCAGCTGTTGCTGGGGTCGCGCTGATCGTCGGCTGGACCGCCGTGGCAACCGCGATCCTGTTGATGGACAGTATCGGATCGGGCAATTTCCGCGATCAGGCGAAACGGGATCAGGCGACCTACCAAGAACGTCTAAACGTCCTGTCAGCGGAACGTGACATGCGCGCCGCCGAGGCGTTGTTGGCGCAGGACCGGTTCAACGCTGCGCTTCAGCAGATTTCGGCCATGCAATCCGAATTGCTAGCTTCGGAAAACCGCCGCCGCGAGCTGGAAACGGGCATTGAGGTCATTCAGACCACCCTGCGCGCGACGATGAAACAGCGCGAAGACGCGCGTCTGGAACTGGCTCAGCTCAAGCAGGAAGGCGGCGCGGACGAGGCCTATATGGCCAGCGCAAGCGACCCCGCCCAGATGGATTTCATGACCCAAGCGCTGGCCCGTACGGCGCTGGAACGGGACCAGATCGCAGCTGATGCCAAGGATGCGCTGGAAGAACGTGACGATCTTGAGCTGGAAATCCGGCTCATGCAGGAACGCAGTGACGAGATTTTCCGTCAACTGGAAGAGGCAATGGTCATCTCGGTCGAACCGCTCGACAAGATGTTCCGTCAGGCAGGAATGCCCACAGACCGCATCATCGAAGAAGTGCGGCGTGGTTACAGCGGCATGGGTGGCCCCCTGACCCCCATATCCTTCAGCACGCGCGGTGAGGAACTGACCCCCGACGAAATCCGCGCCAACACTCTGCTACAGCAGATGGACCAGCTGAACCTGTACCGTATCGCTGCCGAGAAGGCGCCGTTTGCCAGCCCCGTGAACGCGGTTGTGCGTTACACCAGTGGATTCGGCACCCGCCGGGACCCCAAAACCGGTGGCCGGCGCATGCACAACGGTGCAGACTTCGCTGGTGCGCACGGGACGGATATCTTTGCGACCGCCGATGGTGTGGTCACCCATGCTGGCTGGCAGTCCGGGTTCGGACGGCTGGTGAAAATCAAGCACGCCTTCGGAATTGAGACACTTTACGCTCATAACACCAAGATACGTGTAAAGGTTGGTCAAAGGGTCTCGCGCGGGGATCATATTGCTGATATGGGTAGCACCGGACGGTCGACCGGCACGCATCTTCACTATGAGGTGCGCGTGAACGGAAAACCTGTTAACCCAATGACTTACATTAAGGCTGCG
Organism: Ruegeria sp. J8; assembly: GCF_056531925.1. Lineage (NCBI taxonomy): Bacteria > Pseudomonadati > Pseudomonadota > Alphaproteobacteria > Rhodobacterales > Roseobacteraceae > Ruegeria > Ruegeria sp. J8. The sequence continues at coordinate 250,510 of NZ_JBQFMR010000002.1, forward strand.
AGAAATGTTTTCTAAGAGCAAAATCAACGAGCCCGCATCCAATGCGTCCGAGGCGGCAAAGCCTGCGGCTCCGGCCACACCGGCGGCACCTACCCCGTCTGAAACCAAGGCCAGCACTGCACCCAAGCCCAAGCCTCCGGCGTCGGTTCTGTCTGCGGACCTACACATCACCGGCAACCTGAAAACCTCGGGCGATATCCAGGTCGAAGGCACGGTCGAAGGCGACATCCGCGCCCACCTGCTGACCATCGGCGAAACCGCCACCATCAAGGGCGAAGTGACCGCCGATGACGTGGTGATCAATGGCCGTATCGTAGGCCGGGTGCGTGGTCTGAAAGTCCGTCTGACGTCGACCGCACGGGTCGAAGGCGACATCATTCACAAGACCATCGCTATCGAAAGCGGCGCGCATTTCGAAGGTTCGGTGCAGCGTCAGGACGACCCGCTGAACCCTGGTCGCGGCGGCAAAGGCGGCGCGAACCCGGCTGCTGAAGTCAAGCAGTAAAGCCGACACGCAATCAATTCTATCAACGCCGCAGGGAAACCTGCGGCGTTTTTGGTTTCACGCCGCCATTGTCGCTTGTAGTCTTTGCAAATGTTGATTTTTTTCTCGGTTCTTTTGCTGATCGCTGGCTTCTTCGCCTATCGTCATTGGTCCAAAATCCAAGCACGCAATGCGCTTTTGGCAGCTCCTCTGACCAAGCATCAGCGTCGGATCATCGACGCACAGGTTCCGCTGTTGCGCCGCCTGCCCGTCGGTCTGCGGGACAAGCTGGATGGCAAAATCAACCTATTCCTGGATCAGGTACAATTCCACGGCTGCGACGGACTGGACGTCACCGAGGAGATGAAGCTGGCCATTGCTGCGCAGGCCTCACTGCTGCTGGTCAACCGTGACATCTGGTACGACAACCTGACCACCATTCTGATCTATCCCAACGCCTTCAAGTCGCGTCAGCGCAGGCAAGACGGCTATGTGATCAGCGAGAAAGAGATCGTGCGCACCGGCGAAAGCTGGGATCGCGGCCCGGTCATCCTGTCGTGGCGCCACAGCCAGCAAGGCGCGTTGGACGACCGGGATGGGCAAAACGTCGTGTTGCACGAATTCGCGCATCAGGTCGATGATCTGTCCGGCGGCACCAACGGCGTCCCGATCCTGAGCGACGGGCAGAGTTTCGCAGAATGGGAACGGGTTTTTCTGACCGCCTATGACACCCATGTTCACGCCGTGGAACATGGCCGCCCCACGGTCATCGACCCCTATGGCGCCACCGGACACGAGGAATTCTTTGCCGTCTCTGTCGAGGTCTTTTTCGAGCGGCCCAAAGCCCTGAAAGCCGACGCGCCCGAGGTCTACGACCAGCTTTCAAAGCTGTTCCAACTGAACCCGGCAGACTGGGAATGACCTAAACATTTAACAAAAATGAATTTTTGAATTACGCTAAGCGCATTGATTTTCGGAGGGCTTTTCATGTCATCAAAACTTCTGGCCGAGTTTTTCGGCACGTTCTGGCTGGTGCTGGGCGGGTGCGGCAGTGCGGTATTGGCGGCCGGAGTGGCCGATGTGGGTATCGGCTGGCTGGGCGTTTCATTCGCCTTTGGTCTGACGGTACTGACCATGGCCTATGCTGTCGGTCACATCTCGGGCGGGCATTTCAATCCGGCGGTCAGCCTTGGTCTGATGATCGGCGGACGGTTTGACGCCAAGGATCTGATCCCTTACTGGATCGCACAAGTGATCGGCGCGGTTGCGGCAGCGGCTGTGTTATATCTGATCGTCAGCGGCGCGCCGGGGTTTGAAGGCGCAGGCGGGTTTGCCTCAAACGGGTATGGTGAGGCCTCACCGGAAGGCTATTCGATGCTATCTGCGCTGGTGATCGAGATCGTGATGACCGCGTTCTTTCTGATCATCATCCTTGGTGCGACATCAAATTTTGCACCCGAAGGCTTTGCGCCGATCGCCATTGGCCTGGGCCTGACGCTGATCCACCTGATCTCGATCCCCGTGACGAATACATCGGTAAACCCCGCGCGCTCGACCGGCGTTGCCCTCTTTGCAGACGGTCCTGCGATGGCGCAGCTTTGGCTGTTCTGGGTTGCACCCCTGATCGGGGCCGCAATCGGGGCACTGATCTGGAAAGCAATGGGCGACGACTGAAGCAAAAAGCCCCGATGCAATGCATCGGGGCTTTTACTATTATTCCGTGACTGTAACTTTTTTCATCACATCCGGCTGTCCGATCACCGCGCCGTTGGGCCCGTCGCCACGCTTGATCGAATCCACCACGTCCATACCGCTGGTCACTTGACCCACAACCGTATACTGACCGTTTAGGAACGGACCGGGCGCAAACATGATAAAGAACTGCGAGTTGGCGCTGTTGGGGTCTTGCGCCCGCGCCATGCCCACAACACCCCGATCATAGTTATAGTCCGAGAACTCGGCAGGCAGGTCCGGGCGATCCGACCCGCCGGTGCCCGCGCGGCGCAGATCACTGCCCAGACGGCCATGCTCTACATCCCCGGTCTGCGCCATGAAGCCTTCAATCACGCGGTGAAAGACCACCCCGTCATACTTACCTTCGGCAGCCAGAGTGCTGATCTGTTCCACATGTTTCGGGGCCAGATCGTCAAACAGATCAACGGTCACGGTGCCATTGGCACCCTCACCCTCGATCTCAATCTCAAGGCCTGTGGCAAGCGCAGGGCTAGCCAGCAAGGCAAATGCAGCGGCCAGCTTATACATCGGCGGCCACCTTGACGCTGATCATGCGGTCAGGGCTCATCGGCGGCTCACCACGAGTGATGGCATCGACATGTTCCATCCCTTCGATGACTCGACCGTAGACGGTGTATTGGCCGTTCAGGAAGTGATTGTCCTTGAAGTTGATGAAGAACTGCGAATTGGCCGAATCCGGATTCTGCGAGCGTGCCGCGCCCAGCGTGCCCCGGTCGTGTGGCAGTTTCGAGAACTCTGCCGGAACGTTCGGCAGCGACGAGCCGCCTGTACCCGCCATACGGATGTTGAACCCGTCTTCCATGTCGCCGTGCTGCACATCGCCGGTCTGCGCCATGAAGCCGTCGATCACACGGTGGAAGGCCACGTTGTCATACTCGCCACCACGGGCCAGCTCTTTCATCCGGGCCGAGTGCTGAGGGGCCACGTCAGGCAGCAGTTCGATGACGACATTGCCGTCTTTCAGCTCGATGATGATGGTGTTTTCGGGATCCTTGATCTCGGCCATGTGGCCCTCCTGTCGTTTATCTTGCGCAAATACCTATGCGGCATGGGCGTGAATGCCAAGTGACGCATTGACCTGAGGGCAAAATGCAGGAAAAGAACCGCCTAAATCGGTTGTAACGACAAGGACAGAGTGATGGGCTGGAAAACACTGGACGATATGGACCTGAACGGCAAACGCGTGCTGGTGCGCGTCGATATCAACGTGCCGGTCGTTGACGGTGTTGTGACCGACGCCACCCGCATTCAGCGCATCGTGCCCACCGTGCGCGATATCCTTGCGGCAGGCGGCAAACCGATCCTGCTAGCGCATTTCGGCCGCCCGGGTGGCGAGCGACGTGAGAACCTGTCGCTGAAACAGCTGATCCCCACCCTGACCACTGCCTTTGGCGCAGATGTGCTGTTTGCCGCAGATTGCGTCGGCACCGAGGCCGAGCTGGCTGCAGAGCAGCTGCAGCCCGGCCAGGTTCTGTTGCTGGAAAACACCCGCTTCCACGCTGCTGAAACCAAGAATGACGCTGATCTGGCCGCTGGAATGGCCAAACTCGGCGAAGTCTATTGCAATGACGCTTTCTCGGCCGCGCACCGCGCACACAGTTCGACCGAGGCCGTTGCCCGCCTTCTGCCCGCCTGCGCCGGTCGCCTGATGCAAGCCGAGCTCGAGGCCCTTGAGGGCGCTCTGGGCGCGCCAAAACGCCCGGTGACGGCAGTTGTGGGCGGAGCCAAAGTGTCCACCAAGCTGGAGCTGCTGGGCAATCTGATCGAAAAAGTGGACTATCTGATCATCGGCGGCGGAATGGCCAACACTTTCCTCGTTGCCAAAGGCCTGAATGTCGGCAAGTCGCTCGCGGAAACCGCCATGAAGGACACCGCAGCCGAAATCATGGCCAAAGCGGAAACCTCGGGCTGCAAGATCGTTCTGCCAACGGATATCGTTGTGGCCGACAAGTTCGAGGCAGGTGCTCCGCATCAGGTTCTTTCGGTAGATCAATGCACCGATGACGGTATGATCCTGGACGCCGGCCCTGACAGTGTTGCCGCAATTTCCCAGATCTTCGCAGAAAGCAAGACGCTGATTTGGAACGGCCCGCTGGGCGCATTTGAGATCGAGCCCTTTGACGCCGCCACCAACGCCGCAGCCTTGAAAGCCGCCGCTTTGACCCGCTCGGGCCAGTTGGTGTCCGTCGCCGGCGGAGGCGACACGGTTGCGGCGCTGAACGCATCCGGCGCGGCCAAGGATTTCTCGTATATCTCGACCGCAGGCGGCGCGTTTTTGGAGTGGATGGAAGGCAAGACCCTGCCGGGCGTCGCCGCGCTTGAGAATTAAAAAACGCGGCCCTGTCGCTTTTTTGCGAATCAGGGGATTCACAACCCGAATCACCTGTGACATAGTACTTTCAGAGGCCCGAAAAGGGCCCGTTATTGAGGCGTTTCATACGGCGGTAAACAGAGTGTCCCGTTCCAATCGGCCCGGTTTGGGCGCAGTCGTTTTCTTCATGGTGGCATTTATGCTGGGTGTTTATTTCACCTTCGCTGCCGTGCAGGGGGACTATGGCCTGTTCCGACGGGTCGAGATTGCAGCGGAACGGGACGCCCTGTCGCGCGATCTGGAAAAGCTGGAAGCTGAGATCGCCCAAATGGAGAACCTGACCCGTCGCCTCTCGGACACTTATCTGGATCTGGATCTGCTGGATCAACAGGCACGCTCGGTACTGGGCATGATCCGCTCGGACGAAATTGTTATCCGCTAAGCCCGGCCAAGATTTTTCGACGAAAAATCTCTGACGTCGCACCCTTTGATACCTGTGCTTGCAGGGTCAGTGTCGCCGCATATTTTCCCTCGCCAGAGCATCGGAAATGCTTTATGAAATAGTTTAACGCTAAACTATCTTGCCGAGAGGGGGAGATCGCCAATATGGCTGCGCGAAAAACTACAAAGAAACCAAATGTTTCTGCTGAAGAACTCACCACATATTACCGGGAAATGCTACTGATCCGCCGATTCGAGGAGAAGGCCGGCCAGCTTTATGGAATGGGCCTGATTGGCGGCTTCTGCCACCTCTATATCGGTCAGGAAGCCGTTGTTGTGGGTCTCGAGGCCGCAGCGAAAGAGGGTGACAAGCGAATTACCTCTTACCGCGACCATGGCCACATGCTGGCCTGCGGCATGGATCCGGGCGGCGTGATGGCCGAACTGACCGGGCGTATTGGCGGCCTGTCCAAGGGCAAGGGTGGCTCGATGCACATGTTCTCGAAAGAGAAGAATTTCTATGGCGGCCACGGCATCGTTGGCGCGCAGGTTCCATTGGGTGCAGGTCTGGCGTTTGCAGATAAGTATAAAGAAAACGGCGGCGTCACCTTTACCTATTTTGGCGATGGTGCTGCGAACCAGGGTCAGGTTTACGAGACGTTTAACATGGCGGCCCTGTGGGACCTTCCCGTGGTTTTCGTGATCGAGAACAACCAATACGCAATGGGAACATCACAGGCACGCTCGACCTCGACCAAAGATATCTACCATCGTGGCGAGGCTTTCGGCATCCCCGGCGAGATCGTGAACGGCATGGATGTGCTTGCAGTCAAAGCTGCCGGTGAAAAAGCCGTCGCCCACTGCCGCGCGGGTAATGGCCCATATATCCTTGAGGTCAAAACCTACCGCTACCGCGGCCACTCGATGTCCGACCCGGCCAAATACCGCACCCGCGAAGAGGTTCAGAAGGTCCGCGAACAAAGCGACCCGATCGAACATGTGCGTGAGCTGCTACTGACCGGCAAACACGCGAGCGAAGATGACCTGAAGGCGATCGACAAAGAGATCAAAGAGATCGTCAACCAGGCCGCCGAATTCTCGAAAGAAAGCCCCGAGCCTTCCGTGGAAGAGCTCTGGACAGATATCTACGCCTGAGAGGACGATTAAGACATGGCAACCGAAATTCTCATGCCCGCCCTTTCGCCCACTATGGAAGAGGGCACGCTGGCCAAATGGCTGGTCAAAGAAGGCGACACTGTATCATCCGGCGATATCATGGCCGAGATCGAAACCGACAAGGCGACGATGGAGTTCGAAGCTGTCGATGAAGGTATCGTTGGCAAGATCCTGATCGCGGAAGGCACGGAAGGGGTCAAGGTGAATACCCCCATAGCCGTGCTTGTGGACGAAGGCGAAGACGCCTCCGCCCTGCCCGCGGCTGCGCCCGCAGCCGCAGCGGTGACCGAGGCCGCCCCTGCGGCGGTTGAGGCCCCCGCTCCCGCCGCCGCACCGGCGGCTCCGGTCGTCGATCTGTCGCCGGATTGGCCAGCCGATGCCGAGATGAAATCCGAAACCGTCCGCGAGGCCCTACGCGATGCGATGGCCGAGGAAATGCGCGGTGACGGCGACGTCTACCTGATGGGCGAAGAGGTTGCCGAGTATCAGGGCGCATACAAGATCAGCCAAGGTCTGCTGGATGAATTCGGCCCCAAACGCGTGATCGACACGCCGATCACCGAACATGGTTTTGCCGGTATCGCAGTTGGTTCTGCCTTTGGCGGCCTGAAACCCATCGTTGAGTTCATGACCTTCAACTTCGCCATGCAGGCGATTGACCAGATCATCAACTCCGCCGCCAAGACGCTCTATATGTCCGGCGGTCAAATGGGCTGTCCCATCGTGTTCCGTGGCCCCAACGGTGCCGCCGCCCGCGTTGCCGCGCAGCACAGCCAGGATTACGCGGCGTGGTATATGCAAATCCCCGGCCTGAAAGTCGTCATGCCCTATTCGGCAGCCGACGCCAAAGGTCTGCTGAAATCGGCCATTCGCGACCCCAACCCGGTGATTTTCCTGGAAAACGAAATCCTCTATGGCCGGTCTTTCGACGTGCCCCAAGTGGACGATCTGACCATCCCGCTGGGCAAAGCGCGTATCTGGCGCGAAGGCACGGATGTGACCATCGTCAGCTTCGGCATCGGGATGCAATACGCGCTAGAAGCCGCCGATAAGCTGGCCGAAGAAGGTATCAGCGCCGAGGTCATCGACCTGCGCACCATCCGCCCGATGGACACTGGCGCGATCATCAACTCGGTGATGAAAACCAACCGTCTTGTGACCGTCGAGGAAGGCTGGCCGCAAGGCTCGGTCGGCAGCTATATCAGTTCGGTCGTGATGCAGGAGGCGTTCGACTATCTCGACGCGCCGGTCATCAACTGCACCGGCAAGGACGTTCCGATGCCTTACGCCGCGAACCTCGAAAAGCTGGCCCTTATCACCACTGATGAGGTCATCGCCGCCGTCAAACAAGTGACCTACCGGTAAGGAATAGTCATGCGGCCGCTCGCCCCTCCAGAAGATGTAGAAACCAATGAAACGGCCCACGATATGGTTCGTTTCTGGATAGCTGATGAAGAGCATCAACTAACATTGAATATCGGGCTATTTGACCCCGATGAGGAGCCCCGACTTTGGGGCTCCATCTTGGCCGATATCGCACAACACGCTGTTAACGGAATGCTGCAAGACCGCCCGGACGCAGGTTCCTCAGACCTACTTCTGGCTCAAATCGAAGCAGGGTTTGCAGATCGTTTGAATCAATACCCGGAATTTTCGGGATCGCTCCAGGGGAGTAAGCACTAATGCCCACAGAAATTCTGATGCCCGCCCTGTCGCCGACTATGGAAGAAGGCACGCTTGCCAAATGGCTGGTCAAAGAGGGCGATACCGTGTCGTCTGGCGACCTGCTGGCCGAGATTGAAACCGACAAGGCGACGATGGAATTCGAGGCCGTTGACGAAGGCACCATTGGCAAAATCCTGATCCCGGAAGGCTCCGAAGGCGTGAAGGTCAACACGGCCATCGCGATCCTGCTGGAAGATGGTGAAAGCGCCGATGATATCAGCGCAACGCCCGCAGCAGCGCCCGCGGCTGCCCCGGCAGTCGCCGCGGGTAACGAGGCCGCCCCTGCGGCGTCCGAGGCGCCCGCCCCTGCCCCGGCTGCTCCGGTCAAGGCCGATGGCGGTCGTATCTTTGCCTCGCCTCTGGCCCGCCGGATTGCCGCGCAAAAAGGCCTTGATCTGGCGCAGATCACCGGCTCGGGCCCGCATGGACGTATCGTCAAAGCAGATGTGGAAGGCGCAACGGCGACGGCCCCAGCGGCAGCGCCCGCACCTGCAGCAGCGGCTCCGGCGGCGGCAGCTCCGGCTGGCCCCTCGGCAGATGCCGTAGCCAAGATGTACGAGGGCCGCGACTACGAGGAAATCAAGCTCGACGGCATGCGCAAGACCATCGCCGCGCGCCTGTCCGAGGCCAAGCAGACCATCCCGCATTTCTACCTGCGCCGCGATATCAAACTGGACGCGCTGCTCAAGTTCCGCAGCCAGTTGAACAAGCAGCTGGAAGGCCGTGGCGTGAAGCTCAGCGTCAACGACTTCATCATCAAAGCTGTCGCCAACGCGCTGCAACAAGTTCCAGCCTGTAACGCGGTTTGGGCCGGTGATCGGGTGCTGCAACTGAAACCCTCGGACGTGGCCGTGGCCGTCGCGATCGAGGGCGGGTTGTTCACCCCGGTGCTGCAGGATGCCGACACCAAGTCGCTGTCTGCTTTGTCGACCGAGATGAAGGACCTGGCCGGGCGCGCGCGTGAACGCAAACTGGCACCGCATGAATATCAGGGCGGTACCTTTGCGATCTCGAATCTGGGCATGTTTGGCATCGACAATTTCGACGCTATCGTGAACCCGCCGCACGCTGGAATTCTGGCTGTGGGCACCGGTGTCAAGAAACCGGTTGTAGGCGATGATGGAGAGCTGACCGCAGCAACCGTGATGTCCGTCACCATGTCCGTCGATCATCGGGTTATCGATGGTGCGCTTGGGGCAGAACTGCTGCAAGCTATCGTGGAAAACCTTGAAAACCCGATGGTTATGCTGGCCTAACATCTAATAACACAAAACAGCCGCGCCCGATTTTCCGGCGCGGCTTTTTGGTGCCCTGACGGGATGTGAGCAAGCGTGATCTGCCCGACTGTTGCTAGGTTCTGCGCAGCACACCAAATTGAGTGCAGATCAGAAACGAATGCACAGGTGCCCCATGACCTTCACGCGAATTACTCGAACAGGATTGGTTTTGCTGATGCTGGCTGCGATTGCACCCGCCGACGCCTATGCCAAGCCCAATAGCTATCCCGGCGAAAACTCGAAATACAATTCAAAAAGCGCGGTTGCCAAATGGGAAGCAGAACGTTCCAAACGAATTGAAGAGCGTAAGAAACGGCGAGAAGAACGGCGGCTCAAGCGGTTGAACGAAAAGAACAACCGCTCGAACTAATACTCACTTACTGGTCCTTTCCCAGCATGTGATCCATCGAGATCGAGGGCTGATCGCACCCTGCTTCGCCCACGATCTTGGCTGGAATGCCCGCCACTGTTTTGCACGCGGGCACTTCCTGTAACACAACCGAGCCCGCAGCGATCCGGCTGCAATGACCCACTTCGATATTGCCCAGAACCTTGGCCCCGGCCCCGATCAGAACACCGTTGCCAATCTTGGGGTGACGCTGCTCTTCTTCCTTACCGGTCCCGCCCAGCGTCACTGAATGCAGCATCGAGACATTGTCCCCCACCACAGCAGTTTCACCAATCACTATGGAATGGGCATGGTCGATCATGATCCCTTTGCCGATTTTCGCGGCGGGGTGAATGTCGATCCCGAAAATCTCGGACGAGCGCATCTGGAAGAAATAGGCCAGATCGTAGCGTTTCTTCTGCCACAGCCAATGCGCCACACGGTAGGCCTGCATCGCCTGATAACCTTTGAAGTACAGGATCGGCTGCAGCAGGCGGTGGCAGGCTGGATCGCGTTCGTAGACCGCCATAAGGTCAGCGCGAGCCGCCTCGATCAATGACGGATCGTCGGCATAGGCTTCGTCCACAATCTCACGCAGCACCATCATCGACATCTCGTTCGAGCACAGCTTGGCCGCTACACGATACGACAACGCGCGCTCAAGACTGCGGTGATGCAGGATACAGGCATGCACCAGCCCGCCCATCAGGGGCTCATTTTCAACGGCCGCTTCGGCCTCGGTCGTGATGCGGTCCCAGACGGGGTCGACGGGGGTCACAAGACTGCGCTTTTCCAACATGGCTTTTCATCCTTTGCTGCGCCTAGAATGCCATTTAGTGGCAAAAACGCCAAACGCAAACCCGTGATCTGCAAGGCAACGAAAATGAATGCATCGCAACTGGCAGAATTCGAAGCCAAAATTCGAGCGCGGTTGGAAGAACTGGCGGAGGATTCAGCCGCTGGACAGGACGCGCAAGCGGTTGTCGAGCTGGACCAGCAAGCCGTCGGTCGCCTGAGCCGAATGGACGCTTTGCAAAATCAGGCCATGGCCAAGGCGCAGCAAGCAAACAGGAATCTGGAAATGCGTAGGTTGCAATCCGCATTGCAGCGTATGGAGGACTGGGAATACGGGTTTTGCGAGGATTGTGGAGAGGATATCCCCGCTGGCCGCCTGAATTTGGACCTGGCGGCCAGCAAATGCGTCAGTTGCGCGTCTGGTTGATCCGAGTGTCGATCAGGTGACGCAGCACCAGTTCAAAGCACTGACAATAGCGCAGATCGTCAAAGCTGGGCTCATCCGCCAGCTTCCTGTTACGCGCCGCCGCCATCAGGGAACCATTTCCAAACAGCGGATGCATACACCCGGTCTGGCCGACATAGGCATCGGCCAGTTCTGCTTCTTGGATCATACGTTGGCACAGGCGGTCCCGGTCCAGCGGGTCAACCCGTAACAGCACCCGCGCGGCGGCACTGACATCGCCGTGAAGCACCGGGCGCATGGTCAGCCCTGCCCGACCGACAGTCGCGCAAACAGGCCGGGGCCAAAGCTGGCGGAAACCTGCGCGACCTGTACGTCGTACCCCGCTGAGACACCATCGCTTAGCTTCATCGCGGCGCTATAGACCCAACGCGGTTCTGCAGTGATCTCTTCTCGGATCAAGGACCCGCTGGAGCGAACCTGTACCAGATAGGTTTCAGCTTCTTCCGCCAGTGGTACGTCCAACCCCTCCCAGTCGTCGCCATCCAGACGGGTGCGGCGAATCCAGCTGATCTGGTCCTCGGACGCAGCGCGATGCGCGCGCAGATGAACCGGAGCATAGGGCCGCAGGCCATTGCCGTTGAAAGCCAGAACCTGATGCACATAGGACGGATCATCGTACCCTCGCGCTGCCGGGCCTATGCGATAATGCTTGGCGACACGACGTTCGGACCTCAGAAGGTTGGTCTGCGCGATCCGTTGATCCAGCAAGACAAAGGTCGAACCTTCTGGCCAAACATCCGGTATTGCGGCGTCGCTGCCCAACTGACCACGCAGGCGGCCAGACAAAGCGTAAGTGCCGGGGCTTTCCAACGTTGCTTGGACGAACTGAAACACCTCCCAGTTGTCGGGCGATCCGTCGCCGATTGCTGCCAGATTGGCTCCATTCAGCAATGCGTCGCGCGGTCGGGATTCCAATAGCCCTGCAATCAGCTCGACACGCAAAGGTGCGCCATTGTCCCATACTCCGGCACTTGCGCGCCGCAGCGGTGTTTGCGTGAAGCCGATCACCGCCTGCCGCGAGATCACATCCTGCAAGCTGTAATCCTCATCACTGCCCGAGGAATAGACAGCCGCCCCACCGGGCCACGGATCGGCCGACACTGCGATGTAGGGCGCATGAGGCGCCTCGGCCCCCGTGATCAGCGGCAGGTCCAGAAACACGGGCAGAACCGGAACCGGAGCGACAAAGGGTCGTTCGGGAACGGGATCCTCGGGCAAGTCCGAGGCACTGTAGACGCCCGGCTCAACCCGGACCGCGTCCGCCAATTGCAGCTCGGCCTGTTCCAGACGGTCTATGCGATAACGCGCGCCCTGTTCGTCCCCTGACAGGCTGATAACATCGCCCGCGCCGATGGTCAGCATCGATGGAGGCAAGGCAAAGCGGACAGTTTCGCGCGACACGCGCGCCTCGCTGAGCCACCGTTCGACCGTCTGACGCCCTTCGGTGCGGGTCATCGACAGGGGCATCTCGTTGACCGAGACGGAATGTGTCTGATCGTCTGGTAGAACGGCCTCCTCCGAGACGATGTCGTGATCGGCATCCGATTGCACGAAACGCAACCGCACGCGACCCGTCATCTCAGCTTCGGCTTCGCGCCGGTGCTCGATGGTGTTTTCGACATCCGGGCTGATGGCCAGTTGCTCGGTGTCAAGCACCTGCGGCGTCTGCGCCGCCCGCATCCGAAAAATCAAAACGCCGTCGCGTTCAATGGAATCGAACCCATAGCGCAGCATCAAAGGCTGCAAAGCCGCCCGCGCGTCCGAGACCTGCTCGATCACATAGCCGCGGACAACACCATAAAGCTGCGTGGTGTCGATATCGGTCACTCCGGCTCCGTGGCAGATTTCCGTCACCACGGACGCCAGACTACGCGCGCCAGAGCGTCCGTTCAGCCAATGACCACGGGCATAGTTTTCACCGTCGCTCCACTGGCTGCGCAGATTGGGAAAGGTGGGATAGGGCCGTGCGTCCCAGGCCCAGACATAGGCGTTGGACATGTCAATCATCGGTGCGTCATAGACATCTGATACGGGGTTCAGGGTCGGGTCGGACCAGTACCCCAGCACCGCGCGCAGATATTGAAACTGCATGAAATCATCCCGCAACCCATTGGAATAGGCTGGCAAGCTGGATTCCGAGGACTTTGGGTCCAGAAATTTGTTCGGCTGGTTCGTGCTCTTGTCGATGGCCGCACAGCCAAGCTCTGTGAACCAGATCGGTTTCGACCCCGGAACCCATGCTGTTTGGTTCGCCTGTCGCACACCGCCGATGCGTTCGTGATGCGGGTTGGACCACCAACTGCGCAGGTCCTTGTAGCGCCAGATCCACGGCTCGTTGTGTTGCGCGTCTTCAATGGGCGCGCGGATTTGCGCCTCGGCCTCTTCGGGTGAGGCATAGAACCAGTCATACCCCTCGCCGCCTTCGATATTGCTGCGCAGGTAGTCCAGATCGTAGATCGCATTCGCGCCGGCCTTCAGGTCGGCATGATCCTCGCCGTCCCGCCAATCCGACAGTGGCATGTAGTTGTCGATGCCGACGAAGTCGATATTGTCATCCGCCCACAGTGGGTCGAGTTGAAAGTACCGATCTCCGCTGCCATCCGCAGGCTGATAACCGAAGTATTCGCTCCAATCCGCTGCATATCCGATCTTGGTGTCAGGCCCCAGAATTGCGCGCACTTCGGCCGCGAGGGTGCGCATCTGAGCAACGGCCGAAAAACCCGAAGCACCTCGGATCTGCGTCAGACCACGCATCTCGGACGCGATGCAGAAGGACTCGACCCCACCTGCGGTCTTACATAGCGCGGCATAGTGCAGAATAAAGCGGAACATCCCCCAGTCCTGCGGGCCGGTATAGGTCACTGCACCATCGGCGATGGCAAAATCCGACGCCCGCGCCTGACCGAAGAATGCATTGACCTGCGCATCGGCCTGAGCGGTGCCATCCGGCGAGCCCGCGCGTCCCGGTGCGGTGCTAAGCGTGATCCGTCCGCGCCACGGAAGATGGGGCTGACCGGTTCCGCCCGACCAGGGGTCTGGCAGGTTATTGCCGCTGAGTTGGTCCATCAGAATGAACGGGTAGAACATCACCCGTTTGCCCGATTGCTTCAGGTGCTGGATGGCCTGCACGACCGACGCATCGGCCGGGGTCGCCCCATAGACCGGTCGGTCATTTTCATGCTGTACAAGCTGCGCCTCGGCACGAGACACGCCGGCAACCGTCCAGGGCATATTCTCGCCCTCATATTCCTTGTGCAAAACCTTGGGCTGCAACTGACATTCGCCGCAACGCAGGTCATTCCCGAACCACGACACGATCAAAGAGGCCGCGTCGCATGACGGCAGTTCGGCTTCCAACGCGCGGGTCGAGGTTACAAAATCCGGCACGCCAGACGCCGAGTTCACATTGGCCGCCCAGCTTTGCCCCCGTCCCTTGGTGTAATTCACCTGAGTGCTCGCCAGCGCGTATTCGCCGGTGCCCGGCATCAGGGCCACGCCCCGCACGATACTGGACAGTGCATTCGGTGTCTCTGGCAGGTCGGGCTGATCCGGACGCACCACCTCGAACGAGAATTGCGGCACCCTGTTGCCGAAGGCCGCCAGCTGCAAATCTTCGATCACTACATAGGCTGTCCCCCGGTAGGCCGGAACACTACCGGCCCCCTCAATCGCTTCGATCAAGGGATCAGGCAATTGCGCCTCATCGCCTGGGTAGACCCGCATGTTCAGGCCTGCACGTTCCAGTTCCTCGCCGTCGGCCCAGACCCGGGACACATCGGCGATCTGTCCCGCCCCGACTGCAATCGCCAACGAGATCGAATAACTGTAGCTGTGAGTGGTGGTCGTGACCTCGGGTGCTTTCGGGCTTCCTTTGCCGCCGCCGCCCGACTGCGTGGTTGTGCTGGTGCTGAGCGTTTCCAGAAAGTCCGAGGCCCAGATGACCTGCCCACCAACCCGCATCCGCCCGAATAAGGTAGCGACCGAGGCACCTTCACCCGTTTCTGTCAGTCGGAACCGGTCCAGCCGTCCGGTTTCAACGACCTCGCTGCCACTGCCCATGACCGATTGGCTCATCAGCCGCTGGTCGATTACACGACCCAGCGACGCCCCGATGGCGCGCCCTATGACCGCCGTAGACAACCCCGCGACCGTGCCCCCAATCGCGCCGCCAATCGCGGCACCGGCCGCAGAAAGTACAATCGTCGCCATTTACATATCCTTCCGCGGAAAACAGAAACAGGCGACCACGCGGCGGCGCCAGGGATCGCTCAGGGTATTCTCGACAACGCCATGGCCGGAATACGCATGAATAAACTGCGGTAATGGTTTGATCTGGCTGACAAGTCCGACATGCTTAGCCACGCGTCCGTCACGCATCCGAAACAGCAAAACATCTCCGACTGCCGCCTCCTTAACTGGCTTTGCGATCAGGTGGCGGCGGGCCGCATCCCACATCCGTTCCTCACCCTGCGGTTCAGACCAATCCATAGAGTAGGAAGGCACCGCCTCCGGCTCGACCCCCATGACCGCGCGCCAGACGCCGCGCAGTAGACCCAGACAATCCGCGCCCGCCCCCTTGGTCGAGGCCTGATGAACATAGGGCGTGCCCAGCCAGCTTCGCGCCTCGGTCACGATATCCTGCCTTTCTTCGGTCATCGTCTGCTTCCCCCTGCGTTCGGATTGCTTTTCTTGGGTACGGCCATCACCCAATCCTCGCTCGGAAGATCAGGAAATCCTTGGAAGTTTATGAGATTGCTAAATTTTAATCGACAGGTCTCCATGCGCTTATCGCAACCTGCGGTCAGGCGAACGTGGTCTCCAGCGGCCAGACCACCGCTTATCCCGGACCACAACGTGATGCGACGACCACCCGAGATCGGCTCATCCTGCTTGACCGACGCCCATAGGCCCTCGGCCTGCCCCGACAAAACGTCAACGCGGCCTCGTTCGAACCACGCGGCTAAAGCGGCTTCAGCACCCGTTACCTCAAGCACACTACCATCGGTCAAACGAGTAATCTGGGCTTCGGCCTGAAACCCCGGTGCTTCAACGTCGAACCGACAACTTCGGTCGCCCAGAACCGCCGTACAGGGTTTTTGATAGATCCGCCCCAGAGGCCGGTTCAACAGATCCGTCAGGCCCCGTAGTTCAGCATGAAACGCCCCACCCGCACGACGTATCTCACCAATCGAGCCGCGAAATTGCAGGATACGCTGTTCTGGCTGCGCCCAGTTCACCAACCAGGCTTTGACTTCGGCCCCATCAAAACGACCCGCCTCAATATCCTGTTCCCGAACCGCTGCATCGGACAACGCGCCCATCGCCTCGGAATTATCGATGGACAGGCCCGTAGCTTGTTCTACCGCTGCGGCGGTCAAGCCGGTGCTGGCTTTGAAGGTCAGCCCCTCGAACTGCAATTCCAGATCATGATCCGTAAACCCATAGACCTGCCCGTCCGGTCGCGTGATGGCCCAGCACCGGCACGTAGTCGTCAGCCCGGTTTGCAGATGCGCTTGCAAGCTTTCCCGATCCACGCTCATCAGATACGCACCTCGACAACCGGTACATTGGGAACGTCACCGGCCTGAAAGCTGGCAACGCTGGTTTGAATCTTGTCGGTGTCAAAACGCACGGGCACGTCAAACTCGAACCCCGCGGTGATCTCGACATTCTCGGGCGGCGGGTCGGCGAACATCACTTGCCCGCGCAGCAGATCGACCTCGAAATCCACCCCTTCGCGCATTTCATCCTGTTCCAGGCCTAACCGCACAGTGCCCAGAACCGGCTTGGTGATAGGGCGCACATATTGGAACCCGCCCGAACTGTAGGTTTTAACAAGCTGAAATTCGGTCTTCACGCCGTCTCCGCGCGCGATGACCTGATCGCCTTTGTCCACGTCAGCGGTTGCTGCACCGGATTTGTAGTCGGACCAGTCCTTCCAGCGGAACCCGAACATTTGGCCCTGCCGAGCCTCGAAAAACGAGATCAAAGTCTCGATATCATCCAGAGACCGCATCCCGAACCCAGCGTCATACCGCCTGCGCGAATGAGCCCAAGGGGTGTTGCGTTCTTCGAAACCATTGGCCAGCGTCACGATGTCCGTTCGCCGCTCCGGTCCGCCGACCGAGCCGAAACTCAGGCTGGCGGGAAATCTCACCTCGTGGAAATTCATGACCTGCTCCGTGATTTACCTATTGCGATTGCCGCGACCCAAGGCGCGGCTCATCTGTGCGGCGATCTGGCTTTGACTGCGTCGAAAGCCCTGCACGTCAGGTGTGGTGATGTTCATCACCACATTCACCGCTCCACCTCCGCCCGATGTGCGAACACCCAGCTTGCCATCTGGTCCGCGCGCCAGAGGCATAATCGCCTCAGGGCCAGCCTCACCCATCAGGCCGGTCGCGCCGCGCATCGGGAAAGTCGTCGGGCCGGTGATCACCCCGCCATTGGCAAAGGGCATTACCCGGCCCTGGCTAAAACTGCCGCCGTCTGCAAAGGGCAGAATACCTTGGACAAAACTGCCGACCCCGTTTGCCAGCAGGCCACCGAAATGATCCGTTACCGGTTTGATCGCCGCCGAATAAGCCGTGCGGATCATCGAGTTCTTCAACACATCCAGCGCATCCGATAGGTTCATCCCATCCAGCACAACGCCATCAAAAGCCTTGCGTAGACCACCAGACATACTACGCTCGAGCGTAGCGACGTCCTTGCCGGTTTCCTCAAACGCCGCGCTGATCCGTTTCATCTGGCTGTCAAATGCCGCTGCCATCGACGCAGCATCGCCTAGCGCGTCGCCCAGCGCTTCGCCCCGCTCCTGAAGGTCGTCCAACCCATCACGATCCGTCGTCATCACGCTCTCCTTGTTTCTTGTCCGGGTAGGCCGCCAGCAAAGCGTCCAGCCCCTTGCGGTTCATCGCAGGCATCCCTGCGCCCTGCCCCAGCATCAGCCGCAGCTCTGCCGGGGTCAGACGCCAGAACTGGTCCGGCGTCAGACGCAAGCCGGTCATCCCGGCCCGCATCAGGGTGGGCCAGTCGAACCCGCTCAACGATCCGGCACCATGAAGGCGCGGGCCAACAACTCAGCCGCCGCGCGGGCCCCTTCCATGGGGCCGCCCGCGATCTCGGCGCGCAACATGTCTGCGCGGGTCACATCCGCCCCGCCCCCCCGCAGCCCCGCCACGATCAGCGCCAAAACATCGCCGCTGGAGTAGGCCCCGCCTTCGAACCGCTGCACCAGTTCCACCAACGTCCCGGTGCCGATTTCCTGTTCCAGTTCCGCCAAAGCACCCAGCGTCAGCTTGAGCACCCGTCGCTGCCCATCGATGGTCAATGCCACCTCACCCGTCCACGGATTGGCCATCGGCTTACAGCGCCGTAAAGGTCAGAGCCCCGGCGCTGGCCAGGCTCATCTCATAGGTGGCCTCGCCGTTATGCGAGCCCGCATACTCGATGCCAGTCACCTGAAACGCGCCTTCGACAATGCCGAAATCGGGGATGATCACCTGGAAATCTGGCGTCTCACCGTCAAAGAACAACTGACGCGCACGTTCATCGGTACCTTCGTCCTTGAACACACCCGAGCCCGAGATCGAGGCCGATTTGACCCCAGCCCCCGACAGCAGCTCGCGCCATCCGCCCTGGCTTTCAAGGCTGGTGACATCCACACTTTCCGCGTTGAAACTGACCCGCGTGGCGCGCAGGCCCGCGATGGTCTCAAACAGGCCAGTGCCGTTCATATCCACTTTGACCAACAGGTCTTTTCCGTTCTGGGCAGCCATATGCTCTCTCCGTTGATTGCTTAGTCGTCTTCCACGCGGGCGCGGAATTTCAGGTCGATCTGGCGGATCGCGCCGCCCGTTCCCGTGCGCCGGGCGCTGGCACGTTCGAACCACAGCCCCACAAGGCGGCCCCGATCCAAGCTGAGTGCTGCGCCTTCCAGCGCGTCGCACACCGCGCCCGCCAACGTCTTGGCCGTTCCAAAGCCTGCGGCCTCGGACACCACCGACACAGTGAACCGATGCACAGCGCCCGCGCCTGACCGGTCTGAGGCATCGCGCACCTCTTCCGGGCCCAACGTCACATAGGTTTGGGGCACCGCACCCGCCGGAACCGCGTCATAGATCGCGCCGCCTGACAGCGTACTGACCTGAGCGTCACCGGACAGCTTTTGAAACACCGCCGCCTGCAATGCGGCCGAAACGCCATAACTCATGCTGCCACCTCTTCATCTGCAAAACAGGTCAGGTACTGGCCGCGCGGGTCGCGCTCGGCCACGGCGCGGATTACGAACCGGCGCGAGCCCTCAGAGAACCGCTGATCAGGGCTTGGGCGCATCGACGATCCCTGAGGCGCGCCGCGCACCACGATGCGATAGCCAACGCGCGAGATCGGAACGCCCGCAACAGACCGCTCGGACCCACTTCGCGCGGTGACCTCGGCCCAGACCGTGCCCAGGGCAGCCCATGTCTCGGTATAGCCACCCGCCCCGTCGGCACTGCGTACCGGCGCTTCAAGCACCAGTTTTCTGTTCAACCGGGGCGTCTTCATTGCGCCACCCCGGCACCAAAGCGCACAATCCGGTAGCGTTGGATCAGGCTGGTGACGCCAAAGGGCATACAGCCCGCGCCCAGCGCCGTCTCATCGCGGTATTCATAGTAATGCGCCGCCAGCAGCAGCACCGCCTGGCCCAGATCAGCGGGCAGAGCCCCCCAATCCGCAGCCATCCCGGCGGTAAATGCAATCTTGACCGACCCGCCCGTGGGAATGGTCGGCAGGCTTGCTCCGGCAGGACGCAGACGCGGGCGTTGGCTGTCTTGGGCCAGACGATATCGGCCACTGTCCACCACCGTGTCGGTGCCGGTTGCGTCGGTCACAGTTACCGCGCTGATCGCCGTGACAGGGGCCACCGGCAACACCTCAACCGCCGTATCGCGCCAGCTGTTCAGACCCCATGAAAACCCGCGCGAGATCAGCACCTTTCCAGTGCGCGCTTCAATCGCTGCAATCGCCGCCCGCAGAAAGCTTTTCAACACTTCATCTTGCACACTGTCTTCGGTGAAACCCGTTCCCAGCCGCAGATGAGCCTTGAACTGGTCCACCGGCAGCGCCGCATCCGCGATGGCGGTTTCTTCGATCAACATCATCCATTCACTCCGCAATCTCGGACCCCACCGGGGCCGTAACTTCAGGAATTGACGGGCACGCGCCGCCCCACGTTGCTCGGACGGAGGGGAGCAGCTAGACAACGCAAGGGATCTCACCCCGGCACGCACCCGCCGCCCCGGGGGGCCAATGGCCCCCCGAGGATTCAGCCCGCTTTAGGCGGTGCCGAATTTCACCAGCTTGATCGCGGCAAAGTCGCTCACGTCGCCGCCGACGCGCTTGGTCGCGTAGAACAGGACATGCGGTTTGGCGCTGAACGGGTCGCGCAACACGCGCAGGTCGGGACGCTCGGCAATGGTGTAACCCGCCTGAAAATCACCAAACGCGATCGAGAAACTGTCGGTGCCCGCATCCGGCATGTCCTCGGCGATCAGCACCGGATAACCCATCAGGCGCGCAGGCTCACCCGCCGCCAGACCGTCCGACCACAGGAAGCGGCCATCGCTGTCCTTCAGCTTGCGGATCAGACCCGCGGTTTTCGAGTTCATCACGAATGTGCCGTTCACGCGGTACTGCGCACCCAGCGCGTAAACCACATCGACAATCGCATCCGCATCAACACCGCCGTCGATGCCGGTGGGCACGTAGCCAATGTTGCCCCAGTCCCAAACGTCATTGTCGACCTTGGTGTGGCTCAGGATACCTTTGGGCTTGTCTGCCCCATCACCGTTGATAAAGGCCGAGGCTTCGGCGCGGGCGAACTTGTCTGCAATGCGGCCTGCCAGCCAGCCTTCGACGTCAAAGGCGCTGTCATCCAGCAAACGCTGCGAGGCTTTGGGCAGCGCGCTCAGCTCGTGCAGCGAGATCGAGATACGGTCAATCGACGGGGTCGCGGTCTCACTCGCAGCGGTGTTCTCATCGGCCCAGCCCGCGCCCACATCGGTATGGTCGATCAGCACATCGAACGAGTTCGCCTCGACATTCACCACAGACGCGATCGAGCGGATCGAGGCGGTGGATTTCAGCACCGACTTGATTATTTCAGCGGTCTGCGGATCAACCAGATAGCCGCCATCGCTGTTCACAGCGCTGGACAGGGATTTCGATTCCATATCAAGCCCGCGCAGGCCGTCATCCTCGCCCGAACGCACATAGGCGTCAAAGGCCTTCTGGTGCGGTGCGCCGTCCTCGATCGAGGCCGCAAGGTGCGGACGCGCCGCGATGGTTGATTTACGATCCAGCATGGTCAGTCGCTCTTCTGTCTGTTGCAGTTGGGTTTTCACTTCTGCCTTGAGGCCCTTGAATTCATTCACGAAGCCAGCCATCGCCTGCTTCACCTCCTGAACCAGGGGCGCACCCTCTCCGGTCAAGGCCGGGGTTTCGGTCTTGCTCATCAGCACTTCCATTTCTTGGGTGGGGGTTGAGGCGCGCTAGGTCCGCGCCAGCTCCTGCCGGGCGGTGTTGAACACCTCGGCAATACTGCGCCAGGTGTCTTGCGCGTCAGGCTCAACGCCCTTCGCCGCCACCCGCGCACTGGGCAGCATCGGGAACGTCACCAAGGACACCTCCCACAGCTCCAGTTCGATGAGGACCCGCTGGCCCTTGTCATTCTTTACGGCCCGTTTGGTGCGATAGCCAATCGACAGGCCATCCAAGGCCCCCGCGCGGATCAGCTCGGCCGCCTCACGGCCCTTTTGCGTGGCCTCTAGCAGACGCCCTTTGACCCAAAGGCCCCGGTCATCCTCGCGCACCTCGTCCCAGACGCCGATGGGTTGCGACGGATCATGCTGCCACAGCATCTTGACCCGCTGCCCAGCTTTCGCCACACCGTCAAGCGAGCCGCGATACGCCCCGCGTTGCACCACGTCGCTGCCCTGATCGACCTGTCCGAATAGGCTGGCATAACCCTCGATCACCGCATCATCCGTTACCGTAAGCCCGTCTCCGAACCGTGCGAATTTGTGTTCCAAATCCATGAACACCTCCTCGTAAGCCTCTGATTTTACGGCGCCGCCGCAAGGAATGACTGAAACACCTGCGCCAGGATCACTGCCGCGACGCCATAGACCGTCAACCACAACCGTTTCTCCAGCCGTTCCATCATTTCTTCGATCTGATCCAGCCTGCGGCACAAATGGTCGTGCTGGATCTCGGCCACCCTCTCATGCGCGGCCAGACGCAGGCCCGGCGCGCAATCGAACGGGGGATACCCCTCAGCCATCCGCGCGCTCCGGCAGCCCCAGCAAGGCGCGCTTTTCAGCGTCGGACAGGAAGTCGGCGCCATTGACCCGCGCCCATTGCGCATCGCGTTCCGCCGACAGCGCAGGCACCTGATCCAGATCGGGCTTCAGCACCAGATCCTCGCCCGAATACCCGGCCAGCCATTCCGACACCGCCGCCGCCACCCGCGTTACCAGAGGCAGCACGGTCAGGCGGTAAAACGCCCGATTGGCCTCTTGATAGTTCGAATAGGTCGCGTCGCCCTGTATCCCCAGCAACATCGGCGGGACACCAAAGGCCAGCGCGATCTCGCGGGCGGCAGCTTCCTTGGTCATTTGAAACTCCATATCGGACGGCGAAAAGCCCATCGGCTTCCAATCCAGCCCCCCTTCCAGAACCATCGGACGACCTGCATTGCGCGCCCCGCGATAGTTCTGCTCGATCTCATCCGACAATCGCCGGAACTGTTCCTCGGCCATCACCCCATGGCCATCGCCCTTCCACACCAAAGCCCCCGAAGGCCGCGCCGCGTTGTCGAGCAGCGATTTTGACCACCGCGACGCGCTGTTATGCACATCAATCGCCATCGCCGCCGCCTGCATGGGCGAAAAGCCATAATGGTCATCCTGAGGGTGGAAAGATTTGATGTGACAGATCGCATCCGCAGGGAAGCGGTGTGTCTTGCCGCCCGCCGTGTAATCATACGCCTTGGGCCAACCATCCGCACCCGGCACCACGCTCATCCGGTCAGAACGCAGGACGTGCAGCTCAAGCGGCAAGCCTTCTTCGGCCTGCACGGCCTCGACATAGGCATTGCCCGACAGCAACAACTGCCCGAACAAAGCCTCCATCAACTCCGCCCGCCCCTGCGCCGCGTTAGGGCGACGCATCAACGACAGGATCGGATGCGCATCATAGCGCTGCGCCTGATCCTGCAGGACCAGAGGCAGCGCCGCCGCCGCCTCGGCAATCAGCTTGACCGACCGAAACCCCACCGGGTTGCCCGAAAACCCCGTGCGGGTCAACGACACCGCGTCCCGAGGGCTCCACGCCACGCGCCCGCCTGTCTGCCACGCCACCACGGGACCCGCCGCGCTGGCCTTCGCATCGGGCGCTTCGCCCGCCGATCCACGACGCAAGAAATCGAATACCATCTGTGCTCCTTTCTGCCGCTGCTCTGCCCGGCTTGTTGAAAGGAGTTATGCAGGAAAGAAGTTTAAGCCTTGGGAATGGGGCGTACGGGGGTTGGGCAACGGTGGCATTATCGTGTGGTTACGACGTTTTACCTGCCATGATAAAAACACGTGACATGAATGTCAGAAAATCTGTATCAACCTAACATGTTGATTGAGTTCTTTAAAAAAGTTGGCAGTTCGAAATGGTTGCCGTGGATCGGGTTAACTCCAATCCTGATTTTCTTAGTTTGCGCGATTATTGTCGGAGAAGGTCTCCTTGGTATCGCAGGTGTAGCCTTTTTAGCCAGCATGCCTTTAGGTGTCGCGGTGGGTGGGTTTGCCGCGCATCGTTTGAGCAGGAAATTGTTCCCACGTAAGCCCGAGATCGAACAAAGGCTTACCCAATCGCTTTCGGCACTCGGGTTTCTTTCGTTGCCTTCTTTCGTCGGATGGGCGGCCAATTCTTACTTGGATGCAGGAATCGACATGTATTCTCTGAAAACACATTTGTTTTGGGCTTGCGTCGTAAGTGGCGGCTTTTTTCTGATCAATCCAAGTTCATCAAAGACTTAGCTTGTCGTTCGGTAAAAAAAACCAAAGCTGACAAATCCGAACGCCTCGCCTAGTCAAGCTGTGACGAACCAAACTTTCCAAAAGCCTTCACAAACTCCGCACCCTAGGCCTCCGATACCCCCCCGCAGGCCCCACAACCAACTCATGCAGCGCCCAGACCAGCGCGTCGACCCGGTCAGGCGAGCCCGGCCCCTCATACCCGCGCGCCGTCATCTGGCACATCTGTTCCTCCAGCGCGTCCAGCCCTGCCACATGGCAAACCCGCCCCTGCTCGTACAAGGCCGCCACAGGCTCGGCCCGCGCGACCTTGCCGCGTGAGGCCCGCACCGCCCGATAAGGGACCAGAGGGTCCACCTGCCGCACCACCTCTTCCACCAATTGCCCGCCCTGATTGACCTCGGCCACCAGCCGTTCGGCCCCGAACTCATCCATCGCGCCAATCGCCGCCTGCGCCCAGCCCGCCGGGCCAACGCCCTGCACCGTCCGGTCGGCCAGCACATAGGCCCGCCAGTCCTCGGGCGCGCCCTGTAGCTGAGCCCCCACGACCACAATCCCGCAAGCATCCGCGTCCGCCCCCGCCGTCACCGCCGGGTCCAGCGCCACGACGATGCGATCCAACGCAGGCACCCGCGCGCACCGCGCCGCCTCCAGCATCGAGCCGGTCCACAGCGCGCCCTCAGCATCCGACAGCAGCACCCCGTCCAACTCCTGCCGCCCCAGCCGCGTCCCCGCATAGCGCGCGCGCACCTCGTCCAGAAACGAATCCGCCAGATTGGCCCGGTTCGCCTCGGTCGGTGCATGGGTCTGCACGGTGGAGGGCGACGCCAATAAATTCTTCAAAACCTTCACATTACGCGGTGTGGTGGTCACGCAGACCCGAGGCCGATCCCCCAACCGCAGCGCAAACTGCAACATATCCCAGGTCTCGCCCGCCTTCTTCCACTTGGCCAGCTCATCCACCCAGGCCGCATCGAACTGCGGTCCGCGCAACCCCTCGGGATCATGCGCCGAAAACGCCTGCGCCTCGGCCCCGTTTGGCCAGATCAGCTTGCGCTCCGACGCTTTCCACACCGGCCGACGATCCGGGGGCGAGCATTGCAATATGCCGCTATCACCAAAGATCATCACATCGCGCACCTGATCAAAGGTCTCCCCAACCAGCGCCACCCGGCTAGCCTCGCCCTTGTCCAGCGGCTTGGACCCTTCGACCATCGACCGCACCCATTCTGACCCCGCCCGCGTCTTGCCCGCGCCACGCCCGCCCATGATCACCCAGGACCGCCAGTCACCCTCGGGCGGTAGTTGATGCGGCAGCGCCCAAAATTCAAACAGGAAAGGGAGGGCACACAGCCCCCCCTCCCCGATCTCACTCAGAAATCTGCCCCTCACCGCAGCATCGGCGGAGGCGAGCCAGCCTGCACCCGATTTCAAATCGAGCGCGCTCAAGGTCGAGCGCGTATCCCCCTTGGGCAATTCCGGCTTGTCTGTGATGTTGTTCGACAAAGCTTGTCTCCACTTTCTGACAGCTTCGGATCAGCCCCTCTAACTGACCCAGTTGTTTTGCCGTTCCGGCAAGATCTGCATCCTCCCCGGTTCCGATTTGCCTGCGCAGTTCTTCTGCTGCTTGGCGCAAACCGCGAATAGATGTTTCCAGCGACTGCAACAGTTCCGCCGTCTGGGACATCCGCTCTTCCGGGGTAATTAAAGTCATGTGTGCCTGTGACCTCATGCGTGAGTTTTCTCCGCACGAGAGAAACGAAAAAACGACCGCCGGGTTGTCCCGCGGCCGTTGCTCATTTCTTCTAGCATGACACAATCAATACGACAAAAAGCACGCAAAGTCAATATGTTGCGCAACACCCATGCAACAGGAACCGCACTGCCTGTTAAGACTGTTGGCGTTTGATCTGTCTATCCCGCGGTAAACTCGCTCAACCCCGAGCGATCTCCAGCACAGCGGCACTCACAATCAGCACTGCGCCCGTGGCCTCGCGCAGTCCAAAGGGCTCGCCCGAAAATACAGCAGCCGAAACTAGGCCGACCACAACCTCGCTCATCAATAACAACCCCACCCGAGCCGGTGTCAGTAAGGTCGCGGGCCAGATCGTCAGAAAGATCATCGGCAGAGTGTACAGCACCGACAGCATCGCAATGGGCAGCACACCGACAACAACCGCGCTTTGCTCTTGCACCCCGCCTGCGCTGAACACCAGGCTGATCAGAGACAGCAGCAGAGCCCCAGTAATAAACGCAAAAACCTGCCCCGGAACCGAAATGCCCGAGGAGCGATACAAACCCAGCGTGCCCACCGCCCAAGCCATGCCGGAAACCAGCGCCGCCCAATCTCCGACATTGCTGGGCCAAGGGATGCCGCGGCCGCTGCCAAGGACGATCGCCATGCCGCAAAGGCCACATATCAACCCCAAAACGCGGGTTCCAGTTAGATGCTCGCCAAGAAAAACCCGACCTAAGATCGTGCCCCAAACAGGCGTCAGGTAGAACAGCAGGATGGCTCGAACGACGTCCGTATAGACCAGGCTGATCGTGAATAGACCAAAGGCAGCGCCGGTGAACACGCCGCTGTACATCAAATCCTGCCAGCGCCGCGCAAGATCGTGCCGGTCGCGCCATAAAAGCGGGAAAAGGCCAAGCAGCGCTGCTGAATACATCACGATCCCCGACCAGGCCCCTTCCAGCCCCTGATCCACGAAGTAGCGGACAGGGATCCAGTACAGTCCCCACATCATACCGCCAAGAACCAGGGCACCACTGGCGAGCTTCAGGCCATGGCCCTGCTGTGCGCTTCCCTTCATTCCCAACCCCAAACTTCGCCTCGCAACGTCACAACGCGCTAAACCGTCACTCGTAAATCGATGTCTCAAACTGATTGAGAACGCCAGCAGAATTTGGAACTCCGACCGCCTGTCCATCAGACAAATACTTGACAATGCCCGCGCCAACCCTCATGTGCCCACCATCAGCGCCGCCGCGTGAGCACTCGGGCCATTGCCCCCACGGCGCACCATATCTCTCCTGGTTCCCCTTCACGCAGGGTTCTTGATGCGACGGCCGGACGGTGCAGGATACGCCTGTGCGTCCCGAGGTCTCGCTAAACCCTGCCTGCCGCGCTTTTGCGCGGTAATACGCATCCGCGCTCAAAGCTGCGGATATTAAAGGATTATTACGTGTTCGACTTCGACATGCTGGGCCTTGCCCCGGCTTTGAATGACGCCCTGAAACGGGCAAACTTTACTCAACCCACACCGATCCAAAACCAGGCCATCCCAATGGCGCTGAATGGACATGACATTCTTGGGCTGGCCCAGACCGGCACTGGTAAAACGCTGGCCTTTGGTCTGCCGCTGATTGATCATCTTCTGGCGCAACCGGCCAAACCCGCACCCAAGACAGTCAAGGCGCTGATCCTTGCCCCGACGCGCGAACTGGTGAACCAAATCGCGGACAGCCTGCGTACCCTCACGCAAAAGACAAAACTACGCGTCGCCACCGTTGTCGGTGGCCAATCCATCGGTAAGCAGATTTCGTTCCTATCGCGCGGCACCGATATTCTGGTCGCCACCCCGGGTCGTTTGATCGACCTGATGGAGCGCGGAGCCGTCGATCTTGGTTCAGTGCGCCATCTGGTGCTGGACGAGGCCGACCAGATGCTGGACATGGGCTTTATCCATGCCCTGCGTAAAATTGCACCCGCCTTGGGCACGCCGCGCCAGACGATGCTGTTCTCGGCCACTATGCCCAAGCAGATGGAGGAGCTAAGCCAGTCCTACCTCACCAACCCGCAGCGCATACAGGTGTCGCCTCCTGGCAAGGCGGCGGACAAGATCACTCAGTCCGTGCACTTCCTGTCCCGCGCGGACAAGCCCCGCAAGTTGCGTGAAATCCTCTCGGCCGACTTGGACGCTCTGACGCTAGTCTTCGCCCGCACGAAACACGGGGCTGAGCGGTTGATGAAGGACCTCGTTCGGGATGGCTTCAATGCAGCCTCGATCCACGGAAACAAAAGCCAAGGTCAGCGGGATCGCGCCATCAAGGCGTTCCGCGCTGGCGAGATCAACATCCTCGTCGCGACAGACGTTGCTGCGCGTGGCATCGACATCCCCGGCGTAGCCTATGTGATCAACCATGACCTGCCCGAGGTGCCCGATAATTATGTCCACCGCATCGGTCGCACTGCCCGCGCAGGGCGCGAGGGTGAAGGCATCGCCTTCTGCGCCCCGGATGAACTGGACCAACTGAAGCAAATCCAGAAGCTGATGAAGATCGACATTCCGGTCGCCAGCGGCACCATGCCCGAATTCGCCGAGCCCAAAAAGCCGCGCAAACAGGGCGGTTTTCGGGCGCGTAGGCCACAGGGGGGCAACACATCCTCCAAGCCTTCAGCGTCTAAACGGCGGCGTCCGCGCAGACGCCCCGCTGCGTAAAAAAGAAAGGGCCGCGATTTCGACGCGGCCCTTTTTTCTTAGTTGCCCGAACTGTTTCTCTCGGCCTCAATCTCGCGCCACTTGGCGACGTTTCGATTGTGCTCGTCCAGCGTTTCGGCAAAAGCGTGCCCACCAGTTCCATCCGCGACGAAGAACACAAAGTTTGTCTCCTCCGGTGCCACGGCGGCCTCAAGACTGGCCAGCCCCGGATTGGCAATCGGGGTCGGTGGTAGACCGTCAATCACATAGGTATTCCAAGGTGTTGCGCGGCGCAGTTCACTGCGGCGCAAGCCACGCCCTAGCGTGCCCTTGCCCTCGGTCACGCCATAGATAACCGTCGGGTCCGTTTGCAGTTTCATACCCCGCTCCAACCGGTTCACGAAGACGCTGGCCACTTGCCCACGCTCATGCGGGACGCCGGTTTCCTTTTCGATGATCGAAGCCAGAATCAACATCTCTTCGGGGTTTGAGATCGGCAGATCATCCTGACGGCTTTCCCAGATCGCGTTGATCCGAAGTTGCTGCTTGTCCTGCATCCCCTTCAGCACGGCGGTCCGGTCGGCTCCGCGCGCAATGTCGTAGCTGTCAGGCGCCAACATCCCCTCGGCGGGTATCTCAGCCACCTCGCCCGTCAACGCGTCGATCTGCTTCAGCCCTTCGACCACCTGCCACGAGGTCACACCCTCGGCCACCGAAACACGATAGCGCGTATCCGCATCTTCGCGTTTATCGGTATAGGCGGCAGGCACCTCGTCCGAGGTCACATCAAAAGTCGCAATCTCATCAAAATCCAGCGTCGCCGGGTTCAGCTCGCGCACGCGGGTCTGAATTCGGGTGACGCCGATGCGATATTCGATCTCCGACCCGCAGGTGCTGGCACCGCTGCTGGTGATCTCATCTATGATCTGTTCCATCGACGCGCCTTCGCGCACCAGAAAGCTGCCAGCCTTAAGCTGGGGGGCCTTGTCGGTATAGTCTGCCGCCATCCGAAACAGCACGGCGCTGGTGATGGCGCCTTGCTCTTGCAGCTGTTGGCTGACCGCACCCATGTTCGAACCGCGCTGGACCTGAAGGCAGATCGCAGTTTCAAGCGGGCCCGCGTTTTTGTAACGGGATTGCCCCCACAAGATCAGACCACCCATCAGGAACAAGCCAACCACCAAAACGGTCAGCATGTTCGATGCAAGGGCCCGCCACATTTAACTGACCTTTCCGAAGATCACGCTGGCATTGGTACCACCGAACCCAAAAGAATTCGACAGGGCCACGTTGATCTCACGCTCGCGCTTGGCGTTGGGGGCGAGGTCAATCGGCGTCTCGACAGCCGGGTTGTCCAGGTTGATCGTAGGCGGTGCAACCTGATCGCGGATTGCCAGGATCGAGAAGATCGCCTCGATTGCGCCCGCCGCGCCCAGCAGGTGGCCGGTCGCCGATTTGGTCGAGGTCATGGTCGCATTCGCCGCGTGATCGCCCAGCAGGCGTTCGACCGCGCCCAGTTCGATCGTATCCGCCATGGTCGAGGTGCCATGCGCGTTGATATAGTCCAGATCTTTCGGCTCCAGCCCGGCGCTGCGTAGCGCGGCTTTCATCGAGCGCTCGGCCCCGTCACCATCCTCGGATGGAGCCGTGATGTGATAGGCGTCACCGGACATGCCATAGCCCAGCACCTCGGCGTAAATCTTCGCCCCCCGCGCCTTGGCGTGTTCATATTCTTCCAGCACGACAATGCCCGCACCTTCGCCCATGACGAAGCCGTCGCGGTCGATGTCATAAGGGCGGCTGGCTTTCTTGGGATCATCGGCATATTTGGTCGACAATGCCTTGCACGCGTTGAACCCGGCAATTCCGATCTCACAGATGCAGCCTTCGCCGCCGCCCGCAACCATGACATCCGCATCGCCTGCACGAATGATACGGCTTGCATCGCCAATTGCATGGGCACCGGTCGAGCAAGCAGTCACGACCGAATGGTTCGGCCCTTTGAACCCGCGACGGATCGACACCTGACCCGAGGCCAGATTGATCAGCGCGCCAGGAATAAAGAAGGGCGACACACGGCGGGGGCCCTTGTCACGGATCAGATTGGCGGTATCCGCGATAGACCCAAGCCCACCAATACCCGAGCCTATCAGAACACCCGTGCTCAAGCGCGCTTCTTCATCTTCAGGCATCCAGCCAGCGTCTTCGCAGGCCATATCGGCAGCCGCAATCGAGTACAGGATAAAGTCCTCAATCTTGCGCTGTTCTTTCGGCGACATCCAATCGTCGGGGTTGAACGTTCCGTTCGTGCCATCACCGCGTGGAACCTCGCAGGCATAGGTCGTCGTGACCCCACTGCCTTCGGCATCAAACTGAGTGATCGGGCCCGCACCGGATTCTCCGTCCAACAGCCGCGACCAGGTTTCCTCGACCCCGCTGGCCAACGGAGTGACCAATCCCAGACCGGTTACAACGACTCTGCGCATGAAATGCCTCTTGCCTGCTTCGTGTTTAAGAAACGCTCATACCCCGGCGTAGGGGCCGGGGGCAAGAGCAAGGGCGCATTCAGCCCAGAACCAGTTATCATCATGTGCGTCGCACAGACACCGAAAAACAAAAACCGCCCCCTCAGGTCGTTTAAGAGGGCGGCAAATTCATGATGGAAGTGATTTTACTGGAATTCGGCCACCGGCTCATGTGCGGTCGAGGCCACAGCCAGTGCATCCGACAGCTCCAGCGTCTTGCGGAACAACGCCCGCCCTACAATCGCTCCCGAAATGTTTGGTATATAGGCCAGGCGCGAGATATCGTCGGCCGTGCGTACAACACCGCTGGCTATGACAGGCGTGCGCGATTTCTCAGCAACCCCCGAGATCAGACCCAACTGCGCCTCGACATCTTCCATGTCGCTGTCGATATCTGTCACCAGAATTGCGGCAAACGGAGTATCGGCGAAGGCTTCGATATAAGCTTCGGCGGTAAATGCGCTTTGGCTGCGCCAACCTTCGGTCATCACGTGACCTTGCCAGACATCGACCGCCAGAACGATCTGATCCGGATACAGCTTTGCCAGCTCTTTTACCAGATTTGGGTCCCAGGCGGCCAATGTACCGATGACGATCCGACCCGCGCCCTTGTCGATCCAATGTTCGACCTGCTCACGGGTGCGCATGCCGCCCGCCAACTGCACCGGGATCTCGGCCGAGCGGATGATCTCTTCGACCAATTCCGCATTAGTATCACGCCCTTCGATGGCGTCGAAGTCCGTCAGGTGCATCCATTCCGCCCCTGCGGCAGCCCAGCTACGGGCTGTTTCGGCAGGGTTCACGTGCCAGATCATAGCTTCGTCCAGGCGGCCCTTGTCCAGTGTGACACACCGGCCGTTCTGCAATTCCATCGTGGGGTAAATCCTCATGAGCCCGATCCTCCGCTCAATCCTTGTGCTATACACCAGTATCATAGCCGAAGAAATTACCCGTGCGGCAACCAGTTTCGGCAAACCACGGGCATTTTGCGGCATCGCAGCACGGGGATCAGTGACGTGTAGGTGGACCTGTTCGACGCATCAATTTTACCGCAGTTCCTTGATAATCGCAGTCGCGCAGAGGCTGGTACCCCAGTTTTTCCGCCAATCTTTGCGAAGTCTCATTTTCGGAATTTATCATTGCAACCAATGGCCCCGGCATGATGCGGTCAAACCAGTCATGCGCGGCCTGAGCGGCCTCAAGCCCCATGCCCTGTCCCTGTGCCTCGGGGGCCAGAACCCAACCTGCCTCGGGAAAACTGTCAAAATCCTCGCCCAACGCACGGTTGCCATAGAAAAAGCCGGCCTGCCCAATCATCTGCCGATTCGATTGCTGAATCACTGCCCACTGACCAAACCCGGCCATCTGCCAATGCCCGGCATTGCGCAAAAACGAATCCCACGCTTCGCCACGCGATCGCGGTTTGCCGCCAATATGCCGCACGACACACGGGTTACGCCAGATCTCGGCGAACCGGTTGAAATCCTCAGGCCGCATGGCGCAAAGCGTCAAGCGTGCCGTGTTTATCATCGGGGTGGATCGTATCATGCCCTGCCCGCTCTGAAATTTTTGCCTCAGCGGAAAGCGTGCGTGCGAATTGGACATCTGACAAGCCTGAATACGCGTCAGGCCATAAAAAACGGCGCCTCCGTTGCCCGGAAGCGCCGCTTTCATAAGATTTCGAAGGTCTTAGGACGCTTCAGAGATGAATTTGACGGCGTCGCCAAAGGTCTGGATGGTCTCGGCTGCGTCATCAGGGATCTCGATGCCGAACTCTTCTTCGAAGGCCATGACCAGCTCAACGGTGTCCAGGCTGTCTGCGCCCAGATCGTCGATGAAGGAAGCGTTTTCCGCTACTTTGTCTTCTTCAACACCCAGGTGCTCAACAACGATCTTCTTAACGCGATCTGCGACGTCGCTCATGTCTATTCCTCATTCCATTTCAGGGCATAGTGCCCGGTTCTGCCCTTGCCCGCTCAGGCTGGCCTTGATGTGCCCGTCTGGGCGGTTTGGGTTCCCGATTGCCGGGAAACTAGAAGGCCGACCCTATGGCCGACCCCCGAATTGATGCGCCGCCTATAGCACAGACAACGCCCAAGGCAAACGCTTTCGCGCCTGCCCCGACAGGTGGTCACAACATGGCCATACCGCCGTTTACATGCAAGGTGGTTCCGGTCACATATCCGGCCTCGGGGCTGGCAAGATACAGAACTGCCGCAGCAATTTCCGATGCATCCCCCATACGTCCGGCCGGGACCTGACCCAGAATGCCCGCCTTCTGATCGTCGGTCAGCGTGTCGGTCATCGCCGTAGTGATAAAGCCCGGAGCCACCGCATTGGCCGTGATTCCGCGACTTGCAACCTCGTATGCCAGCGACTTGGTCATCCCGACCATCCCCGCTTTGGACGCCGCATAATTCGCCTGACCGGGGTTGCCCGTCGCGCCCACCACGGACGAGATGTTGATGATCCGACCCCAACGCGCCTTCATCATGCCGCGCAGCACGCCTTTGCAAAGTTTCGCGGTCGAGGTCATGTTGACGTCGATTACGCTCTGCCATTCGTCATCCGACATACGCATGAACAGGTTGTCGCGGGTGATACCCGCGTTGTTGACCAGAATATCGACCGACCCCATCGCATCCGCCGCCTGCTTGGGCAGTGCGGCCACAGCCTCAGGGTCGCTCAGGTTACAGGGCAGCACGTGGGCACGGTCGCCCAACTCAGCGGCCAGCGCCTCAAGCGGTTCAATCCGTGTGCCGGAAAGCGCCACCGTAGCACCGGCAGCGTGCAGAGAGCGCGCGATCTCACCACCGATCCCGCCCGAGGCACCGGTGATCAGTGCGTTCTTACCTGTCAAATCAAACATTCTCTTATCCTTTAGCTACGTGCCACGCGACGCGCGGTGTCTTACGATTCGGCTTGTGTCACATTCTGCACGTCATCTGGCGTGCCGACAGCTTTACCCGCGATCGAACGGTCGATTTTGCGGATCATCCCGGACAGAGCTTTCCCTGCCCCGATCTCCCACGTTTCGGTCACGCCCTGCGCGGCCATATACTGCACGCTTTCGCGCCAGCGGACCGAGCCGGTGACCTGCTCGACCAGCAACTGTCGGATCAGATCGGGGTCACTGACTGCTTCGGCGCGTACATTGGCAATCAGCGGCACGGCAGGCGCTTTGATTTCAACCCCTGCCAAAGCTTCGGCCATCACGTCGGCAGCAGGCTGCATCAGCGCACAATGGAAAGGCGCGCTGACAGGCAGCATGACGGCCCGCTTGGCGCCCTTTTCCTTGGCAATCTCGGCCGCACGTTCCACAGCAGCCTTCGCGCCCGAGACCACAACCTGCGTAGGGTCATTGTCGTTTGCAGCCTGACAAACCTCACCTTGCGCGGCCTCGTCCGCCACGGCACGCACGGCCTCAAGGTTCAACCCAAGGATCGCCGCCATCGCACCTTCGCCCACCGGCACGGCGCTTTGCATCGCCTGACCACGGGTGCGCAGAAGACGCGCAGTATCTGCAACCGACAGCGCACCAGAAGCGGCCAGCGCGGAATATTCCCCCAGCGAATGCCCGGCCACAAAGGCTGCATCGGTGACTGAGACGCCCTCGGCCTCCAGCGCCCTCATTGCCGCCATTGACGTTGCCATCAACGCAGGTTGTGCGTTTTGGGTCAGGGTCAATTCAGCAATATCGCCGTCCCAAATCAGGCCGCTCAGCTTTTCGCCCAGGGCTTCGTCCACTTCGTCGAACACCGCCTGAGCAGCGGGGTAAGCCTCGGCCAGAGCTTTGCCCATTCCGATGGTCTGGGCGCCTTGCCCCGGGAAAACAAATGCGCGTGTCATTGCAACCTCTTGGATGACGTTAGGTTGCGGCGGGGTGTAAACTGTGTGATCGCGCGGCACAAGCATTGCCTGATCTCTGCACAAAGGCACCGTATCTGTGCGCCCTGCGCCCTTGAGTCCTGCCCTCACGGCGATAGGTTGAACCCAACCATCTTTTCGCCGGAGCACCCGATGCCCTCGACCAACACGTTTTCCAGCTATGGCAGCGTCACCAAGACCTTCCACTGGCTGACCGCCCTGCTGATCTTCACCGCCTTTCCGCTGGGCTATTTCGCCAATGATCTGGCGCAGGCCATTTATGACCCGAACATCCCGACGACCGAGGATGACATCACCCGCGCGGCGCGCCTATTCTCACTGCACAAAACATTGGGCGTTGCCGTCTATTTCGTAGCCCTTGCTCGCATTCTCTGGGCCCTGACCCAAACCAAACCCGGCCTACTGAACGCCGACAATAAGCCCGAGGCCTTTGCTGCCGAAACCGTGCATTGGCTGCTTTACGGCTCGTTGGTGCTGGCACCGCTGACCGGCTGGATACACCACGCCGCAGCCGAAGGGTTCGCGCCGATCCTTTGGCCCTTTGGTCAAAACCTGCCGCTAGTCCCCAAATCCCAGCATCTGGCCGAATTCACCGCCAGCCTGCACTGGCTGTTCGTCTGGACCCTAGGTGGCGCGCTTGTGCTGCATATTGCCGGGGCGCTGAAACACCACGTCATCGACAAAGACAGCACATTGCGGCGTATGCTGCCTGGCTCAGCCCAGGCCCCCGAGCCCCCGGCCCAACACCATTCGAAGACACCCGCGCTTGCCGCGCTCGTCGTCTGGGGTGCGGTTTTGGTCGGCGGCTGGGGCATCGGCGCGTTCAGCCATCACTCTTACGCTCAGGGCGAAGCCACGGCACTGGCCGAAGTCCAATCGGACTGGCAGGTTCAGGAAGGAACTCTG
The DNA here is from genome assembly GCF_056531925.1 of Ruegeria sp. J8. Lineage (NCBI taxonomy): Bacteria > Pseudomonadati > Pseudomonadota > Alphaproteobacteria > Rhodobacterales > Roseobacteraceae > Ruegeria > Ruegeria sp. J8. Next base: position 286,141 of record NZ_JBQFMR010000002.1, read on the forward strand.
GGCCTTACCATCAACCAGCTGGGTAGCCCAGTCACCGGTAGCTTCCAGGACTGGACGGCCGCCATAGCCTTTGATGAGCCCGCCGAGCCCGGTTTGGCCGGTTCGGTCGAGGTGACGATCTCAATCCCGTCGCTCAGCCTAGGCACGGTCAGTGATCAAGCTATGGGCGCGGATTTTTTCGACAGCGCACAATATCCCACGGCGCTGTTTAAGGCAGATCTATTCAAAACCGAAACCGGGTATGAGGCACGCGGCCCCTTGACCATCCGCGACAAGTCCTTGGACCTTGTGCTGCCGTTCACTCTGGATTTGCAAGGTGACACCGCGACGGTTTCTGGTGAATTGGAGTTGAACCGCATGGATTTCGATGTGGGCACATCGCAACCCACCGAAGCTTCACTGGGCTTCGCAGTCACTGTAAGCGTCGAGCTGACTGCTACGCGCGGTGAATAGCGGCGAACAAACGAAAACCGCCGAGGCAAAAAGCTCCGGCGGTTTCGATTCTAGAATAGTAGCCTTATTTACTCGGCTTTCTGCGCCTCGACCGAGATCTGAACATTAACCTCGTCACCCACGAAGGGTGCGAACTGACCCAGATCGAAATCGCTGCGGATCAGAGTGGTCGTCGCGTCGAAGCCAGCCCACGGCTTGCCTGCCATCGGATGCTCACCCGCCTGGTTCAGCTTGGCGTCCAGTACGACCGATTTGGTTACACCATTCATGGTCAAATCGCCGGTGATATTGGCGGTGTTCTCGCCTGTCACTTCGATGCTGGTGGACGTGAAGGTGACAAGATCGCCTTCAGCGGCTCCGAAAAAGTCTTCGGTCATGAAGTGATCTTCGCGCGGTTTCCAGCCCGTGAACATCTCGATAACGGGCATCGAAACCGTCACGCTGGACGCAGCCGGGTTTTCCTTGTCGAACAGGATCTCGCCTTCAAAGCCCGAGAACATGCCATAGGTGGTCGAAAAACCAAGGTGGTTATAGTTGAAAATGACCTGGCTGTGGCTTGGGTCCAGAACGTATTTCTCGGCACTTGCAAACGCCGAAGTCGCCGACACGGCCAGTGCAGCAGCAAGAAGGATGGGTTTCATGACAAACTCCGCAATGTTGTGGATGCAAACCTGTTGGGTTGCTCGGTAACGAAAATGTGCCGCCAAGGGGCGGCACACAAGCTTTATTCGCTCACAACTTCTGTTCCTATATGAACAGAATAAAATTCAGGCGAAGATTGTTACACTTCCACTCAATTGACCCTTGAGCGCTCGGCTGACATCCGCCGACTGCAGGGGCAGCTTCATCAGCAGGCTGCCATCGACATCAAACAGTTCGACTTGATCATCGCTGAATTTGGCACCGCCTAGCGTGTCATAGCTGCGGCGCAGAACCGTTTGCGGGCGGCCGTTTTCGTTCTTTTGCAGAACGCGGACTTCGCGACGGATCGGGTCAAAATAGGCATCGGGACGCGAGTCCAGCATCTGAATGGTCAGCAGACTGACACCAACGATCAGGAAAGCAAGCGACGCTGCCATCTTGATCGGCCAAACTTCGGCGGCCATGGCCGAACCCGGTGCCAGCCACATGGAAAAGGACATCACGATCAGAAAGGCACCAACCATGCGCGCCAAAATCATGCGCACTTTCCAGTTCGGAGCGAATGTGATCAGAACTGGAACGGATTTCTCAAAACGCGCGCCGGTCGCCGACTGTTCAAGTGTATTCGTATTCATCGCGGTCATTTCTCTCACCCTGTTTCTCAGGTTGCCGTCGTGGGTCCGGTGTGTCCGGTCTGTCCCCGGTATGAAATTCAAGATCGACTTGAAAAGCGTCAGGAATTGGGCGGTGCAAAGGAAATAGCAGGACTTCACCAAGGCACGTGTGTCAGGTCTTGCCCCGCCGCCATAAACGTGTATACGGGGCCATCCTTCGCTAATCACATGAATCGCGCAGCCTCTCGTGGCAGGGTCGCGAAGGACCAAACGGCCCCGCCTATGAAATGCGCCTTGATATAAACAGGAGTGCACATGCCACTGTATGAGCATGTAATGATCGCGCGTCAGGATCTGTCCAACGCGCAGGCAGAAAGCCTTGTCGAACATTTCGGCACTGTTCTGGCTGACAACGGCGGCAACGTCGTCGAAAGCGAGTACTGGGGTGTCAAGACGATGGCCTACAAGATCAACAAAAACCGCAAAGGCCACTATGCCTTCCTGAAAACCGACTCGCCTGCTGGCGCGGTTCAGGAAATGGAGCGCTTGATGCGCCTGCACGAAGACGTCATGCGCGTTCTGACCATCAAGGTCGACGAACATGCCGAGGGCCCCTCGGTCCAGATGCAGAAGCGCGACGAGCGCGAAGGCCGCCGCGAGCGCCGCTGATCAACGCCTGACGAAAGGACATAAACCATGGCCGCAAAACCATTTTTCCGCCGCCGCAAGGTCTGCCCGTTCTCGGGCGAGAACGCGCCGAAGATCGACTATAAAGACACTCGTCTGCTGCAGCGCTACATCTCTGAGCGTGGCAAGATCGTTCCCTCGCGCATCACCGCCGTTTCGGCGAAAAAGCAGCGTGAACTGGCCCGTGCTATCAAGCGCGCCCGCTTCCTCGCCCTGCTGCCCTACGCCGTGAAGTAAGGAGAGACTGATATGCAAGTTATCCTGCTGGAACGCGTTGCGAAACTGGGTCAGATGGGCGACGTCGTTGACGTCAAGCCCGGCTACGCCCGCAACTTCCTGCTGCCCCAAGGCAAAGCTCTGAGCGCGTCCGAGTCGAACATCGCCTCGTTCGAAGCCCGCAAGGCGCAGCTTGAAGCGCACAATCTGGAAACCAAGAAAGAAGCTGAAGCACTGGCTGAAAAGCTGGACGGTCAGCAGTTCATCGTGATTCGCTCGGCGTCGGATGCCGGTGCTCTGTACGGCTCGGTCACTCCGCGTGACGCTGCAGAGGCCGCGACCGAAGCTGGCTTCACCGTCGACAAGAAACAGATCGCCCTGATCGCACCGATTAAGGAGCTGGGTCTGCATTCGCTGGCAGTCAAACTGCACCCCGAGGTCGAAGTTGAAATCAAGATGAACGTCGCCCGTTCGGAAGAAGAAGCCGAACTGCAAGCTTCGGGTAAATCGATCCAGGAACTGGCCGCTGAAGAAGAAGCCGCCGCAGAATTCGAAATCGCCGAGCTGTTCGACGATATCGGTTCCGCCGCGTCTGACGACGAAGACCTGATTGCCGAAGAAGCACCGGCTGCGGAAGAAGAAGACGCGAAAGCGTAACCTTCAACCTGCGAACTTCGAAAAGGCCGCGCCATTTTGGGCGGCCTTTTTTCATGCACGAACTGGGCGGCATAATTCAGCCTGAATTTCCAGCTACCCTTGCGGCCAGAGACAAGTTTCCTAGTATTTAGTCCAAAATTCCGGAGCCCTTGATGACTCAGATTCCGCGCCGCAGTGTCTTAGCCCTTCTTCTTGCCGCGCCGCTGGTGGCTTGCGGCACCCCCGACACACCGACGCGTGCGGCCTTTGATCCCCCGCTTTACCCGAACGAAACGCCCGAGCTGCGGGCATCGATCAATAAATGGGCCGATCACTACGAATTGCCGCGCGAGCTGGTGCACAAACTGGCTATTCGCGAAAGTACGCATCGCCCCTGGGCCGTGAACCGACCCTATTACGGGCTGCTGCAAATCCTTCCGGCCACTGCACGGTCCATGGGCTACCAGGGCGATCCGCAGGGGCTCCTCGACGCCGACACCAATTTGGAATTTGCCGGCAAGTACCTGCGCGGCGCATGGCTGCTGTCCGACGGCGATCAGCAACGCGCGATCTTTCTCTATGCCAAAGGCTACTGGCCCGAGGCAAAAGCACGCGGATTGTTGGTTGAAACAGGGTTGGTTCCCGAATAGCCCTCCGAGGCTGCCGAAAACCTTGTATTAATGCGTTATGACGTCGCGAATGGCGGATAATAACACTACACATGTGAACAAACTGCTTGCGCGCTGCCTTACGCCTCGTAAGATTTACTGAACATTAACGCCGTTAACCTCTGAACCGAGGTTAACCTCCGTAAAGGTTGAAAAGTTGAAGCTGATCGACTTGGCCGCTATCGACCACGAGGAAAAGTCAGCCGCTGACATAATTGACGCGGTTTGTTCCGAGCTTGGCTTTGATTACGCATCCTATGCAACATTCAACCCCGTAAAGGGAGATGTTCAAGGCTACGCGAACTATCCTGACGAATGGAAGATTCACTATGGTACGCAGGGTTTTCATAAATTTGACCCGACTTTGTATCAATCCGTGCTCAGTATCGCCCCCGTAGACTGGGGTCGCTTTAACCATGATGACAAGTTCCACACCGTGTTTCGGGACGCCCATGACTTTGGCATCACGACCCGAGGTCTTTCGGTTCCGGTGCGCGGCCCTTACGGCGAATGCGGGCTGCTGAACGTAACGCGTGACTGCTCGGACGACGAATGGGACAAGCTCAAGCGGCACGTGATGGGGGACCTGCAACTTGCCGCCGTACACGCCCATGACACGGTCATGCAGTCGGGTTTGTTGGGCAAAGCACTATACCTACCTGCCCTGTCAACGCGCGAGAAAGAGATCCTTCAATGGGCGGCCGTAGGTAAATCTCAGCAGGATATCGGTGATATCCTGTCCATCTCGCACCGGACCGTCGAAGTGCATATGCGGTCAGGGCGGGAAAAACTAGGCGCATTGACCACGCCGCAGGCGATCGGACGGGCCGTTAGTCTCGGCCTGATAGCTCCCGGTTAACAAAAAAACTAAAATTCTACGGGAATCCCCTAATAGTCTCAGATCACAACTTTGTTAATCCTCTGTTCACGGTAACCAATCTGTAGGGGGATGGAACATGATCATCGTGATTGATGGGATGAACCAACACAAATTCAAAGACATCTTGGATGAGATGTATCAACTGCGCGCACGGGTCTTCGGCGACCGCTTGGGATGGGACGTAAACATCCAGGACGGGCGAGAGATCGACAGGTTCGATACGCTCAATCCTGCACACGTGGTCAGTCTGAACGACGAGGGGAACGTCGTTGGCTGTATGCGTCTGCTGCAGACCACAGGGCCTCATATGCTGGCCGATGTGTTTAACGCGATCCTGGATGGCGAGCCGCCTGTGCGCAGCGCCCAGATTTGGGAGGCAACCCGGTTTTGTGTCGACACTAAAAAGTTGGGGCGCGGGAGGGGTGAGAATTCGGTCTCCTATGTCACCAGCGAAGTCATGATCGGTTCGTTCGAATACGCCAAGACAGCCGGAGTGCTGGACTCGATCGCTGTTATCGACCCGGTGATGAACCGCGTCCTGCAACGATCCGGGAACGCGCCTTATGACTATCTGGGCACCGCGAAACCCATGGGGAAAGTGGTGGCGATGGCCGCCCTCATGGATTGCTCGGACGAGCGTATTTCAGGAATTCGCGACTATGCTGGCATCGCCCATGACGTGTTTCTGACCGACGAACAAGCGCTCCAGCTTTTCGCCAAGTCCAACGTCAAACCACAACCCAAACCCGCAAACTTCGATCACAAGCCACTGATTCAAATGGAAAAATACTTCGTAGAACAAATGAGCGCCGCAACCACCCAGGAAGAGGTCAATGCCGTATTGCGCTTGATAGAAGAACTCTCGGACAAGTTCACACCCGAGCAGAAGATAGCCCTGATGCGTTCCCCCCGTGCTCTAGCTCATGGGGCCTGACCCCCTCACCTCAGAAGTTAGAGCCACTTAGTCGGAGCCGCCTTTATCAGGCGGCTCCGTATTCTTTTGCCCGGCTACGCGGGCGACAAAGGATTATTCCTCGTCCAGCGCCTCAACAGCTTTTTGCAAGTCGTCTTTGCTAACTTCCTTGTCAGCAACCTGAGCCAGCTCGACGATATAGTCGATGACTTTGTCCTCGAAGATCGGCGCGCGCAGTTGCTGCTGCATCTGGGCATTCTGCTGCACGAACTCAAAGAACTGACGTTCTTGACCAGGGTACTGACGCGCCTGATTCATGATCGCCTGAGTCATCTCTGCATCGGTGACTTCAACCTCGGCCTTCTGGCCCAGCTCCGCCAACAGCAGACCCAGACGCACGCGGCGCTCGGCCAGTTTGTTGTGCTCGTCCGTGGGCTCGATCGGGTCGTGATCGTGACCTTCGACATCGGGGTTTTCCTCGTGCCACAGCTGGTGCGCGATTTGCTTGGCTTCGGCTTCTACCAGCGACGGTGGCAGGTCGAACGACACTTTCTCATCCAGCACGTCCAGCAGAGCGCGCTTCATCACGGCCCGCGATGCGCCGTTGTATTCGGCTTCCAGACGCTCCGAAATCTGACCCTTCAGCGCATCCAGATCTTCGGCACCGAATTTGGTGGCCAACTCGTCGTTGATCTCGGCGGCGACAGGCTCTTTCACTTCTTTGACGGTGCAGGTGAAAACAGCTTCCTTACCGGCCAGATGCTCGGCACCGTATTCGGTCGGGAAAGTGACGTTGACGTCTTTTTCCTCTTCGGCTTTCACGCCAACCAGCTGTTCTTCAAAGCCGGGGATGAAGCTATTCGAGCCCAGAACCAGCGGGTAGTCCTCGGCCGAACCGCCTTCGAATTCTTCGCCGTCTACTTTGCCAACGAAGTCGATCACGACCTGATCACCGTCCTTGGCTTTCGAGCCTTTACGGCGCGCTTTGAAATCCTGCGCGGTTTCAGCCAGGTTGTTCAACGCTTCTTCGATCGCCGCGTCGTCGGCTTTGACGACCAGCTTTTCCAGTTCGACCGATTTCAGGTCAACTTCAGGAATGGCAGGCAGCGCCTCATAGGACATCTCGACATGGACGTCGTCGCCTTCTTTCCAGTCCTCGTTGGTCATCTTGACCTCGGGCTGCAGCGCGGGACGGTCGCCGCTATCCTCAAAGTGCTTATTCATCGCACCGTCGATGCTTTCCTGCATCGCTTCACCCAGCAGGCGCTGGCCGAACTGCTTTTTCAGCAGCGCCATCGGCACTTTGCCTTTGCGGAAACCTTTCATTTCGATTTCCGGCTGTGCCTCGACCAGTTTTTCATTCACTTTGTCGTCCAGCTCAGCTGCGGAAACGACAATATTGTAACCGCGTTTCAGACCTTCGTTCAGCGTCTCGGTAACCTGCATTATGGTAGTCCCCATAGGATTCGGGGCGCGCAAAACGGCGCGCCGGGCAAATTTGAGGCCTTCTATTTGCCCTGCCCCCAACGTGCAAGGGGCAACTGCCCGATCAGCCTTGTTTTGCCGCGGATTTGAAGAAAAAACGCCCCGGACTGGGCCGGAGCGTTTATTGTTGGCTGCAACTGTCGTCTCAGAACCGCCAGCGCGCGCCCAGAGCCCAGGCTTCGTTCTCGTCGAAATCGACCATATCGTCAAAATCGTGGCGGCGGTATTTCAGATAGGCATCCGTGTTGATGCTGTCGATCCGCTGCACAACCGCGATGCCCCAGGATTTGGTGCTTGATCCTTCATTCTGGAAATCGGATCCGTCGAAATAGTCGATCCCGATACCGGTTTGCCCCCAAGACACCCAATCGGTCTCATAGGCGATCTTTGTGTACCAATAATCCGGATCGCTAGCCCCGTCAGAGGTATTGTCCCGCGTCCCCAGAGCCGCCGTGAAACTGAACCCGCTCGGCAGCAGCACCGAGGCCGATCCGATCGTATCCCGACGTTCACCTGACCCATCATCAAAGTCGCGCACCGCATAGGCGATTGTGGCCGCAAACTCGATCCCATTTGTGAAGGTGTTTCCGTAAGATACTGCAATATCATAATAATCGTCGTCGTCACTGCTGGACAAAATATTTTGACCATAGGCGATAGCGCCCGAGAACCCATTGTAACTAGGCGTGTCATAACGGATACGCCCGCGCCGCGCCCCGTCAAAGTTGCTGGCGGAATCTCCAACCGTGATGTCGCTCAGTATCCCGTCGGGCTGGCGATAGAAAAAGGCACCGTTCTCGTCATTGGTGAACGAATACAGCACAGTGCCAACATAGGACAGATCAACCTCAGCCGCGCCATCGGACGCCATGCTGCCCTGCCCTGCCGAGAATTTGCCATAGCTGCCTTTCAGGGCGAAATCGACGTGGCGAATATCTTCGCGCGACCAGCCATCATTATTGGTGCCGTCCTGATTGGCCGAACCGGTGCTGGGCAGCCCCAATCCGGTTTCAAACCGGAACGTGAACTCGTTGCTGCCATAGGGCTGCATCAGGCGAAGCCCCACACGGCTGTTCGACAGATCATTGTCGAGCAAACGGGTTTCCGTTTCTTCCCCGTCATCTACCGAGACGATGACCGGGTGAATCTGGCCGTAGAGCTCGACATAGCCGCCGCTGTTATTGTCGTATCGCAATTGCGCCATTGCCGGAACGGCAGTCGTTACGGCCAACACTGCAGCCAGAGAATGAATTCTAAAATTCTGGGTCATTTCAGTCACCATGAGAAAAACTGTTTTGGCGCTGCTCAATTTTTTGTCTTCTACCTGCCTAGGACGGGCGCTGAACGCACAAGTGATGCCTATTGCCTTCCGTAACGTACCTCACACCGCGTCCTCGAAATCTGGCTTCTTTTTAAATTCTTACTTCTCGCAAAACCTTCCCTTGCTTCCAGGTTGGTTCGTCCCAAGGCACAGACACAATTGTCAATTGGTCAGCTTCACCCTTCAGACGGCCATTACCAGTGCAGCAACCAGCGTTCGGCGACACGTCGAATATACAATCATATATCTATGTTTTTCAATACATATGGCAGTTGCTCAGGCAAATCCTCGGCGATCAAGCCCGGCCCAAAGCTGCGCGCGCATTCCACATGCAACCACGCCCCAGTTTCCGCCGCCTGCATAGGTGTGAACCCGCGGGCCAGCAAACCGGTGATAAACCCGGCCAGCACATCTCCAGACCCCGCCGTTGCCAACCAAGGGGCAGAACGGTCATAAAAAGCCGCATTGATCGAGCATCTACCATCCGGCGTCGCAATCACCGTATCCGGCCCCTTGAAAAGCACCACACACCCAGCACGCTGGGCCGCCTCTCGCGTGGCATCCACCTTCGAATAAGCCGGTCCCTTTGTCGGCGTCGCCGCCAGCTTTTCGGTGATATCCGGGAAGAGCCGCGCAAACTCGCCCCCATGCGGGGTCAGAACACACTTGTCGTGCAACTTCGAGAACAAAGCCGCCGGGTCACCCTCAAACGCCGTCAGAGCATCCGCATCCAGCACGGTCGCCCGCTTGGCCTGCAACGCAACAGACAGCAGTTCGCGCGCCCGCTCCAACCCCATTCCCGGCCCAAGACAGAGCGCATTCAACCGCTCGTCGCCCAGCGCATCCGCAAACCCCTCGGCCCCATCAATCCGCCTCACCATGAGGGCTGTCACCTGCGCCGCCACCTCCATCTGAGCCGAGCCCGGCACTCCAAGTGTCACCAACCCAGCCCCAATCCGCAAAGCCCCCCGCGCCGCCAACCGCGCGGCGCCAGTTTTCGCCGCGCCGCCCGTGAGGATAAATGCGTGGCCGTGGGTGTATTTGTGGTCTGCGCGCCCCTTGAACACGCGCTTTGGAGCACCTTCGATCATTTTCAAAACCGGGCGCTCGGCCTGACTATTCCAATGCTCCGCCAACCCGATGGACTTGACGATCAAGCGGCCCGATTGGATGGCCCCGCGATCAAGAAAATGTCCACGCTTTGCAAGGTGAAATGCGACCGTCAAGGAGGCCACCGCAAACGGACCGAGTGACTTACCGCTATCAGAACAAAGCCCAGACGGGGTATCAACCGCGATAACTTTAACGCCCCCTAGCGCAATCCACGCATCCAAGGACTGCAAGACCTGCCCTAGTTCTCCTTCAATGGGACGCGCCAAGCCCGTACCGAAGACCGAATCCACGACGATGTCGGGCTTTGCCGCATTTTGAAGTGCGCCCTGTTTGCTCAAATGCTGAACAGCCCCCAACTCCACCCACCGCCCATAGTTCTCCCGTGCATCCGGCGGCAGTTTCTCGGCATCTCCATACAGAAACACGTCAACTGCCCAGCCCAGCCCATGCAAAAGCCGCGCTACAACAAACCCGTCGCCACCGTTATTCCCCGGCCCACACAGCACCACAGCGCGCAGCGGATCCTCTTCATCTGGCCCCAAATATCCCGGGGAGCGCGAGGGGCTGGCCCCTCGATCCTTGAACTCGGGCCACTCCTCATAAATAGCGTCGACAACGCCCTGCCCGGCCCGCTCCATCAGTTCCAGCCCGGTTACCTCACCAGACTCAATCGCGGCCCGTTCGATGGCCTGCATCTGTGCAGCCGTCAGCAGTTCCGTCATCTCACTTTTCCCAGTCGATTCAGTTTCGATCATTTTTTACGCAAATTGACTAAAATTTAACCTATAGCCCATTTTCCCAACAGCCAAACGGGGCCAAATTCGCAATCCGATTGTCGCCCGATCTTAGACGTGGTCACTGCCATCCTTACAAGAGTTAAAGGGAGCCCGGTATGAAGAAGATCGAAGCGATCATCAAACCGTTCAAGCTGGACGAAGTAAAAGAGGCGCTGCAGGACGTAGGCGTCCAGGGTCTCAGTGTGATCGAGGTCAAAGGCTTTGGCCGTCAGAAAGGCCACACCGAACTCTATCGTGGCGCGGAATATGTCGTCGACTTTCTGCCCAAAGTAAAAGTCGAGGTCGTTTTGGACGACGATCAGGTCGATGCTGCCATCGACGCCATCGTTTCGGCCGCTAAGACCGACAAGATCGGCGACGGCAAGATTTTTGTGTCGCCCGTTGAGCAAGCCATTCGCATCCGGACCGGTGAAACCGGCTCGGAAGCGCTGTAATCGAACACTCCAATCAGAGGAAAATAGAGTATGAGCAAGGACGCAGTTCTTCAGCTGATCCGTGATGAAGACGCAGAATACGTCGACATCCGCTTCACCGACCCGCGCGGCAAGCTTCAGCACGTCACCATCATGTCGGACCAGGTTGACGAAGACTTCCTGGAAGAAGGCTTCATGTTCGACGGCTCGTCGATCGCTGGCTGGAAATCGATCGAAGCATCGGACATGAAACTGATGCCCGACACCGAAAGCGCCTATGTTGATCCGTTCTACGCGGAAAAGACCATCTGTCTGCACTGCTCGATCGTTGAGCCCGACACCGGCGAAGCCTATGAGCGTGACCCGCGCGGCACCGCCCAGAAAGCCGAAGCCTACCTGAAAGCTTCGGGTATTGGTGACGTTGCCTACATGGGCCCAGAAGCCGAATTCTTCCTGTTCGACGACGTCCGTTTCTCGAACAGCATCAACAAGGTATCTTACGAAGTTGATGCAACCGACGCGTCGTGGAACACCGACACCGAGTACGAGATGGGCAACATGGGCCACCGTCCCGGCGTCAAGGGCGGCTACTTCCCCGTGAACCCCGTTGACGAAGCGCAAGACCTGCGCTCAGAGATGCTGTCGACCATGAAGCGCCTTGGCATGAAAGTGGACAAGCACCACCACGAGGTTGCTTCCTGTCAGCACGAGTTGGGCCTGATCTTTGACAGCCTGACCAAGCAAGCTGACGAGCTGCAGAAGTACAAGTACGTCATCCACAATGTTGCACATGCCTACGGCAAATCGGCCACCTTCATGCCGAAGCCGATCGCAGGCGACAACGGCACCGGTATGCACGTGAACATGTCGATCTGGAAAGACGGCAAGCCTCTGTTCGCTGGCGACAAATACGCTGACCTGTCGGATGAAGCGATCTACTTCATTGGCGGCATCCTGAAGCACGCCAAGACCCTGAACGCCTTCACCAACCCGTCGACCAACAGCTACAAGCGCCTGATCCCGGGCTTCGAAGCACCTGTTCTGCGCGCCTATTCGGCCCGCAACCGTTCGGGTTGTGTCCGTATTCCATGGACCGAAAGCCCGAAAGCTAAGCGCGTCGAGGCTCGCTTCCCCGACCCAGCCGCGAACCCCTACCTGGCGTTTGCTGCTCTGCTGATGGCTGGTCTGGACGGCATCAAGAACAAAATCGATCCGGGCGAAGCCATGGACAAGAACCTGTACGATCTGCCGGCCGAAGAACTGGCCGACATCCCGACCGTATGTGGTTCGCTGCGCGAAGCGCTGGAAGCTCTGGCCTCCGATCACGACTTCCTGCTGCAGGGCGACGTGTTCACCAAAGACCAGATCGACGGCTACATCGCACTGAAGATGGAAGAAGTCGAAACCTACGAGCACACACCGCACCCGGTCGAGTACGGCATGTACTACAGCTGCTGATCCAAGAATTTTCGACGAAAATTCTTCCAAGGGCGCCCAACCGGGCGCCCTTGTTTCGTTTCGGGTGATCTTCCAGACTGCCTGCCAAGGAGGAGATCCCATGGACACCGAGTTTACGCATTTCGTGACCACCGCCGAAGAATTGGAACAGATAACCGGCGCGCCTCTGCCCCAGATCATCGCCAAGGAATTGCCCGCTCTGGATCAGATGTGCCGCGACTTTGTTGCAACCTCGCCGTTTTGCATCATTGCCTCTGCCAATCCCGACGGACATTTGGATGTGTCACCGCGCGGAGACCCAAGTGGTTTTGTTCACGTGCTCTCGGACACCCTGATCGCCATCCCCGACCGTCCTGGCAACAAACGCGTGGACACGTTCCACAACATCCTGAAAGACCCACGCGTCAGTTTGATTTTCTTCGTGCCCGGCAAGATGGAGACATTGCGCATGCGCGGAACGGCCCAAATCTGCGCCGACCCAAAGCTGCTGGACACCATGGCCGTGCAAGGTCGCGCGCCCAAGCTGGCCTTACTGATCAAAGTTCAAACCGTCTTCGCCCATTGCCCCAAATGCGTGATCCGCGCAAACCTGTGGAACCCTCAGGATTGGCCAGATTCGTCAAACCTGCCGAACATGAACGCCATAATGGTCAAGCACGCGCGGATCAACAAAACTCCGGATGAATGGTTCGAAACCCTCAAGCAAAGCGGAGAACTGGATCTGTACTGACCCCCTTTGCGGGACAGCTCTCGGTACGTAAGATGGGAATTGTTCTTTTCAGTCCATCAGGTTTTTCACCATGTTTCGTCTTGCCCTGCTTTTCGCCTTAATCCTTCCAACTCTTGCGATTGCTGCCCCCTGCGGTGACACAAGCGCCGATTTTGAGGCTTGGAAAAAGGACTTCGCGAAACAAGCCAAACGCGCGGGTGTAAAAAACAAAGGCCTCCAGGCACTCGCCCAGACGACCTATGCAACACGCACTATTGCAGCCGATCGCAACCAGAAGAGTTTCAAATATTCGCTGGACAAATTCATGCAGGTTCGCGGCGCCGACACGATTGTCGCGCAGGGACGCAAGCGCAAGGCGCGAAACCCGCAATTCTACGCGGCGCTCGAGCGGCAATATGGCGTTCCAGCGGGTGTTCTGATCGCCATTCACGGCATGGAAACCGGCTTTGGCGGCTTTATGGGCGACAGTCAGGTTGTTTCGGCAATCACAACCCTTGCCTATGATTGCCGCCGGTCGGAATTCTTCATTCCCCATGCGATCGGCGCACTGAAACTGGTGGATCAAGGCAGCATTACGACCGCGACACGGGGGGCGAAACATGGCGAATTGGGGCACACGCAGTTCCTGCCCGGCAACGCACTGAACTATGGGGTCGATGCCACGGGGGACGGCAAAGTGGATTTCTACAACATGACCGACGCGTTGGCCTCGACCGCGAATTTTCTTCGCAAAAAGGGTTGGAAACCGGGGCGCGGCTACCAGCAAGGGCAGCCAAACTTTGCCGTCATTCAGCAATGGAATGCTGCCACCGTGTACCAGCAATCCATCGCCATCATGGCCGCGCGAATCGACGGCTAAGGCTGGCCACAATCTCAGCACGCGCCTCCTTATTTCAGCCACATTCCTGCCACAGACATTTAATGGCCCTTAAATTGCCTAGGTTTCCAGACCGTAATCAATCTTTGCAATTTGTGATTTTTTTCCATTTTCGCCCAAATCTGCCCCATTTCTCTCACTAGACTGGAGTCCAAACAGGATGCGACAAAGGAATGCGCAGTGACTCCGAAGAACAGCTATCATGGTGGTTTGCAGTTTGACGGCGAGACCGATGGCGCGATCGAGCGGTTCAGCGCCATTGTTTCTGCAACGCTTGAAGATTACGGGCATCTGGTCGAACGCAAAAGCATTCGTGACGCGACCGAAGCCAGCATCGTCTGCAATCAATATCTGGTGCGTCTGACGCTGGACACACAGGTGCCCGTGGCTGAAGACCGGTTTGAGCGCATGAACCGCTCGGCTGGTTTGAAGACGCTGCAACGGCCCGTGGTGACGTTGCCGAAAAACCGGCTGACCATTACGATCACGCCGGTCTCACCGCTTCTGGACGACCGCGAGATTTCCGAGCTGATGCTGGTGGTTGTCCTGTATCGCATGGTCGACATCTGCGCCACGCAGCGGGTTGAATGGCTGACCCCCAACACCGTGCTGACCATCGAACAATTCATGAGTGCGTTTGACACTCTGCCCCCCGTTAAAAAAAAGAAGCGAAATAGAAAACAGATTTTCGAGGCAGTCTCAGGCCCGTTCGCGGAACTGGACACTATTGAGGAAGACCCACTGGACGAGCCACAAAAAAAGGCGCCGCCCCCGGCAGCCCGGCCGATCCAGTTGTCGGATGAGCAGTTGCTCAGCATCGCTTTTCGGACAGAACCTATCGAGCAGCCTTTGGATCGGGACGACACGCACCCCCTCGACCACGACGAACAGCCCAGTGATATCCTGCGACTGACCAGTTGGGGATTGACCGGTGCCGTGGCCAGTGTGTCTGTTCCGATCGCGGCCTCTATGGCCGCTGTGAACCTGATCCGGGGCGAAGATTTTCGCCTTAACACTCAGGTGCTTGCCTATTCGGTAGCGATCTCCGCTCTCAGCACAAGCGGGGCCTTCGCAGGTGTTGCCAACGTTTTGGGCATGTGATTCACGAACCTAAGACCCTCCTAGGAGGCCCCGCCATCAGGCGGGGTTTTCTATATTTGACAAGCTGTACGCTTTCAGCACGTAGGTATGGATTGTAAATACCACCGCCTGCGTCTGCGGCAGCCGCAACAGTGTTTGCTTTTCGCTGCGCAGATAAGGCGCGGATCCGGGGTCTTTGATGTGACGTGGCTCCTGCGCGCTTCGGGGTTGGTGCAACTCGGCATCATCGTACCACAGCGCGTTGAACCTCCAGAGCGGCCGACCCGGCCGTATCCCGTCGAACAAGCGCTGGACACGGCGGGCGATGTCATCGTCATAGCTGTCGACCGGCACATGGATGTCGATCAGCGGGCGCATGAACTTCTCGGACAGGCGCCAACTGGCCGGAAAACACAAGACGGCCCCGGTCAGAACATGTTCTTCGCCGTGCTTTTGCAAGATACAGATATCCTCCTGCACCAGTTTGCATAGGGTCTCCATCGGCTGGGCTCGATCGATGACCACCTCTTGTCCATCGGGTCGGGTGACATGGTCGGAGCACCCCGGATAGGCGTGGTACAGCACACTATCTAGCAGCTCCTGCGCCGCCGGTTCAGCGCTTGGGTCCAGCGCCAGAACATCCGCCCGGCGGTCGCGCAACAAAGCTTCTCGGTGCTGCATCTGCGCAGCAAAGGCATCATCCCGGTGCAGCCATGTCTCCATACTGTCAGGCTGGATACCCGGCAGTGGGCGTTGATCTAGCGGGTTGTAGGGAATTGCGGTCTGAAAAATCGTCATAAGGCTGATCTATCACTGCAACGCAGAGCTGTCGGTCAAAAAGCGACGATCCGACCGTCGCAATTTATCGAGACTGCGCGGCAATGATTCTCCACGCTGAAAAAACAGGCAGAGAGGGCATCCATGAACACACATTACCGCGACGGCCGCAAAATCGACCCCACCAAAGGCGCGACCCTTGGTGATGGCACCCCGAACGAATTGGACCGGATCGAGATCGGTCCCACCCAACTAGCCTTTTCCGAGTGGGAGGCCGCCGGGTTGACCCTGCCCAACCTTGCCAACATGCGCGAGTATCGCTGGAAACGCCTGACGCAAGCGGTCGTGGATCGCGGCTATGGCGGGGTGCTGATGTTCGACCCGCTGAACATCCGCTATGCCACCGACAGCACCAACATGCAGCTTTGGAACACCCACAACCCGTTTCGCGCCGTACTGCTGTGCGCCGATGGGTACATGGTAATCTGGGACTATAAAAACTCGCCCTTCCTTTCGACCTTCAACCCGCTGGTGCGCGAACAGCGTTCAGGCGCCGACCTGTTCTATTTCGACCGGGGAGACAAGGTGGATGTGGCGGCTGATGTGTTCTCGAATGAGGTGCGGGTGCTGATCGAAGAGCATAGCGGCGGCAACAAACGCTTGGCCGTGGACAAGATCATGCTGCATGGGCTGCGCGCGCTCGAGGCGCAGGGGTTCGAGATCATGGAGGGCGAAGAACTCACTGAAAAGACCCGCGCGATCAAGGGCCCGGACGAGATTCTGGCCATGCGCTGCGCCCATCATGCCTGCGAGACCGCTGTTGGCGCGATGGAGCAGTTTGCCCGCGCCAATGTCGGCGACAGCAAGACATCCGAGGATGACATTTGGGCCGTTCTGCACGCTGAAAACATCCGACGCGGCGGTGAATGGATTGAAACCCGCTTGCTCGCCTCAGGGCAACGCACGAACCCGTGGTTTCAGGAATGTGGACCGCGGATCACGCAACAAAATGAGATTATCGCGTTTGATACGGACCTGATCGGTTCTTACGGTATATGTATCGATATCTCACGCACATGGTGGATCGGCGATCAGAAACCCCGCCCGGACATGATCTATGCCATGCAGCACGCGCATGAGCATATCATGACCAATATGGAGATGCTGAAACCCGGCGTCATGATCCCCGATCTGACGGCCAACTCACACAAACTGGACGACAAGTTTCAGGCACAGAAATACGGTTGCCTGATGCACGGTGTCGGCCTGTGCGATGAATGGCCGTTGGTGGCCTACCCGGACAAGGCGGTTGCCGGCGCTTACGACTATGCCTTGGAGCCCGGCATGGTCCTGTGTGTCGAGGCCGCCGTGGGCGAAGTGGGCGGTGACTTTTCCATCAAGCTGGAGGATCAGGTTCTGATCACCGAAGACGGGTATGAGAACCTGACAACCTATCCGTTCGACCCCCAGCTTATGGGTCTGGCCTAGTCCGGCCAGGTTGAGCGTTTGACATTGCCGTGCCAGTCTTCAGCGGTTTGCGCCGCGACCGGCGCGGCCTCGGGCCAGTTGTGACCCGCCGCAAAGCTAAGCAGCGCCGTCAGGGCAAGAATGATCAGAAGATCGGGGCGCAGCGCGGTGCTGCGTGGTGCGCAAGAAATGTGTGCCATCATGGCCTCCGAGATTGTGTGACGTGAACAAAGTCAATGTGGAGGCTCCAAACATATTTTTAAAACGAATATTATTTTGATACCTCATCACATAAATTGATGGTAATTGAAACCTACGTTCCGCTTCATGTACTGGATGACCGATCTGTTCTCACCTTCCCGTGACGCGCGTTACATATGGGTTGAGCGACCCGGTAGAAGCCCACAGTATTGGCGCCAACTTGCGACGTAAGGAACTGCCATGCCCACCGAACGCATTACCTTTGCCGGTCACGACGGCAACCAACTTGCTGCGCGCCTCGACCTGCCTGACGGGCCGGTTCTGGCCACAGCGTTGTTTGCCCATTGTTTTACCTGCTCCAAGGACATTCCCGCCGCCCGTCGCATCGCGGCTCGCTTGGCTGGAATGGGTATTGCCGTTCTGCGTTTTGACTTCACCGGTCTGGGTCACTCTGAAGGCGAATTCGCCAACACCACTTTCACTTCTAATGTCGAAGACCTGATTGCCGCCTCTCACTATCTTGCCGGGCGCGACATGGCGCCGTCGTTGCTGATTGGGCACTCGCTTGGCGGAGCTGCTGTGCTGCGCGCCCGCGCTGGCATTCCCAGCGTCAAAGCGGTGGTCACGCTGGGCGCACCTGTTGATCCGGGCCATGTCTCGCACCATTTCCAGGCCGCTCTTCCCGAGATCGAGCAGGAAGGCTCGGCTGAAGTGACGCTAGGCGGGCGTCCTTTCCGCATTGGTAAGGCCTTTGTCGATGACATATCGGAAACCGAACTGACCCCCGCCATCAAAGAGCTGAAAGCCGCGCTGCTGATCCTGCACGCCCCCTTGGATGAGACCGTGAGCGTCGACAACGCCAGCGCCATCTTTATGGCCGCCAAGCACCCCAAAAGCTTTGTTACTCTGGATGATGCCGACCACCTGATCACGCGGGCCTGTGACGCTGAATATGCGGCCGATGTGATTGCGGCCTGGGTGACACGCTACATAACCCTGTCCCCACCAGCCCCACCGCCCGGCGCCCCCGAAGGCATTGTGCGCGTGACCGAGGCCGACCCCAGCGGTTTCTTGCAGGACATTCAATCCGGCCCCCGTCACCATGCGGTCGCGGACGAGCCTGCCTCGTATGGCGGCACCGACCGAGGCATGTCGCCTTACGGTTTCGTGTCTTCCGGATTGGGGGCCTGCACCTCGATGACAATTCGCATGTATGCGCGTCGCAAACGCTGGCCGTTGACGGGCATTGTTGTCGATGTCTGCCACAACAAGGTCCACGGGCAGGATGCGGGGCTAGTCGGCGACGGAAAGGTTGATCTGTTCCGGCGCAAGATCCGGCTCGAAGGTCCTCTGGACGACGAACAGCGCGCCAGGTTGCTGGAAATTGCCGACAAGTGCCCTGTTCACAGGACACTTGAGGGTTCGGCGGAAATTACGACCGAATTGCTGACCTGACGCACCTTACCGTCGCGGTGCCGGTCGATGGATCGGCGGCCGTGCTGTCGGGGGCCGAGCCACAGGTGGCCGGGGCCGCGCGGGCGGTTTGGCGATCGGTGGCTTGGGCCGTGCAGGCGGTTTCCCAACCGGCGGCTTCGGGCGAACCGGGCGATCTACGTCGATGTCCACATCTACGTCGTGGTAATAGTCGTTCCAAAGAAGCGAGTCGTAAAACGGATCATATCCGTATCCCACGCCAACAGTGACCCCATCACAGGCCGAAAGGGTAAAACTGGCTGCGCCCAGACTCAGGGCAAGACAGGTGCGTTTGATCAGTTTTCTGGTCATCTTCCCCCTCCTCACCGAGCAGCCCGGAACGAGGCAAACACTGCGTTCAGATCATCCACATAGGCCGGATCGGCCCCATCGCGCAGAACGGCCACGGCCACGGCGACGCGGTCATTGGGCAGGTCGATCACAGTCGCAGTGAAGTTAATGCCCCGCCCATCACGGGTACCGGTGCCCCGGATCACTTGCGCGGGCAGCCCTCCGATACGAGTCGAAACATTGTCTGAAACCACTGGAGATTTGACCAGAAACTTGTCGACATCCTGAAGATACCGCAATCCTCCGTCGATCGAGGCGACGCCGGCGGGTGCGACAAAACCGATCCAGACGTTGTCATCGGTCACAGGCCGTATCCCCATGACACGAGCCACTGCGCGGGGATCTCCCAGTTGCGTATCCTCAATCTCGCGTGTGCCACCTGTCCGCACGGCCCAGAAATCGGGCACCGAAAAGCTGAACAAGGCGCGTCCATTATCCGTATACGTCACCGGGGTATCGGCCAACACTGGCGCGGCGCCAAGCCATATCGCCGCAATGGCAGAGCTTAATCGCAAAAACATATCATAATAACCTGTTGTTTCTGTTGGCTCAGAGTGGCCCGCGATGACCGGATTTGTCCAGTCTCATTCCATAACAAAAAAACCCGCGCCGGGATTGCTCCGGGCGCGGGTTTCGTTGTTCTCAAAAGCGGGAAATCAGGCGCGGGCGTCGCCCACCAGTTTCCACAGGCCAGGGATCAGCAGCGCCGCCAGCGCCAGTTTGATCGCATCACCCACCAGGAACGGCGTCAGGCCCCAGGCCAGGATCGGCTGATCCCAACCATACAGCTGACCCAGCCAAAGCAGGCCGGGAACGTAGATCAACACATTGGCCAGAACCAGCGCCAGGGCCAGCTTGCCAACCGAGCGGTCCCAGCCGCGCGCGGCCAGAGCACCCAGAGCCAGGGTCGCCAGCACGTAACCCACCAGATAGCCGCCTGTGCCACCCATCATGTAAGTCAGCCCGAATTTCTCGGCCGACGAACCGGCGAACACATCAAAGCCCAGCGCGCCGATCAGCAGGTAACCCAGCATAGTCACCAAACCCAGACGCGCGCCATAGGCGGTGCCAATGGTCAGAACGGCAAAGGTGCCCATGGTGATCGGAACCGGCCACATCGGCACTTTGATTTTCGCGGCAACGGCCAAAGCAACGATGCCCAGCGCAACCAGGATCACTTGTTTGACGCGCAGCGCCGTACCTTCGCGCGGTCCAAACGCATTGGCCAGTACATTTGCATTCATCTTCACTTCTCCCCAAATCGGATCGGAATTCTGCGACAGCAATGCCCAATCCGGCCGCTCACTTCAAGGTGATTACGCTACCTTAGCACGTATTCCGTGTCCATTTCGTAGGATTTTCGTGGCCCGGAGACGATCCAGCGTACGCTCCATCGCGGCCAGGACGAGAAATCGTAGATAGCGTCATAGCTGTCTGGCGCGCAATCATGGTGATCCGACGTCTGCGGAACCCCCAGATTCAAACGGTGGAAATACCGCCCGTCGTCAAGAAAGACTGCTACGTCGTCGCGGTCCGCACGCCAAAGGTAGCGCCGGGCGCCTTTCACCTCAGCCTGGCCGGGTATGCGCAAAACCACTTCTTCGTCATAGATCAGACCGTCATCAGCAAGACGCAGATACGCCATCCCATCCGCCTGCACCACCTGCCCCGCTCTTGCGTCGCGGATGGTGCGCGTCAGGCCCCAGCAGCCTTCGAAATCGGACAGGCTGTTCGGAGCGATCATTCCGGCAGATACCCGTCCGTGATCCCGCCCCTGTCGTCGATGAACCGAATGATTACCCCGCTTTGCAAAACGTCATAGCAGGCCCAAAGCCCGGATGGTGGCCAGGTCGAGCAATACTGGTCTCCGCGAACCGCCCACCGTCCACTGCTGGGCCGACCCGAGAAATACTGCGTGGCCCCGCTTGCATAGAAGGTTTGCCAGACGCCTTCGCCATAGCTGAGTTTCTGTCCCGTCAAGGTCGACACGATTTCATCCCCGGTCAGTGGCCAAAACTCGGTCGCGGCCGCAAAGCCGGGCCAAAGGGTTAAAATCAGGGCAAACCGTCTCATCTGCGCACTCGCACCTTGTTCCTAAGGCAGGTCGGGTTTAAACCGCGCCGCAACGCCTCCTGCCAAATCACAATAAGGTGCCGCTGCCAATGATTCCACGTTATTCCCGCCCCGAGATGGTTGCCATCTGGTCGCCCGAAAGCAAGTTCCGCATCTGGTACGAGATCGAAGCCCATGCCTGTGACGCCATGGCCGATCTGGGCGTGATCCCGCGCGAAAACGCCGAGGCAGTGTGGAAAGCCAAGGATGTGGAGTTCGACGTAGCACGGATTGATGAAATCGAAGCCGTCACCAAACATGACGTCATCGCCTTTCTGACCCACTTGGCCGAACACGTCGGCAGTGAAGAGGCACGCTTTGTGCATCAGGGCATGACCTCGTCCGACGTGCTGGACACCTGCCTGAACGTACAATTGACCCGCGCTGCCGACCTGCTGATCGCCGATCTCGAAGGTCTGCTGGCCGCCCTGAAACGCCGCGCGATCGAACACAAGGACACTGTCCGCATCGGCCGCAGCCACGGCATCCATGCCGAGCCCACCACCATGGGTCTGACCTTTGCGCGTTTCTACGCAGAGATGGACCGCAATCTGTCTCGCATGCGCGACGCGCGGGCCGAGATCGCCACCGGCGCTATCAGCGGCGCGGTCGGCACCTTCGCCAATATCGACCCTGCGGTTGAAGAGCATGTCTGCGACAAACTTGGTCTGGTGCCCGAGCCGATCAGCACGCAGGTCATTCCGCGCGACCGTCACGCGGCCTTCTTTGCCACATTGGGCGTGATCGCCAGCAGCATCGAAAATATCGCTATCGAAATCCGCCATATGCAGCGGACCGAGGTTCTGGAAGGGGCCGAGTTCTTCTCGATGGGTCAAAAGGGCTCGTCAGCTATGCCGCACAAGAAAAACCCGGTGCTGACCGAGAACCTGACTGGTCTGGCGCGTATGGTGCGTGCGGCGGTGATCCCTGCGATGGAGAATGTGGCACTTTGGCACGAACGCGATATCTCGCATTCCTCGGTGGAACGCATGATCGGGCCGGACGCCACGATCACGTTGGACTTTGCGCTGGCCCGTCTAACAGGTGTGATCGACAAGATGCTGATCTTCCCTGAAAACATGCTGGAGAACATGAACAAATTCCCCGGTCTGGTCATGAGCCAACGGGTTTTGCTGGCTCTGACCCAAGCGGGTGTCAGCCGCGAAGACGCCTATGCCATGGTTCAGCGCAACGCTTTGAAGGTTTGGGAACACCGCACTGATTTCAAAGAAGAACTTCTGGCCGATGCCGATGTCATCGCCGCCCTCAGCCCCGCGGAGATCGAAGAGAAATTCGACCTTGGCTATCACACCAAGCACGTAGACACGATTTTCGCGCGCGTGTTTGGCGAGGAATAAAGCCTAACGCACTAAACAAGGCCCGGACCGTATAGGCGGATTCGGGCCTTGTCCTTTTGTCAGGTTGCTCAAATTCGGATATGATGGGGTCGTTGTTCAGAACAGGAGACCCACCATGACCCGTACTCTTCTATGCGCATTGGCTCTGACCTGCTCTGCCTCGATCGCGATGGCCTGCAGCGGACATTCCAAGCAAACGCAATCCTGCGCGCCGGGCACCCAATGGGACTATGAGACCCAGAGCTGTACCAAAACCGTGAACAGCTAAGAAAATATTTCCTACTCGTGAATAAAAGCGAGCCGCCGATTGTTCGTCTTTTATCGGATCGCGCTATGCTTGATCAGAGCAGCCCAGAGAACGGAGTAGGAAAATGCGCCTAGTACTAGCCTCAGCAATTGCCCTGCAGGCATTCGCTTTCGCCCCAGTTGCCCACGCCGCTGGCGGTGGGGACAGCAGCCCGCCTAAACCGACGAACACGACCAAGAAGTGTCTGTTCGGTCGGGTCTATGACAAGGACGCCGGGCGCTGTGTGAAACCGAACAAAACAAATTTCACTCAGGACGAACTTTATGGCGCGGTGCGTGAGCTTGCCTATGACGGGCAGTTGGAAAACGCGCAGGACGTCCTTCGGATCATGGATCAGGATGATGACCGTGTTCTGACCTATTGGGGCTTTACCTTCCGAAAGCTGGGCGATCTGGAACAGGCCAATCTGTTCTATCAGGACGCTATCAGGGTCAATCCCGACAATATTCTGGCGCGCTCGTACATGGCACAAGGCTATGTCGCCGAAGGTCGCACCGATCTGGCCATCGAGCAATGGCGCGAGATCAAGGCGCGCGGTGGTGAAGGCACCTGGGCCGAGGCGTCTCTGCGCGAGGCAATCCGCACGGGGCTGACCTTCAACTACTAAGCTTCAGGTTTTTTTTACCCGAGTCTCCCTATTCTGCCCGTGGATCAGAATGATGGCACCGCAGGCAGATGCAGGACTCACACACATTGGTACAAATGGCGCCGGGGGCTTCGGCCCCCATTGCCGACAAAGAACAAGAAGCGCCGCGCGTGGTTCCACGCGCGCTGAGCAATCGACAAAAGGCGGCAGTGGTCGTACGGCTTTTGTTAAATGACGGCGCGGATATCCCGCTTGAGGATCTTCCCGATGACTTGCAGGAAAAGCTGACCCACCAACTGGGGCAGATGGGTCTGGTGGACCGGGTGACGCTGGACGCTGTGGCCGCTGAATTTGCCGAAGCGCTGGACAGTGTCGGGCTTTCCTTTCCGCACGGACTTGCGGGTGCGCTGGATGCTGTGAACGGCAAAATCGCTCCGGCCACCGCCGCGCGGCTGCGCAAAGTCGCAGGGGTGCGTCAAGTCGGCGATCCCTGGCAGCGCCTGCGCGAAGTCCCGACCGAGGATCTGGCCGACATGGCGCAGGCCGAAAGTATCGAGGTCGCGGCAGTGATGCTTTCGAAGCTGGAAACCGCGAAGGCCGCGCAGCTATTGGGCCACCTGCCCGGCCCTGTGGCGCGACGGATCACCTATGCGGTGTCGAAAACCGCCAATGTCACACCCGAGGCAGTAGACCGGATCGGATGGTCGCTGGCCGCGCAACTGGATCAACGCCCGACCATGGCATTCACAGATGGCCCCGGTGCGCGCGTGGGGGCCATCCTCAACCAATCCGCCGCCTCGACCCGCGACGGGTTGCTTAGCGCTCTGGATGAGGAGGATTCGGATTTCGCCAGTGTCGTACGCCGGTCCATCTTTACATTCGCCCATGTCCCAACGCGCATCCTGCCGCGCGACGTACCCGCTATCCTTCGGGGCGTGGATCAACCGGTTCTGGTCACAGCGCTCGCCGGTGCCGAGACCGAGGACGACAAGACAACGGTTGAATTTCTTCTGACCAACATGTCCTCGCGCATGGCCGACAATCTGCGCGAGGAAATGACCGAACGCGGCAAGGTCAAACAAGCTGAGGCGGAAGAGGCCATGACCCAGATCGTTGGCGCAATCCGCGATCTGGTGGATGGCGGCGCGATAACCCTTGTCGAAGAAGAGGCCGAGGAATAACGAGACGCCTCCGTGCCCTTGTAACCCATTCAGAACGCTTGTGGTCACTCGGTCGGGGTTGTATGTCTGGCCCGGCAACGCCCGCAATAGCCGCCGAGAGCCACAGATGCCCGTAGAAAAGTCAGAACTCAGCCGGATTGAGCTTGGCAAATATTACGTGACCGGCCTGTTCCTAAAAGGGTTGATTGGCGCGATGCGCCTGCTGCCCTATGAGCGCCGCATTGCGACAATGGGCGCATTGGTCCGCACGCTTGCGCCTGTGGTGGGGTTTTCGAAACGCGTGCGCAACAACCTGAAGCTGACCTGCCCCGACCTGCCCGAGGATGAAGTCAATCGCATCTGCCGGGCCGTCCCCGACAATGCTGGCCGTGCGATTATGGAACATTTCTCGCCCGAAGGGTTTACGGATCGACAGCGCCACGCAAAGGTTTCGGGTCCTGGTATCGCAGCGTTTGACGCCGCCGTGGCCGAGGGCAAGCCGGTGATGATGATCACCGCCCATTTCGGCCACTACCTTGCGGCGCGCATCGCGCTACAGGAACGCAGCGGCGAACCGATCGGTTGCCTCTATCGCCGGATGGCAAACCCCTATTTCAACGACATGTATGTCGACGCCTTTTACAAAACCGGCGCGCCGATGTTTGAACAGGGCCGCCGCGGCATGGTTGAGATGGTGCGCGCCCTGAAAAAGGGTGGGATCATCGCCATCGTATCGGACCTGCATGCCCATGGCGGCGAAGAGCTGACCTATTTCGGCAAACCCGCCGTGACCTCGGTTCTGAATGCCGAGCTTGCGATGAAGTACAAGGCGGTGTTGATCCCTTGCTATGCCGTGCGCCAGCCCAACGGTATCGACTTTGAGATCGTCCTGCACGACCCCGTCCCCCATACCGACCCCAAGACCATGACCCAGTTCACCAATGACGATCTTGAGGCGATGGTGCGCAAAAACATGGGCCAGTGGTTCTGGATTCACCGCCGCTGGAAAGCTTGGAATGGGCTGGGTGTTCAGCCGGAAGACATGGTTTAATGGGCGGTCGACCTATTTGACCCGCGCAGCGGCCACGATCGGGCCATGACCCGCCTCTTGAACCAGCACAACCGCAGGCAGGTCCGAAGTCAGCGCAACCGAATATTGCTGTGCCTGGTTGCCATCCCAGGATCCCGCCCAATGCCAGGATTCCACCACATTGGCATAGTCCAGCTCATGCCCTGCCAATTCCCCTCGGCGGATCGAGGCATGGCGCATCGGTGAATACTCCACCACCCGAATCTCATAGGTCGCCCCTTCGGGCAGTTCGATCGGCGTGACATCCACCGTGACATCATTCGCCGCCCGTGTTGCTGAGACCGATGCCTCTGGCGCAGCTTTCAGATGGGCGTCGATGATGCGATTTAGTTCATCAGCCTTGGCGCCCACAACATCCTGCTGCCCGTTGATCACCATCTGCGGCGTATAGATCATCGACCGCCCGCCCCCACGCGCATAGGCGCGCTGCCGGGTGGTGTGATCGGGATTGGCATATTCATCTTCCCATCCGATATAGTCCCAATAGTCCACGTGCAGCGCCAAGCCGATAACGTCGTCGCGCTTGGCAAGCTCATGCATCAGCTTGTCTGCAGGGGGACAGGAAGAACACCCCTGAGACGTGAACAACTCCACAACCACCGGGTCACTTTCCGCCATCGAAGACGAGGCAAGAAACAGGGAAACAAGCGCGGTCGCAGTAACGGTTCTGATCATGGGGCTCTCGGGATTTGTGGGATGCGAGACAGGTGTACATCTATCGCCGCTCAACCTCCAATCAAGGTTTCTTGAGAGCCGCGACAGCCAGATTTCAAAAAAATGTGTGCAATGGTATACAAAAATTGCCGCAGGTGGGCTGTTGGACCTTGAACCGGCGGCTTGGGTGATGCAGATACCCCTCAGCGAATCCCATATTCCACGTCATTTGAGAGGGAGGCCACTAGATGCCCATCAAAGTCGGACAGGATACCGCCAAGACACGCCGCAGCCTGAGCGTGAATGGCAAGTCCATTTCCTATTATTCCATCCCCGCCGCACAAGAGGCCGGTCTGGGTGATTTCTCAAACCTTCCCGCCGCGCTGAAAGTGGTGCTGGAGAACATGCTGCGGTTCGAGGATAACGGTTTCTCGGTCTCGGTCGACGACATCAAGGCCTTTGCCGAATGGGGCGCCAACGGCGGTAAGAACCCGCGCGAGATCGCTTATCGCCCTGCCCGCGTTTTGATGCAGGACTTCACCGGTGTTCCGGCGGTTGTCGATCTGGCCGCAATGCGTGACGGCATCAAAGGACTGGGCGGCGACGCACAGAAGATCAACCCACTGAACCCAGTTGATCTGGTCATCGACCACTCGGTCATGATTGACGAGTTTGGCAACCCGCGCGCGTTCCAGATGAATGTGGACCGCGAGTATGAGCGCAACATGGAACGCTACCAGTTCCTGAAATGGGGCCAGAACGCCTTTAACAACTTCCGCGTTGTGCCGCCCGGAACCGGCATCTGTCACCAAGTGAACCTGGAATATCTGGCCCAGACAGTCTGGACTGACACCGATCAGGACGGCAACGAAGTCGCCTACCCTGACACGCTGGTCGGCACCGACAGCCACACTACCATGGTTAACGGCATGGCCGTACTGGGCTGGGGTGTTGGCGGGATCGAAGCCGAGGCCGCAATGCTGGGTCAGCCGATCTCGATGCTGATCCCAGAGGTTGTGGGCTTTGAGCTGACCGGCGATCTGGTCGAAGGCACTACCGGCACCGACCTGGTTCTGAAGGTCGTCGAGATGCTGCGTGAAAAAGGTGTTGTCGGCAAATTCGTCGAGTTCTACGGCGAAGGTTTGGATCGTCTGCCCCTGGCCGACCGCGCGACCATCGCCAACATGGCCCCCGAATACGGCGCGACCTGTGGCTTCTTCCCGATCGACGGCGAAACCCTGCGTTATCTGCGCAATACCGGTCGCGACGAAGACCGTATCGCGCTGGTTGAAGCCTACGCGAAAGAGAACGGCTTCTGGCGCGATGCGGACTACGCACCGATCTATACCGACACCCTGTCGCTGGACATGGGCACCATCGTTCCTGCGATCTCGGGTCCAAAACGCCCGCAGGACTATGTTGCACTGACCGACGCCAAGGCCGCTTTCACCAAGGAAATGGAAGAGACTTTCAAGCGTCCCATGGGCAAGGAAGTCGTCGTCAACGGCGAGGACTACACCATGGAATCGGGCAAGGTCGTGATCGCCTCGATCACCTCCTGCACCAACACTTCAAACCCCTATGTGATGATCGGCGCGGGCCTTGTGGCGCGCAAAGCCGCGGCGCTGGGTTTGAACCGCAAACCTTGGGTCAAAACCTCGCTGGCTCCTGGGTCGCAGGTTGTGTCAGCCTATCTTGAGGCCGCTGGCCTGCAAGAAGATCTGGACAAGGTGGGCTTTAACCTCGTGGGTTATGGCTGCACCACCTGT
Source organism: Ruegeria sp. J8 (assembly GCF_056531925.1). Lineage (NCBI taxonomy): Bacteria > Pseudomonadati > Pseudomonadota > Alphaproteobacteria > Rhodobacterales > Roseobacteraceae > Ruegeria > Ruegeria sp. J8. Next base: position 314,429 of record NZ_JBQFMR010000002.1, read on the forward strand.
ATCGGTAACTCGGGACCCATCCAAAAAGAACTGTCCGAGGCGATTGCCGAAGGCGACCTGGTCGCCACGTCGGTGCTGTCGGGCAACCGGAACTTCGAAGGACGAATCTCGCCTGACGTACGCGCCAACTATCTGGCCTCGCCGCCGTTGGTGGTGGTCTATGCGCTGGCAGGCACCATGGATATCGACCTGACGTCCGAGCCGATTGGTCAGGATCAGGACGGTAACGACGTCTTCATGAAGGACATCTGGCCATCGGCCCAGGAAGTCGCTGAACTGGTTGAACAGACCGTTACGCGTGAGGCGTTCCAATCGAAATATGCCGACGTCTTCAAGGGCGATGAAAAGTGGCAGGGTGTAGATGTTCCGCAGCAGGAAACCTATGATTGGCCCGCGACATCGACTTACATCCAGAACCCGCCCTATTTCCAAGGCATGGGGGCCGAGCCGGGTACGATTTCGAACATCGAAGGTGCCAAGGTATTGCTGATCCTGGGTGATATGATCACCACCGACCACATCTCACCGGCCGGTTCGTTTGCGACGACCACGCCTGCAGGCAAGTATCTGACCGACCGCCAGGTTCAGCCGCGCGAGTTCAACTCGTACGGGTCCCGCCGTGGCAACCACGAGATCATGATGCGCGGCACCTTCGCCAACATCCGCGTCAAGAACGAGATGCTGGACGGTGTCGAGGGCGGTTACACAAAAGGCCCCGATGGCGAACAGACCTCGGTCTATGAGGCATCGATGGCCTATCAGGAACAGGGCACCCCGCTGGTTGTCTTTGGTGGCGAACAGTACGGTGCGGGTTCTTCTCGTGACTGGGCGGCCAAGGGTACGGCTCTGCTGGGCGTCAAGGCCGTGATCGCCGAAAGCTTTGAGCGTATTCACCGCTCGAACCTGGTTGGCATGGGCGTCATTCCGTTTGAGTTCACCGGCGGTGACACACGCAAGTCGCTGGGTCTGAAAGGGGACGAAACGGTCTCGATCCACGGTCTGGACACGATCCAGCCGTTGCAAGAGGTGCCCTGCACCATCGTCTACGGCGATGGGTCCGAGAAGACCATCACCCTGAAGTGCCGCATCGATACCGCGCCCGAAATCGAGTATATCGAAAACGGTGGCGTACTGCATTACGTACTACGGAACCTTGCAAAGGCCGGATGACCGGAATTTGTGCGTATAGAATAAGAAAGGACGCCTAAGGGCGTCCTTTTGTTATTTGCGAGGCTCTGCCTCGCGCTCCGAGGTATTTTTGAACAGAAGAACGAGCGGGCTTTATTTGCCTGCAGCTTTTTCCAAGGCTGGGCGGATGGTGCCTTCGATCACGCGTTGGGTGATGGGTCCGGCAAAGCGCAGGATTATGGTGCCTTCGCCGTTGATGACATAGGTCTCGGGTACGCCGTAGACGCCCCAATCGAGGCCCATTCGGCCCTGTTCGTCGCGACCGATGCCAGTGTACGGATCGCCGAGTTCGGTCAGGAAGTCTTCGGCATTGTCCAGTTGGTCTTTGTAGTTGATGCCGTAAACCGGGATGCCTTCTTCGGACAGGGCCTGAAGGTTGGGGTGTTCCACTCGGCATGGGGCGCACCAGCTGGCCCAGTAATTGACCAGTTTGACATTTCCGTCGCGCAGCGTGGCGTCGTCGAAATTGGGTTTGCCCTGAAATTCGGTTAGGACAACCGGTGGCGCGGGCTGGCCTTCGCGGGCGGATGGCAGCGCGTTAGGATCGTCGCGGAACATGCCGATGCCGGCCAGAACGGCAAAGGCGCCAAAGATCAGCGGTGGCGCGATCATCAGAGGCGAGATTTTAGCCATTGCGGGTCATCCGTTCTTCGAGTTTTTCCATCTCGGTCCGAACCTTGCGGCCGCGCATCACGCTGAACAGGATCAGCGCTGTCAGAAGTCCGATTGAAACCACATAGGACCACAAGACCGTGTCGGCGTATTTTCCAAGATCGGGGATCATCCATTTACCCTTTCCCGTGCCAGCAACGCCTTGATCCGGCGCGCGCGAATTTCCGTACCCGTGCGGTAGAGCGCCAGCGCGATGAACAGTAGAACAAACCCGATGATGCACAGAAGCAGCGGGTAGAAATAGATGTTGCTGACTTTTTCCTCGGTATCCGCCCCGGTAATGGCAGCTGCACGCATCACCGATGCGCCTTGGTGCAGACCCTGATTCCAGAAATTCACCGCATAGCGGCTGAGGATCGCAAAAACCGAGCCCACCAGACACAGGACCGAGGTCAGGTCGGCGGCGGTGTCGGGGTCTTCGATCGCTTCCCACAGGGCGACATAGCCCAGATAAAACAGGAATAGAATTAGGAAGGAGGTCAGGCGCGGATCCCAGGCCCACCATGTGCCCCACATGGGTTGCCCCCAAATCGCGCCTGTCGCCAGTGCTATCAATGTCATTACGATGCCAATGGGAGCGGCTGCACGAGCCGCCAACGCACTGACATGATGGCGGCGAACCAGCCAGACAAGCGATGTCGCCAACATCATCAGCCAGCAATTGATCGCCATCAGCGCCGCCGGAACATGCAGGTAGATGATCTTGACGGTCGAGCCCTGTTTGTAATCATCCGGCGTGAAGAAGAATCCCCAGATCAGCCCCACCACGATGCACGCGATAGAGGTGATCCAGAAAAACGGCATCACCCGTTCGCTTGTCGCGAGGAATTTGCGCGGGTTGGCGTATTCCCAGAGGGCGTTGGCTTTGGCTGCGATAGACATGGGCCTTATCTAGTCCGAGTCGGGTTCATTCTCAATTGACCTTGGTCAAAGTTTGAGCACGTCACCGAAGGTTGATACGCAAAACGGCAGCGCTGGCAAAGGGCAGCATCGCGATTGTGGCGGCGGTGATCCCGGCCAGCATGAGCAGCGGGGTTTGGGTTTCCATCCCCGTGGCGCCACGGCGCGCCACCTCGGCGCCGAATATCAGCGTGGGGACGTATAGCGGCAGGACCAGCAGCGACAGCAGCAAGCCGCCGCGTTTCAGGCCGACGGTCAGGGCTGCGCCGAAGGTGCCGATGACGCTCATGGCGGGGGTGCCGATCAGCAGCGAGATCACCAGCCACGAAAAGCCCGGCACCGGCAGATTCAGCAGCACGCCCAGAAACGGCGCGGCCAGAACCAGTGGTAAGCCTGTGGTCAGCCAGTGCGCAAGCGCCTTGATCGTAACCACGGCTTCCAGCGGCAGCGGTGCCGTGGCCAGCAGGTCGAGCGATCCGTCCTCCCAATCCAGCGCTAACAGGCGGTCGAGCGACAGCAGGCAGGCCAGCAGTGCGCCCAGCCAAAGCACACCAGGCGCGATAGTCGAAAGCAGAGAGGATTGCGGCCCGACCGAGAATGGCACCAGCACGGTCACGATCAGGAAGAAAGCCAGCCCAAGGCCGAAGCCCCCTCCGGCGCGGAAGGCCAGTTTCAGGTCGCGCAGCAGCAAGGCGATCACAGGAAGCCTCCGTCGAAATCGTCGATGGGTTTGGGTTTGGCCTTGTTGGGGCCGACATCCAGAACCTCACCGTCAAGGCCCAGGTCGATATGAGTGGCGATCAGGGCTGATCCCCCCTGCCCCAGATGCGCGCGCACGGCGTCGGCGAACATTTTCACTGCGTTCTGGTCCAGCGAGACGGTGGGTTCGTCCAGCATCCAGATCGGTCGCCCTGTAACCAGCATCCGCGCCAGCCCCAGCCGCCGTTTCTGTCCCGCCGACAGGTTGCCTGCGTGGCGGTCGGCCAGATCATTCAGAGCAAAGGCGTCCAGCGCCGGTTGTATGCCTTGCGTGCCAAAGACCGAGGCCCAGAAACTAAGATTTTCGACAACCGTTAGCGTGGGTTTCAGCCCGTCGGAATGTGAGGCATAGGCGATCTGATCCTCGGCCCCTTCGATGCGGCCATGCAGCGGCGGTTGTAACCCGGCCAGCGTGCGCAGAAGGGTTGTTTTGCCGATCCCATTGGGACCGCGCAGGATCAGCGCTTTGCCTGCGGGCAATGAAAAGCTGAGCCCTTCGAGCACGGGAATGCCGCCACGGGTGATGGCCAGATCGGTCACGGTCAGTGTCATAGCGCTCGCTTAGCGGATTGTGGGGGCGGACAAAAGGTCGGAATTGACGCAGAGCTTTAGACGGAACGCGATGTGGTTGGGGTGGGAGTGAGGGGCCAGCCCCTCACGCTCCCCGGGATATTTTTGGCCAGATTAAGGGGGATCCCTCAGACCGGAAGCGCGGCAAGGGCGATGCGGCGACCTTCGGAGAGCAGTACGTTGTAGGTTCGGCAGGCGGCGGGGGAATTCATGATCTCGACCCCGATACCCGCATCTTCAAGCGTGTTACGCAGTTTGGCGGGAATATGTGCCAGCTCTGCCCCGGTGCCGATGAACAGGACGTCAATGTTGGCGGCAAGATCGAGGAGCGGTTGGGCATCCTCATAGCCCCGCCATTCCGAGGTGCCGGTTGGGCCGGTGAGAACCGCGCCGTGAAAGAGCGCGCCGCCCACGCGGAAGAAACCGGGGCCGTAGCCATCGACAGGGGTGGCGTTGGTATAGGTGATCTCGTTCAGGCGCATGGGTGCGTTCTAGCCCCAAAGTGGTAGGCCCGACAAGGCCGCAACGGCAATCACCAGATACGCGGCAGCGCGGTAGAGCCTTTCGTGTTCGGGACGGAACAGTTTGCCGCCCAGCCAATTGCCGATCAGGTTTGGCACAGCAAGCAGCAACCCCAGAAGCGCGGCCATTCCGGTCACCCGCCCCATACCTGTGAGGTACCCCAGTAGCAGAAAGTCGAAGGCAAATAGGAATAGTAGAATGGTGGCGCGGATGACCGTCACTTGCAGTGGCCGGGACATGTAGAACAGTATGACCGCTGGACCAGGCAGGCCTGCCACGCCTCCAAGAAATCCTGCAGCGCAGCCGATGCCGACCACCATCGTGCGGCTGACATAGCCGTGATAGCGCAGACCTAGGATCAGGACCACCAGCATCGCGATCGACAGGAGGCTAACCGCGTACCGAAAGACATTCACGTCGACCTGCGTCAAAATCCAAAGCCCAAGTGGCAGGATTAGGGCGCACCCGGCCACCAGCCGGATCAGGTCGCCCCGGTCAACCTCGCGCCACGCACGGCGCAGGTTGGGGAGCGGACCGAAGATATCCATGATGGTCAGCCCAATCAGCGCGCCGAACGGGCCCAGAAAAGGCGTTGCGATAGGCAGGAAGATCAGCGCCGTGCCAAAGCCGGAAAACCCACGCACGATGCCGCTGAGGAAGGCAGCGCATAGAATAATGGCCAGCCCTGTGGGGGACTGGCCAAAAAGATCAGGCGTCGATGTTTGCAAACTGGTTGCCCGCCGTGTTCGACGGTTTGGACCAGTCGCGTTTGACCCCCAGCCACAGCAGGATGGTCGAGGCCACAAAGACCGAAGAATACGTCCCGACGATCACGCCCCAGATCATCGCGAAGACGAAGCCACGGATGACGTCTCCGCCCAACACATAAAGCGAGATCAGCGCCAGCAGGGTTGTGACCGAGGTCATGACTGTCCGGCTGAGGGTCTCGTTGATCGAGATGTTGAGGACCTCTTTTAGGTCTTTCTTTTTGTATTTGCGCAGGTTCTCACGCACCCGGTCAAAGACAACCACCGTGTCGTTCAGCGAATAGCCCACGATGGTCAGCAGCGCAGCTATGATCGCCAGATCGAACCGGATTTGCAGTTCCGAGAAGATGCCGATGGTCAGGATCACGTCATGCACAAGCGCGGCCACCGCCCCCAGGGCAAACTGCCATTCGAACCGAAGCCAGATATAGACCAGCACGGCCCCAATCGCGAGGACAACGGCGATCACGGCGGTCTGGATCAGCTCACCCGAAACCTTGGGACCGACGGATTCAACGGACACAAATTGGATATCGGGGGCTGCCGCCTTCAATGCCTCTTCCACAGCCGATACTGTTGCGGCCGAGACGGCTTCGGCTTCCGCCTGCGCCTGAATGCGGATCATGGCGACGTTTTCGTCCTCGTCAAAGGTCGGGTCGAAAATCTCGGTGATTGTGACATCGCCCAGTTCAAGCGGAGCGATGGCGTCGCGATAGGCACCCACGTCGATCTCTTGCGCCGATTGGGTGCGGATCGTGGTGCCGCCCCGGAAGTCGATGCCGAAATTCAGGCCCTGCAACATGAAGGACGTAAAGGCCAAGACCATCATCAAGCCGGAAATACCCAGCCAAACCTTCCAGCGACTGAAGAAATCGAACGAGGTTTCTTGAGGGACAAGTTTCAGTCTCATGATCAAACCTCGATCGTTTTCGGGCGGCGGCGTTCGAACCAAATCACGATCATCAGGCGCGTCACGAAGATCGCGGTGAAGACCGAGGTGAGGATGCCCAGACCCAGAGTGATGGCAAAGCCCCGCACCGGTCCGCTGCCCATGGCAAACAGGATTGTCGCCGTGATGAATGTGGTGACGTTCGCGTCCAGAATGGCCGACAGTGCCTTTTCATAACCCAGCTCAATTGCACGGGCCGGACCTCGGGCGGATTTCAGTTCCTCGCGGATACGTTCAAAGATCAGCACGTTGGCGTCCACCGCCATGCCGACTGTCAGCACGATCCCCGCGATCCCCGGCAAGGTCAGCGTCGCCCCGATTAGTGATAGAAGACCAAACAGCAGTCCGACGTTCAGGATCAGCGCGATATTGGCGAAGATACCGAACAAACCATAGCTGAGCGCCATGAAGACCAGGACAGCAACAAAGGCCACGATGGTGGCCACCTTGCCTGCGTCGATACTGTCTTGTCCCAGCTCGGGGCCGATCGTGCGTTCTTCAAGGAACTCCAGCCCTGCCGGCAGCGCACCTGCGCGCAGCAGGACGGCCAGATTGGTGCTTTCCTCAACCGTGAAATTGCCGGTGATGATGCCCGAACCACCCGGAATATGGCTTTGGATCACCGGGGCCGAGATCACTTCGTCATCAAGCACAATCGCAAAAGGCGCGCCGATGTTCTCCAGCGTGTAGTCGCCGAATTTGCGGGCACCGGACGTGTTAAAGCGGAAATTGACCGCAGGGCGGCCGTTCTGGTCGAACGCGGGTTGGGCGTCGACCAGTTCCTCACCCGTCACAACGGGGGCGGATTCCAGAATGTAGTACACACCGTCTTCATCAAGCGAAGGGACGACCTCTTGCCCGATGCCCGGCGCGGTATCCGCATCGGTCGTGCGGCCAGCAACCGGATTGAAGGTCAGTTGCGCAGTGGTTCCGATGATCTCTTTCAGCTCGCCCGCGCTGCCGATGCCAGGCACCTGGATCAGAATACGATCCGCGCCCTGGCGTTGAATGGTGGGTTCACGCGTGCCGACCTCGTCGATACGACGGCGGATGATCTCAAGCGACTGTCGAACGGTGCGATCGTCCGAGGCCAGCTTCTCGGCATCCGACAGTTGCACGACGATGGTGTCGCCTTCGGAGCGGGCTTCGATATCAGTGGCCCCTACCCCGGACAGCGTCTGCACCTGACGGGCCAGACCACGCACGACTTCCAGCGCGCGCGCCATGCCTTCGGGCTGACTGATACGCACCCGAATCTCATCGGGGGCCGAGTTCTGACGGCGGATGGTGCCTACGGTCGCCCGCTCATCCCGCAGCGCGTCGCGGATTTCAGGCCACATGGCATCCATACGGGATTCGTAGACATCGCTGACCTTAACCTCGGCCAGCAAGTGTGCACCGCCACGCAAGTCGAGGCCCAGATTGACCAAGGACGACGGCAACCAGTTTGGCCACTGCGCCGCTTCGGCCTGCATCTCGGGCGTGTCGATGCCAAGCTCGATCGCGGCCTTGGCATCGTTGGATTGTTCAACGCGCGTGTAAAACGCATTCGGCAGGGCCATCAGCAGGCCGGTCACGCAGACCAGCCAGATCAGAACCCGCTTCCAGGTATCAATGTGCAGCATTACCCTGCCTTTTCAAGGATTTGACGCGCGACGTTACTTCGCCGGTTCAGTCTTGTTCAGAACCTGCGCGATGGTCGATTTGACGACGCGAACCTTGACACCCTCGGCCAGTTCAACCTCGATCTCGTTCTCGCCTTCCTTGACCTTCGACACTTTGCCGATCAGGCCACCCTGCGTGACCACCTGATCACCCCGGCGCACAGCTTCGACCATGGCCTGATGTTCCTTCATCTTTTTCTGCTGAGGACGGATCAGCAGGAAATACATGATCGCAAAGATCAGGATCAGCGGGAGAAACTGGGCGATTGCGCCACCTTCCATGGGATATTCCTTTTGGTTTGGTGTTTGCGGAGGGCCCGCAAATTTTGCGAGAACCTATTCTTTGAACTGACTGTTTGCAAGGAATGGCGGTACAGGTTTTTGCACCGAAACTCAGATAATGCACAAAGATTTGGCCAAGCGTTGCAGTTAAGTCCTAGAAACAAGCGCTTGCGTCGATATAGTTGAACCGCGGGAGGTCCAATGGCGCACATTCATCTGAAACTGGGATTGCTACTTCAGATACTGGTCACGACCCTGTGGGTTGGCCTTTGTGCGGCGCCTGCTTCTGGTCAGGAAACTGTCGAAGCACCTGTCGAAAACGAAGAACAATCCGAGACCTTCAAAGCACCCGTTATCGTCGACGGCGATACTCTGTTTTTCTTACGTGGTTCCAGCGCACTACCAGCATCGGAACGCGCCGAAGCAGTACAGGAAAAAATAATAGAAGCGGCCGAAGCCTCAGATAACCTTGAAGTCACAATCACTTATGAGGATACTGAACTCGGTACACGCATACTGGTCGACGGACTTTCGGTATCGGTTGTGACGGTCGCCGACGCGGAACTGGAGCAGATTGAACTGGAAGTTCTCGGTTTTCTCCATGGCGAGGCCATTGAGCAAGCGATCCTGGCCTACAGGTCCAATCGAACTGATCAAGCGCGAGTTTCCGGAGCGATCGAAGCCACCGCATGGACAATAGGCTTTGGTATCTTTGTTGCCATCATCCTTTGGCTGCATCGCAGGATCAGACGCAAGACGCTGAAATTCGTACAACGGCATCTGAAGGACGTGGAAAACGCCACCGCAAAAAGCGTTCAGGCTGAAGCGATTGCCGCACTGGTTCGATATACCCTGAATTTCGTCCTGCTGGTGATCTTCTTTCTGGGTTTCTACTATTATCTGTCCTTCGTCCTACTCGCCTTTGCCGAAACACGGTACTTCGCGCAGCTTCTGCTGACTTACCTGACCGAGCCTGTTCTACTGATCTTTAAGGGCATCCTTAGTTACATCCCCAACTTGATCATGCTGGGTCTAATCAGCTGGGTCACGGTTTATATCATTCGGGGCATGCGAGTGTTCTTTGACGCTGTCGAGGCCGGGTCATTCGATCTGGGGGATTTTGAAAAACACTGGGTGAGCCCAACCTTCAACATCGCGCGCGTCGTCGTCATACTAATCGCGCTGGTCTTTGCCGTTCCTTACATTCCGGGATCAGATTCGGCTGCCTTTCAAGGCCTGACCATTCTGGTGGGCGCAATGCTGTCGCTGGGCGCAAACTCGGTCGTTTCAAACATGCTGGCGGGGCTGTTTGTGATCTATCGGCGCTCGACCTCGATTGGGGACCGCATCCAGATTGGCGATCACATTGGCGACGTGGTGCAGATCAAGCTGATGGAGACGCATCTGAAATCCATCAAGAACGAACTGATCTCGATCCCCAACGCGCAGTTGATGAACTCGGACGTGGTGAATTTTTCCAAGAAAACCGATGGCAGCGGGCTGTTACTGCACACCACTGTCGGCATCGGATATGAGGAACCGCCCGAGAAGATCGAAGCCATGCTGATCGAGGCCGCCCGCCGCACCAAGGGGATCAAGGCCAAGCCGGAACCCTTTGTTTTGTGGACTGCTTTGGCCGATTACGCGATCAATTACCAGATCAACGGCTATACTACGCGGGGCAGCATCATTCCAAAGATCCGTTCGGACCTGCACCGCAATATCGTGGCCGTGTTCAATGAGAACGGCGTACAGATCATGACGCCCTCTTACATGGCCGATCCGCCCGATCCGAAAATCCCCAGCGAAGACTGGGATGGCCATCTGGCGCATGAATCCCACGAGGACGCGGATAAGTCGTAACCGGTGCTACACCCTGCGGTTCAGATGGTGCATAAGCGGTCTCAGTGATTCACGCATTCAAGGATCTGAGACATGCACGACATCCGCGCCATTCGCGAAAACCCCGCCGCCTTCGACGCCGCCCTTGCGCGCCGTGGGGACGCGCCGGTGTCGTCGGACCTGCTTCGGCTGGACGAAAGCCGCCGTGCGAAAATTCTGGCAGCTGAGACCGCTCAGGCCGAACAGAACAAGGCCAGCAAAGAGGTCGGCGCCGCCAAAGCGCGCGGCGATGAGGCCGAGTTCGAACGTCTGCGCGGGCTAGTCGCCGAGAAAAAGGCCGAGATCGCCCAAATGCAGACCGAAGCCAAGGATCTGGACGCTCTGCTGACAGACCAGCTGATCCGCATCGCCAACCTGCCTGCCGAGGACGTGCCCGAAGGCGCGGATGAAAATGACAATGTCGAGGTCAATCGCTGGGGCACCCCACGCGAACTGGACTTTGCCCCGAAAGAGCATTTTGAGATCGACGCCGTGCAAAACGGCATGGATTTCGAGACCGCCGCGAAATTGTCCGGCTCGCGTTTTGTGCTGCTGTCCGGCGGCGTCGCACGCATCCACCGCGCGCTGGCGCAGTTCATGCTGGACACGCATATCAACGAGAACGACCTGACCGAGGTCAACGGCCCCGTTCTGGTTCTGTCGGAAATGATGCAGGGCACTGGGCAGCTGCCGAAATTCGGCGAAGACAGCTATCAGACGCGCGAAGGCTGGTGGCTGATCCCGACGTCCGAAGTCTCGCTAACCAATATCGTCAACGACACGCTGATCGAGGAAAACTACCTGCCCCGCCGCTATACCGCGCATTCGTTGTGCTTCCGGTCCGAGGCCGGTTCTGCCGGCAAAGATACGCGCGGGATGCTGCGTCAGCACCAGTTCGAGAAGGTCGAGATGGTCTCCGTCACACATCCGGACAATTCCGACGACGAGCAGAAGCGCATGTTGCGCTGCGCCGAAGGGATTCTGGAAAAGCTGGGCGTGCCCTATCGCACCGTGATCCTGTGTACCGGCGATATGGGCTTTGGCGCGCGCCGCACCTATGACATCGAAGCCTGGCTGCCCGGTCAGGATACGTACCGCGAGATCAGCTCGGTCTCGACCTGTGGAGACTTTCAGGCTCGTCGCATGAACGCACGCTTTCGTCCCGAAGGCGGGGGTAAGCCGGAATATGTCCACACGCTGAACGGCTCGGGTCTGGCGGTGGGGCGTTGCCTGATTGCAGTGCTGGAAAACGGCCAGAACGCCGACGGCACCGTCACCCTGCCCAAGGTGCTGGCTCCCTATCTTGGTGGCAAGCTGACACTGCAACTGGACGGCAGCTTGGCATAACAAAACCGGCGCGCCACAGCCGCCGGTTCGCAAATCTCAAAGGCGAGGAAGGGTTACTTCTTCGCCTTTTTCTTTTCTTTCTTCTTGTCTTTGTTCTTGTCGTCTTTTTTCTTCTTGTCCTTGGACTTGTCGTCCTTTTTGGACTTTTTGTCCTTCTTCGCCTTTGCCTTCACCTTGTCCTTGGCTTTCGAGAACACGGCCTCCATCTCGGCGCGTTTTTTGGCGGCCTTTTCCGCTTTGGCTTTGGCCTTGGCTTTTTTCCGTGCTTTGGCTGCGGCGGCATCTGCGGCTGCTTTTTCCTCGGCCGCTTTGCGGGCCGCCGCCTCAGCCGTTTTTTCGGCAGCGGCCACCGTCTTGCGCGCGACCGGTTTACGCGCCGCCGGTTTGCGCGTCGATGTTCGGCGTGCGGCTGGCTTGGTGGCAGCCGGCTTGACGGCTGGTTTGGTCGAAATCGCCTCATTCGCTGCAGCGATCAGCAGCGGCGCACGCGCGACACCAATTCGGGGGACCTTGACCAGATCGGCAGGGCTTGCCTTGGCGATGGCTTCTGCGGTTCTAAAACCGTTTGCCGTAAGCGCTTGTCCTAACGCTTCGCCCACACCTTTAACGTCGGTCACTGAGGTCATTCCTTGTCCTTTCTGTATCTCCAAGCAGATGTATATACACTGAATATACAGATCCGCAAGCCGTATGATCCCAGACCTAACTGCTATGGGCCAAGTTGGCTGTTTGTCGTTTCTTTGGGAACGGCACCAGGCGTTTGGCGTCTTCGTCCCACAGTTTGAGGTTCAATGCCGCCACCGCTTCGGGGAACTTGATCCGGCGCGGCGTGTATTCGGGCGGTAGGTTGTAGTGACATTCCCGCAGTCGGTAAGACGGGATACGCGCGTTGAAATGGTGGATGTCATGCAACGTAATGCAGGCCACCGCGTTGTCGAACCACCAACCGAAATCCAATGCGGACGACCCCTGCAAAGCCGCCAGTTTAGGGTCCAGGTCAGGACGCCGATCCCAATAGGTATCCTCAAAATTATGCTGGAGATATACAAGGAATACGCCCAGCATCCCACCCAACAAAGAGAAGACAAGCCACACCAGAATGCCGGTACTGCCCGCTATCAGGTACAGCAGCCCCAGAAACACGATGATAGACAGGTTGTGCAGAACGACACCGGTCACACCGAACCGCATCGTGTTCTTGGGCCAGCGATAACGGATGAAATAGGTGAACAATGCGCCCACTGGGACAAGGATGAACGGATTGCGGTAAAGGCGATAGAACAAACGGGTTTTCCAGTCCGCCTTAGTCCACTCGCGCACTGTCATCGTGTGAATTTCACCGGTTTCGCGATGTTCCAGGTTTCCGATTCCGGAATGGTGCAGATTGTGGTTCTGCTTCATCACTTCGAACGGGGCAAAGGTGAAAGGTGACAGCCCATGCCCGGCCCATTCATTTTGTAGACGTGTTTCGAAAAGGGAATGGTGGCCGCAATCGTGCTGCAAGACATACAGGCGCACGGCGGCAAATGCGAAAACAATCCCGGCGGGGACCATAATATACCAGCGATCCACATAAGCGATGGCCAGCGCAAGCGATGCAAAATACACCGCGAAAGTCCCAAAATAACTGAGAGCCGCCAGCCGGTTGTCCTGCACCGCATATTGTCGCGTGTATTCTCTTAGATCCATCCAGCCCGCCCCTCACGATGGCCCGGTTTAATATCAATTTGAAATTAAGCGTGGAATTCTCACATGCAACCCGCACGCGCGAAAACAAATGCACGCCAGTGAATGCTAGCGTGCAGTTTGGGGCCTGTCACGCCCCTCAGCCGAAAATGCTGCGATTTGGCGCGGTTACGCGCGCCCTTTGAGATGTTTGGCCAAAGCACCGGCGTTTTTCTTACGCCGTCCTTTGTAGGGGTTCTTGTCGCCCTGGCCGCGCAATGTCAGGCGGATGGGCGTACCGGGCATGTCAAAATCCTCGCGCAAGCCATTGATCAGATAGCGGTTATAGCTTTCGGGCATCTTGTCGGGATGCGAGCACATCACCACAAACCCCGGCGGGCGGGTTTTGGCTTGCGTCATATAGCGCAGCTTGATCCGGCGGCCCTGCGGTGCCGGCGGTGGGTGCTGTTCCAGCATCGCAGTCAGCCAGCGGTTCAGCGCAGCCGTGGGCACACGGCGATTCCACACATTATGCGCACGCAGGATGGCCGCACGCAGACGTTCCAGACCCCGGCCCGTCTTGGCGGACACCGTGATCAGAGGCGCGCCGCGCAGTTGCGGCAGCAGCCGTTCAAAGGATTCCTTGAGGTCGCGCAGTTTCTCCTGCTTGTCCTCTTCAATATCCCATTTGTTCACTGCGATGACGACCGCGCGACCTTCGCGTTCAGCCAGATCGGCGATACGCAGGTCTTGCTGCTCAAATGGAATTGCTGCATCCAGCAAAACCACCACGACCTCGGCGAACTTCACCGCGCGCAACCCGTCGGAAACCGAGAGCTTTTCAAGCTTTTCCTGCACCTTGGCCTTTTTGCGCATGCCTGCCGTGTCGAAAATCCGCATCGGCGTGCTGTCGCCATCCGGGTCGGCCCAGTCTACCCGAAGGCTGATCGCGTCGCGGGTGATCCCGGCCTCGGGGCCGGTTAGCAGACGATCTTCGCCCATGATCTTATTGATCAACGTAGATTTTCCCGCATTCGGGCGACCTACAACAGCCACCTGCAACGGCTTAGCTGCGGTGATCAGAGGGGTTTCGCCCTCACCATCCTCATCCAGTTCGATATCGGTCTGGGGAGCGTCATCGACGGCCTGCTCCTCGGCTGCATCAGCCAGAGGCATCAATTGGGTATACAGGTCCGTCATCCCCTCGCCATGCTCGCCCGACAGTCGGACGGGTTCGCCAAGGCCAAGGTTATACGCCTCAAGCACACCGGCATCGGCGGCTGAGCCTTCGGCCTTGTTCGCAGCAAGGATCACATGTTTCGAGCGTTTGCGCAGGATATCTGCAAAAAGCTCATCGGTCGGCGTCACGCCCACGCGTGCGTCTATCATGAACAGACAGACATCGGCCATGTCCACTGCACGTTCGGTCAGGCGACGCATCCGGCCCTGCAGGCTGTCATCGGTGGCGTCCTCAAGCCCGGCGGTATCAATCACGGTAAAACGCAGATCGGCCAGACGCCCTTCGCCCTCGCGCAGGTCGCGCGTCACGCCGGGCTGGTCGTCGACCAAGGCCAGACGTTTACCAACAAGGCGGTTGAAAAGGGTGGATTTGCCCACATTCGGGCGCCCCACGATGGCGAGGGTCAGTGACATGACATTCAACTTTCAAGACTCAGACGCGCCCTTTAGCGCATCTTTTCGTCAACGGAAAGCGTGTAGATCACCTTTGGTCGATACGACATACAAGGTCTGCCCCGCCACGACGGGTGCAGTGGTGGCCCCGCCGGGGACCTCGACCCGGTTGACCAGCGCGCCATCGACGGGATTAAAGAAGCGCAGGTAGCCATCATTCGAGGCGATTACGATGCGCCCTCCGGCCAGAATCGGGCCGTAATGAGCCACTATGGGACCACGACGGTTGGGTTTGTCCTTTACGAAGCCTGGCAAGTCCTGCGCCCAGACTACCTGACCAGTCGCTGCGTCCAGACGGATCAGCTGGCTGCGGTCGCTGACCTGGAAAATGCTGTTGCCCGCAGGCCAAACCGTATCAATTGCGCCTTCATCGGCGGTCCACTTTCGCTCACCGGAATCCGCGTCAAAGGCCACGGTGCGGCCCGAGTGGTTCCCAATATAAATCGTGTCACCCACCACCATCGGGCCACCGGTGACATCAACGATCTGCGCCGCCGCGCGTCCACGGCGCCCACCGGCCACCGAGGCGTTCCAGCGGCGGATGCCGCCACGACGGAACGTGGCCGACACATCGCCAGAGCCAAAGGCGAACACGGCAAATTCCTGCGCGATTACCGGAGCGGGCGCACCCAGGACGTTTCCGACGCTCGGCGTGGCTTGAATCTGCCAAGCGATCCGCCCGTCTTTGACATCCACGGCCCAGCCGGTCTCATCCCCGGCGACCAGATACAGCAAGCCGCCATTCACCAAAGGCGCGCCGCTGCCGGTGGCGTTCAACCGTTTCTGCCAGCGGGTTACGCCGGTTCTGGCATCCAGCGCGGTAAGGCGACCAAACCCAGATGACACATACAAAACACCATCAGCATAGGCCAAGCCACCGCCTGTGGCGTCCGCGTCGCCATCCTGTGCAGGGATCAGATTAACGCTCCAGACAGTTGCGCCTTGTGCGGATGTCGCGGTGACGTTGGCGCCAGAGTCCAGAGTGTAGATCAAACCGCCTGCTACGACAGGCTCGGCTGTGATGCGCTGTTTGCGCGAATCCCCCTTACCGATGGAATTCGACCATACCCGTTGCGGAGTCGCGCGCAATTGCGCATGCGTGGTGCGGAACGCCGCTGTGCCAGGACTTTGCGGCCAGGTTACATTAGCTTGCTGGGCCGGCAGGCTGATCGGTTTGGCTCCACGTGTCTCAACCGCCTCGGAATCCGCAGCGGGGCGGATATCCTCACGGGGGCCGACCAGGATCACCTCGGCTTCCTGACAGGCAGCCAGTACTGTCAAGGAAAGAACTGCGACCGACGCTCCGACGCGGGAAAATAGACTTGTTACCATGATGTTGCGCACTCGCCTGTCCAATATGTGTTCCGCCCCGGATTAGCCCTGCCGGGCTATCAGCGGTTCGGGTTCACCCCCAAGGGCTACAATCAGTTGCGCAGCACGCTGTTGCAGGTCAACACCGATCTCGGCATCTTGGCGCAGCGCTTGCAACCGCGCAATCGCCGCGTCGACATTGCCTTCAGACACATCCAGCAGCGCCAACTGCTCCTCCGCAAGCAAGCGCAGCGGCGCACCCGGCGCAGCCAAGGCTTCGAATTGCTGGCGTCTGTCTGCGATGGGCAGGCTATCCGCTTGCAGCAACAAGGCTTTAAAAGCCGCAATCGCCCGGTAGATCTCAGGCAGGTCCCCCTGCACCGCAATGGTGTTCAGACTTGCAACCGCATCCGCCTCGGACCCGGCTTCAACCTGGGACGCCGACAGCAACATATTCAGGACTGCATCTCCACCTGGCGCCGCCGCCTCAACCTCCGACAGGGAAGCAGCACGTTCCGCCGAGTCGTTCAACGCCAGAGCCGCTAGAATCGAGTCGCCCAGATCCTGGGCCTGTCCGGTTGCCCGCGCCTTACGCACCTCGTTGAAGGCCGCGCCGCCGACGATCAGAACCACGGCCAGCACACCGACCCAGCCCCAGCGCCGCAGCAGCAGGTAAAGACGGTCCCGGCGGACCTCTTCGGTCACCTCATCAATGAAACTGTCGGTGTCGCTCATCCCTGCCCTCCGGGGCTGTAATCCGTGGTGTATGGCGCCATGTCATAACCCGCCACATTTGCCAAGCCAAGGGTCCGAATTCGCACATTTCCCACTAGGCGGCACAGGCTTGCGGAAAAAAGTGAACCAAACTATTCAGTTTAGCGTGGAAAAGCTGCATAATCAGCCCCACATTTAAGTACGTGCGTCAACACCATCTTGGCGAAAATTTCTGGGAGAAACCCTTTATGCGCTTGATTTCGCTGGTAAATGCGGTTCTGGTAACAGTCGCACTGTTCCTGCTGGTGTTCGAGCGCGATGCGTTGTTTGCATTCGCAGGGCGGGCCGAAGCCGACGAAACAAGCGCAACCGAGTCGCCTGAACCAACATCAGATGCTTCGGACAAGTCCGCCGTCAACGTGGTTGCCCTGCGTTCAGTCGCACGCGAGATTGACAGCGCTGTGTCGCTGCGGGGCCAAACAAAAGCCAATCGTCAGGTCGAAGTTCTGGCCGAAACCACCTCGACCGTGATCTCGGAACCCAAGCGCAAGGGCACCTTTGTCGAGGCCGGGGATTTGCTGTGTGAACTGGATCCCGGCACCCGCCCGGCCAGTCTGGCCGAGGCAATGGCCGCCAAGCTTGAGGCCGAAAGCCGCATCCCCGAGGCCGAAGCCCGCTTGGAAGAAGCCCACGCATTGGTGGCCGAGGCCGAGATCAACCTAACCGCCGCGCAAAGACTGTCGGAAACTGGCTTTGGGTCGGAAACGCGGCGGGTTGCCAGTCAGGCCGCCATGCGCACCGCCGAGGCGGGTATCAAAACTGCCGAGGCCGGTCTGGAAGCCACACGCGCCGGTATCGAAGCCGCCATTGCCGAGGTCGAAGCGGCCCGGCGCGAGATCGACCGTCAAACGATCGAGGCCCCGTTCAAAGGCCTACTGGAAAGCGACACTGCCGAACTTGGCAGTCTGATGCTGCCCGGCTCGCTATGCGCCACAGTGATTCAGCTTGACCCGATTAAGCTGGTCGGCTTTGTCCCCGAGACCGAGGTCAACCGCGTGATTGTCGGGTCTGAGGCGACCGCGCAACTGGTTACAGGCCTTCAGGTGGCTGGCCGGGTCAGCTTTCTCAGCCGGTCCGCGGACGAAACCACCCGGACATTCGAGGTGGAAATCACCGTCCCCAACCCTGATCTGACAATCCGCGATGGCCAGACGGCAGATATCCGTATCGCGTCCGAAGGCACCAAGGCGCACCTGCTGCCGCAATCGGCCCTGACCCTCAGCCGTGAGGGGCAAGTCGGCGTGCGCACCATTGCGGCGGGCAACATTGTCGCCTTCCAGCCGATCCAACTGTTGCGTGACACGTCCGAAGGCGTCTGGGTCGATGGCCTGCCTGAAACGGTGGATATCATCGTGATCGGGCAGGAATTCGTGACTGCGGGCGTGAAAGTCGCCCCCACCTACAGGAACCTGACTGAATGACCGGAATCGTCAGCTGGGCCGCTGGCCGGGCCCGGATGGTCCTGGCCTTTATCGCCATCTCGCTGGTGATTGGCGGCTATGCCTATATTGGTCTGCCCAAAGAAGGCGAGCCGGATATCGAGATCCCGGCCCTGTTCGTCTCGGTTCAGTTCCCCGGCATCTCGGCGGAAGATTCTGAGAATCTGTTGGTCAAGCCGATGGAAACCGAGCTGGCCGATCTTGATGGTCTGAAAGAGATGACCTCGACCGCCGCCGAAAGCTATGCCGGGGTCGCGCTGGAATTTGATTTTGGCTGGGACAAGACCGCCATCATGGCGGATGTGCGCGATGCGATGAACAGCGCTCAGGCCGAATTTCCGGAAGGGGCCGAGCAATATTCGCTGACCGAGATCAACTTTTCCGAATTCCCCATCGTCATCGTCAACCTAACCGGCGCGGTTCCTGAGCGCACAATGGCGCGCGTCGCCAAGGACTTGCAGGACGATCTGGAAGCGATGGATTCGGTTCTTGAGGCCGGTATCGCGGGCAATCGGGACGAACTGCTGGAGGTCATCATCGACCCCCTGCGTCTTGAGGCCTACAACGTCACCGCAGCAGAACTGATCAACGTCGTTCAGAACAACAACCAACTGATCGCCGCAGGTGAGGTCGAAACCGCACAGGGTACATTCTCGGTCAAGATCCCCTCGTCGTTCAAAACGGCGCAGGATGTCTACGACCTGCCGGTCAAGGTCAATGGCGACCGGGTCGTGACCATGGGCGAGCTGGCGCAGATCAACTACACTTTCGAAGACCGCGAAGGCACCGCAAGGTTTAACAGCGAATCCACGGTCGCCTTGCAAGTGGTCAAGCGCAAGGGCTTCAACCTGATCGACACGGTCGAGGACGTCAAAAAGACCATTGCCACAGCTCAGGCCAAATGGCCCGACCAGATGCGCGCCACGATCGAACTGGGCACCTCGAACGACCAGAGCCGCATCGTTGGCTCGATGGTCAGCCAGCTTGAAGGCTCGGTCCTGACGGCGATTGCGCTGGTGATGATCGTCGTTCTGGCCTCGCTGGGCACGCGGGCGGCGCTGTTGGTGGGGTTTGCGATCCCGACCTCATTCCTGCTGTGTTTTGCCTTCCTTGCCGTTATGGGCGTCAGTATTTCCAACATCGTGATGTTTGGCTTGATCCTTGCGGTGGGGATGCTGGTCGATGGCGCGATCGTTGTGGTGGAATATGCTGACAAGCGCATCAAAGATGGCGTCGGGCCCATGCATGCCTATGTCGAGGCGGCGCAACGCATGTTCTGGCCTATCGTGTCGTCTACTGCGACCACACTCTGTGCCTTCCTGCCCATGCTATTCTGGCCCGGCGTACCGGGTGAGTTCATGGGCATGCTGCCGGTCACGCTGATCTTTGTTCTGTCTGCCTCACTGATCGTTGCGCTGATCTACCTACCCGTGATGGGCGGCGTGTCTGGCCGTCTGAGCCGTGTGTTCGACCATGCCGCAGACTGGCTGCGGGTCCGCCTGTCCTGGCGCGCACGTGTCGCGCTGGTACCGCCTGCGATGCTGCTAATCTTTATGGGCGCCATGCAAGTCCTGAACCCGGCCTATCTGATGCCTGCTGGCAGCTCGGGCGGTTTGGTATTCGGGGCCATCCTGTTCACGCTGGGGGCGTTTGCCGGCTCTGTCACGCTCAGCGCCGCTCGGATTGAACGCGCGCCGGACCCGCATGTGCACACCGCCCGCGAACACACTCGCTTTGGCCATGTGATCAAGTTTCTAGTCGGCAATCCGATCATGCCGGTGGTGTCGATTCTTGTCGTAAGTGCCGCTGTTGTCATGGTCATGATCGCCTATGGCAACAACAATCGCGGGGTCGAGTTCTTTGTCGAAAACGAACCCGAACAAGCCACTGCCTATGTGCGCGCCCGTGGCAACATATCCCTGGCTGAAATGGACCAGATGGTTCTAGATGCCGAACGGATCATCGGATCGCACCCCGCTGTGGTCAATGTGTTCTCTTTCGCTGGAGAAGGTGGCCTGACGCAGAACAATGGCGGCGCGCAGGCCCCCGCTGACACCGTGGGCCGCGTTCAGTTCGAGATCATCCCATGGGAGGATCGCCCAACCATTTCCGAGCCAATCCTGTTTGGTCTGCTGGACCGTCAGACCATCGCGCCAGAGTTTGACGGCGATGTCGTTCTGGACGAGTTGAATGCCGAACTGGCTACCATTCCCGGCATCGTGGTCGAGATTCTGCCGCTGGAACAGGGCCCGGCCTCGGCCAAGCCGGTACACCTGCGCCTGAAGGGCGACAGTTGGCCTGAGCTGACTGCTGCCACGCAAACCGCACGCGGAGTGTTTGACGAAACGCCGGGGCTGATCAAGATCGAAGACACCCTGCCCCTGCCCGGTATCGACTGGCAGATCGACGTGGACGTTGCCAAAGCGGGCCGGTTTGGCGCGGATGTGGCGACCGTCGGTGCCATGGTTCAGCTTGTGACCCGCGGCCTACTGCTGGGTGAAATGCGTCCCGACACGGTCGATGAAGAGATCGAAATACGCGTCCGACTGCCCGAAGATGACCGCGTGCTGTCAACGTTGGATACCTTGAAAGTGCGCACAGCGGACGGTCTGGTGCCCCTGTCTAACTTTGTGACCCGCCAACCTGTCGCCAAACTGGCCGAGATCAATCGCGTCGACCAGCAGCGTTACTATGATGTGAAGGCGGATGTGGAACCGGGTTTGGTCGATATGGTCGCCATGTCGACCGACAGCGAAGGACAGAGCATCGAAGACAAGCGTCTTGCCTTGGTTCGCGAGGTTCTGGACGGTGCGTCCTCGTCGCTCGGAACGTTCGAAGGGGGCAATGGAAAGACCTATGAGGTCGTGCAACTAACCGGCGCTGCGGATATGCGAGAGTTGCTGTCACAGGCTGAAACCGCGACCTACCGGCCCGTGACACCGAACGAGCGCATCGCGCTGCTGACCGAGTGGCTGGATAGCGATCCGTTTGGTCCCGCGATTGCGTGGGAATGGACCGGCGATCAGGAAGAACAGGCCGAATCCGGTGCCTTCCTGGCGAATGCCTTCCTGGGGGCGCTGGGGTTAATGTTTGTGATACTGCTGGCGCAGTTCAACTCGCTCTATAACTCCGTGCTGGTGCTGCTGGCGGTGGTCCTGTCGACCACCGGGGTGCTGATCGGCATGATGGTGATGCAGCAGCCCTTCTCGATCATCATGACCGGGACGGGCATCGTGGCTCTGGCCGGGATTGTGGTGAACAACAATATCGTTCTGATCGACACCTATCAGGAATACAGCAGCTATATGCCCCGGATCGAGGCGATCATACGCACCGCCGAATCCCGTATCCGCCCGGTCTTGCTGACCACGCTGACCACCATGGCCGGTCTGACGCCGATGATGTTCGGCCTGTCGCTGGATTTCATCAATGGTGGCTACTCGATCGACAGCCCGACTGCGCTGTGGTGGAAACAGTTGGCCACCGCCGTCGTGTTCGGGCTGGGCATTGCAACGGTGCTGACGCTGATCGTAACGCCCTCGATGCTGGCGCTGCGCGTCTGGGTCACGACCTACGCCCTGTGGCTAAGCCGGTTGCTGATGCGCGTCACGGCGGGTGAGAACAGCGCGCTTGCGCAAGAGGTGGCGATCCGGCGTGCTGCCCGCAAGGCGCAAGCGTCCGAAATGGTTTGGGATGATTCAACGGCAGATGACCGCGATCAGAAACCGGGTCATCCGCCTGGTCCACCGCTGAAAGCTGCCGAATAGAACTGGGTCAACCGCCGGAAAGCCCTTATAACCGGGTCCAGGACTGGTGCGCGCAGATATGATGCTCGCACCCTTTGACCTTGAGCCTATCGCCCTGCAAGGTCATCTGCGGTACCGCGTCCACATTGATCAACGGCACCCAGAACTCACCGCCGCCATAGCTACCGCCGCCTTGGCTGGACACGTCCCAGAACAGCTTTTTGCCAATATTGGGCGTCTGGACCTCTTTCCCCGAGGAATCATAGGCCGACAGAATCTGACCGCAGAATTTGTCGCCGCACGCAGTGATCTTGATATGCGAGGTTAGGTTCTTGCGGTCCGGTTCAGTCTTCCACACTCCGACAATCGGATCATCTGACGCGAGCGCTGGCATCGCGCTCAGAACAATTGCGGCAACTGCCAGTTTCAAAGCAATACGCATCACCAGACCTCTAACCATTGGGGGCAGTATAACAGGTTATGCAGCTTGGGCATCCGATTGCTGACGGCTCCACAACTGGGCGTAGCGGCCCTGACGTTCCAGCAGCTCGTCATGGGTGCCCTGCTCCAGAATCTCACCTTGTTCCAGCACCACGATCCGGTCCGCTTCGGCGATGGTACTCAGACGGTGGGCGATGGTCAGAACCGTGCGCCCTTCGCCCGCGCGGGCTAGCGCATCTTTGATGTCCTGCTCGGTGTCTGTATCCAGCGCCGAGGTCGCCTCGTCCAGCAACAGGATCGGCGGGTTCTTGAGCAAAGTACGTGCGATCCCGACGCGCTGCTTTTCTCCGCCCGACAGCTTCAGGCCGCGTTCGCCGACCTTCGTGTCATAGCCTTCGGGCAGGGTCACGATGAAGTCGTGAATCTGCGCAGCCCTTGCGGCGGCCTCAACATCCTCTTGCGTGGCGCCATCGCGGCCATAGGCGATGTTGTAGCGGATCGTGTCGTTGAACAGGACGGTGTCCTGCGGCACCACTCCGATCGCTGAATGCAGGCTGGTTTGCGAGACATCCCGCACATCCTGCCCGTCAATCTTCAGCGCCCCACCTGTCACGTCATAGAAGCGGAACAACAGCCGCCCAATGGTGGATTTGCCCGAACCTGTCGCCCCAACGATGGCCACCGTCTGCCCCGCCGGTACGGTCAGCGACACTCCCTTCAGGATTTCCCGGTCCGCGTCATAGCCAAAGCGCACATCCTGCAAGGTCACCTCGCCACCCGTCACCTTTAGCGCGGGCGCATTCGGCTTATCCGTCACCTCGGCGGGTTGTTCCAGCAGGTCGAACATCTGCCCCATATCGACCAGAGCCTGCCGGATCTCACGATAAACCGTGCCCAGAAAGTTCAGCGGCACGGTGATCTGGATCATGTAGGCGTTGACCATGACGAAATCACCCACCGTCAGCGTGCCATTCTGCACCCCGATTGCAGCCAGAACCATGACCCCGATCAACCCGCAGGTGATCAGGAACGACTGTCCGAAATTCAGAAAAGCCAGCGAATATGCCGTCTTGAGCGCTGCCCCGGCATAGGCCTTCATCGAGACATCATAGCGTTCAGCTTCGCGCGTTTCGGCGTTGAAATATTTGACGGTTTCGAAGTTCAGCAGGCTGTCTATGGCACGTTGATTGGCCTCGGTGTCCTGATCGTTCATCTCCCGGCGCAGTTTCACCCGCCATTCGGTCACGGCAAAGGTGAACCAGATGTAAAGCGCGATGGTGACGGCTACGACGACCAGATACCACACGTCGAACAGCCACATCAGAATGATCGCGACCAGCAACAGCTCGAGTATCAACGGCCCGATGGAGAACAGCAGGAACCGCAAAAGAAACTCGACACCCTTCACACCGCGCTCGATGATGCGGCTCAGGCCGCCGGTGCGGCGGGTCACGTGATAGCGCATCGACAGTTGGTGTATGTGCTGGAAGGTCTCAAGCGCCAAGGCGCGCAGGGCGCGTTGACCCACGGGTGCAAAGGCCGCGTCGCGCAGCTGCTGAAAGCCCACATTCATCATGCGCGCGACGCCATAGGCAATGGTCAATCCGACGGCCCCCAACGCCAGCGGCGGCACGCCGTCTCCGGCCAGGCTGTCCACCGCATCGCGATACAGGATGGGTGTGCAGACCGCGATCACCTTGGCCAGCACCAGCATTGCCATGGCGATCACAACACGTCGTTTCACCCAATGCTCATCATCCGGCCAAAGGTAGGGCGCGACCTTGCGGATCGTGCGCCAACCCGACCGTCGCTCGTCGGTTTCAGGCATATCTGCGGATTGCATAGGGGCTGCTCGTCTCATCACGTACCAGAACTGCGGTCAGAGATTGGCCCCTGACCCAAGAGGGCCAGAGGTACAGGATTATTCAGGAATGGTGAAGACCTGCCCCGGATAGATCAGATCGGGGTCGCGGATGGCGCTGCGGTTGGCCTCAAACACGCGCACAAACAGCAGACCGTCGCCATAGCGTTCCCGCGATATCGCCCAGAGCGTATCGCCCTCTTGCACGGTAACGGATCGGATAGCCGGGGCCTCAGCCGCGGCTGCAGCCGCGTTGGACGCCTCGGCCGCGCGCAGAACCTCCAGCGGTTCGCGTTTGAACGGCGTCTCCAGCCGGCTGACAACGGTGCCGTCAGAGCCCACCTCATCCACGCGCAGAGTATAGACGCCGGGATCGACATCCTCCAGCTCACTGCGCCATTTGCCGTCATCGGCAGGCGGCAGGTCATCCACCAACTTATTGTTGAGGTAAAGCCGAACGACCGAGCCATCCGGCACGCGCCCGGTCAGCTCCACATCTCCAGTGTCCGAATACCCAATCGTATCCAGTGCTACCTGATCCGCGTCTTCCTGAGGTGTTGCAGGCTGCACCAGCTCGACCCCATCTTCACCTGAGCGCAGGATTGCAACCTGCTGTTCCGGTTCCTCTATTTTGGGCTCTGGCTCCACTGCGGCGATTTGCTCATCCGCCGCGGGTTCATCAGGAGCTTCTGCAGCCTGTTCTTCCTCGGACGCAGTGTTCTCTGCAATCTGCGTGCCTTCATCCGCCGATGGCGCAACGTCTTCCTGCACGGTCGCCGGGGGTTCATCCTGGACCGGCTCAGCCTCCACCACAGGTTTGGGCAAGGCTGCGATCAGGTAGTCATCCGAGCGCACGGGCTGATCCTGCCCATCGGTTTCAAGCGTCAAACCACGCGCCGCACTGGAAAACGGGATCAGGACGAACTCGGCAAACTGTCCGCTGCGATCCACGGTGAAACTGTGCACCGTTTCACCATCCAGCAGCACTCGCACCACCGAGCCCGGCTCGGCATTACCCGACAGCACCGCGTTACCGTCGGGCTCGACAAAGATCTGATCAAGGCTGGGCGGGATTGTCTCAGGCGCGGCCTCGGCCGTGTCTTCCGGTACTGGTTCAGCCTCAGCCGGAGCAGCATCCTCAGCCACCTCCGGTTCTGACGGTGCGGTCGTCTCGGGCTGCGTTGAAGCAACGGGTTCTTCGGACGTGGCCGGTTCCTCCTCCACGACCGGCGCTTGCGCGCTTTCGGTCGGCGCGGGCTGTTCGGGGTTGGCTTCTGCTTGTGGCGCAGGGTCTTCGGCCACAGGATCGAACGCGCCGGACAGATAGGCCCCGCCCGCCCCGATCAAAACCACTATTCCGGCGATCACCCCCCAGGTGAAAGTACCGGAGCTTTCGCGTCCAGACTGATCGTCCATTCTTTTCCTTCCACTCCGCAGCGCAAATGCTTTGACTTCCACGCATTCTGCCTGACGGTTGAGCCAATCTATCAATCTCGCTATCAGGGGTCAAAACCCCAGATACAACCCCGGAGAGCCTATATAATGACCCAGAAATCTGTCTGTGTGTATTGCGGGTCACGCAATGGTGTTAGTGCGGCTTATGCGCAGGCTGCACACCGGTTCGGACAGTTGCTGGCACAAGAAGGCTGGCGACTGGTCTATGGCGCCGGAGATGTAGGTCTGATGGGCGAGGTTGCCCGCGCCACGCAGGACGCTGGTGGCGACACGTTCGGCGTCATCCCCGTGCACCTGCTGCAACGCGAGGTTGGCAAGACCGATCTGACCCGCTTTGTCGTGACCGAAACGATGCACGAGCGCAAAAAGGTCATGATCATGAACGCGGATGCGGTCGTTGTGCTGCCTGGCGGCCCTGGCTCGCTTGACGAGCTGTTCGAGGCGCTGACATGGCGGCAGTTGGGTCTGCATGACAAACCCATTCTAGTGATAAATGTGGATGGCTACTGGGACGCGCTGCACGATCTTGTGCAGCAGGTCATAGGTCAGGGCTTTGCTGATGCATCGCTGGGTGATTTCATCACATGGGTCGATGGGCCGGATGCAGCGATGACCAATCTGCGGCATTTATTGGAACCCAGCATAGGGTAAGCAGGCGACCACGTCACCTGCTTTCAAAACTCCGCTTAAGTCGCTGGTTTCAAACGATTGATCAGCACCTGCTCGACCTTGTGGAGCGGATGATTTGTCAACGTCTTGTCGACCTCGGCGACCACTTTGCTCAGCACCTCTCCATGAAGGCGACGGCGCAACAGGCCCAGAACATGCGGACTGGCGACCAAAACAAGGCGTTGATACGCGCCTTTCAGCCCCTTGCGGTTCAACAGATTGGCCACATCCTGCACGAACAGGGATTTCGCATGCGCTTTCCACTTGGGTTCTTCAACGGCAGATTTCTGGTTCGGACCCGAATCCGCCCGCCGTCCCGCCCGGTCCGAGGGCTTGCTGCTGGCCCCATCGGTTTCTTCAACGGAGACAACCACCAGATTGGGGTCTTCGGCATCGGTGATATTCTCCATGAACAAAGCCTTTTCGCCATCTGCGATGACAATCCAAGTTCCCTGTGAAAGTGCGACCATCGTGATCTCCTGCTATGGTTTTATGTGACCATCCCTTGTTCAACGGAAATAGGTATCCCGTTGCGCGCCAACAGTTTTTCAGCGCGCTGCTTGAGTGTTTTTAGTAGATTGGCGGTTCTCTCCCTCCGCTCTATATAGCTAGGGACGACCGGGGCCCGTACAATATGTTTTGTGATGAATTCGAATTTTTCGGCGGGAATCTTCCGACAGGCAGATTATAAGAAAATTGAAGCGGTAACACGCGTTCCAACCAATAGGTTGCGCACACTTTTGCGAACAATCCAATCAAGCGTAACGACTGTACAAACAAGCGAAAGGTTCCATTCCTAAAAAAATTTGTTACTCGCTAACCAGAAATTAAGTTGTTTGGCAGCCGGTATTTTCCTCGTTTAATGTCACTACTCCATAAACGAGCGATTTTGGACATTATTTTCTTGTCAAACGTGAACTCTAGTTTTTGTTTTGGTGGGGCTCCGTTCTTCTCTGTGAACATGTAGTCCCCAACATTTTCGTGATTGTTGGGGCGAGATTTCCACAGATCCGAGAATTTTGGCAATCGTTCGTCCAAAACACTTACTAAAGTGTCAAGTTCATCTTCGATCTTAAAAACTTGCGTCGAATTGAATAGACTAACTGGACGAGCATACGAAGAACATCGATAGTAACGCGACCATTCCTCGAACTTCGACTTGGAACGGTGCCATGACCAACCTTTTGACGAACCGTATAGCCAATCCGATTGGCTCAAGTGCCCACTCTCCGGATCGTACGCCGGGTCCCACCATGGCCGTCCATTGGCGTCATATCTTGCGAACTTAAAGTGCGACTTAACTCTCAGCCAGGGATTTCGGATAGTAGTAAAAACAAAAGCGTCGCCAAGCGAAATTCCAAGAGAATTGAGCTTGTTTTCCATAGCACGGCGGTTGGGATGTTCTTCCCAGTCCGATGAGCCGACAATGCCATAGTCGGCATGTCTCTTGTAGGAAATGCCATTTAAGTAGCAATAGTCGTGCAATGCATTACATATTGTAACGCTCCCGGCTTTTGGTGCGTTTAGGTAAAGAACCTTATGCTGAGGCAGCCATATCATCGCGTAGAAATCCTTGATTCTAAACCATTGGAAATGCACTGGTTTTACATCTCGGTGCTTTGCATCACAATGGTCTCTTGTGCTTAAAGTCGGAGCGTTGGTTCACTTGCCGCAATTTGGATTACGGCAAAAAGTTTGCCAACTCCAAAAAATGTGCGCCTGATAAAGTCTTGTGTTTCTGTAATGCTTCATCTTTGCTAAAATCTCTGTCCGGTCGTAGGAACGATAAAAGCTCCGCCAAGGCCTGGACCATCTCGAACAACTTACAACTGAATCAAAAAAGGCCCACTCACTTACGCAAGTAGGCCCTCAAAAAAGTACTACCGGTCAGCCGATCACATCCGCGAGGCGACGTTTTCCCAGTTGACCAGATTGTCCAGGAAGTTTGTCAGGTAGGCCGGACGCTTGTTGCGGAAGTCGATGTAGTAGGAATGCTCCCACACATCGCAACCCAGCAACGCAGTCTGACCAAAGCACAGCGGGTTCACGCCGTTTTCGGTCTTGGTGACAGCCAGCGAGCCGTCTGCGTTCTTGACCAGCCACGCCCAGCCCGAGCCGAACTGACCGGCACCTGCAGCGCTGAATTGCGATTTGAATTCGTCGACCGAGCCAAAGCTTTCGACCAGAGCCTTCTCCAGCTCACCGGGCATGGCGCTCACGCCGGGGCCCATCATCTCCCAGAACTGGTTGTGGTTCCACAACTGGCTGATGTTGTTGAAGATACCGTTCTGAGCGACAGCATTTGCGTCATAGGTGCCCACGATGATCTCTTCCAGCGACTTGCCGTCCCATTCGGTGCCAGCGATCAGCTTGTTGCCGTTGTCGACATAGGCCTTGTGGTGCAGGTCGTGGTGATATTCCAATGTTTCCGCGGACATGCCCTTGGCTGCCAGCGCGTCATGTGCATAAGGAAGATCAGGAAGTTCAAAAGCCATCTCGGCCCCCTGTTGAAATGATTGTTGCGGTTCCAAAGGTTAAATGCTTTGGCAACGGCCATAGGTCAAGGGCAGAGATCACAAAACCGAAAGGTCCGCGATGCTTACACAGGCGCGCAAGATGTTTTACCGCGCCCGCGGGTACTATGCTGGGTCCCTGAATGGTGAAGCGTTTCACCTGGATCCCTATCACTCGAAATTCTGGCGCAAGGCAACTGCAGGAAAGTGGGAGCCAGAGACATTCGCGGTTCTGGATGAGCACCTTTCACCCGACCGCGACTATCTGGATATCGGTGCGTGGATCGGGCCAACGGTTCTGTATGGCGCACGCCGTGCACGGCAGGTCTGGTGTTTCGAGCCTGATCCCACGGCGTTCCGCTATCTGGCGTGGAACCTGGATCTGAATGACATCCGCAATGTCTCGGCCTTTGGGGTGGCCTTGTCGGATCAGTTCGGCGTCGCCCGTATGGCCTCAGTCCGGGGTGAGCCCGGCGATTCCACCAGCTCGCTGCTGCATGATGGCGCTCATGGTACTGACGCGCTGACCATTGCTTGGGATCAATTCCAGGCGGTGAATGACCTGTCCCAAGTGTCACTGGTCAAGATGGATATTGAGGGCGCCGAATTCACCGTGCTGCCCAGCCTGATATCATTTCTGGAGGAACACCGTCCGGCCCTGTACCTGTCGACCCACGCGCCTTTGTTGCCAGAGGAGCAGCGCGCCGACAGGATGGCAGCACTGGCGCAACTCTTGTCATTCTTTAAGTCCTGCAAGGATGCGACCGGGGCCGAGGTCGGATTGCAGTCCTTTACCTCAGCCCCTGCCCTGACCGGTTTCCAAACATTCCTTCTGAACGGCTAAATGCCGATCTGACGTTCCTTCGTTCAATACAGGTTCGGACTGGGAACCGGCTTACACCGTCCGACACCACTGGGGCGGTTTACAACGTCCACCATTGGAAACCGGGCTGTCATGTCAAACCTGTTTGTCTTCGGGTCCAGACGCGCCATGTAGGACACCCGAAGCTTTTGGGTCGTGCTGGTCGACAGCGTCACTTTCCATTGCATCTGATACTGGTCTTTTCGGTTGACCTTGAATTTTGTGTCCATCGGTTTTTCATCCGACCAGCCTTTGTATTCGTTGTACGAGGCAATCGCCCCATCGTAGGCGCGCGCGCTTGTTGTCGGCATCCACGCTCAGCAATACCCGAGGGGGAATCCAGCCCTGCGCTTCCATGCTATGCAATTCACAGTCATAGTTTACAATTTCCGCCTGAGCCATTGTTCCGGCGATAGAAAATGCCAGTGCGACGAGTGCAACTTTCATCTATATTTTTCCTTCATTTGGTTAATTTGGTGTAGGAACTGCTCTGCAATTCCCCTCTGCGAAACCGGTACGTGAAAATACAGCAAGGTAGGATTCCGACCGGGCTGTCGCTTTCATATTTTTGCGATCCAAGAAAACCGCGAACTCTTGATCCTTCAGATCAACAACGTCCGAGCGTGATGCACTGGAAGAAAGAGTGCGCCCTGTATCAGAATAGACATAGTCTTTTCCAGACCACGCGATTGACAGGTTTCGGACGCCGTCGCGCTTGATGCGGGCGTGCCCAGGCAGTGTATCGACATTTGGCAGCTGCACCTCGTGAAGATAGGCAGACCGGCCATATTCATCGACTGAAAAGACAAGATGCTGAGGCGTAGGGCTGCTGACAATACCCGGACCGAAATCGCACTCGAACGTCTCTTTGAAAGTTTGAGAGAGTGAAGCGACCGGGATGATGGTTAAAGCACCAATGAGAGCAATTGCGCTCGAATTTGGCCTCACTTGCCAACCCTTTCGCTATTCAACTTGAAAACTCAATCTCAACGCAGGTCCCGTTCGCATTGCTATCATGGGACGTCTGTACATTGGATCTTGAACTCGCAATTGCGCGCATAGTCTGGCGATTCAAAAAGATTGAAAATTCTTGACGCCCAATATCCAGAACTTTGGTTCTGGGGTCGCCAACCCTGGTACGACGACCGTTTTCGGAAAACGTATACGGCTCGCCGAACCAACTGAATGAAAGTAGACGATAGCTGGTTCTGTTGATCGAAGCCCAGGTTTTCGGAGTATTGATGCCCTGCATTTCAACTTCGTGAAGCACAACCGAATGTTGACTTTCATCAACTGAAAAAACGACTCGCGTTGGTGTTGGACGGTTTACCAGGCCTTTACCGAAGACACATTCAAACGATTCTGCATATGTCTCGGAAGCGGCAAAGTTTGGCAGGCTCAGACCGGCAATGAAGCCATACACAAGTAATTTTGAAATTCTCATTACCGACGTCACTATTAATATTTCGTCTATTGCTACCGCATAGGTCAGGCACCCGCAATGGGGGAAAATAACGTAGCACGGCACGACAATAAATTGTGCTGCAAAGTAGGCTTTACCGACTAATTGGGCGCTCAAAAAGAAAGGCCACCAGTACAAGACATGGTGGCCCTACTTCAAAACGATAAAGGTTCAGATTCAGTAGATCCCGACCTCGCTGCCCGGTTGTGCGGCCACTTTAAGCAAGTTGAACGCGTAATCCGCAGCCGAACGGAAACAGACAACGCGGAAAGTCTCAGTGTCGTCCATCCAGAACGCCCCTGCGATCTGTGCAAGGCGCGAGCGGCGGATTTGACCGGGTTGGAAGGCCTCGGCCGACAGCTCGACCGGGGCAATTTTTCCCAGAACCTCGCGGGCACTGGTGCCCGAGACACGGAACACAGCCCGCGCGTCCGACACGTTTACAGCCAACGAATGGGTGCCGCTTAGTGTCTTGGTCATGGCCGCCAGCTTGGCGTCGACTTCGGCATAGGGCACCAGCACTAGCAATTCGTCCGAGGACATCCAGCACACGCCGGACTCACCTTCCACGAAAGCTTCGCGCTGACCGGGCATTTTTTGCCCGGTTGCGTCTTTGACGGCCTTCGCCAGCGCCTTATCGGACAGATCGCCGCGCAGCGTGATCATGCCTTGCAGGCCGCATTCTTCGACTTTGGCGATGCCCTCAAAGCTGGCGTGGTTCAGTGCGCTGATGGGTTCAGACATTCTGCTTCTCCCCGTCCTTGTCGTAAAAGATCGGGTCAACGATCTTGGCTTTGTAGGTTTTGCCGTCGGTGCCCGGGAACTCGACAATCTCGCCCATCCGGTCAGGACCGTGCTTGATCAGGCCCATGGCGATGCCTTTGCCCAGATTGGCCGAGTAATAGGTCGAGGTCACACGCCCGATCATGTTGCGCTGACCGTTGGCATTGACGCCTTCGCCCACCGCATAGGCACCATCGGGAAGGACAGAACCATCCACAGTCTCAAGCCCGACCAGTTTCCAGCGGTCCGGATCGGCCATGTGGCTGCGTGTATGAGCGCGCTTGCCCAGATAGTCCTCTTTCTTTTTCGACAGCGCCCAGTGCAGCCCCAGATCCTGCGGGATCACGGTGCCGTCTGTCTCGTCGCCGATCATGATAAAGCCCTTCTCGGCCCGCAGGATGTGCAGACATTCGGTGCCGTAAGGCATCACGCCGAATTCTTTGCCCGCGTCCATCAGAGCGTCCCAGAAGGCCTGACCCTGAGATGCGGGAACCGCGATCTCATAGGACAGCTCGCCCGAGAACGAGATGCGATAGGCTCGCGCGCCGAACGCGCCGATCTTGCCATCGCGCCATTCCATGAATGGCAGCGCCTCTTTCGACAGATCCATGCCGCCGCCCGCCTGTGCGTTCAGCTTGTCCAGCACCTTACGAGCGTTGGGGCCGACCACGGCGACCTGTGCGTATTGCTCGGTCACGTTGGCGACGTAGACTTTCCAGTCCCACCACTCGGTCTGCAGCCATTCTTCCATGTGACCATGGATACGCTCGGCACCGCCGGTGGTGGTGTGGCACAGCCATGTATCTTCGTCGATCCGCGCGACAACACCGTCGTCGATCAGGAAGCCGTTCTCTGAACACATCAGGCCATAGCGGCATTTGCCGACCTTCAGCGTGGACATCATGTTGGTATACAGCATGTCCAGGAACTTGCCCGCATCGGGGCCCTTGACGATCAGCTTACCCAGCGTCGAGGCATCCAGCAGGCCGAGGTTTTCACGGGTGTTCTTCACCTCGCGATTGACCGCGTCATGCACGGATTCACCGGGACGAACATAGGCATAGGTCCGGCGCCAATGGCCGACCGGCTCCCAATCAGCGCCGTTCTTGTCGTGCCAATCATGCATCGGGGTTTGACGGATCGGCTGGAACACCTCACCGCGTGCCTCACCGCCAATCGACGCCAGCGAGATGGGCGTATAGGGCGGGCGGAAGGTGGTGGTGCCGACCTTCGGGATTTCGGAATCCAGCGCATCAGCAAGGATCGCCAAGCCGTTGATGTTGCTTAACTTACCTTGGTCGGTCGCCATGCCCAGCGTCGTGTAGCGCTTGGTGTGCTCAACGCTTTCGTAACCCTCGCGCGCGGCCAATTGTACGTCGGATACTTTGACGTCGTTCTGGAAATCCAGCCAAGATTTCATCCGCAAACCGATCTCGGCATTGGCGGGCATCAACCAAACCGCCGCCATCGGAGCCTCAGCCGTGGTCTCACCGACCGGAGCCTTAGTGCGTTTCGCTGTGAAACCAGCCGCCTTGGCTGCTGCCTTGCCCGCTGCATCCGCGTCGGTCAGAACATCGCCCAGCGCCAGCGGACCATTCGACGAGCCCGCGGCCAGAACGAACCCTTCACCATCAGCGCCCAGAGGAGGCCGCGACGGGTCAGGCCGGAAATGCGCCTGCGCCTCATCCCAGATCAGTTTGCCGCCGCAATGCGACCACATATGCACGACCGGAGACCAGCCGCCCGACATGGCGACCGCGTCGCACTCGACCTCTTCGCGTGCACCGCCGATGCCTTCCTGATTGCACAGTTCGACCTTTTTGACGCGTTTGCCGCCCTTGACCTTGGCAATGGCTTTGCCCGGATCGACCTGAATGCCAAGCTGGCGCGCCTCATCGGCCAGCGGTCCGGCTGTCGTGCGCGCATCCACGATACGCAGAACCTCGACACCGGCCTGTTTCAGGATGATCGCAGTGCGATAGGCGTCATCATTGTTGGTCGCAACGATTACGCGGTCGCCGGGGGTCACGCCCCAGTTCACCACATAGTCGCGCATGGCCGAGGCCAGCATCACGCCCGGCACATCGTTGCCCGCAAAGGACAGCGGACGTTCGATCGCGCCGGTGGCAGTTACAACCTGTTTGGCGCGGATACGCCACAGCCGGTGACGTGGGCCCTGAGTGCCCGGCTTGTGGTCGGTCAAACGCTCATATCCCAGCACGTAACCGTGGTCATAAACCCCGGCCCCCATGCAACGATTGCGCATCGTGACGTTGTCCATTGCTTCGAGTTCGGAAACCAATTGTTCCACGAACTTATCCACAGGCTCATCATTGATCGTACCACCGTCAACCGGAGCCCGGCCACCCCAATGGGCAGTCTGCTCGATCAGCATGACTTTGGCACCGGACGCGGCTGCCACTTTCGCAGCCTGAAGACCCGCTACACCGCCGCCGATTACCAGAACATCGGTGAAGTGGTAGAAGTGCTCGTACGTGTCCGCATCGCGGTTGTCCTTGTCAGGCGCTTTGCCAAGACCCGCGGACTGACGGATGAACGGCTCGTAGACGTGTTTCCAGAACGGCTTGGGATGAATGAACATCTTGTAGTAGAAGCCCGCCGGCAAGAAGCGCGACAGGTGGGTGTTGATCGACCCGATATCAAACTCGAGGTTCGGCCAGTGGTTCTGCGAGATCGAGGTCAAGCCATTGAACAGCTCGGTCGTGGTTGCACGCTGGTTCGGCTCGAACCGGTTGCCCTGCCCCAGACCGACCAGAGCGTTCGGCTCTTCCGCGCCGCTGGCGACAACGCCGCGCGGACGGTGATATTTGAACGATCGGCCCATCATCATTTGATCATTGGCCAGCAGGGCCGAGGCCAGCGTGTCGCCCTCATAGCCCTGCATCGAGGTGCCGTTGAAGCTGAATGTAACCTGTTTCGACCGGTCGATCAGCCGGCCTTGATTTGCGAGACGGGTGCTCATGTTGCGGACCTTTCGCAGGCGGAATTACGGGTGGCTGGTTGGATCATTCGAACTCTCTCCAGGTCCAGCCGGGGCGCTTGGCGGTGATCGCCTCGCGGATTTCTTGCGGAGGCTCGGTGGTCTGAGCGGAATAGGTACCGAAGACTTCGAGCGTGTTGGTGCAGCGCGCCGCATGGAACCACTTGCCGCAACCATTGGCGTGGCGCCAGCGTTCGAAGTGAACGCCTTTGGGGTTTTCACGCATGAACAGGTAGTCGTGGAACTCATCATCCGACGAGCCGGGGCCATAGCGCTTGAGATGCGCCTCGCCGCCTGCGGCCAGTTCGGTTTCTTCGGCGTCGACGCCGCAATATGGGCAATTCAGGATCAGCATCTGGTCATCCTTTTGGCAGCAGGTACACGGCAGTGTCCTGCGAAATCAGCGTGTCGGGCGCGTAAGATTTTTCGACGAAAAACCTCATCAGTGCGCCACCCCGGCGGCGACGCTTTCGTCGATGAAGCGGCCCTCTTTAAAACGGTCCATCGTGAAGGCTTCGGTCAGCGGCGAATGACCCGTAGCCATCAGCTGCGCCATACCCCAGCCTGAGCCCGGAATGGCCTTGAAGCCGCCCGTGCCCCAACCAGCGTTGATAAAGCATCCACCCAGAGGCGTTTTCGACAGGATGGGTGAGCGGTCGCCGGTCATGTCCACAATACCGCCCCACTGGCGCAACATCTTCAGGCGCGAGATCATCGGGAAGGTCTCGACCAGCGCCCGCACCGTTTCCTCGATATGATGGAACGAACCGCGCTGGGTGAAGTTGTTGTAAGCGTCAGTGCCGCCACCGATGACCATCTCACCCTTATCGGATTGCGACATGTAGCCGTGCACAGTGTTGGCCATCACAACCACGTCCATGCAGGGTTTGATCGGCTCGGACACCAGCGCCTGCAGCGCCACGGCCTCAAGCGGCAAACGGAAGCCCGCCATCTCGGCCAGCTGACCGGAATGGCCCGCGACCACAATGCCCAGCTTGTCACAGTCGATCGCGCCTTTGGTGGTGTCGACGCCCACAACGCGGCCATTTTCCTGACGCACGCCGGTGACTTCGCATTGCTGGATGATGTCCATTCCCATGGCCGAACAGGCACGGGCGTAACCCCAGGCCACCGCATCGTGACGCGCGGTACCACCGCGTTCCTGCCAAAGACCGCCCAAAACCGGATAGCGCGGCCCGTCCAGATTGATGATCGGCACCAGCTCTTTGACGCGCTCGGGCGTGATCCACTCGGTCTTCACGCCTTGCAACGCGTTGGCATGGGCCGTGCGTTGATAACCGCGGATCTCGTGCTGTGTCTGCGCCAACATGATCACGCCGCGCGGGCTGAACATGATATTGTAGTTCAGATCCTGGCTCAGATCCTCGTAGAGGCTGCGTGCCTTTTCGTACAACGCCGCCGACGGATCCTGCAAATAGTTCGACCGGATGATGGTCGTGTTCCGGCCGGTATTTCCGCCACCCAGCCAGCCTTTTTCGATCACGGCGACATTCTGAATGCCGTAATTTTTACCTAAGTAATACGCCGTAGCCAAACCATGACCACCGGCACCGACGATTATCACGTCGTATTTCCTCTTAGGCTCGGGCGAACGCCAAGCGCGTTCCCACCCGGTGTGATAGCGCAGCGCTTCACGCGCCACAGCAAAGGCTGAATAGTGTTTCATAAGCGAATCCATCCGGTTCGGTGATTGTGCGAAGGTATGCCGCGTAACGACACTATACCCCTGCCGTTCAACGCCGTAATATCGCACTATTGCGACATAGCGCCCAATATTGCGTGTTGTAATCGTCTCGCGGCCATTTGTCCCTTTTTTCTACGCGCCTGCAGGTCTAAGTCAGGGCAGCTATACTGGAGCTGTCATGACTTTCTGGGCCCTCTTGATCCTCACCGCGCTGCTGATTGCCGCGTTCCTTGGCTATGCGATGTTCAGGGGGCGTAAAAACCGTGAACCCGCCGCAGCCTACGACCTGCGTGTGTATCGCGAGCAACTGGCAGGTGTTGATCGCGATCTGGCGCGGGGCGTCGTCAGCGAAGCGGACGCAGAACGTGTGCGAACCGAAATCTCGCGCCGCATTCTGGCCGCCGACGCGCAGATGCAGGCGCAAACGGATCAGGATGGACCGCCGCTCTGGGCCAATGTCGTCGCAATCTCGGTCGTTGCTGCCGTTTTAGTAGGCGGCGGATTCTGGATGTATCGCCAGATGGGCGCGGCCGGACTACCGGATCAGCCACTGGAGCTGCGCAAGGAGATGGCCGAAGCCTTACGGGCCGACCGCCCCAGCCAGGCTCAGGTCGAGGCCGACCTACCCGCCGCTCCACAGCCGCAACTGGACGAAAGCTACGCTGCCCTACTGGAGCAATTGCGTGAAACAGTCTCGACACGCCCCGACGACCTGCAAGGCCATATCCTGCTGGCGCAACATGAGGCAAACGCAGGGAATTTCCGGGCTGCCTACGCCGCGCAGCAGCGGGTGATCGAACTTTCCGGTGACGCCGCTCCGGCGGATGCCTATTCGCATCTGGCCGAGATGATGATCCTGTCGGCCAATGGCTATGTCTCGCCTGAGGCGGAAGAGGCGTTGAAGCAGGCATTGCAGCGTGATCCGCGTCATGGCCCTGCAAACTACTATCTGGGGCAAATGATGGTTCAGGTCGGACGTCCTGACATCGGCTATCGCATCTGGATCGACGCCCTGCGCGTCGCCCCACCCGGCGCGCCTTGGGTCGAGGCCATCTACGCCCAGCTTGACGATCTGGCTTTCCGGGCAGGCGTGTTTAACCCGCCAAATATCCCGGCACCGTCCGGCCCTAGCCGTGAAGACATCGACGCCGCCGCGGCTTTGACGCCAGAGGAACGGCAAGAAATGATCCAAGGCATGGTCAACCAGCTGTCAGATCGTCTGGCCACCGAAGGCGGTCCGGTCGAGGATTGGGCGCAGCTTATTGCCGCTTTGGGGGTTCTGGGTGAAGGCCAGCGCGCGATTGATATCATGAAAGAAGCCGTGGACATCTTTGCAGGCGATACCGAGGCGCTGGAACTGCTTGACGCAGCCGCGTTTCAGGCCGGGATCGCGCAATGATCCACGACGCGTTTGAAGATTTCGCATCGGCTCTTGCACCAATGACGGCGCTGATGGGGCTGGATCTGGGGGAAAAGACCATTGGGGTCGCGGTCTCGGACCGGATGCGCGGCGTGGCCAGCCCTCTGGAGACTGTTCGACGTAAGAAATTCACGCTCGATTCCGCACGCCTGCTAGAGCTGATTGCAGAACGTGAAATTGGCGGAGTTATTCTGGGCCTGCCAAAAAACATGGACGGATCCGAAGGCCCCCGGTGCCAGTCGACCCGCGCTTTTGCCCGCAATATGATGCGTCTGACCGATGTCCCCATCGGGTTCTGGGACGAACGCCTCAGCACTGTTGCGGCAGAAAAAGCACTGCTTGAGGCGGATACGACACGAAAACGTCGCGGACAGGTTATTGATCACGTCGCCGCCGGTTATATCTTGCAAGGAGCGCTGGACAGGCTGCGCTTTCTGTAAGGACGGATGACGCCTATGACAAACATGGTCTGGAAACGGAATGAGGTCGAAAGCCCTTGTGTCCAGATTTGCGTCGTGCACCCGACAGAGCGGATCTGCACCGGCTGCTATCGCACCATCGACGAGATCTCGCGCTGGTCCAAGATGGACAGTTCCGAACGTGCCGAGATCATGGATTCCTTGCCCGACCGCAAGCCGCAGCTTGCAAAACGGCGGGGCGGACGGTCGGCGCGTCTGAACAAATCCTGACCCTACCTCCCCGGTTCCCGACCCCTGTGCCGCGCCTGCGCCGTTGCAGGTTGGTCTGAACTCCGAGGGGGTCAAGTTCGAAGACATTTTGTGAGTGAGTGGCAACCCACAACGGCGCGTTTCGGCATTTTTGTTGCCCCGCGTGGTCGACGGGGCAAACATTGGGACACTAGATTTTTTCTGACTGGTCAATCAAGAACAACATGTCGCCAAATGGGCTGACTTGGCGTCAATCCGCCGATCCTGACACTAGCCAGCGGCAAGCCAGGTCTTTGCGTTATCTATCTCTTCTGCCGGGAAAAACTGGGTACGCGCACCCAGCACATGGCTTGCGACGCGTTGCGCCAGATGTTGCCACGCCTTGTCGCCCACGATAGCCGCGCGATCCAGCCGTCCGATATGGCCGCTTGCCAGTCGGAAATGCGCAGCTAAAGCCGTAAGGCCCCGCCAGCCGTCAAAAGCGCTGAGGTCGATCAGCAGACGAAACCCGATCTTGTCGCGCAGCAGATCGTCCAGATGCGCCCCGGCCTTTTGGTATTCGTCGGGGTCCAGCTTGCCCAACAGGCTGATCTGAACACAGGGTCCGCCCAAATCGGTCACATGGATCGAGCCCAGGGATTCGCGCAGCCACCGCCGCGCCTCTTCGATATCGGCCAGTTCGAAAACCTGCATTGGACAGGGCATGATCGGCGCGGCCAGACGAGTGCTGGTCTGCACCCACCCCTGATCAGCCACCACGGCGATCCGATCAAAGCCGCGCCAATGGCTGAGACCCAGCTTGGTATCCGACCACGCCGCCCCCAGGTCATAGCCCTTGAACTCGGGCTGAACGACGGCCATCAGGCGCACGGTCTCATGCTCTGCCAGCGCCGCTTCGATCGCTGGAACAAGCGTTTCGCTGTAATCGGTGCTGGTGACTTCGCCGGACAGCTCGACTTCGATCTGAGCTCCGTCCGAACTTGTGTGAACCGTAATCATACCCCTAAACCTCCAAACCAAAACAATGGCGGCAGGTTACGGAGATTCGATCCACTCGGCCACACCCCCTGCGCATTCGGGGCGGAAATAGGCAATCATCCGACCGTCCGGCCCGGCATTTGCACCATCCGGCCACGGCGCGACCCCGTGCAGGCAGTGGCGATGCAGCAAATACGCCTCGCCAGGTTTGGCGGGCAGTTCGATACGCGGGCAGGTGTTGAACACCTCCCGTCGGGCGGTTTGGTAGATGTCGGTGATATCCACCTCGTGCAGCCTGTCGCGGGGGTGATCCATCAGCCCTTCTGCAAAAGCGGTGCGCAGGATTTTGTGGCTGCCCTCCCACAGAACCATGGGTGAGGCATCAGCACTGGCATCGGTCAGCGGTATTCCCAATATCCACGCGTGCGGCTCATCCACGCGGCGGCGGCGGTCCGGTCCCGTCGGGCGCAGACCATCCACATGCGCCGCATCCCGATTGCGTCGATACCGCGCTGCCGCCTCATTCTCGCCCCGGCGCGGTTTGGGGTAGCCAGGATAGATGATCGAGACCTGACCTTTGTGCAAGGGCAGTGTTCCGTACTGTTCGACAATAAACCCCATGGCCTGCCCGGACAGGACATCCGACTGCCCGACCCGTCCCTGCGCATCATTGTCCAGTGCATCTACGCCGATGAACCAAGTGCCCTCGCAATCCACCCATTGTGCATGGGCCGGATCCGCCACCGAGGCGCGTGCCTGTGGCAAAGCGTGCCGCACCCAATCAGCCAAAACCGGATCATAGGGGAACTTCACCCAGCCCCTCTCGTGGAAATCCATCACAGCCCCACCGCCTTGCGCAGCATGTTCAGCGCGACCAATGTCAGAAAGACCGCAAAGACCCTTTTGAGTGGTTTCGGGTCCATCGCATGGGCCAGTTTTACGCCCCAAGGCGCCGTAATCATGGTCATTGCGACCACGATGGCGAAAGCAACCAGATTGACCGCGCCGATGGTCAGCGGCGGGCGGTGTTCGGGCGCGATGCCCAGAAACAGAAAGCCGATGACCGACGGCACGGCGATGATTACACCAAACCCGGCAGCCGTCGCGACGGCACGGTGAATTGGCGTGTTGAACAGGCTCATAAGCGGCACGCCGAAACTGCCCCCTCCGATGCCCATCAGGACCGACAGGAACCCAACGCCCGGAGACAGGACCGCACGCCGCACGCCCTTGGGCATCGCGTCACCTAGCCGCCATTCCGACTTGCCCAACCCCAAATAGGCCCCTATCACCATCCCAAGTACGCCGAACAGCGCCTGCAATGCCTCGGTTCGCAGGGCCGACGCCACCATCACGCCGAGGATTGCGCCCAGCGCGATGCCCGGCCCCCAGCCTTGCAGGATCGACCAATCCACCGCACCTTTCTTGTTATGGGCCAGAACCGAGCGGATTGACGTGACAATGATTGTGGCCAGCGAAGTTGCAAGACACAGCTGCATCAGTTGCGGACCGCCATAACCAAGCGTTTGAAACGCATAGAAAAAGGCCGGAACCAGAACGATCCCACCGCCAACGCCCAGCAATCCGGCCAACACGCCCGCGAACGCTCCGATCACAAGCAAAAGTGCCAGCATCTGAACCAGCAACATCGTCTCTGGCATCTTTCCCCCATCCCGACCCAAAGGCCGCGTTTTGAATTCTCACGCGTCAGTCAAAGACGCAACGCGGTCGAGCGCCTGCAACATGACCTCAGGTCCTGCACCGTCCTGCACGGCCCCTTCGGACAAGGCCCGTCGCCAGGCACGCGCGCCGGGACGTCCCGCGAACAGGCCCAGCATGTGGCGGGTGATCTGATGCAAACGCCCCCCCGCGGCAAGGTGTTGCTCGACATAAGGCACAATTTTTTGAACCGCATCGACCGGATCGGCGGCCCGCCCGGTCCCGTAGATCAGCGGGTCCGCCTCTGCCAGAATATCGGCGGGCTGGTGATAGGCAGCTCGGCCGATCATGACACCATCCAGCCCTTGATCCAGATGCTCTTGCGCCTGTTTCAGCGAGATGATGCCGCCATTGATCGACACATGCATATCGCTGAACTGCGTCTTCATCCGGTGCACCAAATCATAATCGAGCGGCGGGATATCGCGGTTTTCCTTGGGGCTGAGCCCCTGCAGCCACGCCTTGCGCGCATGAATGGTGACGCGTTCGCACCCTGCCGCGCGGATGGCCTGAAGAAAGGCGGGCAGAACCTGCTCCGGGTCTTGATCATCAACGCCGATCCGGCATTTGACCGTGACCTCGACATCGACCGCCTCGCGCATCGCGGCCACGCATTCGGCCACGCGGGCCGGGTCTTTCATCAGCACCGCGCCGAATGTGCCCGATTGCACGCGGTCCGACGGGCAGCCGCAGTTCAGATTGATCTCATCGTACCCGACCTCGCCCCCCAGACG
Organism: Ruegeria sp. J8; assembly: GCF_056531925.1. Classification (NCBI taxonomy): domain Bacteria; kingdom Pseudomonadati; phylum Pseudomonadota; class Alphaproteobacteria; order Rhodobacterales; family Roseobacteraceae; genus Ruegeria; species Ruegeria sp. J8. Next base: position 356,828 of record NZ_JBQFMR010000002.1, read on the forward strand.
CGCGGCTTTCGCCAGTTCGGCGGGGTCCGACCCACCCAGTTGCAGCGCTACGGGATGTTCCTGTGGGCTATAGTCCAACAGATGCAGCGCCCCGCCGCGTACCAAAGCGGGGGCCGTGACCATCTCGGTGTAAAGCAGGGTCTCGGCGCTCAGCAGACGGTGCAGATACCGGCAATGGCGGTCTGTCCAATCCATCATGGGGGCGACGCTCAGGCGCGCTGCATTTCGTATTTCGTTCGTCACCAGGTTCGCCTTACACGCTCAAGAAAGGCACCTTTACAAAGCATTTGGTGCCGAATTGCCGATTCGAGTGCGGCACCCTTTATCACATACGCTCGAAACGAACAGCAGCAGGCGACGAAACGCGGCCGCATTCGATCAAGGCCGGTCAACAGGCGAAAAGCGCGTCAGTTCTTTTCCGTATGGGTCACAGCGCGCCACCCCTTGGGCAAAGGGGCGCTCAGCAACTCACGCGCGCGGGTTTTCATGACTACCGACGCGGGGTCGCCGCCACGCAGTTGATCTGCCGCCTCAAACGCTGCAATCGCCTGCTCGAACCGTTTGGCCCGGTAATGTGCCAGCCCTTGTTCGTAGGCCACAATCCAGTCGTCAGGGGCGTCGAACCCATCTCGCATGCCGATCAGCTCATAAACCACCAGCTCCTGATCCCGCCCAAAGAGGGTCAGTGTGTCCAGTTCCCGCACGACAATCGCATCGCCCGACTCGCGCCGCGTTTCCGGGCCGATCAGGATCAAAGTACCAAAAGACCGGTTCGCCCCTTCCAACCGGCTGGCCACATTCACCACATCACCGATGGCCGTATAGTTGAGCCGCTGTTCCGAACCGATATTGCCCACCAGAGCTTCACCGCTGTTCAAACCGATGCGCACACGCAGGGGGTGCCCAGCGTCGTCCACGATACCGGCCTCATCGACAGCGGCGATCAGGTCCAACGCGGCGCGGCAAGCATTTTCGGCGTGATCGGCATCGGTACGCGGAGCGCCCCAGAACGCCATTACCGCATCCCCCATGAACTTGTCGATGGTGCCGTCATGGCGAGTAATCGCGGTAGATGCCGCGCTGAAAAACGGCTCCATCAATTGTACGATGCGCGGACCCAGCTTTTCGGACAGCCCAGTGAAGCCGGTCACATCGCAAAACAGGACTGAGATCCGTTTGATGTCCCCGCCCGGTTGCGATTTGATGCCCTCGGCAACCAGCATGCGCACCAGATCGGTCGGGACATATTTGCGAAAAGCCGACAAACCGGCCGCCATGCTCGCAGTTGCAGCAGACAGATTGGCCAGTTCGGACAGCTTCGAGGGCCTGCGCGAGATTTCTTCGACGTCAAATCGTTCGATTTTGTTTAGGTCTTCGGCGATGCGCGCCAGCGGTTTGGCCACAATGCTGCGCGCCAGCCAGATCGTCGACCCGATGGCCAAAGTCACCACGACGATAAGAATATACAGCAGGTTGATCAGCGTCTTGTCGATCCCCGACAAGAACGCAGATTCCGGGATCACCGTGGCCACCCGCCAGCCATAAAACCCCAGCGGGGTCAGTGCGACCGCGTAGGGAACCCCGTCGATCACCACCCTCTGGTTCTGGCTGCCCGCCGCTTTGGCCTTGGAGCCGCCTAAAAGCTGTTCGCCCGAGATCATGGCAACTTCGTAAAGTTCGCCTTCGCCCATCCGCGCAGGCGTCACCTCATCCGCTTCTTGATCAGGAACCGCAATGACCTTGCCATCCGCATCCAGAATAAAGGCCGCCCCGAATTCACCGGGGTTCAAAGTGGCCAGAAAGCGCGAAAGCCGGTCCGTTTCGATCGCGACGGCCAAGACACCTTCGCGTCTGCGGTTCACATCGACAGGTCCAGCAAACGCGTAAACGGTTTTGTTGCTGCCCGGCAAATCACGTGCTTCGATCCACCCCTGAGAGTTCAGACCCATGAAATTCCCAAACCACGCGTGGTCACGGGGGTCATAAGTGGTCTCCGAAAAGGTGCGCGCCTCAAACTGAATGTCGCCGGGGATGAAAATATACTGGTCCTTGCGCAACATGCGGTCGTGGATTTGGTCGTCAATTTCGACCATCTCAAGCCCACCATCACCCAGACGATGCGAGGCAAAGAAATTGCCGTCCGGCCAGCCAAAGAAAATCCACGAGATGTTGGGCTGTGCCTGCAATTGCGACAGAAACACGAATTCGCGCTTATCGGCCTGACGGGTCTCAATAACGTTTTGCACAAAGATCGTACGCACCGCCGCCCAGGCGGCCTCGGCCGAGCCCAGCGTCGCGCCCACCTCAGTACGCACGGTATTGGCGATCTGCGTGTTGATTTCTGCAGCCAGCATGCGGCTGTTATCGCGCGCCGTCGTCCACCACAAGGAATGGACCACAAACGTCGAGACGCCGATCGAGAAGGCAACTAGGATTGAGACAGCGATGCCGACGCTAAGTCGCATGAACGCTCCGAAAAAGTAACGTTTGACACAGTATTCCGTTCAGAACGGAAAAGAAGCAAAGCTTACTTTGATTTTGCGCGAAAATCTCACGCAAGTGTTAAAGATGCGTCATCACGCGTCATCGGCAAACCTGCAAGCAGAGGTAGAAACACCCGCGCAGGATTGCCACGCCGCAACCGCGCTGTGGATCACTGGCCATAGCGGCTCAGGATCATCTCAACGCTGCTGTTGATTGTGTCGGTCATTTCGGCCTCGCTCAGGACACTGCCGGTGAACACCATCGGCCAGAACGCCCGCGCCTTGATCAATCCGATGAACTCCTGACCTGCGGCGTCGGGGTCGTCGATTTGCAACTGGCCGTCCTCTGCCGCGTCCCGTAACATCCGAATGAACACCGAGGTCTTGTCCAGTTTGCCCTGCGCTGCCGCCGCAAGTTCGGGGCTGCGCAAAACTTCGCTGATCACCATACGCGACATTGCCATCACCTCGGGCAGCATCAGAATACGCCCTTCGGCCCAAGCCAGTTCAGTCAGTTGCTCGCGGATATCGCGGCCCTTTTCATAGCGGATATCCAGCACACCGGCGAACCGGTTCGACAGCTCCACCACGATGGACCGGAACAAATTTTCCTTGCTTTCGAAATACTTGTACAATGTGCGCTTGGACACTTCGGCGCGAGCAGACACACGGTCCATACTGGCCGCCGCGAACCCCTTTTCCTGGAACTCGGCGACGGCAGCTTCGATGATCTGAGCGTGTTTGGCCGCATTCGGCGCGCTTATGTCGTTCATATCTGCAAGCTATAAGCCCATTGACAGAGCAAGGTCAAACACTAGGTAAACGCATGGGTTTACAGAGATTGGAACGTCACCTATGGTAAACCCGCAAGTTTACCGATTCAGGTAGCCAGCCCAACATGGAGTATCTCCCCTCATGTCACTGACCTTGAAACTGAACGGCCAGACCCACACGGTCGACGCCGAACCCGGCACGCCCCTTCTGTGGGTGATCCGGGATGAATTGAAGCTGACCGGAACCAAATTCGGCTGCGGCGTCGCGTCTTGCGGTGCGTGCACCGTGCATCTGAATGGCGAGCCCGTGCGCTCGTGCCAGACCTACATCGAAGACGTCGAAGATGCTGAGGTCACGACGATTGAGGCCGTGGGCGACGACAAAATCGGCGCCGCAGTCCAGCAGGCCTGGGTCGAGCTGGACGTGGTCCAGTGCGGCTATTGCCAGTCGGGTCAGGTGATGTCGGCTGTCGGGTTGCTGTCCGAGAACCCAAAGCCCTCGGTCGAGGAAATTGACGAGTACATGTATGGCAACGCCTGTCGCTGCGCCACCTATCAACGCATCCGCGCCGGCGTCCAGCGCGCATCCGAGATTCTGGAGGCCTGATCTATGACCATCAACACCTCTCGCCGTGCATTTCTGAAAGGTGCCGCTGCTGCCGGTGCCGTGCTGCTGGTCGGTGCCCGCCCCGATGGCGTATTGGCGGCGGCTTCGTCCGAGTCCGCGCAGTTAAATCCCTTCGTGAAAATTGACGCGGATGGCACCGTGACCGCCATCGTAAAGCATTTTGAAAAGGGTCAGGGCCCGGCCACCGGCCTGCCGACGCTGATCGCCGAGGAAATCGGCCTGACCATGGATCAGATCGAATATGAATTCGCGCCGTCGGACCCGAATGTCTATAACAACCTTCTGTTCGGTCCCTTCCAGGGCACGGGCGGATCTACCGCGATGGCGAATTCCTGGCTGCAATATCGTCAGGCAGGCGCTGCCGCACGCGAGATGCTGATCAACGCCGCCGCCCAAAGCTGGGGCGTGGATGCGTCGGGCATTACCATCGAAGAAGGCATCGTCAAGGCCGGTGACAAGTCCGCTCCGATTGCGGAGTTCGTGGCAGCCGCTGCTCAGCTAGAAGCGCCGGCCGAGCCACGCCTGAAAGACCCGTCAGAATTCCGCCTGATCGGCAACGCAGCCGTGCGTCGCAAGGACTCGGCCATCAAAGGCAACGGTCAGGCGATGTATGCGATGGATGTGCATCTGCCGAACCAGATGGTCGCGATGATCAAGCGTCCGGAATCCAAGGGCGGTGTCGCACTTGGCTTCGACGACAGCGCATCGAAAGAGGTCAAAGGCTATATCAGCGCCGCTGTTCTGCCCAATCAGGCGGGTGTTGCGGTCTATGCCGAAAACACTTGGGCCGCGATCCAGGCGCGCGACGCGCTTGAGGTCGACTGGGACATGTCGGGGGCCGAGACCCGCGACTCGGATCAAATCAGGTCCGAGATCATGGCCGCGCTGGATGCTGAACCCACCTACAACGTGAACAAGGCGGATGTTGGAACGGTTTCGGCAGCCATCGACGGCGCGGATAAGGTGGTCGAAAAGACCTTCTACTTCCCACTGCTGGCCCACGCACCGATGGAGCCGTTGAACTGCACCATCGAACAAACTGCTGAGGGTGACATCGTCCTGCATGACGGCGCACAGATGCCGACGGGCCCTCATATGGCCTATCAGCAGATATTCCAGCTGCCACCCGAGAAGATCCACATCAAGACTATGCTGGCTGGTGGTTCCTTTGGCCGTCGCGCCACGCCCGATGCGGACTATCAGGTCGAAGCCGCGCTGGCCTTTGTGGTCACCGATCGCTCGCGCCCAGTGAAACTGGTCTGGACGCGGGAGGATGACATTCGCAACGGTTACTATCGCCCCGCCTTTGGCCATAAAGTCCGTGTGGGTCTGGATACGGACGGTAATATCGTTGGCTGGCAACATCAGATCGCCGGGCAATCGGTGATAAAAGGCACCGCGTTCGAGGCCGTTCTGGTGCATGACGGCGTCGATCACAGCTCGGTCGAAGGTGTGGCTGACAGCCCATATGCCATCCCTGGAATGGCCGTTGGCCTGACCGACACACCCAAGGCGACAACGGTTTTGTGGTGGCGCTCGGTGGGTCATACCCATACAGCCTATGCGATGGAAACCATGATGGACCTAGTGGCCGAAGCCGCAGGTCGTGACCCGGTTGAATTCCGTCTGGCCCACCTCTCCGACAGCACAAACCCCGATCAACAACGTAAGGCCGCCGTTCTGAAACTGGCGGTCGAAAAGGCGGGTTGGGGCAACGTACCCGCGGGGCGCTCTCAGGGGATAGCGGTGCATAAATCCTTTGGGTCTTATGCGGCTGAAGTCGTTGAAATCTCGGGCGATCCGGAAAACGGCATCAAGATCGAAAAGGTCACCTGTGCCGTGGATTGCGGCATCGCGGTGAACCCCGACGTGGTCAAAGCGCAGATGGAAGGCGGCATAGGCTATGGCATCGGCCATGTGATGCGCGACCAGATCACGCTGACAAGCGGGGCGGTCGATCAGTCCAACTTCCCGGATTACGAGCCGCTGCGCATCAGTGATATCGCCGCCATCGACGTGCATATCGTGCCGTCCGCCGAGGCGCCGACTGGCGTGGGCGAACCCGGAACGCCCCCGTCCGCACCGGCGCTGGCAAATGCGATCCACGCGATGTCAGGCGTTCTGGTGGCCGAGCATCCGATGGCTGAAAACGGTGTCAGCTTCGCCTGACCCCCTGCCCCGCGCCGCCTGAACCCGGCGCGGGCTTAATTTGATCAAATTTCGTGACAAGGCGCGCCGTGTCGACTAAACCTCGGGAGAACCACAATGATGGAGCCCCCGATGGACCTGAGCGCCTTGCACAGTTTTCGCGTTGCAGCCTGTGACCTGAACGGTCAGTTGCGGGGCAAACGCGTGCCGCCCTCGTATTCCGACAAGCTGGACAAAGGCTCCGTGCGGATGCCGTTCTCGGCGCTGAATGTGGATCTGTGGGGCGCGGATATTGACGGCAGTCCGCTGGTGTTTGAATCCGGTGATGCCGATGGTGTGCTGCTGCCTACCGATCGCAGCGCGGTCCCAATGCCTTGGCTTGAGGTGGACACCGCACTGGTGCCCATGTGTCTGTACGACGACCACGGCACCCCCTTCGCCGGAGACCCCCGCCACGCGCTTGGCGCTGTGCTGGACCGTTATACCCAGCGCGGCTGGTCGGTAATCGCGGCGACCGAGCTGGAATTCACTCTGCTCGATTCCTCGGGCGCGCAGCCACAACCGCCGATGAACCCCATTACCGGGCGCAGGCTGGTGGATGAGGCTGTTCTGTCCATGGCCGAGATGGACGCGTTCGATGCCTTTTTCACCGAGCTTTACGATGGCTGCGCCGCGATGGGCATCCCCGCCCAGACCGCCATTTCCGAAAGCGGCATCGGCCAGTTCGAAATTAACCTGAACCATCAGGATGCGATGCGTTGCGCCGACGATACATTGCTTTTCAAGGTATTGACGCGCGGACTTGCCCGCAAGCACGGGTTTACCGCAACGTTCATGTCCAAACCCTATGCTGATGATGCGGGCAACGGGATGCATGTGCATTTCTCGGTCGTGGATCAGGCCGGTCGGAACGTCTTTGACAATGGCGGCCCCGAGGGGACGGACACGCTGCGCCACGCAGTTGCAGGGTGTCTGGCGGCGATGCCCGGTAGCACGCTGATCTTTGCGCCGCACGGCAATTCCTACACCCGGCTCGTGCCCGGTGCCCACGCGCCCACCGGTGCAAGTTGGGCTTACGAGAACCGCACCGCTGCCCTGCGCATTCCCGGCGGTGCCCCTGCCGCCCGCCGGATTGAACATCGCGTGGCCGGTGGCGACATCAACCCCTACCTGATGCTGGCCGCCGTTCTGGGTGCCGCGATGAACGGGATCGAGGACGCAGCTCAGCCGCCCGCCCCGATCACCGGCAACGCCTATGAAATCGGTGGCCTGCCCCAACTGGCGGGCGATTGGGAGGCCGCGATCACTACCTTCGAATCCGACCCCAAAGTGGCGCGCATCTTCCCTGCTGATTTGATCCGCTTTCTGGCGATGACCAAACGGCAGGAAGTCCGACGCTTCGCCGAGCGTCCCCCCGAAGAGCACTGGCTAAGCTACGTCGAGGCCGTCTGACCCCCCTTGCCCGGCCCCTTTGGGTTCGTTAGAATGAATTTGATCAAATTTGGTGACTCATGAAAATCGGCATCCTTGTAACCGGCCACCCCCCGGACGAACTGTACGGTGAGTTCGGCACCTATGACGGCATGTTCCGTGCCTTGCTTGGGGGGAACGGGTTCACGTTCGAAACCTACAACGTCGTTGATGGAGAGTTTCCCGCCAGCACGGATGCGGCTGAGGGCTGGGTCATCACCGGCTCGCGCCATGGAGCGTATGAGGATCACGCGTGGATACCCCCGCTGGAAAATCTGATCCGCGCGATCCGCGACAAAGGCCAGCCGCTGATTGGCGTCTGCTTTGGCCACCAGATCATCGCACAGGCGCTGGGCGGAAAGGTTGAAAAGTTCACCGGAGGCTGGGCCGTTGGGCGCACCGACTATGACCTTGATGGCCAGACAGTTACCCTGAATGCGTGGCATCAGGATCAGGTAGTCGCCCTACCCGACGGCGCGCGTGTCACCGGCACCAACGATTTCTGTCGCAACGCCATGGTGGCTTATGGCGACACGATCTGGACCGTACAGGCCCACCCCGAATATGGTGACCGTTTTATCCAGGGCCTGATTGAGACACGCGGCAAGGGCCTTGTGCCTGACGAATTGATGCAAGCGGCCACAAACCGCCTGCCTGCCAATGACGACAACCCCAAGATCGGGCAATTCATGGCGGAGTTTTTGAAGAAAGAGAGGGCCTGATGGCCGACTGGACAGACCAACTGCCGCAGGCAGCCCGCAGCTATTTCGACGGCCACCGACTGGACGAGGTCGAATGCATCATCTCGGACCTGCCCGGCATCGCGCGCGGCAAGGCAGTGCCCGCCTCGAAATTCGCCAAGCAATCCTACTTCCACCTGCCAGACAGCATCTTTTACCAGACCATCACCGGTGATTGGGGCGAGGCCGCGGGTGAGGACGGGTTCATCGAACGGGACATGATCCTGAAGCCGGACTTTACGACCGCATCCGCCGCACCGTGGACCGGCGACTGGACGCTGCAGGTAATCCACGATGCCTACGACCGCGATGACAACCCGATCCCATTCAGCCCGCGCAATGTTCTGAAACGCGTGGTGCAACTGTATCACGACAAGGGCTGGAAACCGGTCGTCGCCCCAGAGATGGAGTTCTTTCTGGTTGCCCCCAACGTGGATCCCGCGCAGGAAATCAAGCCGATGATGGGCCGCTCGGGCCGTCCGGCGGCGGCGCGGCAGGCGTACTCGATGACAGCCGTGGACGAGTTCGGACCAGTGATCGACGACATCTATGATTTCGCCGAACACCAAGGGTTCGAGATTGACGGCATTACGCAGGAAGGCGGCGCGGGCCAGCTGGAGATCAACCTGCGCCACGGCAATCCCGTGAAGCTGGCCGATGAGGTGTTCTATTTCAAACGCCTGATCCGCGAGGCGGCGTTGCGCCACAACTGTTTTGCTACTTTCATGGCGAAACCGATCGTGGATGAGCCGGGTTCGGCCATGCATATCCATCATTCGATCATCGACATGGAGACCGGGCAGAACATTTTCTCGGGCCCACAAGGGGGCGAAACGGACGCATTCTATCACTTCATCGCCGGGTTGCAGAACCACCTGCCCTCGGGTCTGGCTGTGATGGCGCCCTATGTGAATTCGTATCGCCGCTATGTGAAAGATCACGCCGCGCCGATCAATCTGGAATGGGCGCGCGACAACCGCACCACGGGCATCCGCGTACCGCTGTCGGGGCCCGAGGCGCGCCGGGTCGAAAACCGCATCGCCGGGATGGACTGCAACCCCTATCTGGGCATCGCCCTGTCGCTGGCCTGCGGCTATCTGGGCCTGGTCCAACAGGAACGCCCGCGCCGTCAGTTCTATGGCGACGCTTACGAAGGCGACGGCGATATCCCGCAGGTCATGGGCAATGCTCTGGACCTATTCGATGAAGCGACCGCCTTGCATGAGGTTCTAGGCCCCGAGTTTGCCCGCGTCTATGGCATCGTCAAACGCGCCGAGTATGAAGAGTTCCTGCAGGTTATCTCTCCGTGGGAGCGTGAGCATCTGCTGATGAATGTCTGAACTGCGATGAACCTGCTTTATTCCAACGACCGCAAGGCTGAATATCCAGCCAGCTGGTACGCGGCCACGGTCAATCCTATCGACAGGTTTCCCGCGCTGACTGGCAATGAAAAGGCGGATGTCTGCGTGGTCGGCGGCGGCTATACTGGCCTGTCCGCAGCGCTGCATCTGGCCGAGGCCGGGTTCAGCGTGGTGCTGCTTGAGGCGCATCGTGTGGGCTTCGGTGCGTCGGGCCGCAATGGCGGTCAGTTGGGCAGCGCACAACGGATGGATCAGGAAGACCTTGAGCGGCTGGTTGGTGATGACGATGCGGTGAAGCTGTGGGATCTTGCCGAGGATGCGAAGGCACTGGTCAAATCGCTGATTGCGAAACACCAGATCGACTGCGACCTGAAACCGGGCGTTGCCGTTCTAGGCCTGTCCAGCGGAGAACAGCAGGAATTGCACGATCACGCGGCTCACTTGTCTGACCGCTATGGCTATGACCAGATGGAGCTGCTGGACGAAGGCGCGGGCCACGGTCTGTGCCCCTCGCCCGCCTATCGCGGAGGCTATCTGGATATGGGTGCGGCGCATCTGCATCCGCTGAACTACGCGCTTGGACTGGCGCAGGCGGCGGCCAAGGCAGGCGTGCGGATTTATGAGGGCACCGAGGTGACGGGAGTCGAGGAAACCTCGCCCGCCATCATCCACACCGCGCAGGGCAAGGTCACTGCCGATCACGTCATTCTGGCCTGCAACGGATATCTGGGGGGCCTGAACAGCAAGGTCGCTGCGCGGGTCATGCCGATCAACAATTTCATCGCTGCGACTGAGCCTTTAGGCACAGATGCTGCCCGTGTTCTGACCCGAGACGTAGCGGTGGCCGATACGAAATTCGTGGTGAACTATTTCCGCCTCAGCGCCGACAACCGGCTGCTATTTGGTGGCGGCGAAAGCTATGGTTACCGCTTCCCTGCGGATATCGCCGCCAAGGTCCGCAAGCCGATGGTCGAGATTTTCCCGTATCTGCGCGACGTCAAAATCGACTATGCCTGGGGCGGCACGCTGGCGATCACCATGCGGCGGATGCCGTATCTGGCGCGGGTTGCGCCCAATATCCTGTCAGCCTCGGGCTACTCTGGTCACGGGGTCGGAACTGCCACCCATGCGGGGCAATTGATGGCGCTGGCCATTCAGGGACAGGCCGAAGGCTTCGACACCATGGCGCGCGTCCCCGCCCTGCCCTTCCCCGGAGGCCCCTCCCTGCGCAGCCCCCTGCTGGTGCTGGCAATGACGTGGTTTGCGCTAAGGGATCGGCTGGGATTGTGAGCCCAAAACCAAAACTCGAATTTTTGCGCGTCAAAGTACACTCAACTCTGTTTGGCAGGCGCTACAAGTAATGGGCACCGTAAGTGTGCCAAGATGTATCCGTTTCGCGAAATACTCAAAAAATTTGGCCAGCGCGGCAAATTCAGTTCATTTGACGAACGATGCGAAAACCGGAATACTGGCTGCGATGATTTTCCGGTCCCGAGCCTCGAGACGCTACTCGGACTGCGTCCATTCCCGTATTGAATGCACCTCCGCGATATACGCGCTTGCAACTCTCAACGTCGCTTTGGCGTAACCACTCACTTGAGGTGGACCAGCCAGCGTATTCACTGGTGTAGCAGGACCGCGTCTGTTCATTGATATTCCCAGACATATGTCGCACACCCCATGCGTTGGCCGCATCCAATTCATCCACCGGAACAGGCAGCATCCGAGAGAGTAAATCTGGGCGGGGAACACCGCTTAGGCGTTCCGTTCCGAGGCCGTAGAAGTTCGCTTGCTCGGACGTAAGCTCATCCCCTTGCGCAAAACGCGTCTGCGTCCCGGCTCGAGCCGCATATTCCCACTCTGCCTCTGTCGGCAAACGATAAGCTTGGACACCTATCTTTTCGTTTAGCCATTCGACATAGGTCTGCGCGTCCAGATAGGACACCTTCACGACAGGATGGTTACCATACACAGGGATCCTGACATGCTTTTCTTCATCATTGAGTTTTAAGATCACATTGTCAGGAGTATAACCGCCGCACCCGCCATCGTGGACACAGGCCATCCATCGATCATACGTGACTTCGTTGCGCCCCATGGCGATGGGAACATCTATTTCAACGGGGTGTAGCGGACGTTCATCTTTACCAATGGCCGGATGCCCGACCTCGACCAAGGCCAATTTGCCATCGAGCATGACCAGCCCATCAATCGAGTCACCGATCGGACCCCCCATCGTAAATTCACCAAGCGGCAAGGCAACCATCTCGGGGCAGACGTCGCATTCCTGAAACATCTCAAGCGGCGCGACTTCGGTTCCGTCGGACAGGACGTATTGCGCATGAGCTGGCAGAGCGAGAATGGACAGTGAAAAAGCAAGTCTAGCAAGCATGATGGCAACAACCCGGACCGTGAAATGCAATGTTTAGATTGTCCCATTGCCACCCGGGTTCCCCTACGGATGCAAGACGCAATCCGGCGGTCGGGATGCAATTGCCTTCAAATACAACAGTTCGGTGAAATTTCGCGGCATGGTCACGTAGGGGCTTGGATTGAAGTTCTTTTAGCTTTATCTTTTCCAAAGATAGAATTTGGGAAAATCAAATATGACGCTTCCTCCTAACGTTCATGACGCCGAACCCATCCCTGCCGCTGCGCGCGAGGCCATCGACGCCTTGATGCAATCGGGCGACCTGTTTCGCTATACCGCGCCACAGGATGCGCCGGTTTCGCTACTGGAAAGTGAGTTCGCGGCCCTCTTGGGGTCGAAATACGCGCTGGCGGTATCGTCCTGCTCGGCGGCCTTGTTCCTGTCGCTCAAGGCGTTGGGCCTGCCGCGGGATGCGCGGGTGTTGATCCCCGGATTTACCTTTGCGGCGGTGCCCTCCTCGGTCGTCCATGCGGATTGCATTCCGGTTTTGTGCGAAGTGGGCGAGAATTATCGCATCGACATGGCCGATTTCGAGGACAAGCTGGACAGCGTTCAGGCCGTCATCATCAGCCATATGCGCGGGCATACTTCCGACATGGACGCAATCATGGCGTTGTGCGATGCGCGCGATATTCCCGTGATCGAGGACGCGGCCCATTCGCTGGGCACCACCTGGCATGGGCGTAATATCGGCACGATTGGCAAGGTCGGCTGTTTCTCATTCCAGTCCTACAAAATGATCAACGCAGGTGAAGGTGGTATCCTGATCACGGACGACGCCGACCTGGTGGCCCGCGCCGTGATCATGTCGGGCGCGTATGAGCATAACTGGAAAAAACACAAAGGCCCGCATGGCGACAACTCGCCCGAATTGGAGCAAGCCTTTTCTCGCTGGCAGAACCAATTGCCGCTGTATAATTTGCGGATGAGCAACCTCAGCGCCGCCGTGATCCGGCCGCAGATCCCTGAGCTGGCGCGCCGCGTCAAAGACGGGCTCGCCAATCACGACTACGTGGCCGACCGATTGAACACCTCGCCTTATATCAACGTCCCTGCCCCGCTTGCGCCGGAACAACGTGCACCGGATTCGATCCAGTTCAACCTGGTGAACCTGAGCGATGATGATATCCGCGCCTTTGCCGCAGCATCCGAGGCGCGGGGCGTCAAGGTTCAGGTTTTTGGTCTGAGCGAGGACAACGCCCGCGCCTTCTGGAACTGGCAGTTTCTGCCCGAGCAGGTCGATCTTCCCCAAACACGCGAGATGCTGATGAAAGCGTGCGATGTGCGCCTGCCCGTCCGCCTGACACGGGAAGAGCTGGACGTGATTGCTGACATCCTGCTGGCCTCGGTCGGCGAGGTCACCGCCCCCGAGATGGCGTTCGGCACCTGAGCGTCAGCGCGAGGGTACGTAGACAACTCGACTGGACACAAACAGCGCCGCGATCCCTTCGGGGGTTGCGGCGACGCGCGATAAGACACCAGCCACAGCCAGCCCCGATGGCGTGTCAATCAATAAGGGCGCGCCGGAATCCCCCATCATTACAGGGCAACGCGCGGTCATCAGCGCATCAGTCCGCCGAACAACCGGACATGGGTTCGCACGGCTGAGGACATGCGGCCGCACCCCAGCATAACCCGCGACCGATCCGGTCAACATATCCTGCTCTGTCAGAGGAAAAGAACCCAACGTCCGGCCAATCGGGTTCTCCAGTTCAAGCACCGCCCAATCCAGTTCAGGTCCGTAATTGAATGCAGTGCCTTGGCCTTCGGGCAGGACATAGCGCTTGGCGGTCGAGACCGCGGAGGCCTCCCCTCGCTGATACCCAGCAGCAAAGCGGATACTGGATGGCGGGATCCAGCGCTGACGCGCGGCATTGTAAAGGCAATGCGCGGCGGTCAGAACCAGATCATCCGCGACCAAAACGCCGGTGCAATGAGATCGCTGGGCCCTGCTGGCAAAATTGACTCGTCCGATTGCGCGCCATGGCGGTTCAGCCGCATCCAGTATTTCGCGGGCACGGATATCTGCGCTACCATCATCCGCAGCAGACCCAAGCGTGCAGATCGGCGACCACGGCTCAGAAAACTGCCCTTGCGCATAAACGAGCGTTGCCCAACACAGCACAACGCCCGTCAGCACCCAGCGCATGGCAGGTTCAGTTCAGTTTGGATAGTTTCTGCTGAAGCTCGGCAAGCTGCTTTTTGATGTCGTCCAGATCTTCTTTCGGTTCGGATTTGGCTTCATCTTCCTTGTCGGGGCCAGACCACTGGCCAGACAATCCGCCGGTCATCGCCTTCAGAAAAGCCTGTTGCTGCGCCTGCATCGCCTCGAACCCGGGCATCTGGGACATCGGGTTCATGGCGTTCATGTTTTCCATCATCTTGGACTGGCTTTCGCGCAGCATATCGAACGAGCTTTGCAAGAACTGCGGCATCATTCCACCTCCCGGCAGCATGTAACTGCGGACCAGATCGTTCAGCACGTTCACCGGCAGCACGTTTTCGCCCCGGCTTTCATGTTCCGCAATGATTTGCAGCAGATATTGCCGGGTCAGGTCGTCCCCGGTTTTCAGATCAATGATCTGCACTTCACGCCCGTCGCGAATAAATACCGCGATATCTTCCAGCGTGACATAGTCACTGGTCTCAGTGTTATACAGCCGACGGCTGGCATAGCGTTTGATCAGCAACGGTTTTTCTTGTTCTGACACCGTTAACCCTCCCCAAGGATGATGCGTTGCAGCAGAGATTATGCGAGTGCAGAACAAAAAGAAAGGGCAGGTCTTTCGACCTGCCCAACGCGATTGCACCAGATGGGAGGAATGGGTGCGCCTCGCGGCCTTACTTACTTGGCAGCTGTTGCTTTCTTGGCAGCAGCAGTCACCTCGTTGGTGGCTTTCTTGACAGCAGCAGTTGCGTCTTCTGCAGCGTCTTTACCGGCAGCCATCAGAAGCTCGACGGTTTCGCTCTGAACTTTTTTCGCGATTTCAGCGAAAGCAGCCAGGTTTTCAGCGGCAACTTCAGCCGACGCGCTTGCGAAGTCGGTTGCGGCTTTTGCGTAGTCGGCAGGCTCTGCCTTTGCTTTCGACATCTCGGTCAGTTTGGCCAGAGTGTCTTTGGTCCATTTGTTCGAGATTTCTGCCGATTTCTCTGCAGCTTCCAGAGCAACACCCGACAGTTTTTCGTTCAGGGTTGCGGTCGACTTGAAGGCACCTTCCAGAGCGGAAGTGTCAACGGGGAATGCGCCCATGATGTCTTTCAGGGTCGCGGTGAAGTCAGGGGTCTTTGCCATTGTCCAAATCCTTTTTGCCGAACCGGGCCCGCCCCGGTTTTCATCAGCTTGAGGACAATATGATTGCTGCATCGCAGCATTGCAAGATTTTTTTGCTGCAACGCAGAAAATACTTCGGATTCCCTTATTAATCAATCAGTTGCTTTGGCCAAAACATAGGTACCGGGCGCGGGACACAGAGACGGGTGGTTCGAATCGCCCGGCTCACGCGCCGGAATCTGCTTGCCGGACCGCTTTCTCAACCACGCTTCCCAAAGCGGCCACCAGGACCCTTCATGGAAATTGGCATCCTTCATCCAGCTGTCAGCGTCCAGTTGCATGTCCGGGTTGGTGTAATGCCCGTATTTCTTTTTGCAGGGCGGATTCACGATGCCTGCGATATGACCCGATTCCGATACCACAAAAGTTTTCGACCGCGAGCCCATCTGCTGCACGCCGCGGTAACAGTCTTTCCAGGCCGCGATATGATCAGTCTCGCAGGTTATTGACATTAACGGAACGTCGACATCCCGGATATGCAGCTTGTGCCCCAGCAGTTCAAACCCGTCGGTGACAAAATCATTGCTTTGACACAGCCCACGCAAATACTCGACCGCCATGCGGCCCGGCAGGTTGGCCCCATCTCCGTTCCAGTAAAGCAAATCAAACGCCGGAGGTGTTTCGCCCATCATGTAGCTGCGGATTGCGGGGCCGTAGATCAGGTCGTTCGAGCGCAGGAAGGACATGGTTCGCCCGATGACCCAGGCTTTTAGCACGCCATCCTTACCGATCTGGTCTTCGATGCCGTTGACGAAGTCGTTTTGCAGAAACGGGGTGAACTCTCCCTGTTCGCCAAAATCGGTCAGTGTGGTGAAGAACGTGGCCGACTTGATCGACTTGTCCCCGCGCTGCTTCAACAGCGAAAGCGTCAGGCTTAGTGTGGTGCCCGCGATGCAATAGCCGACCGCATTGACTTGCTTGACCTTGCAAATGTCCTTCACCTGCTCGATCGCGGTCAGGTAACCTTCTTCGATATAGTCCCCCATGCCGATTTCGGCGTGGGACGCGTTCGCATTTGCCCAACTGACGACAAATAGGGTGTAGCCCTGCTCTGTTACCCATTTGATCAGGCTGTTCTGGGCCTTGAGGTCCAGAATGTAGAATTTGTTGATCCAGGGCGGGAACAGGACAATCGGCGTTTCATGCACTGTCTCGGTTGCCGGTTTGTACTGGATCAGCTCCATCAACCGGTTGCGATAGACCACCTCTCCCGGTGTCGTGGCGATATTGCCGCCCACTTCAAAGGCGCTGTCATCCGCCAGTCGAACAACCATCTCGCCATCATTGGCCTCCAGATCGGAAACAAGGTTCTCCAGCCCTTTGATCAGCGACTGACCTTCAGTCTCCACCGCTTTTTCCAGCGCATCGGGGTTTGTGGCCAGAAAATTTGTCGGAGACATCATGTTGATGATCTGTTGCGAAAAAAAGTGAAGACGCTGCTTGTCTTTGGCATCCATGTCATCGACCGAGGCCACTGCTTCTGAAATCGCATCGGCATTTGTCTGGTATTGCTGGCGGACGAAGCGGAAATAAGGGTTAGTCTCCCAAAGCGGATTGGCAAAACGTTTGTCTTTGGCTACTGGTGCCGCCCCCTCAACTTCGCCCGTTGTCAGCGCCTGCTGCGCTTCGGCAAAGTTCATGACAGACTTGCTCCAATAGGCAATCTGGTGTTCCAACAGCTTGGCGGGATTTTGCCAAGCCTCGGCCATATATGCCGTTGCTGCTTTTGCGAAAAGCTCTTGATTCGGGCCGTCCAACGCGGGGGAATGCGCCTTCTTCCCGGCCATGACCTCGACCAGCCGCTTCGACAGCTCTTCGACTTTGTTCATATTTTCTTTAAGCCGTTCAAGATGTTCTGCGGACAATTCCTGCGCCTGGTCTTCACTTGTTGTCATTTTAACAATTCCCCCGTAATCTTTCTGCTATGCAGAATAACGTCGCGGCAGCCGCAGCGCAAAGCGACGAATGGTCCGAAATTTCGGGCTGACACTCAAGGAGGTTCGCCCGATGCGCTACATGATGACCTATGATCTGATGGAAACCATGCGCAACACCAATCAATGGATGGGTGCAACCGCAAGCGCGATGGCCTCCTACCCGGCTTTCTCGATGGTGCCCAACCCTGTGTTCGGCATGATGGCCGCCTGGGGCGAAGTGACCGAGCGGACGTTCCAGCGCATGGTCGTCAAACCGGATTGGGGCATTCGCACGTTCACCTGCGAGGATGGCAAGGACCACCTTGTCGATATCGTACCGGTGGTCGAGCGTGCATTTGGCGACCTGATCCATTTCCGCGTCAATGGTCGTGAGGAACAGCCCCGCAAGGTGTTGCTGGTTGCGCCGATGTCGGGCCACTATGCCACGCTGCTGCGCTCGACAGTCAAAAGCCTGCTGGTCAATTGCGAAGTTTACATCACCGACTGGCATAATGCGCGCGATATCCTCGTGTCCGAAGGCAAGTTCGACGTCGAGGATTATACCCTCTACCTTGTCGATTTCATGAAAGAGCTTGGGCCGGACACCCATGTCGTTGCTGTGTGTCAACCTGCCCCGCTGACTTTGGCAGCCACCGCCTATCTGGCCGAGGTCGACCCCAAAGCCCAACCCAGCACACTGACCCTGATCGGTGGGCCGGTGGATCCCGACGCGACCCCGACAGATGTCACCGATTTTGGCCGCCGCGTTACAATGGGTCAGTTGGAAGAAACCATGATCCAGCGTGTGGGTTTTAAGTACAAAGGCGTCGGCCGCATGGTCTATCCCGGCCTGTTGCAGTTGGCCTCGTTCATGTCGATGAACGGAGAGCGCCACAGCAAGGCCTTCACCGACCAGATCCAGCGTGTCATGCGGGGCGAGGCCTCGGATCATGACGCGCACAACCGTTTCTACGATGAGTATCTGGCAGTGATGGACATGACGGCCGAGTTCTACCTGTCTACCGTCGAACGCATCTTCAAAAACCGCGAAATTGCGCGGAATGAATTTGTGGTGGCCGGGCACAAGGTGGATATAGGCAAGATCACCGATGTCGCGGTAAAATCAGTTGAGGGCGCGAATGACGATATCTCGGCCCCTGGCCAATGTATCGCGGCCCTTGATCTTTGCACCGGTCTGCCCGATGCGAAAAAGGCCAGCCATGTGGAACCCGGCGCGGGGCACTACGGTATTTTTGCGGGCCGCAGCTGGCGCGACAATATCCGCCCGCTGGTGATCGACTTCATGAACGCCAACACACGCAAACCGCGCCGCCGGGCCGCCAACAAGAACAAAGTCGCCTGAGGCGCATGGTTCAAAGCCCGGCCAAGGACACTACCTTCGCCTGCACCTGCGGTGCTTTGAGTGGGCGCATTTCAGCCGCAGGGGTCGCTTCGTACACACATGTGGAATGCTTTTGCCACGATTGCCGGGCCGCGCAGCTTTATTTTGGACAACCCGACCCTGCCCCTGGCCCGGTCGACGTGCTGCAAATGCTGCCCGAGGAGATCGTTTTTGAACACGGCGCAGAACACCTTGCGCTGATGCAGCTCAGCCCCAAAGGGATGTTGCGCTGGTACGCCAGTTGCTGCAACGCCCCGCTGGCCACCACTTCACGTACACCGAAAGTTCCCTTCGCCGGGTTCATCGTGAACCGCATCCCGGACCCAAGCGACCTAGGGCCCGTACGTACACGCGGCTTTGTTCCTCGCCCCGGCGGAAAGCAAGCGCATGAAGGCTTGGGCCCTGCGGCAATTGGTCTGGTGACGCGCGCGCTGAAGTCCCGTTTGTCTGGCAGTTGGAAGAACACGCCTTTCTTCGATGCCTACACCGGGGAAACGTCGGCGAAACCGACCGTCCTATCGAAACCCGAGCGCGCAGCCCTCTACAAGTAGGCCAAACGCGCCGGAATGTTCAGCCAAGCCTCCAAGGCTTCGGTCACCGCGGCGGGGGCCTCGAGCGGCACCATATGGCCCGCCTCCTCGATCACACGCAGTTCGGCATTCGGGATCATCTCAGCCATGAAACTATGTTTGCGCACTGGAGTGATTTGGTCATGGGCCCCACACAAAACCAGAGTTGGCACGTTGATATGCCGCAACCCCCCTTGCTGGTCCGGTCGGCGCTGCATGGCTCGCATTTGCCGTTCGAACATATCCGGCCCTTGATCAATGGCCATGGCCATCACTTCGTTCAGGACGGGCACCCGCTCCGGCCCCGCCGCCAATGTGTCCGAACCGATCATGCGAGTCATCACATCCTCAAGCCGCCCGGATTTTGCCCCAACGATCAACTCTTCACGTCCCGCCGCGATCTGAGGGGTATCGGCCTGTGCATCGGTCGCAATCAGGCACAACCGGGAGACCCGGTCCGGCGCGCGGCGCGCGATCTCAAGCGCCACAACCCCGCCCATGCCGAAGCCGCCCAATGCAAACCGATGCGGCAACTGGTCCAGCAAGCCTGAGGCAATCTCTTCTATCCGTTCGCCGACCGACAGGGGCGCAACCGTCACCGCGCGGTAATGAGACAGGTACAAAATCTGAGCCCCGAACAGGCGCGCATCGCACATGAAACCGGGCAGTAAAACCAACGGCTCAATCAACAGAGCCTCCACAATAATCAACTTTCCCTGCAGGATGAGTGTTTTCCAGCACCCGGGCAAGGGAAAGTTCAAGGATAGTCGATGCCCCGAAAGGGTGGGAAATCCGCATAGCGCGCCTGCCGCTTGTCCCGTGGTTCATCAGGTTCCGCCCCAGCCCGCAACAGGCATCCGCGTGGCGCGATATAGCTATCGATCCGGCGATGCGGATTGGGTCTCCAGACCAGATTGAACGCGCAGAGCTTGGGAAAGAACCAGATCTCGGAATAGTCCAGATGATCATGCATCCACCACGCAATATCGCGCCAATCGCGCCCGGTTCCATATTGATCCGCGAACCACGGAATCACGATCGAAGCCCCCGCAATCCGGTTCTCGCCCGTGCCCCGATCCCAGATATGGCATTCCATCGGGTTATCATTGCGGGCACAGTTCAGTTTGTTTTCGTTGCCGAACCGGTTCAGCGACGGCGCGCGATAACCCGAGCGTACGGCGACGCGCCCAAAGGTCTCTTCCAAAGGGTCCAGCAGGGTTTGGCAAAAAGCGCGCCCCGTTTCGATGGCTAGATCAGGTTTTTCGGGGATGTTCTGTATCCCATGAAAATTCCCGATTTCGGAATACAGGAAGTCCCGCATGAAGAAATGCCGCGACAAGCGCACCCGGCCCAGCGTCTCAAGGCTCCACATACTGGCCGGTTTACGCATCGCTATTCGATCCCCACCGAGCGTAGCCACGCGAGCATGCCATCCACGGTGACTTCGGTCTGCCCCGGCGACATCAGCCGCCCGGCCACAACATGCGACGCAGGATCGTCATCTGCTCCCATCGTAACCAGATGAACCGTCGCAGGCCCGCCCCACGCCTGCGCCACTTCATGAGTCCGATCCGGTCGTACCACCTGATCGTCATCCGAGAACCAGAACAGCGCCGGAACCTGTGCTTGCGCAAAATCCTGCGCGTTCACCACATCGACCAGCCGGGTCATGGGAACAACGGCCTCCCACGGATAGCTCAGCGACCAGTATTTGTTCCGCTCCGGGTCGGTATCAGACACATCGCGGGTTTCCCCCATCAACAGCGGCAACCACTGCCGTGCCCAGGGCAGGCCGGGTATCCAAGCCCCCGGCGTATTGACCCCGAAATTCGGCGAAACAAAGATCATCGCGCCGACGCCCTGCACCATCTCGGCATCCAGCGCGGCAGCCGCAGCCAGCGTCCCCCCAGTCGAGGTCGAGATCACAACCACCCGGTCGCCAACCGCGCGTGCCGCAGCCAGACCTTCGACCATGTCCAACATCCAACCCGAGGCCGTCGCCTCAGCCATGGCCGTACCGCTGCGACCATGGCCTTGCAGACGCGTGTAGACCAGATTGGCACCCAACGCCTCTGCCAACAGATCCGGCACCGGGCGGATTTCCTCGGATGAGGCCGAGAATCCGTGAACATAAAGGATCGACACCGGTGTTCGCTGTTCCTTGAATCCCTCTTGCCAGATCACCCGCTTTTCGACACCGGGAACGATGTCTTCGAAGGCGGATTCGACACTCTCGAAATAGACCTGCACCCCCTCGCCAAATTTGCGCGGCTCAAACGTGGGATGAAGGTCAACCTCTTCGCGCGGCCCCAACCAGAAGATCAGGCCGCCCAGAGCTGCCAGCACGACAATGAAACGCAGAACCAACCGGGTCATTCGGGGGCAAGCACATCAAGCACGGCGCGTTCGATGATCTCCAGGCAAGGCCCGTCCGAGAATCTGTGATCCGCATCCTTGACCAACAGCAACCGCATATCCGGTCCACTGGCATGGTCCAGCAACCGCACAGCCGTCTCGATTGACACCGCTGTATCCGCCGTGCCCTGCAAAAATCGCACGGGAAATGGCAAAGCCAACGGATCGCGCAGAACCAATCGCGTGCGCCCATCTTCGATCATGCGCTTGGTAATGATGTAAGGCTCCATGTAATCCGAGGGCAATTCCACATGCCCCACCGTCTCCAGAGCCGCCTTCTGTGAATCGCTGAACGAGGCCCAATAGCCATCTTCGGTAAAGTCCGGCGCGGCAGCGATTGCAACCATCCCGACAATTCGTTCCGGCATTGCCTTTGCCAACAACAACGCCTGCCAGCCACCCATGGACGACCCGACCACAATCAAGGACCCTTCGGTCAGCGCCTTGACCGCGGCAACGGTATCCTCATGCCAATCGCCAATGCAGCCTTCCTCAAACGTACCGGAACTCTCCCCATGCCCCGAATAGTCGAACCGCAAAAACGCCTGCCCACGTGCCTTTGCCCATGCTTCAAGATGCACCGCCTTGGTGCCTTCCATATCCGACTTCAGCCCGCCAAGAAAAACGACCGTGGGCCCAGACCCCTCACTTTTGTGATACGCCAATCGCCGCCCCTGCGCGGTCTCCAGAAATTCAGCCTCTACCATAAAACCCTCTTTGCTTTGTCAACATCATGCACGTCCCAACCCCAACCGCAATTCCCCGATCCGACCTTCATCTGGCTAAAAATATCCCGGGGTGCGCGAGGGGCAGCGTCCCTCGCTCCCGCACTTGACACAATCCCCACCACCTGCCAAAGCAGCCAGACGCAAATAACCCGCAACCGGGCGTTCAGTGGGCGCCAAACCGACGAGGAGAGCCAACATGGCCCTGGATTCGAAATCCGTCTCTCTCACCTTCCCCGATGGCAATGCACGTTCCTATGACGCAGGCGTAACACCCGCGCAGGTGGCCGCCGATATCTCGACCTCGCTGGCCAAAAAGGCAATCTCGGCCACGGTCGACGGCAAGCATTGGGACTTGCAATGGCCTATTGAGTCCGACGCCCAAATCGCCATCCACACCATGAAAGATGAAGAGCAGGCCAATGAGCTGATCCGTCACGATCTGGCGCATGTCATGGCCCGGGCGGTGCAGGAAATCTGGCCCGCGACCAAAGTCACCATCGGCCCCGTGATCGACAATGGCTGGTACTATGACTTTGACCGCGAGGAACCCTTCACCCCCGAAGATCTCGGCCTCATCGAGAAAAAGATGAAAGAGATCATCAACAAGCGCGACCCCGTCACCACCGAGGTCTGGGACCGCGACCGCGCGATCGAATTCTACAAGGCCAATAACGAGCCCTATAAGGTCGAGCTGATCGAAGCCATTCCGGGTGATGAACCGCTGCGGATGTATTGGCACGGCCACTGGCAGGACCTGTGCCGAGGTCCGCACCTGCAGCACACCGGCCAACTGCCCGGCGATGCGTTCAAACTGATGAGCATCGCGGGCGCCTATTGGCGCGGCGACAGCGACCGCGCGATGTTGCAGCGGATCTATGGCGTGGCTTTCACCGGCAAGGAAAAGCTGAAAGCCCACCTACACATGCTGGAAGAGGCCGCCAAACGCGACCACCGCAAGCTGGGCCGCGAGATGAACCTGTTCCACATGCAGGAAGAGGCCCCCGGCCAGATCTTCTGGCATCCGAACGGATGGAAAATCTACACCACCCTTCAGGACTACATGCGCCGAATGCAGGAACGCGACGGCTATGTCGAGGTCAACACTCCGCAAGTTGTCGACCGCAAACTGTGGGAGGCCTCGGGTCACTGGGACAAATATCAGGAAAACATGTTCATCGTCGAAGTGGATGAAGAACATGCCCGTGAAAAGGCGATCAACGCGCTGAAGCCGATGAACTGCCCCTGCCACGTGCAGGTGTTCAATCAGGGTCTAAAATCCTATCGCGACCTGCCCCTGCGCATGGCCGAGTTCGGGTCTTGCGCACGTTATGAACCCTCGGGCGCGCTGCACGGGATCATGCGGGTGCGCGGTTTCACGCAGGATGACGGCCATATCTTCTGTGCCGAGGATCAGATCGAATCCGAGACCGCAAAGTTCATTGCCTTCCTATCCAAGGTCTATGCCGATCTGGGCTTCCACGACTGGACGATTAAACTATCCACCCGCCCGGAAAAGCGCATCGGGTCTGATGAAAGCTGGGATCTGGTGGAAAAGGCTCTTGGTGATGCCTGCAAGGCGGCCGGGTACGACTATGAGATCCTCGAAGGCGAAGGCGCGTTCTATGGACCTAAGCTGGAATTCACCCTGACCGACGCCATCGGCCGGACCTGGCAATGCGGCACGCTGCAGGTTGACCCCAATCTGCCCGAACGTCTGGATGCCAGCTTCATCGGCGCAGACGGTGCCAAGCACCGTCCGTTCATGCTGCACAGGGCAACGCTGGGCTCGTTTGAACGTTTCATCGGTATCTTGATCGAAGAGCACGCCGGCAAGCTGCCGTTCTGGCTGGCCCCGCGTCAGGTTGTCGTGGCCTCGATCACTTCCGAGGCGGATGATTATGTGGCCGAAGTGGTGGAAACGCTCAAAGCCGCCGGGGTTCGGGCCGAAGCGGATATCCGCAACGAAAAGATCAACTACAAGGTCCGCGAGCATTCTGTCGGTAAAGTGCCCGTGATTTTGGCCGTCGGTCACCGCGAAGTCGAAGACCGCACCGTCAGCGTGCGCCGTCTTGGCGAAAAACAAACACAGGTTCAATCACTTGAGGCTGTAACAATTGAGCTATCCAAGGCGGCGACCCCCCCCGATCTGCTGTAACATTCGGCGTCAATTCGCCTGCGATCCGGCCCTAAAACAGGGGCCGGATTGAAATATTTTCCATTTTCGATTTCAAAAACAATATGTTAACCTACAAGAGGGCATGACAGTGCCTGACGGGGTTGTGAGACACGGGCTCGTGAATTTAACTGTCGCCTCTGAACGACTACCTTTGTCATTGTCAACACAGACATACGCAGTCACCAAAAGGATTACCGAGATGTCGAACACAGCTAAGTCCCTCGTTATCGCAAGCGCCGTTGCAGCCGCCGTATCGGGCATGGCCACCACCGCAACCGCACAAGCCAAAGAGAAATGCTATGGCGTTTCGCTGGCAGGCGAAAACGATTGCGCCGCAGGCCCCGGCACCACCTGCGCCGGTACCTCGACCGTTGATTATCAGGGCAATGCCTGGACTCTGGTCGACGCAGGCACTTGCGCCGATATCGAGCTGCCTAAAACCGCAGACGGTTCGGACCGCAAAGGCTCGCTGGAGCCGCTGGACCGCGATCTGCCGGCATAAGCCCGCGCTTAGGAAAACCGAAGGGGCGGGCCTTGTCGCCCGCCTCTTTGTCGTGAACCGGAGACTATAACGATGCTGGTCAATGCTATTCGTTCAAACAGACTGCCCGCCGCGCCGGGTGTCGGATATAAGCCCCAGCATTTTCAGCAAATTCTGGATCACGCGCACCCGGTGGCATGGCTGGAAATCCATGCCGAGAATTACATGGGCGATGGCGGACGCCCGCTGGCGCAACTGCGCCATTTGTCCGAACAATTCCCCATCTCTGTCCACGGTGTCGGCCTGTCCATTGGCGGCGAAACCCCGCTGGACCCCGATCATCTGGCCCGGTTGAAACATTTGGTTGGCTGGCTGAACCCTGCCAGCTTTTCGGAACATCTGGCCTGGTCGACCCATGACAGCCATTTCCTGAACGACCTGCTACCCCTGCCCTACACCGACGCAACTTTGGACCGGGTTTGTGAGCATATTGATCAGGTGCAAGAGGTTGTCGGGCGGCAGATGCTGCTGGAAAACCCCTCCAGCTATTTGGCGTTCGAGGAGAGCACCTGGTCCGAGCCTGATTTCCTACGTGAAATCGCGCGTCGCACGGGCTGTGGCCTGTTGCTGGACGTGAATAATGTGTTCGTGTCGGCCACCAATCTGGATTTCTCGCCGCAAGGCTATATCGACGCCTATCCGCTGGACAAAGTGGGTGAGATTCATCTGGGCGGCCACGACGAGGATGAAGACGACCACGGTCGCCCCCTGCTGATCGACAGCCATGGGCGCGAGGTTGTGGACCCTGTATGGACGCTGTTAGATTACGCTCTGGACCAGTCCGGCTCCAAGCCCATCTTGATCGAATGGGATACCGACGTTCCCGACTGGCCTGTACTGCGCGCCGAGGCCGATAGGGCTCAGGCGGCTTTGGACCGCGTTCCAGCATGAGCGTTTCTCAGACAACCTTCCACACGGCGCTTTTGGACCCGTCACAGGCGGTGCCCGACGGCCTTGTGGACGCGTCGGAACACCCTGCGGGACGTCGTTTCAGCGTCTTTCGCAACAACGTCGCCGTGTCGCTGACCGAGGCAATGCATCAGGCCTTTCCGGTGATTACCAAACTGCTGGGCACGCAGAATATGGATGGTCTATCGGGTATTTTCCTACGTCAGCATCCTCCGACCTCGCCCATGATGATGTTCTATGGCGAAGCATTCCCCGAGTTTCTGGCCGGGATGCCGCAGCTTTCGCATCTGGGCTACCTGCCCGACATCGCTCGGCTGGAACTGGCTCTGCGTCAGTCTTACCACGCCGCCGACAGCACCCCAGCCCCAGCGGATGCGCTGGCAGTTGCGCCTGATGAGGTGATGCAGGCCACGCTTGAATTTGCGCCGTCGATGCGGGTGATCCGCTCGGAATGGCCGATTTATTCGATCTGGCGTTTCAACACGCTAGAAAACGCACCCAAGCCACAGGCTGGGGCCGAAGGCGTGTTAGTAACACGACCGGAATATGATCCCGCTCCGCATCTGCTGCCTGCCGGTGGTGCGGATTGGATTGCAGAGATGATGGCCGGTCAGACGATCGGTCAGGCGTTTGAAAACACCTCTGCAACCACCCCCGAGTTTGACCTTGGGGCTACTCTGGCGCTGCTGCTTCAAGGCGGCGCTCTTACTTCTGTGACTATCGAAAGGCTGGCATAATGACTGCCCTGATCTCTCTTCACAATAACGTCCTGGGACGGCTCGACAGTTCGGCCAATTGGCTGACCCCGACCCTGGCGCGGCTTGTTTTTGTTGCTGTATTGCTTGTGTATTACTGGAACTCGGCCACCCTGAAGATTGACGGGTCGATCTTCTCGGCGTCAGCCGGTGCCTTTGGCCAGATCTTCCCCAAAGCGGCTGAAGCCGTTTTGTACGACGTCACCCAGATGACCTTTTTCCAGCGCATCGTGATCTTCTTCGGCACCGTGGCCGAATTCGTCCTGCCTGCGCTTCTGCTGGTTGGTCTTCTGACACGCGTTGCTGCCCTGGCCATGATCGGGTTCGTCTGGGTCCAGACCATCGTTGATGTCGCCGGTCACGGCGTGAAACTGGGTGGATTGTTCGACAACGCCATCACTTTGATGGATCAGCGTGTGATGTGGACCTTCCTGTTCCTGGTCATCGTGATCAACGGCGCAGGCCCGATTTCCATTGACCGCGTCCTGCGCCTAAAATGATCTAGAAATGCGCCTTGGGCTCGTCCGGTTTACCTGCGGCCAGCCCGAGGACCCCCGCCACCCCGGCAAATGCGACGGGGAACATGGTAAAGGCATTGAAGCCAAACGCGTAATACATGCCGCCTGCTGAGACCAGCAACAATAGCCCCCCAACCAGTGCCCGCGCCTTGGCCATGGCACCACCGGCAATCGCCAGCAGAGGCGCAAGGATTGAGGCCGTCTGGATCAGTTGCGCGTTGTCGACCTGCTCGGCCAACCCGTCGATCTCACCGAACCGGTCGATCAGTTCGACATAGCCATAGCCGACAAAGCCGACCAACATGCCGATTAGCCCGGCAATCACACCCAAAATCATCGCTGCGTTACGCATCCTTCGCCCTCTTGCTTGCGCCCTTGCAGATAAGCATCCGCTCAGCCGACGCCAAGAGCCGCCTTCGTCGCCGCCGTCCAGCCGAGAAAAAGCTCCCCGTCACGCTCGATCAGCGGGCGTTTCATTAAGGTCGGATGATCGCGCAACAGCTCCAATGGTGCACGCGCGCGTTCGTCTTCGCTTAGGCCCCGCCAAGTCGTGGACCGGGTGTTGAGCAAAGCCTCGCCGAAATGTGTAAGAGCCTTTGAGAGCACTGTTTCAGGCACGCCATCAGCGCGGACGTCGATGAATTCAACATCCTGCAATGACTTCAATGCCTTACGGCAGGTGTCACAGTTCTTAAGTCCATATAGACGCATTTTCGGGGGCTTCCTGTGCTTGTGCGAATTTTAGGCAATTTCGCCAACGTGTTCCGGTAATTCTTGATTTTTTACTTCACCGTGCAATGTTGAAAAAGACGAAATACGCAATTCGGGCCGAAGCGTGTGGGCGCGGCGGTGATGAAAGGCGGTGGCGTCAATCACTTCCCCCACCAATTTGTGGGACAACGTGTAAGTAGAAGGAGACACGGGAAATGCCAACTGGCACCGTGAAATGGTTTAATACCACTAAAGGCTATGGGTTTATTGCCCCTGATGAAGGTGGCAAGGACGTATTTGTACATATCTCGGCTGTTGAACGGTCAGGTCTGACCGGGCTCGCAGACAATCAGAAAGTCTCATACGAATTGCAGGACGGACGCGACGGTCGCCAGATGGCCGCCGATTTGAAACCGTTGTAAGGCCCCCTCCCGACGGGAAGACAAAGCAGGGCAACGGCCAATTTCCGGCCGTTGACCAATAATGGTTCGACCAATGTTAACCGCGCGCCGGATCTGCGTCGACGTGCGTGAATCAGTCTTGACCCATCGCAACGATGCAGGACGTGCCGGTCGAATAAGTGACAACCATCGTCCAATCACCTTTCTCGCTAGTCCAGACTTCCATGATCTGCTCAGGGCTGCGCACCCCAGAGGCTGCGCGTTGCGAGTCGAACTGACGTTCCAGCTTGTCATGCAACCGGGACGTCGGCTCACACAGCACCTCAGCAATAGGGGATTTGGCCAAAGCCGGAGCGCCAAGCAACGACATCAAGCACGCGTATCGGATACAGGAAAGAAAAGTCATGAAGCCAGTGCAACAGCTTCATGACAGTACGTATAGACAAACGATATGCGTTTAGTTTTCGCGAATGACCGCTTCGAACTCGCGCCATTCGCGGGCGGTCATGCCCGAGGTTTCCTGCGTCACGGCCTCTCCGGCGAGCATCCGCCGCAGGCTGTCGACCATCTGTGCCGACAGATTCACCGCGCCCAGACGATAATCTTCAAAGGCTTTGTAAGCGAATGGCACCCAATCGGCGACGATCTTGCACATCATATCTGCATATACCCGGATTTCGTACTGCGCATGCGGGTCGGCCCGTAAACGCAGGAAGTGGAACAGGTTGTGCAGGTCCACCTTCCAATACCACTGGGTGTAGATATTCGCCGGCAGGTTCATTCGCGCCAGTTCACGCGCCAGACCCTGCTGACCGTCCTGACTGATCATCGCCTCGTAATTGTCATAGCACCGGGCGCTGTCAGCCTTTAGTATCTCCAGAACCCGCGCGGCCTCTTCACCTTGTAATGCTTCGCCCCGACCCTGGTTATTCACCTCGGACTGCGCCGCCACATGGTCGGGCGCGGGAATATAGAACTCCCGATCCAGGATTGAGTAGCGCGCGGAGTATTCATTCACATTCGCCGTCCGGTGCCGGATCCATTGACGGGCCACAAAGACAGGCAGCTTCACATGCAACTTGATTTCGCACATCTCGAACGGGGTCGAATGCCAGTGACGCATCAGATAGCGGATCAGGCCTTCGTCATTCTGCACCGACTTAGTGCCTTTGCCGTAAGACACCCGCGCCGCCTGACAGATCGCGTTATCATCGCCCATATAGTCGATTACGCGCACAAAGCCGTGGTCCAGGACTTGATGAGCGGTGTACAAATGATCTTCCATCCCCGGAGCCACAACACGACGCGTTTGATGCGATTGCGCCCTTTGCGCTTCGATCTCGGCCAGTTGGTCAGAGGACAGCGGCATGAAATTTCCTTTCCATCGAATGAGTCGGCGACCACTATATCTCGGCAATGCAGCGACCGGAACCGCGATATGTACGCTTGTTTGTGCATTTTCCAAATTGTGTCCGCCGCACCTCTCGACAGACTATGTTAGCGCGCTAAGGTGCTTGTCATCACCTGAACAAAAAAAGGAAACCGCAATGGGGCTGACATACCTCCACACCATGGTCCGTGTGAAAGATCTTGAGAAATCCATGGCGTTTTACGAACTGCTGGGGCTGCAAGAAACCCGCCGGTATGACAGTGAACAGGGCCGGTTTTCGCTGATCTTCATGGCGCCTCCGGGGCAAGAAGATCGCCCGATCGAACTGACATACAACTGGGATGGCGACGACGGATTGCCTAGCGATAGCCGGCATTTCGGTCACTTGGCCTACGGAGTCGATAATATCTACGAAATATGCCAACTACTTCAGGACAATGGCGTCGTGATCAACCGGCCGCCGCGTGACGGGCGCATGGCGTTTGTGCGCTCGCCCGACAATATCTCGGTCGAGCTGCTGCAAAACGGTGACGCGCTTGATCCGGCCGAACCCTGGGCCAGCATGGAAAGCACCGGCCACTGGTGATCCGCTGGCTGACAATAGCGGGACTGGCCTTACTGGCCAGCCCTCTGCAGGCCGAGACCTGCAGGCTGGCGCTCGCCTTGGCGATGGACATATCGACCTCGGTAGACGCATCCGAAGACACGCTGCAACGGCAGGGCCTGGCCGCAGCACTCGTCGCACCCGAGGTGACCGAGGCGTTTTTCTCGTCCCCCATGCCCGTGGCGCTGGCCGTTTATGAATGGAGCGGGCGCAGCACGCAGCACGTCATACTGAACTGGTCGATGATCCGCACGCGGGCGGACTTGCTGGCAGCGGCGACGACGGTGCAACAGTCGGTGCGGTCCGACAGCGGGTCGGCCACGGCGATGGGATATGCGCTGGCCTTTGGTGCGACATTGATGCAGCAAGCCCCGCCCTGCCTGTTCCAGACCATCGATCTGTCTGGGGATGGGTCGAACAATGACGGGTACGGACCAGACTCGGCCTATCGCCACTTTCCATTTCAGGACATCGTGGTGAACGGGCTGGTCATCAACGCCGCCGATTTCGAGGGTGAGCTGTTCCTGATCCCGTTTTTCGAGAACAATGTCCTGCATGGCCCCAGCGCTTTTTTGGAAGTTGCGCAAGGGTTTGAGGATTTCGAGCGCGCCATGCGCCGCAAACTTGAGCGGGAATTGCAAGGCCTGCAAATCGGCGCGCTATCTGGTGATGCGTTGAAATGATCCGCTACCTTGCCGCTGCCGCAACCCTTTTGGCAACGCCTGCGATGTCTGAGTGCAGGCAAGCGCTGGCCCTTGGGCTGGATGTCTCTGGTTCGGTCGATAGTACCGAATACCGGTTGCAGCTTGGTGGTCTGGCCGCTGCCCTGCAACGACCCGAAGTCAAGCAACTCCTTCTTTCGGGCCTTGGCCCTGCGGTGCGGTTGGCGGTATTCGAATGGAGTGAGCCCGGTCATCAGCGCATGTTGCTAGACTGGACAGAAATCCGATCCGAGGAACAATTGGATGGTATTTCAGACCTGTTGAACTCCGTGACGCGCAGCTCGGCGCCGCAGGGAACGGCGGTCGGATCGGCGATGCAGTTTGGCGCCGGTCTGCTGTGGCAACAACCTGAGTGCTGGAAGCACACGCTGGACCTGTCTGGCGACGGCAAACACAACATTGGACCCCATCCCCGCGAGGCCAAACAGGCGCTGCAAGCCAGCGGGATCACTATCAACGGTCTGGTGATCGGCCCGGATGACGCCAATGTTGGGGACAAGCGCGACGTGCAGATCAGCGAGTTGTCCGCCTATTACAATGCGTGGGTCATTATGGGCCCCGATGCCTTTGTCGAGGTTGCCGTGGGGTTCGAAGCCTATGAGGACGCGATGGCCCGCAAGCTGATCCGCGAGCTTGAAGGCCAGGTCCTGTCCGATGCCGGGCCCTACACCCGGCCCTGATCAGTAAATATAGCGGATCTGATCCGTCCAGTAGCGTTCAACCCGGCGGAGGGAAGTGGTGATGTCCTCAATCCCTTCCAGCTCCAATACGCCACGTGATTGCAACCCACCTGCGTGGCGCGCGAACAGTTCGGATACGATATTGCGGATCTCACGCCCCCGCGGCGTCAGACGCACGCGCACCGAGCGGCGGTCAATCTCGCAGCGTTGGTGGTGCATATAGCCCATCTCAACCAGCTTTTTCAGGTTGTAGCTGACATTGCTGCCCTGATAGTAGCCCCTGCTTTTCAATTCGCCCGCCGTGACCTCATGATCGCCGATATTGAACAGCAACAAGGCTTGCACGGCGTTGATCTCAAGCACGCCGACACGCTCGAACTCGTCCTTGATGACGTCCAGCAGCAGGCGGTGCAGCCGTTCCACCAGCGCAAGCGCCTCAAGATAGCTGGTCATGAAGCCCTTGGCCCCGTGCGCGGAGACCTGCATTTCCATACTCATCCGATCCTCCGATTCAATCGCGCCGTTTCAGGCAGCATGAATCGAAAAACCGAATATTCAGTTAAGCAGATTTTGCTCTTACTTTTGAAAGGTTTGCGCTATGTCCACAATCAGATCTGCATACGGCTCGGGCGTGGAAACCTGTCCTGTCACCCATTGATACAGGTCCTGATCATTCTCGTGCAGCAGGGCGTCGTACAGGTCCAGCAACGCCTCATCCATGCTGCCAAGATTGCGATCGGCATAGGCCGACAGGATCAGGTCCATCTCTTTGATGCCCCGGCGCATCGAACGCATTTTCAACCGCTTGATCCGCGTGTCCCGCTGCTCGGTCACTGGACTTGCTCAGCCATCTGTCGCAGACGCTTTTCCAGTTTCGCGGCTCGTTCCGCGCTGGCTCGCATCTCGCCCCGGATCGAGCGTAGCTCGGCCACGATATCCACAAGTTCGGGCATGGGTTCTTCAGCTTCCGAGGGCGCATCCATACCCTCGCCTTCCCCGGTCAGCAGCCACATGATCGAGACATTTACCATCCCGGCCAGCATCGACAGGCGGTTGGCGCGCGGCTCGGACAGGTCGTTTTCCCAATCCGCGAGGGTTGCTTTTTTCACGCCCAACCTGCGGGCCAGTTGTGACTGTGTCATCCCCGCAGCTTCACGTGCACCTGCCAGACGGTCGCCGAATGTCGCTGAATCCGGGCCGTACCAGTCGTTTTCGTCGTTCATCGGGGTCTCCAATTCCACAATTCATATCGCTTGATCGTCGTTCGGGCGCACCCTATGACAGACAGGTTGATCATTCAAACCGAGGGCCCCCATGAGTTTCCTGTCTGCGACACTGTCACGCGTAAAACCGTCGCCTACAATCGCCATGACGGCCAAAGCGGCCGAATTGAAGGCCGCGGGACGCGACGTTATCGGCCTGAGCGCCGGAGAACCCGATTTCGACACGCCGCAGAACATCAAGGATGCCGCCGTTGCCGCGATTGCGGCGGGCAAAACCAAATACACCGCACCCGATGGCATCCCCGAGCTGAAACAGGCCGCCTGCGCGAAGATGAAGCGCGACCACAGCCTGGACTATACGCCTGCGCAGATCTCGGTGGGCACGGGCGGCAAGCAAACGCTCTATAACGCGCTGATGGCGACGATGAACGACGGCGACGAAGTGATCATCCCTGCGCCCTATTGGGTCAGCTACCCCGACATGGTGCTAATGGCCGGAGGCACGCCGGTTGTTGTGGAAACGACGCTCGAGAACAGCTTTAAACTGACCGCCGACCAGCTTGAGGCCGCTATCACGCCAAACACCAAGTGGTTCATCTTCAACTCTCCGTCCAACCCAACGGGCGCGGGCTATAGCCGGGCCGAGCTGAAGGCATTGACCGATGTGCTGATGCGCCATCCGCATGTTTGGATCATGTCTGATGATATGTATGAGCACCTGGCCTATGACGGGTTCGAGTTCTGCACCCCGGCCGAGGTTGAACCCGGCCTCTATGAGCGCACTCTGACTTGCAACGGCGTGTCCAAGGCCTATGCCATGACCGGTTGGCGGATCGGCTATGCGGCGGGTCCGGTCGAGTTGATTGCCGCGATGCGCAAGATTCAATCTCAGTCGACCTCGAACCCCTGCTCCGTCAGTCAATGGGCGGCAGTCGAGGCGCTGGAGGGCACGCAAGACTTTCTGGCCCCCAATGCCGAGACATTCAAACGCCGCCGCGACTTGGTAGTGCGGATGCTGAACGAGATTGACGGTGTATCCTGCCCCACTCCCGAAGGCGCGTTCTATGTCTACCCCTCGATTGCAGGGCTGATCGGCAAGACTACTCCGGCAGGCACGGTGATCTCATCTGATGAAGCCTTTGCCACGGCATTGTTGGAAGAAGCCGACGTGGCCGTCGTTTTCGGGGCTGCCTTCGGTCTGTCCCCAAACTTCCGCGTCAGCTACGCAACCTCGGACGCTGCGCTGACCGAGGCCTGCACCCGCATTCAGCGGTTCTGCGCCGCACTGACCTGATCGGAGGCTCTGAGCCGTGGATTTGCCCGAATATTACTTTCGCGTGCGCGAGAATGGGGCGGCGGTTTTTCGGATCGACACCGAAAACCGCCAACGCCGGATCGAGATGGACCAGATCGCGGTCATCAACATCCGCAACGGTGAGGTCAAGCCGCAGGGGCAGCGCACCCTGACCGAGACCGACCAGGCCGCTATCACGCGTTGGATCGAGGACCGCACAGCCCTTTTGGCACAGCGTGATATGGATGACATTCACCGGGCCGTGGACTACCTAAACCTAACGACTCAGTGGGCGCAGTCCAAAGCGACAGACGCGCAGCTTGAGGATGTCACCGACCGGCTATTACTGGCGATGCACGATCTGCGCAGTGTTCTGGTGCGTAAAAAGGCGGATCGTCTGACCAAAGACTAACCTGCCACCGGGACCGAGCGGACCGACCGCATCCAGAACCGCGCCATCAGTAACACCGCTGCGAAGGCTAACCCAAGCACAAGGCCCAGCCACACGCCGATCCCGTCCATCCCCTGGACAAAGCCGAAGTAATACGAGGCCGGAATCCCCACGACCCAATAGCTGAGTCCTGCCATCACCATTGGCACTTTGGCGTCCTGCAATCCACGCAACAAGCCCAGCGCAATCACCTGCGCGCCATCGACCAGTTGGAACAGCGCCGCCATGGCCAGCAACCCGGTTCCGATCAGCAGGATTTGCGACCGCTGCGGGTCATCCGCCTCCATAAACAGGGAAATCAGCGGCTCGGCGCAGGTCAGGAACAGGATCACGGTCAGCACCGACATCACCAGCGACATCGCCGTCACAGCAATCGCGCCTTTTTCCAGATGTGCCCGGTCTTTGCGGCCCAGCGCATTACCTGCGCGGATCGTGGCCGCGTTGGACAGACCCAGATGCACCATGAACGTAGCCGAGGCCAGATTCAGCGCGATACCATGCGCCGCCAGCGGCACTTGTCCCAGCCAGCCCATCATGATTGCCGACATGGCAAACAGGCTGACCTCGGCCAATGTGGTCAGACCGATGGGCACACCGAGACGCAGGACGCTGAAGAAGAACTCCCAATCCGGGCGCCAAAAGCGCTGAAACAGGCTGTGTTCGGGCAAGACACGCACGGCGTAGATGACCACGAAAACCAGCGAGACAACCTGTGTCACGACCGAAGCGATGGCCGCACCGATCACGCCCAACTCGGGCGCGCCCCAATTGCCGAAGATCAGCGCATAGTTGGTGAAACCGTTGACCACAGCCGCCGTCACAGTGATCCACAGCACGATCTGCGTGCGTTCCAACGCCGCCAAATAGGATTTCAGGACCATCACGATCAGCGCCGGGAACAGGCCCCAGCCCGCGACCCGCAGATATTGCGCGGCGGTCCGGGCGACCTCGGGGTCCTGATCCAACGCAATCAGGATCGGGTAGGACCACCACAGCAGTGGCATCATCAACGCGGCATAGATCAGCGACAACCACAGCCCCATGCGGGTCGAGCGGCGGATGCTGGTCTCATCCTCCTCGGCGGCGGCGGTGGCGACTATGGGCATCACCGCCCAGCCGAACCCGGCCCCAAACAGAAACAGCACGAAGTAGTAACTACTGGCTAGGGTTACAGCCGCCAGAGCTTCGACCCCGTACCAGCCCAGCATGATGGTATCGGTCAGACCGATAGCAAACTGCGCCAGATGCCCGCCCACCAACGGTAGGCCCAGCACGGTAATGGCCCGGAAATGGCCGCGATATGTCATCACCTTGTTCATCGCCCCAGCCTTATGCCCGGCCCGAGGCCGGGACAAGTCCAGATCAGCGAAATTTCAGGATGAGACTCTCGGTCCGGGGCCAATCAACAGCCCCGGATGACACTAACGCGCATCAGGGTGCAGTGCGCTGCCAAGGATGTGCTCGGACCGATGGATGACGTGATGCGCCTGTCCAACGATCAAGGGATCAGGCTCGCGGACCACATCATGGTTCTTGCCGGGGTAGTCCAGCGTCGACAGGAAATGCCGCATTGTGTTCAGGCGCGCACGCTTCTTGTCGTTCGACTTGATGATGGTCCATGGCGCGTCGGCGGTGTCAGTATAGAAGAACATCGCCTCTTTCGCCTCGGTGTAGTCGTCCCATTTGTCAAGGCTGGCCTTGTCGATCGGCGACAGTTTCCACTGTTTCAACGGGTCCGTCTCGCGGCTTTTGAACCTGCGTTGCTGTTCGGGCTGCGTGACCGAGAACCAGTATTTGTAAAGCTGAATGCCCGAGCGGACCAGCATCCGCTCAAGATCCGGAGTCTGGCGCATGAATTCCAGATATTCGTTGGGCGAGCAGAAGCCCATCACCCGTTCCACGCCTGCGCGGTTGTACCAGGACCGGTCGTAGAACACCATTTCACCAACGGTGGGCAATTCCTGAACATAACGCTGATAATACCACTGACCCTTCTCTTCCCAGGTGGGTTTGTTCAACGCAACCACTCGGGCCTGACGTGGGTTCAGGTGCTCCATGAACCGCTTGATTGTGCCGCCCTTACCCGCAGCGTCACGGCCTTCGAACAGCAACACGAACCGCTGGCCGGTTTCTTGCGCCCATATCTGAACCTTCAGCAGCTCAGCCTGCAACTCGGCCTTTTGCGCCTCATAGATCTTGCGCGCCATCTTGCGGCCATAAGGGTACTTGCCGCTTTCAAACGCGTGGCGAATTTTCTCGGGGCTGGGCTCAGCCGGGCCGGTCGTGGGCACCGGAACGCCGTTGGCGGAGGATTGTGTCTTTTCGATCCGCGCCGCTGTTTCCATGCATTCTCTCCTTGAAAAGCTGTCTGACCCAATGACTAGCAGAGACCACCATTTCGCGCTTTGATTGGTATCAAATTGCTGTAACCTTGTGGTTCTGTTTTTGGCTATGGCAGCAGAGGGTTAACGCGTGGACAGCAGATTTGTCGAACTGGACGGACAGCCGTTCTTTCTACGCAGTTGGGGCGATCCCAGCCTGCCGCCCTTGCTGATGCTGCATGGCTTTCCTGAATATGGCGGCACATGGGCTGATCTGGCCCCGCATCTAGCTGAACACTTCTATTGTATTGCCCCGGACCAGCGTGGTTATGGCCAAAGCTGGGCGCCCGAGGGGGTCGGGCACTATACCCTGTCAAAACTGGTCGGGGACATGGCGGCGCTGATCGATATGCTGGGCGCACCTGTCACGGTTCTGGGCCATGATTGGGGGGCCTCAGTCGCCTATGGGCTGGCCATGTTCCAGCCCAAGCTGGTGGGCCGACTGATTATCGCCAATGGCGTCCACCCGGTGCCGTTTCAGCGCGCGATGGCGTCGGGCGGAGCGCAATCAGCGGCCTCGCAATATATCAACGATCTGAGGGCCGAAGACGCCGCCCAAAGATTTTCTGCCGACAATTTCGCGCGGCTCGAGAGGTTCATTCGGTACGGGATGGGGCTGGATTGGCTGTCGGATGCACAAATGCAGGCCTATCGCACCGAATGGGCCCGGCCCGGCCGGTTGGACGCAATGCTGAACTGGTACCGCGCCTCTCCGCTGGTGGTGGCGAAACCCGGCGAACCGCTGACGAATCTGCCCGAGCTGCCGATCGAGCGCCTTTTGGTCCGCTGCCCGCATCTTTTGCTGTGGGGATCTGAGGACAAGGCCCTGCTACCCGAGGCCACTGAGGGGCTGGAAGAGTTCGCCCCCGACCTGACCCGCATTGACATTCCCGGCACGGACCACTGGCTGCATCATCAACGCCCCAAGGCGCTGGCGCAGGCCATTCTGAACTGGACCCGAGCCTTAACGGTGTCCCCAGTCTGACGGATCGTCCGAGTTGTTGGGGGACAGCCCCAGAATATCCCCATCGGTGGAACAGCCCAGCCCCAGAACCGTGCGATTGGCGTAAGAAAAATAGGCGCAGACCTGATTGATCTCGAGGATTTCTCCATCCTCCCACCCTGCAGCGTGCAGAGCCTCAATATCACTTTCTGTCAGCTCCGCAGGCGCCTCGGTCAGTTTGCGCGCATAGCCCATCGCCGCGATCTGCGCCGGATCTAGAGGGGCTGTCTGCGGTGTCCGAGCTTCAATCGCGGCACGGATAGCATTGCCTCGGTCAGGGTCAGCCAAAAGCCGCTGCAGGCCACTGAAATGATGCTCGACACAATAGTCGCAGCGGTTGAGCGCGCTGACCCACACGCCCAGGACCTCAAGAAACCATTTCGGGATGGTGTTGGCCGAATGGTGCAAGACATTCTTGTACATCGCCATGTGGCCTTCCATCGAATGCGGGCGCAAGGAATGCACCATCATGATGTTGTCCACATTATTGCCCGGCCCCGTCACCCGCTCATACAGTTTCTTCAGCTTCCCCGAGGCGTCCTCGAACGGTATGGTCTTGATCCAGCTCATTGAAACGATGTCCTTTTTCCTGACTGCCACCGGGCTGCGGACAGGTTTGCTGATTTCCCTATTAACAATCAACCGGTTTTGATAAGAGACCTGAAGAGATTGAATTCGAAAACCCATTTTCCCGTTTTGCAAGAACGCCACTCAGATATCTAACATGCGCCTGCTTATTACTTGTTTTCTGCTTTCCACCATCGCGGCCCTCTACGCAGCGCTGGACCCAGCCGCGTCGGATTGGGTATTGCTGGCCGCCCCGTGCGCTTTCGGCAGCGCGATATTGATCCTTTGGGGCGGTCTGCAACGCCTCCACACCCCGCGAAAATGGGCGGTTATTGACGGATCAAACGTCATGCACTGGAAAGATGGCGAACCCAGCCTCGAAACGGTGCGCGATGTTGTCGAGAAACTGTCGCAGGCCGGATATACGCCCGGCGTCGTCTTTGATGCCAATGTGGGCTACAAAATATCTGACCGTTATCTGGATCACCGCGTCCTTGCCCGACGTCTGAGCCTGCCCAAAGACCGCGTTCTGGTTGCCCCCAGCGGCACACCGGCAGACCCGCTGGTTCTACAGGCGGCTACCGACTATCGGGGATTCGTCGTATCCAATGACAGATTCCGCGACTGGGCTGAGGATTTCAGCCAAATTCTGCAACCTGAACACACCATACGGGGCGGTTTTAAGAACGAAAAACTCTGGCTTTCGCTTTGATCCGACCTTGGTTGCGCGCCGCAATCCGCCCACAACACTTCGCGCCCCTCTTCCCCCGGACCACATCACCTGCCATAATGGGTAAAACCCAAAAACAAGAGCAGCACCGATGCCAGACGATCTGTTGACGCCCAGCGCCACCTCCACATACGACGCCTCTTCGATTGAGGTGCTTGAAGGACTGGAACCCGTTCGCAAACGCCCCGGCATGTATATCGGCGGCACGGATGAGCGCGCGCTGCATCACATGGTGGCCGAGATCCTCGACAACTCGATGGACGAAGCGGTCGCGGGGCACGCCAACCGGATCGAGGTGGAACTGCACGAAGATTACGCCCTAACCGTGCGCGACAACGGGCGCGGTATCCCAATTGATCCGCATCCCAAATTCCCCGATAAGTCCGCGCTTGAGGTCATTCTGTGTACTCTGCACGCGGGCGGTAAGTTCTCGGGCAAGGCCTATCAGACCTCGGGCGGTCTGCACGGGGTTGGTGCCTCGGTGGTGAACGCTCTGTCGGATTCGATGGTCGTACAGGTGGCGCGGGACAAGACGCTGTTCGAACAACGGTTCTCCCGCGGAATCCCGCTGGGTCCGGTCGAAAAAGTCGGCGCGGCCCCCAACCGGCGCGGCACCACCGTGACATTCCACGCCGATGCCGAAATCTTTGGCCACCACAAGTTCAAACCGGCGCGGTTGTTCAAATCCATTCGCTCCAAGGCCTATCTGTTCTCAGGCGTGGAAATCCGCTGGAAATCCGCCATCGACGATGGCGAGACCCCGACCGAGGCGACGTTCCACTTCCCCGGAGGCCTGTCCGATTACCTCAAGGAGACGATGAACGGTTCGTCCACCTATGCCGAGCAGCCCTTCGCAGGCACCGTGGACTTCACCGAGAAGTTCGGGACACCGGGCAAGGTCGAATGGGCGATCAACTGGACACCTTCGCGCGATGGGTTCATCCAATCCTACTGTAACACCGTCCCCACTCCCGAAGGTGGAACCCATGTAGCGGGGTTCTGGGCCGCGATCCTCAAGGGGATCAAGGCTTACGGCGAGCTGATCAACAACAAGAAAGCCGCGCAGATCACCCGCGAAGACCTGATCACCGGCGGCTGCGCGCTGGTGTCCTGCTTTATCCGCGAGCCGGAATTCGTGGGCCAGACCAAAGACCGTCTGGCCACGGTCGAGGCGCAGCGCCTGGTCGAGAATTCGGTCCGCGACCATTTCGATAACTGGCTGGCCGCGGACACGAAATCCGCCGGCGCGATACTCGACTTTGTGATACTCCGAGCCGAGGAACGTCTGCGCCGACGGGCCGAGAAAGAGACACAACGCAAGTCCGCCACTAAAAAACTTCGTCTCCCCGGCAAGCTGGTGGACTGCTCTAGTTCAACACGTGACGGGACCGAGTTATTCATCGTCGAGGGCGACTCGGCGGGCGGCTCGGCCAAAATGGGGCGAGACCGCAAAACCCAGGCCCTGCTGCCCCTGCGCGGCAAAATCCTGAACGTGCTGGGCGCGGCCAGTTCGAAACTGGGCACCAATGCCGAGATCAGCGATCTGACCCAAGCGCTGGGTGTGGGCCTTGGCACCAAGTTCAACGTCGACGACCTACGCTATGACAAGGTCATCATCATGACCGACGCGGATGTGGACGGCGCGCATATCGCCTCACTGTTGATGACGTTCTTCTTCACCCAGATGCGGCCCATGATCGACGCGGGCCACCTGTATCTGGCCTGCCCGCCTCTGTACCGCCTGACCCAAGGCGCCAAACGCGTCTATTGTCTGGATGAGGCCGAGCGCGACGAATGGTTAGAAAAAGGTCTGGGCGGCAAGGGCAAGATCGACGTGTCCCGCTTCAAAGGTCTGGGCGAAATGGACGCCAAGGACCTGAAAGAGACCACAATGGACCCGGCCTCGCGCAAACTGATCCGCGTCACGATTGATGAGGACGAACCCGGCGAAACCGGCGATCTCGTCGAGCGTCTGATGGGCAAGAAACCCGAACTGCGGTTCCAGTACATTCAGGAAAACGCGCGGTTTGTGGAGGAGTTGGATGTTTGAGGAGAAGCGATGTTCGCTTCGCTAGTTGCCCGCCTTTTTGGAGAAAAAAAAGCCGTTGGCTGGTATCAGTTTTTTTCTCGAAAGTCTCGAATGCACCTGGGTGCATATAATTCTGCTAGACTGGCACAGAACTTAAACAAACTGCGTCGTGTTCCTAGAGTTGCGTTAGACACTCAACTCCTGCAACTCGCCAATTTTGAGAGGCCAACTTGGTACACTGAAGAGTGGAAAGTTGGCCAGGAAACTCATTCGCACGGTTTTCTCGGACCGTTTGTCCCTAAATTTAGCGAAGATTTGATTTTTCAGGTTCCTTTCCTTTATTCCATCTTTGAACTGGCGCGAAACGACCAAATTGAATTAGTTGTTTTACCAACAGTAGATGCGGAAAAGAGCAAGGCTCCAAACAAGTTCAGGAGCAGTCTACTCTGTCGCCCTCTCGATCATGACGTCGAGTACACCTCTATCGAGTTTGGTTGCAGCCGCTTAACCCATTCGCGTCGCTCAAGTTGGCCGATAGGTCCCGTCGTCGAAAGGGACCGGGACGAATGCCGATTTGAATTGGGAAAATACAATAGAATCTACCGGCATATTACGGGCAAATCCCAAAGAGGTGATATATGGCACTTCACAATATGCGATGCATACGGATTGGACGTGTTCTTGACCGCAGACGAAAAGTTTTTGAAACCATATCGGCAAATTCAGAAAAAACTACACGAAGATGGCGTTAGAGCGCGGGCACTAAACCCCGAAGAATTTTGCAGCGAATGCAACATCTGGCCTATTAAGCCAGCGATACCCGACTACAAAACATATTTCCACGGAGATCAACGTTAGATTCGGCTTGCGTCAACACCGCAAACCCCTTGCCTAACCCGTTGATCTCGTTCACACTTACCCTCAACCCGTCATTCAAGAACGATATTTGAGGTTCCCGAGCGTCCAAGACCCATTTGACCCACTGATCTCTCAACGGGAGGACGACATGAAGACAACAACCCTCGGGCTGACGCTGACCTTGCTGGCCACACAAGCCCCAGCGCAGCAAATGCTCAGCACCGCATCGCCAATTCCGGAAGGTGCCGAGAAGCGGTTTTGCTATTATGAAGGCATGGCCTATTCCGAAGACGCATTTGTTCTGATGGTCGGTGACAACACCGTAACCAGCACCGTCAGCACCGTTCAAGAACGCCTGCTGCGTTGTCATCGTGAAGAGGATGGCTCGCTGAAGTGGAAACCGCAGAGCACATTCTCGACCAACAACTGAACGCGTTGGGTGGGCGTTCTAGCCCACCTTTTGCTCCAGCCAATCCGCGATCTGACCTGCTGGCCCCTCCCAGCCGGGCTCCATGAACAGGAAATGGGCGTGGTCTTCGGCTGGCAGGAAGGTGGCTCGCACGCCGTAAAGTTCCGCCAGCGCGCGGCAGGTGTTGGGGTTCACGGCCCGGTCCGCGGTTCCGGAAACGATCAGCACCGGGCAGTCGACCTTGTCGATATCCACCCTCATCGCGTGGTGGTCGTCGAACATCCAAAAGAACATCTCGAACATCACCCGCCCGCTTTCCGGGCCAAGCTGATCGAATACCTCGTGCTGCTGTGCCTCGGGCAGTTTGTTCAGCGCAAAAGGGGCCATCAGGTCGAAATCGACGCGCATGGGCTGTTTCCAGAACGCCCCGCCCTCCATCAGCGCACGAGGCACGGCGCGCTCATCATCGGTTTCAGGCAACGTCCCCCAGGCTGCGTTCGGGTTGATCAGGACAATAGCGCTGGCCAGGCCCCGAGACGCCACCTGCTGTGCCACCACCCCGGCGAT
Organism: Ruegeria sp. J8; assembly: GCF_056531925.1. Classification (NCBI taxonomy): domain Bacteria; kingdom Pseudomonadati; phylum Pseudomonadota; class Alphaproteobacteria; order Rhodobacterales; family Roseobacteraceae; genus Ruegeria; species Ruegeria sp. J8. Next base: position 400,142 of record NZ_JBQFMR010000002.1, read on the forward strand.
GGCATGGCCGAGCAGCACCGGCTTGCTATCCAGCCCCTGCACGAATGCGGCAACGTCATCGGCGTAGTCCATGACGCTGGTGTCGGTCAGGCCGGGATCGGGCTCGGCCTTAGGGTCGCCGCCATGGTAGCGCAGCGCAGGGGTGTGAACCGTCCAGCCGCGCGCGCGGAAGAAGCCCGCGTAATTCTCCATACACCACGGCCCAGCAAAGGCCCCGTGGATCAGAACAATCTCTTTGGTCATGAAAATCTCCCTCACCTGCGCGCAGTATGCGAGGTGAGGGATCGGGTCTGCAACCCTGTTACAGCGCGGCTTTGAACAGCGCGGTCAGGTTGTCTTCGGTCAGTTCAATCGGGTTGCCGCCACAGGACGGGTCGGTGATCGCACCTTTGACCAGTTCCGGGATCGATGCTTCGGTCACGCCCAGATCGGACAGTTTGCGCGGGATGGCAAAGCTGTCGTTGAACGCCTGCACAAAGGCACGGAAGCCGTCAAAGCCGCCTTCGATGCCCAGATAGGCCGCGGCCTGCTGGAACCGGTCCGCGATAACGGGCGCGTTGAAATCCAGCACGGCGGGCATACAGACCGCGTTGGTGGTGCCGTGATGGGTGTTGAACACCGCGCCAATCGGATGGCTCATCGCGTGGATCGCTCCGAGGCCCTTTTGGAACGCCGTGGCGCCCATTGCCGCTGCGCTCATCATCTGGGCGCGGGCTTCGATGTCGGTACCGTCAGCATAGGCGCGTGGCAGGTAGTCCTTGACCAGCCGCATCCCCTCCAGCGCGATGCCCTGGGACATGGGGTGATAATGCGGGCTGCTAAACGCCTCGACGCAATGCGCAAACGCGTCCAGACCGGTGCCTGCGGTGATGAACTTGGGCATGCCCACGGTTAATTCAGGGTCGCAGATCACGACCGCAGGCAGAACCTTGGGGTGAAAGATGATCTTCTTGGCATGCGTTTCCGAGTTGGTGATGACGCTGGCCCGCCCCACCTCGGACCCGGTTCCGGCAGTGGTCGGCACAGCGATGATCGGCGCGATGGCATCGGCATCGGCGCGCGTCCACCAATCGCCGATATCCTCAAAATCCCACACCGGGCGCGTCTGGCCGCACATGAAGGCGACCATCTTACCCAGATCCAGCCCCGAGCCACCGCCAAAGGCAATCACCCCGTCATGGCCGCCCGCGTTATAGGCGGCAACCCCGGCTTCGAGGTTCTTTTCATTGGGGTTCGGGTCTACTTCGCTGAACAGCCCTCGTCCCAGCCCTGCGGCCTCGAGGATATCCAGAGTGGCCGTGGTGATTGGCAGATCGGCCAACCCCTTGTCCGTCACCAATAAGGGGCGTTTCATCCCAGCCGCCGCGCAGGCCTCGGGCAATTCCTTGATCCGGCCAGCGCCGAACTTGATCGCGGTCGGATAGGACCAGTTTCCAACAAGGCTCATGATGTCACCTTTTTCAGATGGTAGGATTTTGGACGTGTGAGGTTGTGATAGCCGATGACCGACAATCCGCCCCCGCGTCCGGTATTCTTGCAGCCGGTCCAGCACAGACCCGGGTCCAGATAATCCGCACGGTTCATGAACACGGTGCCGGTTTCGATCTGGTCCCCCACCCGCGCCGCGCGATTCACGTCACTGGTCCAGAGGCTGGCAGTCAGGCCAAACTCGCTATCATTCATATGCCCGATGGCTTCTTCGTCCGAGGACACTTTCATGATGCCCACAACCGGGCCGAAGCTCTCATCCCGCATCACGCGCATGTCATGGGTGACATTGGTCAGGATCTGTGGGGTCAGATAGGCTCCCCCATCATCCTCAGCGAAGGTCTCGATATGGGCAACGGCACCATCCGCGACAGCCTCGGCAATCTGCGCGCGCACCTCATCAGCAAAGCGGACGTTGGCCATCGGGCCAATCGTCGTCTCAGCGTCAAGCGGATTGCCCAGCTTATAACCTTTCACCACCTCAACCGCTTTGGCAACGAAGGCGTCATAGAGGCTTTCATGCACATAAATCCGTTCGATCCCGCAACAGCATTGGCCCGAGTTGAACATGGCCCCGTCGATCAACGTATCGACCGCCGCATCCAGATCGGCATCCTCCATGACGTAGCCCGGATCCTTGCCACCCAACTCGGTACCAACGCCAGTAAAGGTGCCCGCCGCCGCGCGTTCCATCGCCTGTCCGCCGCCGACCGAGCCGGTAAAGTTTACGAAATCAAACGCCTTGCCAGCGATCAGATCATTGGTCACGTCATGGCTGAGGAACACGTTCTGGAACACATCCGCGGGCACTCCCGACGCGTGGAACGCCTGCGCCATACGCTCACCCACCAGCAAGGTTTGTGTGGCGTGTTTCAGCACCACCGCATTGCCCGCAATCAGCGCAGGTGCCACCGTGTTGATCGCCGTCATATAGGGGTAATTCCAAGGCGCCACCACAAAAACGACCCCATGCGGAATACGCTTGATATAGCGTTTGAAGGTCTCATCCTCACCCACAGCGATATCGGCCAGAGCGTCTGAGGCAATTTCGGCCATATGACTTGCACGTTCATTGAACCCGCCAAACTCACCGCCATAGCGCACCGGCCGGCCCATCATATGCGCAAGCTCTGGCACGATCTCGTCATTCATCGCCCCCACAGCGGCCACACCTGCCATTACAAGATCAATCCGCTCCTGCAACGGCCGCGCCGCCCACTCCACCTGCGCCGCACGGGCCCGCGCGGCGGACTTTAAAGCCGCCTCAGCCGACAACACTTCACGCTCCGCAAAAACCGATCCGTCAATCGGCGAGACACATTGCAACATCTGCCCCATTTTCACTCCATTTTCGAAAGAAACAGGATCCCTGCTTCATCTGGCCCAAAATATCCCGGGGAGCCGGAGGGGCTGGCCCCTCGCTCCCGCCCTCTAAGCCCGCTCAAACCCGCGCGCAATTTCCCAATCCGTCACTACACGCTCGAACTCTTCGATCTCGACCTCCGCCGCACGGGCATAGTGATCGACCACATCATCCCCCATGGCCGCGCGCAACATGGCCGACCCATGCAACGCATCCCGCGCCGCGCGCAAGTTGCCGGGGATCATGCCCGTTTCGCCCTGATAGACGTCTCCCTGTGTCGGGGGCTGCAATTCCAGCGCTTCCTCGATCCCGGCAATCCCAGCGGCCAGCATCCCTGCCATCGCCAGATACGGGTTCATGTCCGAGCCCGGAATACGGCACTCCACCCGAACTGCCTTGGTGCCATCCCCGCACAGACGGAACCCCGCCGTGCGGTTGTCCACCGACCAGATGATCCGCGTTGGCGCAAACGTACCCTTCATGAACCGCTTGTAGCTGTTGATATAGGGAGCCATGAAATAGGTGTAGTCGGCGGCGTATTTCAGCAAACCCGCCATGTAATTCTTCATGACATCAGACATCCCGAGCGGATCTTTTTCGTCGAAAAAGATTGGCACCCCATCTGCCCAAAGCGACTGATGCACGTGGGACGAGCTTCCCACTTTCTCATGATGCCATTTCGGCAGGAACGTCGCCGCATGGCCATGCTGCCACGCGATTTCTTTCACTGCGTTCTTGGCAATCGAGTGATACTCGGCCGTGTCCATCGCGGGGGCGTATTTGATGTTCAGCTCTTCCTGCCCGGTCTCAGCCTCACCTTTCGAGTTTTCGACCGGAATCCCCGCGTTCCACAGATGATTGCGGATCGGGCGCATCACATGCTCTTCCTTGGTGGTCTGCAGGATGTGATAGTCTTCGTTATAGCCCGAGATCGGCTCCAGATCGCGAAACCCTTCCTTGCGGATCTGGTCAAAGCTCTTCTCGAACAGGAAAAACTCCAGCTCGGTGGCGCACATGGCGTCATAGCCCATGGCCTTAAGCCGGTTCACCTGCTTTTTCAGGATGGACCGAGGCGCGTGGGGCACTTCCTCATGCGTATGGTGATCCAACACATCGCACATCACCATGGCGGTGCCCTCAAGCCACGGAACCGGGCGCAGAGTACTTAGGTCAGGCTTCATCACATAGTCGCCATATCCGCGTTCCCAGCTGGTGGCAGCATAGCCATCGGGCGTCGCCATCTCGAGGTCGGTGGCCAACAGATAGTTGCAGCAATGGGTCTCTTCCCAAGCGCCCGCCACGAAATGACCCGCGTGGAACCGCTTACCCATCAGACGCCCCTGCATGTCGACCATGCAGACCAGCACGGTGTCGACCTCACCAGCTTCGGCCTTGGCTTTGAGATCGTTCAATCTTGCTTCATTGCCCATCCCGTTCATCCTTTGTCATCTTCTGGGACCGTCGTCCCAAATTATTCCCAGCGGCCCTAGTCCTCGACCGTTTCGCTATCCATTTCCATCACCAGACGTGTCTCCAGCACCTGCCCGCTTTGGTAGAGGATCGGATAGGCGATGGCGGCGATATGCCCGTGCAGGTCACGCATGGCGCGCAACGTCTCAAGATGCAGATCACTTGAGGCAAAGCTCTCGGTCTGCCCCCTCTCAAGCCGTTTCAGATGCGCCTTGCGGCTATGCCGTGACAGGCGCTTGACCTCGGCCTTGTCCAGCACCAGACGGCGGGCGCAGTCCACATCATTCACCAGCAGCACATGACGAGCCAGCGAGAAACTGGCCAGTACAGCCGCGTGCAGGTCCTTGAGCTCCTTCCAGCCTTGCGCCGAAAACTCGGTGCGTTCAGTGTGTTTGATCTGCGCGGTTCGGGTCATGCGGTTTGACACCACGTCGCCCGCCGCCTCAAGCCGGATCGCGTATTCGACCAGGCCGCGCGCCGCCTTGATCTGCGCCTTGCTCATGTTTTGGCGCGGCATTCGGGCGACAAAGCGTCGAATTTCGGTCAGCTGTGCATTCACCCGTTCATCCTGCTGCCACAGGGCCGAGATCGCATCGCTGTCGTCCTGCTCATAAATATCCAGAACCGGGCGGAACATGCGCTCAACCTGTGTGACCATCTGCAACAGCTCATGCCGGACCGAGGACATCGCAACGTTCGCCCCCGACGCGCTTGGATCGTTCAGTGGGCTAAGCGCGTCCGAGAAGTGGTCCATCGCGTGCGCCTTAACCTCGGGCTCGGGCAGCAGCAGTGTCACCGGACGCTCCATCCAGTTCACAAACCCTGTGGCCAGCACAAAAACGGCAAGGTTGAACCCGATATGGGCCAAGATCAACGACTGCCCTGCCCCCGCCACCATCAGCGTCTGAAGCGTGCCGGTCACGTTGACCACAATCAGCATCACCAGCGCCGCGCTGCCGCGTAGCAGAAGGTTGGCCAGTGGAATACGACGCGCGGAAACCGTAAGGTCACGGGTCAGCCAGATCGGAATAAAGGCCGAGCCCAGATTGGCCCCAAGAACCAGCGACAGCCCGGCAGCAAAAGGGATGGCTCCGATCTGAACCAGTGTCACGCACATCAGGATCGTCGCAACCGAACTGTGCATGACAAAGGCCAATACCGCGCCCACGATAAAGGCGCTGAAATAGTCGCTTTCCAGATAGCCCGCGATGGCGGGCAAAAAGGCGCTCTCGCGGATCGGATCAACCGCATCGCGCAAGAACTGCAATGAAACCAGAATGAACGCGATGCCCAGAACAATGCGCCCTATCAGCCGCACATTGGCGCGGTCGGACTTGAGGTACAGCCACCCGCCCAGCGCCAGCAGCACGGGCTGCAGCCAACCCAGATCATAAGATAGAACCTGAATGACAAGCGCTGCACCCAGATCCGCGCCCAGCACCCCGGCCAATGCAAGGCCAAAGCTGACCATGCCTGCCGCGGCAAAACCGGTCAGCAAAACTGTAACCGCAGCCGAGCTTTGCAGGATCGTTGCCAGAACCATTCCGGCCGCACCCGCAACAAAGGTGTTCGAGTGTCGCGTCAACAGCGACTGGAACAATGCGCCAAAGCGTCTTTCGATGCCCGTGCGGACCAGCCGCACCGCAAACAGCAGCAACATGGTCGCCGCAAAAATCTCGATCAGGAACCCCGCAATAGCCATTGGCCTATACCCCTCTGACCCGGTTCACGCCAAGGCGCGACCAGAGTGTTCTTGTCTGTTTCAGAGGCAAGCCTAGCATCGGGGATCGGGGTTCCAGAGGTCCAATACCGGCGCGCGACCGAGGCCGCGCGCCGTAATCGCATTGAAATTAGCCGTAGCGATAAGGCCGTCCGGCCTTGAGCATGTCGGCGTTATACTGCTTGAAGATCTCGACAACCTTGGCTTTGGTCTCGGACTCGGCTGCGATTTCATCCCAGAAGGCAACGGCTGCTTCTTCGACCTGCGCCCATTCGGCGTCTGGGATTGAGGTCAGTTCCATCTTATCGCCATTCACGCGCAGGCTGGCCTCGCCACCCCAATACCACCACTGGCGATAGTAGTGCGATTGGTCGCAGCAAACGCGGAACAGGGTCTGCAGGTCTTCCGGCAGTTCGTTCCAGCGGTCCATATTGGCAAAGAACGATCCTGCCCATGCGCCCGAGATGTTGTTGGTCAGGAAATAGTTGGTCACATCAGCCCAACCCACGGTGTAGTCTTCGGTGATGCCCGACCAAGCGATGCCGTCCAACTCGCCGGTTTGCACCGCGACCTCGATGTCTTCCCACGGCAGAGTGACCGGCACAACGCCGAATTGGCTCAGGAAGCGGCCCGCCGTTGGGAAGGTAAAGACGCGTTTGCCCTGCAGATCGGCCAAGCTGTTGATCGGGTCTTTGGTGGCAAAGTGGCAGGGATCCCAAGCGCCCGCGCTGATATGCTTGACGCCGACCTTGGAATATTCCTCATCCCAGATCTCGTTCAGGCCGTACTGGTTGAACAGCACCGGCACGTCCAGCGAGTAGCGGGAAGCAAACGGGAAATAGCCACCGAACACGGTGACTTCGGTGGGAGATGCCATCGAGTCATCATCTGATTGCACCGCATCGATGGTGCCGCGCTGCATGGCGCGGAACAGCTCTCCGGTCGGGACCAGCTGATCAGCATAGAACAGCTCGATCTGCATCCGGTCACCAGCGATCTTGTTGAACATCTCGATGGCCGGGTCGATCACATGGGCCGCCAAAGCTGGACCGGCATAGGTCTGCATCCGCCATGTGATCGTGCTCTGCGCCAGCGCGGGCGCGGCCAGAGGGGCAGCGGCAACGCCCACCCCGGCGGTTTGCAGAAACTTACGTCTTGTTGTCATGTCATTTCCTCTCTGTTGCAGTTCTTCTCGTGCCTTTTCATCGGCATTCTTGTTAGTTTCCGTAAACATATCCGGGCAGCCACAAGGCCAGTTCCGGGAAGATCATGATAATCGTCAGCGCCAGCACCATCACCGCCACAAACGGGAAGATCGAGCGGTAGATGTCGCGCAGCGTGATCTCGGGCGGGGCCATCGCGCGCATCAAAAACAGGTTATAGCCGAAGGGCGGCGTCATATATGCGATCTGTGTGGTGATCGTATACAGCACTCCGTACCAGATCAGGTCAAAGCCCAGCGCCCCCACCAGTGGCACATAGAGTGGGGCTACGATCACCAGCATCGCCGTGTCGTCCAAAAACGTGCCCATCACGATAAAGCTGAGCTGCATCAGGATCAAAATCATCCATGGCGACAGGCCAAGTTGATCGGTGAACAGGTTGTCGATGGCCTTCACCGCGCCCAAGCCATCAAACACCGCACCAAAGCCAAGAGCGGCGAGAATGATCCACATGAACATGCACGAAATCGCCAGCGTCTGCTTGGTGCAGTCCTCGAAAATCTTCCACGTCATGCGCCGTTTCACCACCGACACGACCAGCGCCGTCAGCGCCCCAATGGCCGAGCTTTCGACCAGCGAGGTCCAGCCATTCACAAAGGGCACCATCATGGCGGCAAAGATGATCAATGGCAGCGCACCCGCGCCCAGCAGGCGGATCTTCTCGGCCCGCGGGACCTCATGCGCATCTTCCATGGCGGGGCCCAGATGCGGCTGAATGCGGCAGCGGATCCAGATATACAGAATGAACATGCCCGCCATCAGCAGGCCGGGCACGATCCCGGCCAGCCACAACTGCCCTACCGGCTGCCGCGCGATCATCGCATAGAGCACCAGAACCACCGAGGGCGGCACAAGAATTCCCAGACTGGAACCCGCCTGAATGACACCCGTGACCATCGTCTTGTCATAGCCCCGCCTCAGCAATTCCGGCAGCGCAATGGTCGCGCCAATCGCCATCCCCGCCACGCTGAGCCCGTTCATGGCCGAAACCAGCACCATCAGCCCGATTGTGCCAATTGCCAGCCCGCCATTCACAGGCCCCATCCAGACATGGAACATCCGATAGAGGTCATCGGCCAGACGGCTTTCTGACAACACGTAGCCCATGAAGATGAACATCGGCAGCGTTAGCAGTGGATACCACTTCATCAGCTTCATCGCGGCTGAAAATGTGATGTCCTGCCCGCCTGTTCCCCACAGGGCCAGCGCGGCAACAGTTGCGACCGCTCCGATCGCGCCAAAGACGCGCTGACCTGTGAACAGCATCAGCATCATCGAGGCGAACATGAAAATGGCGATATATTCCTGGCTCATGCCCGAGCGACCCCGATTTCCTGCCCTTTGATCCGGGCTATGTCTTTGAAGAATTCCGATATCGCCTGCAGCAGCATCAGGAAGAAGCCCAGCGTCATGATCGATTTGATCGGCCAGATATAAGGTCGCCACGCGGTCGAGGAACGCTCGAGCCGCCCAACCTCTTCACTGCCGGTCAGAAGACCAGTGAAATAAGCCACGGGTTCCGTGCCCCAATACCCAAGGCTATAGGCAGTTGAGCCCAAGCCGCCATAGAACAACACGCCCAGATACAGAATCAACAGCAGCACTGTGAAGGCGTCGAACCACGCTTTCTTCTTGTGACTCCAGTTGTGATAAAACAGGTCCATCCGTACGTTCGAACCCAGCTGGATCGAATACGGCCCGCCCATGATGTAATAGGTCACCATGGCAAATTGCGCCATTTCCAGGGTCCACAGCGACGGCAGAAAGAAGGTTTTCGAGATCGACGACCACAGCAGGATGCCCATCATCGCGAACAGACCCCACATCATCACCCGCCCGATCCGGTAGTTGATCGCGTCAACGACGCGGACATATATGCTCATCGCCCGGATCACTCGGTCGCCCTTTCTTCTAAGGTCGCCAAGGTCCGCTTGATCCACGGTACAAGGCAGTTGGTGACGGTTGCGTGCTGCTGAGGCGTGCGGATCAAGTCGTTGCGGATTTCGATCATCACGTTCAGCAAACCATTGGGCAATGCCTGCACATCCAATGTGTGGGCCACGCCGTCCTTGGCCGAATACGGCTCGTTCAGTCGCGTGATATACGGGTTCTCAACGGCTTTCGTTGCCATCATCGCGGCGGCAAACCGATCATCGACTCCGTGCAGTATGCCAAGCTCGACCTGACGTTTTTGTCCGTGATAAATTGGCGTGAAGCTATGGATCGTCACCAGCAACTCCAGTGAGGCGCGGTTGCGGTCAATCACAGCCGACAAGGCTTGTCGAAACGGGTCATAGACCCCATGGATACGGGCCTGCCTTTCTTCATCCGACATCTGGGCATTTGCGGGGATGTCGTAGTCCTCGCTCCGGACGGGCATGGCGCCCGGCGCTTCGGGGGGACGGTTGCAGTCATAGACCAGCCGCGACACACCACCATGAACCAGCGGTGCCGAGAGTTCGGCAGACATCATCCGGGCCACGGCCAATGCGCCGGGGTCCCATGCGATGTGACTGTCGCGCGCCTCGGCGCCTAGGCCCATGTCGCCCAGAAACGCAGGGATGCGGTTCGACGCGTGTTCGCAGACCAACACCACCTTCGGGGCGTTGCCTGCCAAGTCAGTGTGAACAACTGTGCCGAAATCCAACTTATCGCCCCGCGATTCCCAGAATCTTCTTTGTGGAAAAATTTCCACACACGTCGATCACCTGTCAATAATTTTCCTGTACAATTTTCTCCAGACTTGATCTTGATGAAAAATTATTCACATTATGCCTTTGTCGCATACAGGAGGATCGTTTAGTGCGGGTGACGGACAGGCTGCTGGCCCATCGGGACAAGATGACGCCTTCGGAACGGCAACTTGTCAGTGTGCTCCTGGATGACTATCCCATGGCAGGCTTGGGCAGCATTACTGAACTGGCCAACACCGCCTCGGTCTCGACCACCACGGTGGCACGGATGCTGCAAAAGACCGGATTTGACGGCTATCCGCAATTTCAGGCCGCCCTGCGGGGCGAAGTAAAAGAGATGATCTCGGGCCCCATCGCCAAGCGTGATGTCTGGCAAAACGATCTGCCCGAAGAACACATCCTCAACCGCTACTCCCAGCAATCCCTCGCCAACCAAAAGCGCACGATTGATGAGGTCGATCCAGCCGAGTTTGACAGTTTTTGCAACCTGTTATCCGATCCCAACCGACGTATTTTCATCACCGGAGGACGCATCACAGGTACAATGGCGCAGTACCTGTACCTGCATTTGCAAATGATCCGTCCCGACGTCCGAATGTTACCGGTGGCTGCGTCGTGGACACATGATCTGCTGGATGTACGCAAGGATGATGTCCTAATCGCGCTGGACGTGCGGCGCTACGAGAACTCGACCATGCTGATCGGGCAGCTCTGTCAGGAACGCGGGGCCGAGATTGTGCTGTTCACAGACCAGTGGCGCTCGCCCATTCACCGACTGGCCAAACATACCTTTGCCGCACGGATTGCGGTACCGTCAGCGTGGGATTCGATGGCGTCGATCCTGACGCTGATGGAGTGCGCCATCGCCGAGGTTCAGGAACGCCTTTGGGATTCGGTCAAAGACCGCACCGACGAACTTGAGGCCGCCTTTGACCGTACCAAGCTGTTCCGCAAGTTCGGTCAAAACTCGGGTTCTTAACATCTGAAATTGCTATAATTTACAACTGCCCGTGATCAGTGTTGCCACTGCGGGGCCGCGCGTTCACTTTATGGGCATGAGTTTTGTCGCCGATAATCAACTGCCGCTTCTGATCCTGTTTTTTCTGATCGGACTCGTAGGCACCGGGTTTCTGTTCCGCAAACCTGCGGGGCATCGAGCGTGGAAACTGGCCGATCTGGTCTGGGTCGTGTTGGGTGGCATCGGCGCATTGGTTGCCGTTTTGGCAGGTCTTTACACTGCAGACAGTTCTCGTCTCGACCGACAAATCGACGTGGCCTATGCCGCTACACTGGCCTTTGACCGAGACGCTGCCCGCTTTCGCCTGCGGTTTTGCGACCCGGCCTATGATGATGACATTGGCGTTCTGTGCGAAAAGGTGGAATTCCTGTCAGCGTCTACGGCCAGCAACGCTGACCTGCCCCTGTTTATCGCCGTGACCAACGAGGTCGCGCCGCTGCAAGGACTGCACTTCCTGTTCGGACGTCAGGCCAAGGACGAAATGGACGACGCACGCGCGATGGCCGAAAAAGCCAGCGCTTTCGATATCGACCAATTTCTGGTTTTTACGACCGTGGACGACAAAACCCAGATTGCCATCGACAATATGCGCCGCAAGGTGCCTGCGATTGCCGGTGACTATCTGATCCTTGCCCGAAGCTATGAGGATCTGATTGCGCAAGTCGGGAAGTTGAAGGACGAATGGGAATATCTACAAGCCAACGCGCATATATTGGTGTTGCAGATCATTGCCCTATGTCTGGTCAGCTTTGCTGCACCGTTCCGTCTGGGCAAATCGCTTGTAGAACTACGCACCGCGTTCAGCGCCGATACGCCTGAGCCAGCCGCTCCGGGTCCGCGCCAAGAAAATACCGTGTCAGAGTCCAAAGGTTCCGCGTCCCTCGACGCAGCCAACCCGCCTTCTGGTATCGGTCCGCACTCGTAAAGGCCCGGACCGGCAACAGAGTGATGCGGCCAAGGCGACGCACCAACGCCACGTCCTCCATCAATGGCTGATCCGGGAACCCTCCCGCCTTTTCATACAGGCGGCGCGGAACCAGCAACCCCTGATCGCCATAGGGCAAGCCAAATATCCGGCTGCGCAGGTTGGCCCAACCCGCCACCCATGTCGGTGCAAAACCCGAGGCAGAAAACGCCAGCCGGAAGACCCCCGGGGTGCCATATCGCAGATGATCCCCAACCACTTTGGTCCAGCCCTGCTGCAATACGGTATCGGCGTGCAGAACCAGCAGCCACTCGCCCTTGGCCTCGGCACACCCCCGGCGCAACTGACCACCGCGCGACGCGGCACCGGACACGATTTCAGCCCCGGCCTCATCCGAGATCTCTAGGGTTTGGTCCGTCGATCCACCGTCCGAAACGATCAACTCCCTGATCAGGCCGGTATGCAGCCCTTCCATCAACGCCTCAAGCGTTGCGGGTAAGGTCTGAGCCGCGTTCAGGGTTGGGATGACGATCGAGATCGGTGCTGGCACGTGGATTACCCTCTGGTCTTGTCGGCGCGAATTCCTATATCACGAAGCCGAGGGAAAGCACGAGGACACCCCCATGCCCAATCGCCGCATCCTGCGCCTAAGTGGCGCGGACACTGACAGTTTCCTGCAAGGGCTGGTGACAAACGATATCGCCGGGATGCAGGGCGGGTTGGTCTATGCAGCGCTGCTGACGCCGCAGGGCAAATACCTTGCCGATTTCTTTCTGACGCGTCGGGGCGACGCTGTCTTGCTGGACGTGGCAGAAACTCTGGCGGACGGGCTGGTCAAGCGTCTGAGCATGTACAAGCTGCGCGCGGACGTCACGATCGCGGACAGCGGGTTGAATCTGCAACGCGGCACCGGCCCTGCGCCCGACGGCGCCCTGCCCGACCCACGCCACAATGACATGGGCTGGCGGACGTATAGCGCTGCTTCTGAAAGCGACGACGGCACCGATTGGGACGCCATCCGTGTGCGAAATTGCATCCCTGAGACGGGCGTTGAGCTGACCCCAGACAGCTACATCCTCGAATCCGGGTTCGAAGCGCTGAACGGCGTCGATTTCAAGAAGGGCTGTTATGTCGGGCAAGAGGTCACCGCCCGCATGAAGCACAAGACCGAGCTGCGCAAAGGTCTGCGCCGGGTGCTGATCGACGGCAGCGCCCCGGTCGGAACGGAAATCAACGCGGGTGGCAAATCTGTTGGGACGTTGTTCACTCAGTCTGGCGGCGCTGCCATCGCGTATCTGCGGCTGGATCGCGCCATCGGCGATATGCAGGCCGACACAGCGACAGTTCGGCTAAGCGGTTGAATTGTTGCGCAATCGGCACGGCTGATCCCCGTCACCGCGGGTAAAGATTGCCACCCCCACCCTGGCGCTGTCACAATACCGACGGGACCAACACGGGTGCGGGTATGTTCAAGCTATACAGAGCGATCTGGCGCGCCAGCGCCGGGCGACAGATCATCCTGATCGCCCTGTCCATTGCGGTGGCCGCCCTTGCCGCCGTCCCACTGGAATTTCAACGCGATATCGTCAACCACCTGACCTCGGCCAATATTGATGCCGATCACCTGATGTTGCTGGGCGCGGGGATGATGGGGGTTATCCTGCTGAGCCTCGGGTTGAAATGGGTGCTGGGATACCGCTCGGGCACGCTGGGCGAAGACATGATCCGCCTTATCCGTCAGCGGCTGCTGGTCAGGTCTGCTGATCTGAACGAAACGGGCGAGGACGTGCGCAAGGGGACCATGACCACCGCCATCTCGGCCGAAGCGGAAGAGCTCGGCAAATTCGCAGGTGGTGCGTTTTCCGACCCGGTCGTGCAAATCGGAACGTTGATCAGCGTGATAGGATATATTTCCTCCACACAGCCGGGGCTGGGACTGATCGCTTTTTCGATGATCGTGCCGCAGATCGTCATCGTGCTGGTGTCGCAACGCAAAGTGAATGTCTTTGTGGCTGAACGCGTGCGCATTCTGCGCAGCGCCACGGACCGGCTGACTTCGGCCCAGATCGACGCCGCTGCGCGTGAGGTCGAGGCGCAGTTCGACGACATCTATGAAACCCGCCGCCGGATGTTTCTCTGGAAGCTGTCTGCCAAATTCCTGCTCAGCGTCATCAACGGCGCAGGCACCGTTGGCATACTGATGCTGGGCGGTTGGCTGGTTCTGCAAGGGCGCACCGATGTCGGCACCGTGGTTGCCGCAACAAGCGGGCTGGCCCGGATCCAGGGACCGACCGCGTTTCTGATCGCCTTCTACCGCCAGGTCAGCGCCAACCGCATCAAGTATGAGCTGATGCTGGAACTGTTCGGCCCCCACCCCGAGCAATACCGCCGTATCAAGCGCCGCACATAAAAAAGGCCGCGTAGCCTTGGCTAACGCGGCCTCTTGGTGATTTCAGTGCAGCTTACGCGCGCTCGGAATATTCCATGGTCTCGGTGTTCACTACGATCATCTCATCCTGACCGATGAAGGGCGGCACCATGACCTTGACGCCATTGTCCAGAATGGCCGGTTTGAACGAGTTCGCAGCGGTCTGACCTTTGACGACAGGCTCGGTTTCGACGATCTTGCAGGTCACTTTCTGGGGCAGCGTGGCGTTCAGGGCCTCCGCTTCGTAGAACTCAACCACAATGGTCATGCCGTCCTGCAGAAACGGGCGACGTTCGCCCAGCAGATCCGATGGCAGTTCGATCTGCTCATAGGTCTCGGAATCCATGAACACCAGCATGCCGTCGGATTCGTAGAGGAACTGCTGATCCTTCTGTTCCAGCCGCACACGCTCGACCTTGTCCGCCGAGCGGAACCGTTCGTTCAATTTCGACCCGTTGCGCAGGTTACGCAGTTCGACCTGTGCAAAAGCACCGCCTTTTCCGGGCTTTACGTGATCGACTTTTACGGCTGCCCACAGGCCGTCATTATGCTCAAGCACATTGCCGGGGCGAATTTCGTTCCCATTTATCTTGGGCATGACATAAATCCTTCACAAACGGTTGATGCGTCAGTTGCGCTTCCTATATCTGGCGTGACCACACCTGGCAAGACAACGAGACCTAGTGCTGCACATGCAGCAAGCTATGCGAGTGACGCAACGCAACTATGCATATTAGCTGTATCCGAATCACACTTTATAGGTCATAAGGACCGTCACGCCGAAAATGCAAGAGCAAGAACAACAAGGAAGACGAGATGAGAGATTTCGTTGACGGCACCGCCTTTAACAATGAGCAAGGCAACCGTGCGCGCAAACTTTTTGCAGCCGTCGTTCTGGCTGCGCTGGATGATGCAATTGCCGATGACAAGAAATACGGCAATGGCCCCGAACAAATCGCCCGCTGGGCCCGCTCTCGCGATGGCCGCGAGGTGCTGTCCTGCGCGGGTATCGACCCCAATGAGCGGGTTGTCAGCGGCCTGATGGAATTCGTGGGGCGCGGTGTGCGCACCTCGGTCGCGCTGTCGCGCGAGGAAAGCGAACGCCGTAACGCTGCTCAGCAGGCCGAAGCCGCCTGATCTGAACTGCTGTCCTTGAGAAAAAGCGCGCTCTGACTGCCAGAGCGCGCTTTTCTTTTGGCTAAACCAACGTCAGAAAAACAACAGCCACTGCCGAGCGACCCAGACTTCGGCTGCAAGCAAAGCTGCGAAGAAGATCTTTGCCGGAAGGGTCAATCCGCGCCGCCACAGCGCGATATATGACACCGCGCAGGCTGTGATCGACACAAGCACGACCCATTGTGCGTGATGGGCGCTGTCCCAATAGCTGATCGGGCTGTGAAAGACCCAATTGCTCAGCGGCCAAAACTGCGCCCGTCCATCCCCTGCATGCAGCAGAAAATCGGTACCCAGATGCAGCAACCCGGCCGAGGCGCCCAGCACCAGCAAACGCGCGCGCAGCAATACCCCGATGGCCAGTGCCAGCCCCCAGACTAGAAACGAGTTGTCGATGGCAAAAACGGTCTGCCACGCGTCGGAATAATAAAGCTGCCCGAACACCACCTGCTCGGGGATGTTCAGAATGAACAGCGACACCCCCGCCATCAGATAGAGCGACAGGTCCGGCAGTACCGACCCAATCAGAACGGCACGCAGAGTTCGGCCATAGGACGGGCGCGCAAAGGCGGCGGCTCCGATCAAAAGATGGGCTGGCGTGTTCATCGGGGGCTTTTCCTCTGCCATCAAATCGGGTCATGTGCCAGTCAGGTTATAGGAGAACAAGCATGGTTCGCGCCATCATGATTCAGGGTACCGGCAGCAATGTGGGTAAATCGGTTTTGGTGGCCGGGCTGGCTCGCGCCTATACACGACGCGGGCTGCGCGTGGCTCCGTTCAAGCCGCAGAACATGTCAAACAACGCCGCCGTAACCGAAAACGGCGGCGAGATCGGGCGCGCGCAGGCGCTTCAGGCGTGGGCAGCGAACAGGCCGACGCATACGGATATGAACCCGATTCTGCTCAAACCCGAAACCGACACGGGGGCGCAGATCATCGTGCAGGGGCAGCGGGCTGGAACGATGAAGGCGGGTGACTACCGCAAGGACAAATCCAAGCTGCTGGGGGCTGCGCTGGAAAGCTTTGACCGGCTCTGTGCGGATGCCGATCTGGTTCTGGTCGAGGGCGCAGGCAGTCCGGCTGAAACCAACCTGCGTAAGGGAGATATTGCCAATATGGGCTTTGCCTGCGCCGCAGGTGTGCCGGTCGTGCTGGTCGGCGACATTCACCGCGGCGGTGTAATCGCACAGATTGTAGGCACGCAGGCAGTGCTAGAAGCCAGCGATCTAGCGATGATCAAGGGCTTTGCGGTGAACCGCTTCAAAGGCGATGTATCCCTTTTCGATGAAGGGCGTGACGATATCGCAGCGCGGACCGGTTGGGCCTGCGTGGGTGTCGTGCCGTGGTTCAACGACGCATGGAAACTGCCTGCCGAGGATATGATGGACATCCGCTCTCACGAGGGCGGGACCTGCAAAGTGGTGGTGCCGCAACTTGAGCGGATGGCCAATTTTGACGATCTGGACCCGCTTTCGGCTGAACCAGGCATCACGGTCGAGATCGTCCCTGCGGGGCGCCCCCTGCCCGGCGATGCTGACCTTGTGCTGCTGCCAGGCAGTAAATCCACTATCGGCGACCTGATCTATTTCCGGGCGCAGGGGTGGGATGTGGACCTCTATGGCCATGTGCGGCGCGGTGGTCATGTTTTGGGCCTGTGTGGCGGGTATCAGATGCTGGGCAATACCATCTCCGATCCCGGGGGCGTCGATGGTCGACCGGGAACAGTCGATGGGCTGGGCTTGCTGGACGTCGATACCATCATGGCTGGCCAGAAGCAGGTCACGTTGCGGCGGGCGCATGCGCTTCCTGGCAAAGAACCGGTGTCAGGCTATGAAATCCATATGGGCCGGACCGAGGGCCCCGACTGCGCCCGCGCGTGGCTAGAGGTGGAAGGTCGCCCCGAGGGTGCGGCGGACAAAACCGGGCGTATTCGCGGCAGTTATCTGCACGGGATTTTTTCGTCCGATGCGTTCCGCGCGCGCTACCTATCAGAATTGGGGGTTGTCTCAGAGATCGGGTATGAAGACGGTGTGGATGAGACGCTGGACGCTTTGGCCGACCATCTTGAGCAACATATGGATCTGGATCAGCTTTTGGAACTGGCGCAACAGCCCAGCCGGGCCTAGCGTCTAGCTGGATTCCAGCTCAGCCAGAGCCCGGTAAATCTCGCGCCGGACCATTTTGCGCACGTTGCGGGTGATGCGTTCGCCCAGCACGCCCTGAAGCTCTTCCCGCACGACCTGTGCGATAAGCTGGCGCAACGCGTCTTCGTCCATCGCAGGGGGTTCAGGTTGGTCTTCGGCCTCGGTCGCCGCGATGACCTCGGGGTCACGGATGAAGGTTGCTTTGGTGTCCGAGAGCCCCTCTTCCACCACTTCATCCTCTTTGGCTTCGTTCCCGACGCTCCAACCCAAAGCACGGGTCGGAGTTCCAGAATAGGCGTCATCGCTATCACCGTCGGGTTCCCACTGATCCTCGGTGCGGGCAATCGCCGCCTCCAGCGCTTCTATCTTGGAACTCAGGCTGAAACTCGGAACTTTCTCTGGGGTTGGGACGGGTTGCGACGCCTCACTCTCTACTGCATCCCGGGCGCGCAGAACCATAGGTTTGACTGACGCATCCACCACCGGGTCTGCAATGGGTTTACCGTCCTCATTATCCCCGACTCGCAGTGCGTCCGTCAAAACCAATCTACCGGGCTTTCGTGCCAAAGAAGACGGAACGAGATCGGGGATTTTGCGGCCTTCTTCACCGACCAGGCGTTTGATAGAGGACAAAACGTCCTCTACTCTCCCGTCTACGACTTTATCCGTCATTCTTCTCTACCACTCTTTCCTCAGAATCGAGTGTAGCCAAACACTTCGGCCCTCACAACAGATTGTGTCCTGGGTTAGTCGCGGCGCAGGGCCTTGAGTACCCGATCCAGATCCTTGCTCTGCTTGCTAACCTGTGCCGGTGCTTTCTTGACCAGATTGTAATACAGCGTCGGGTCATAGATTTGCACGGCCAGCCCCAAACGCTCGGCCGTCAAAAGACCTTGCGCCTGCAACAACTGATAGGCAGCCCGCGACCGTTCGGTGCGCGATGCAACCTCATTGAGCTGCGCATCCAGCAGGTCTTGCTGTGCGTTCAGAACATCCAGCGTCGTCCGAGCGCCCAAGGTCGCCTCTTCCCGGATGCCGTCAAAGGCCACTTGAGAAGCTCGCACCTGCTCGGTCGAAGCGCGCAGGCTGGCCGATGCAGCCTGGAAGTTGGCATAAGCCACGGAAACGCCTTGCGTGATATCTTTCTGTACGTTCAGCAGGTTCGCGCGGGACGCGTCACGGGTCGCCATTGCACGACGGACCTGCGCGGCCAAGGCGCCACCAGCATAGATCGGCTGAGTGAAGGTCAAAGCGACCGTCGCGTCTTCGATTGAATCGTCGTTGTCGTAGCTTTCGGTAATCCCGGCATCCGCGTTCAAAGTAACATTCGGGCCAAGGTTTGCACGCTGCTGAAGAACGGCCAGATCAAAGGCACGAACCTCATGCTGAGATGACAGGATCGCCGGGTGGTTGC
Organism: Ruegeria sp. J8; assembly: GCF_056531925.1. Taxonomy (NCBI): domain Bacteria; kingdom Pseudomonadati; phylum Pseudomonadota; class Alphaproteobacteria; order Rhodobacterales; family Roseobacteraceae; genus Ruegeria; species Ruegeria sp. J8. The sequence goes on from NZ_JBQFMR010000002.1 coordinate 419,201, forward strand.
GCTGAGCCAGGGCAATCGCCTCCGCCTCTGACCGCGGCAGGTTGGGCAGGCTGGGCTGACCAGCCGTCGCGCCCGGCGCTTTACCTACGGCGTTAACGTATTCGGCCTGCGCCGTGCTCAGGTTCCCGCGCGCAACGGACAATTCCGCCTGAGCGCTGGCAAGCTGCGCCTGCGACAGCGCCACGTCCGTGCGCGTCACCTCGCCCACATCGAAACGGTCCTGCGAAGCGCGGAGTTCCTCGGCAGAAACTTCCACATCGTTCAATTGAATCTGAACGGTTTCTTCCTGAAGAACAACGGCCAAATAAGCATTTACGGCTCGGAACAGCACGGCCTGTTCCACATCAATCAGGCTTTGACGTGTGGACAGAACGATTTCTTGCGCCGATTGCTTGCCCAGAACCGAAAAGCCACCATCGTAGATCAGCTGACTAAGCGTCAGACCAGCAAAGAACGTAGAAGGTTCATTTCGGACCGTCACATCGTCAATGGTCGAGCGGGTATAATCCTGGCTGACCTGAGCGGCAAAGTTGATGATCGGACGCAGCGCGGCCAATGCGATCGCCACATCTTCGTCGGCAGCACGCAGCAAGGCCCGGTTTTGTTCCAACAGCCCGCTGGTGTTATAAGCACCAATGAACGCGTCTGTCAGATTGTCTGCCCATGCGCCCCGACCTGGCACAACACTAAGCGCGATACCAGCCGTCAGCGCCAACGCCTTGACCAGTTTTCCTCCCGCCGTAGAACTCATCACGAAATCCTCTCAAACCAAAATTACGCAGCCCTGCGGACAGTTTGCGCGTTTATGTTCAACTAATCAAGGTGGCAGGACAATCTGTCCCGGAATTATAGCGAAAATACACGATCCGTGGAAAAAGCGCGCAAAACCGGGGCATTGGCATTAAACGCGTGGCGCCAAGTCACGCGTTCGCCGGATTTGTGGCCGATCCGAACAGTTCCCAATTCACCATCCATGAAAAGGCATGCGATCCGGCCATGATCCTTGAGCTGCGCGAGCAACGCGTCAGGCACATGCTCGACCCCGCCCTGAATCAGGATGACATCGTAGGGGCCATGTTCGGTTGCACCCTGCTCCAAAGGCCCGACATGCACGATTGCGTTATCTGCGTCTGCTTCCATCAAAACGGTTTGGGCCTCGGTGGCGAGTTCTTCATCCTCTTCCACCGCAACCACAAGCTGCGCCATCTTTGCGGCAACAGCAGTAGAATACCCCATCGCCGGCGCGATATCGAGCACGACCTCATCATTGGAAATATTCAGCGCATCCAACATTTTGGCAAGCGTCCGAGGCTCCAGCAGGCAGCGACCGTTCCCCAGATCAAGCAGCCCTTCAACATATGCTGCCTCGCGCTGCGCATCGGGCACGAAGTTTTCACGCCTGACGCTAAGCATCGCATCGATAATCGGAAATTTCGTGACATCAGAAGGCCGGATTTGCGTATCGACCATAGTGCGGCGCCGGGCTGCGAAATCTGTCATTGGATCGCTCGTTCTATTCCCTTGGATGCTGGGCTTGTGCCATATCCGGATAAAACCGGCAACGGCTCAGGCATCGAAACTTTTGTTGCAGAACAGGAAAGTGAACCTGTTTCCGATACGGCACGCCTGCGCTTGCTGAATTTTCGCCGCAACCCTCTGGACGCCCCAGAAGAAAGCTGTTAAAACGCCTGTCACACCACAGCAAGTATTTGATTTTACTTGATAAGGCGAGTTGGCGGAGTGGTGACGCAGCGGATTGCAAATCCGTGTACACCGGTTCGATTCCGGTACTCGCCTCCAATAAAATCAATGACTTGCGTCATCCTTCCTCTCCTTCACTGCCATTTTTGAAACAACCGTTGAAACTTTCACGTTTCGGTCTTGCTTCGTTCCATTTGATTTCTTGCCTCTTGCGCGCGCTTCGCCAGCTCTCTTTGCCGGATCGGCCCACCGTACTTTTTGAGCATCTCAACGCCTGAATGGCCGGTGACGGCTTTGACCATCTCGTCATCACATCCAGCCAGATACAGCTCGATCGTCGCATTTTTCCTGAGCCCGTGCGTTTTGTAGTAGCTCGCCTTCTCGTGCTTCATCTTCTTTTTGATGGTGCGCATTTCCTCCGCAACGATCCGATAGCTCACTGGTCGACCCTTGGCGTCGGTCACAACAGTGCCGTCCGTTCGTGCGAGCCCGTCGAGGTGGGCTTTCAGGCGGTCGGTAAGCGGGATCCACAACGGCTTGTCGGTTTTGCCCTGCGTGAAATCGAAACCTTCATCGGAAAAGTGCCCCCACTTCATCTTCACGACATCGCCGATGCGCTGGCCTGTTCCAACGCAAAGCTCATAGACCAGCCGAGCCCGTTTTGAAGCCAGCGCTTCGAACTCGGCACGAACATCATCTGGCCAAGGTTCCCAGCCATCGCTCTGCTGTTTGAAGAGCGGAATGCCTTTCGCTGGATTGCCGTGCTCCTTCTTGATGAAGCCAATCAATCGTGCGTGGTTCATCAAGACGACCATAACCTGAACGAGATAGTTGGCTTGCCGCCAATGATCCGCATTTGCCCGGTGCAGTTCATAAATGTGGTGGGTTTCGATTCTAGCCGGGTCTTTGTCGGCCCAGATCTCACGAATGTGGCTGATGTACCGACGATAGTCGGATCTCGTACGGGGCTTCAGCTTCTTGTAGGCGTCGCTCTCGTAATAGCTAAGAATCAACGCCTCAAAATTGCGTTTCACCGGCGCTGGCGCTGGTTTTCCCTTCAGCAGGCGATTGTAATGATCCCAAAATTCCGGCGTGCCCGCTTCCTCGTGCATCATTACCGAGATACCGCGTGAACGCCGGATGAACCGGAGATACCCCCTGTCATTATAGACGTATTTTGGCAGGCTCTTGCGGGTCATTCGCCCATTCTCAAGTCGCCGTTGAGAAAGTCGTCTGCGGCCTCTGGAGCGATCATGTTGGCATCGACGATGACGCTGCCATCGGGCTTGATCTCGAATTTCGCGCGCTGCCAACCTGCCTCCCGCGCCTCGCGGATGAAGGCCGAGGCTGCCTGTTTCGCCTTTGTCTGTGCACTAGCTTTGGTCATCTTATCGACACCTCTCCCACCTCGTTAACAACGCGCATTATCACCCTGATCCATATTGATATTTCCAATTGCTCCGCGCGTAGAACGTCTGTCTTTCGCCGCGCGAATGGCGCGGATCACTTCTGAATTTTGGGAATTTCCATTGCGATCGGACTCCGCTTTGATCCACTCCTTGAGCTCTTGCGGAAGCCGAAGCTGCATTGGTTTACGACTGTTCATGAAACGCCTCCAGGTTGAAATCATAACCTACTAGTGGCATTTAGCCACTATTGCGTCAATCGCCCTTTATGGCACAGTGCCACTATGCCAGAACAAAGCTCTCAAAATCAGGATAAATTCATCGTGCGGCTGCCCGACGGCTTGCGCGATCGAATACGCCTCGCGGCCGAAGTAAACCATCGCAGTATGAATGCCGAGGTTGTTGCCCTACTCGAAGAAAACTACCCGGCTCCTGTGCCGGAAAAACTGGACGACCCCGCTGCGCGGCTATTGTTTTGGCTCGCCAAACGCATCCGCCGAAGAAACCCGAAGCCTGGGACACCTAGGGACAAGCAAGCCGCCCTGTATGAGCGCATTGCGGGCGATATCGCGGAACGAATGAAAGAAATTGGCGAATAACCCTAATAGGCAACCCACTCATATCCGTGGTTGCCTTCGTGATCTTCCCATTCCACACCGACGCCTCGTCGCCAATTTGATGACGAACAGCGACGTGACGGCAGAACCCATTGCGGGGCAGCTGCTGGTGTCGTGCGTTGCCAGCCAAATTCGCCCTGCGTGCCGTAGGTGCCGAGACGCATGTTGTAACTCTCGGAACAATCATCGTCGCGCCCGCCTTTGCGGTGGCTGTAGTGCCGAACATCCCAGACGCGGATCGAGCGCACGAAATCAAATTCCAGACCGCTGATGTCGATATCGGCACCGCCTTCGACCACCAGTGCCAGAATGACTTGGCCAAGAGTCTGACCTGATTGGTTACTGGCTTCCCAGATTTCTGGGGCCGTGCTTTGCAATGGCGCGCGCTCAGAAACACCCATAGGGCAACGCCAGATTTGTAAAGGCGGCTCGATCGGCCAAGGCGTGATCCGACGGATGAAAACGGCACGGGCATAAGCACATTCTGCTGACGCGGGCCACCCACCAGCCAGGCAAAGCAGAATGGCGCAGTCGACCTGATAGGCTTTCGCCACCTGCGGAGCCACGCTGCAGAAAAGAGCCATTGCGCCTCCAACAACCCAATTCCTGATGAACCTGCACCACATATCATTAAATTCCTTTTGATTACATTACTGCATTATTGACACATTACTTCTTCCCTCCCCCTCCACACCATATGCGAGCATGCCCTTTGTGAGGCTCGCGCGCGTTTTGTGGAATATATTCCGTAGAGCGGTTCTTGTGATCTGGCCGAATAGAGGCCATGAAATTAAGGGAACGAGTAGGGTTAAATGTCCGGAATCTCAGAAGTTCCAGAGGATTAAGCCAAGAACAACTAGCGTTAGCTGCGGATGTGGATCGCAGCTATATCAGCGAGATCGAACTCGCCAAAAATTCAGCATCAATCGATGTTCTGGAGCGGATTGCGGATGCTCTCGGCGTCGATCCCAAGGAATTGTTTAACGAGAGGGGCTAGTTTTGCCCGAATTTGAGAGCGTTCGCACAACGGCCGAAGCCATCGGCCGCATTACGTGTATCAAGACAGGCGAAGAAATCGGCCTGCTGTATCAGTGGGACAACGGCGAGACACAAGCAGCGCTATACAATGGCAGCCGCCCTAAAACACAAAACTGCTCAGATCATCCGGCTGAACCGGACATTGGCGCAAAATGCAGCTAACGGCCGGAAAGAGCCCATTGTGCCGAGTGAGCAGTTGCAGCATTCCGCAACCGCAACAAAATCGCGCGAGTAATGTGCGGCCCGTTTCTGTAGTTGGCCGACCCTCCTCAATGCCGGGCTTGCAGCGCGCATACCGGACATTTGCTGTTGTCGCATAATTTGAAACCATACGAGCGGTCACAACGCGGAGATAGTGTTGAAAAAACTCCGCTTCCGAACCGAAAAGGTCAAATTGGGAGAAAATCTTTCCGCCAAGCCCCTCTTTTTCAAAAGGTGTTTTTGGAGTGCTAGATTGGAGGGGGGGTGTTCCAAAATTTGGGCGCGAAATTTATCGCGTCGAGTGATGCAAAACTATCTGGACAAATCTGCCCTTGGCCAATGAGTAAGCACGGCCGAATATTTCCTTCGGCTACTGCAGCGAAAAACACCAAGCGCAGGAAGTGCGAACATACAGCACCTTTGCCAATGGGTGATCACAGTACTTTCTCGATGCCTGAATTACACAATGACTGCTCGCTTCGTCACCACTCCGGAAAGTAAGTTGCGAAAAGGTTTGGAAGCCGAGTTGAAAAAAACCGCGTTAGAGCAGACTTAGTGGCAATGACGGCGTTAATTTTTGCGGGACTTCCGTCTTGTGGGGAATAGCCGATCACGCGCTGTGTTTCAGAAATATCCCAACGCATGCCCGGGTTGTCCGACATCAAATTTAGGGCCGCAAAAGACACGTCCTTTGCATCGATCGCGGCCTTAACGCCGCTGAGAAAATCCCGATCGCTTAGCCACATTTCCTGGCCCCAACGGCCCATCGCCATGTGTGGGCCTGGCTGATTGTCGTGCGTCCATTGCGTCCAGCCGATGCGCAGACAGATAACAGACAGCCCATGATGCTCGGCAAAATACGCACCGGTACGTTCACAGAACAGCTTTGACATGCCGTAGGCGTTCACCGGTCCAGGAGGTGTCGCGCTGTTGAGAGCATCTTGCGTAAAGCGCTTGTCACCATGCACCCAATTAGAACTGGCAAGAACCACACGGCCAACGCCCATCGCTGCCGCATGGTGATAAAGCGTGAGCGTTGCGTCCATGTTGTGTTTAATGGCCGAGGGCCATGTAGCAGCAGGTTCTCTGTCGCCGGCCAGATGCACGATCACGTTGACGCCGTCCAACAGGCTCACCCAACTGCTGCTGTCGCCTGAAAGGTCTGCTGTGTGAATGTCGGGGTGGTCGACCGTTCGAATGTCGATGCCAGAAACCGTATAGCCGGGTTCGCTCTCAAGCGCGTCGAATAGTTTGCGACCGAGATGTCCGCCCGCGCCTGTGATCAGGACATGCATGACAAGAGTTCCTTGTTTTCTGATTGTTTTTTTTGCGCGTTGAAGACTTCATCATTTGTCCAGACGCGAAATGCTTGTTTGAAGCTCATTGTTTCACCGGACCCCAGGTTGCACAGCGGAGAATGCCACTCAGCTTCGCAATAAGCGTAATCGCCAGAATTGAAGACTTCGAACGGATGTTGATGAGCATATTGGTCACTCTTTTGAGGCGGCGTCACTGAACAACCAATCCACGGGCCATTCTCGCCGCATCGGATCAATGAATTGCCGTCTGGATTTGGCAACCCAACCTTGAACTCTTGCAGCCGAGAGCAATCACTGACAACGCACGTTTGATCCGAAGTGACCATTTCGTCGGGATTGCCAAACACAGTGCTCGCCTGCGCCGCGCCTGTATCGACGCCGATTTTTGCGGGTGTATCAAGCATCATGACCGACCAGATCCCGGTCGGTCGCGGGTGGGTTCCGTGATTGGTGACGCTATGCTCAATCGACCAACGGTCGTTGGAGCTCAAAGTAATCCGGCGGGACACTGACAGATTCGAGATCGGACAGATGGTGCTAACCAATTTAATATGAGTGTCGCTTTTTGAGCGGACTTGATAAGGCCCGCTGTCGAGCGCCGAAAAAGGGGCCCCGTTGGCCCAGGATGTATCTGGCGCGATCCACGTCTTTTCCCCACCCCAAAGTGGAAAACCAAATTGCGGAGAACGTGTCGGCAAGTCTGAGGGCTGAATGTCTTCAAACGGCAGCCCATCGAGGTCGGGGTTTTGGAACAGGAGCGATTTTCCCCGGAAATTTATGTCCCACAAGCGCCCGCCGATTCCGGGAAGAAGGGTCAGCCGCAGTTTGTCCCGCTCAAGGTTTTGGACACGCCACCTGAAAGACATGTGAGACCCCTCCCATGGATGCCCGGCGCGCGAAAACGCGCCGGGCAAATTCTTTATATATGCTTGAACTGCGCGACATTGTCAGCCGTGATCGGCATCACACCGGTTTCTACGCGTTCTGGCAGCGGGTTGATCCCAGCGGCCTTCCAATCCGGCAAGACTTTCAGAGCATCTGTGTTTTGCCAATGCATCATGTGGAAGGCGAGGAAGATTTCCAAATATGACTTCTGAGCCACCGCGCCGTGGATTGTGCCGTCCTCGATGTAGGGCAACATGTCGTCGTTGCGGTCCATCGCGACGATCTTGATGTCCTTGCGGCCCGCTTCGTTAACCGCGATTGCCGCGCCCTTGCCGCTATCGCCATCGGTGCCGCCAATGCCGACGATATCAGGGTTGGCCTGAATTGCCTGCAGATAGGCGGTTGGAGCGTAAGAGGGATCAGCCTTGTCATTGACCACATCAACGACTTCGATCTCTGGATACTTTTCGGCGAAGATCTGTTTGTAGCCTTCAACCCGCTCCAATGTAGAAGGAGCAGGGAAAGTGCCGAGGACTACTTTGCCCTTGCCACCAATGGCCTGGGCCAGCATTTCCCCACCCACGCGTCCGGCTTGTACACCGTTAATGCCAAGAAAAGTAGACCGAGGGCTATCAGGGATATCTCCGATACAGCACGTTACCGGAATACCGGCTTCAACCGCGCGCTCGACGCCGGGCGCGAGGGTTGCCGGGTCACCTGGGAAGATGAGGATGCCAGCAGGACGGCGTGCGATAAGCTCGTCAAGTTGACGCGCCTGTGCAGCCGTGTCGAAATCCAGAGGACCGGTGAAAGTCGCCTTGATCCCCATCAGTTCTTCAAGGTCCTTCATAGCATTGCGGTAATCTACCCAGAATGGAACCTGCGTCACGATCGACAGGAAGACATATTCCTTGCCTGCTGCCTGCGCCATCGCCTCTTTGGACAGCATGGGCAGGCCAAATGCAGCCGCCAATCCAGCTGTGGTCCCTGCTGTCAGAAGCTTGCGCCGGTTTACTTTTAAGTCAGTCATAGTGATCTCCCTGTCTTGGATCGTTGATTGAAACTGAATTTTGGTTGGGCGGGTTCACCCCCGCTTGCTTCGGATCAGCATGTCCAGCGCAACCGCTGTCACGAGCACACCGCCGATAACAATCATCTGCCAGTAGATAGACACTGCCAGCATGGTCATGGTGTTGTTGATCAGGGCGACGAATACGACGCCGAGAAATGCGCCCAGGATCGTGCCTTCACCGCCGCGCAATGATGCTCCACCGATGACCGCCGCTGCCAGAACTTGAAGTTCGATACCATTGCCCGCAGTCGGGGTCCCGCTCATCAGGCGAGAAGCGAGCAGTACGCCAGCCAATGCGGCCAGAACTCCGGTTAAAGCGTAAAGGATGATGCGCACGCGCGTGACATGTATGCCTGACAGCATCGCCGCTTTTTCGTTAGCGCCGATGAAATAGACTTGCCGGAAAAAACGCGTATGACGAACCGCCAAATCGAACAGAATGACCAGCAGAACAGTAAACAGGACGATGACGGGCAATCCACCGATATCGGCTTTGCCAATCCAGGCGAAGGAGGCAGGCAAGCTGGATACAGAGAAGCCTTCGGTCAGAACAAGTGCGATGCCGCGCGCGATTGACATCGTGCCAAGGGTTGCGATCAACGGGTTGATCCCAAGGCCGGTCACCAAGACCCCGTTCACCACGCCGACAACGCCACCCAGAACAAGGCCGCAAACCACGGCGAGCGGTATTGGCATTCCTGTCAACAGCAACATGGCCACTACAGTCGAAGAAAGAGCCATAACCGATCCGACGGAAAGGTCGAACCCGCCCGATGCGAGCAGAATGGCCATACCGATCACGATAATTGCGGTGGGCGCCATGCCCACTGCGACGGCCCGGAAGTTTGAGAAGCTGAGGAAGTATGGGTTGACGTTGGACATCACGATGATGATGGCCGCGATCAAAACAATAAGTGTCAGCTCTCGTATATCGACAAAGGCCTGAAGGACTCGGCGCAGAAGAGGCCGTTTTGTAGGCAAATTGGCTTGAGCAGTCATGGTCACGTCGCGACTCCTGATTGATTGGGTTGCGGTGTCACTGCGGGCGAATTTGAATTTCCCGCAGCCAATTGAAGGAGCGTGTCCTCGGTTGCTTCGGCTGCCGCCACGTCGCCCATGAGCCGGCCTTCGTGGACGACAAGAATGCGAGTCGAGAGCGAAACAAGTTCCGGAAAGTCGGATGACACGACGAGGATAGCCATGCCTTCGGCTGCGCAGCGCAAGAGTTCAGTGTGAATCTGGAATTTGGCCCCAACATCGACGCCCTTAGTGGGTTCCTCGATGATCAGAAGTCCCGGCGAACGTTTAAGCCATTTGGCCAACATGATTTTTTGCTGGTTCCCACCAGATAGATCTCCGACAAATTCAGAGATTCCGCTGGTCTTGACGCTGAATGCGTCAATGGCCGCAAGGCTTGCTGCCTTGATGGATCCAACGCGCATGATACCTGCGGATGTGTGCTCATCAAGGCTGGCTGCAATGAGATTGTCGCTGAGCGTTTGTTCAAGAAAGAGGCCCTCAGTCTTGCGCTCTTCCGGGACAAAGCCGACTCCGGCACGCATCGCTTGCCGCAGGGATTTAAACCTGACGGGCTTGCCATGAAGCGCGATCTCGCCGGTTGCGCCGTGCATCAGCCCGGCGATGGAGCGAACAATTTCGCTGCGGCGGGCGCCCATCAGCCCTGCCATTCCAACGATCTCTCCTGCCTTGATCGAGAATGAGATATCTTCAAAATCGCCGTGATGTGTAAGGTTGTTGACTCGCAAGACTTCGTCGCCGTTGACCTGACCCGAACGATTAACATCGCCTGGATGCGCGCCGCCAATCATCTCGGCAACGACTTGTTCCTGTGAAGTTTGCGACACAGGCAGGGTGCTGATTTGAAGTCCGTCCCGCAGAACGGTGATGCGATCCGAGATCCGGAAAATCTCGGACATGTGGTGACTGACATATACAATGCCAATCCCTTTTTGGGTCAGTGACCGAAGCACTTCAAACAGGGCGTCCACTTCGTCGGGCGCCAATGCGGACGTTGGCTCATCCAATAACAAGACGCGCGAATTCAACGACAACGCTTTTGCAATTTCAACAACTTGGCGCGAACTTATTGGCAGGCTGTCCACCGGCAACGAGACATCAATGTCCAGTCCGAATTCCGAAAGCAACGCCTCGGCACGGCGACGCAGTTCGGGCCAATCGACTACTCCCATTTTTGTGGGGGCGCGACCGGCATAAATATTTTCTGCTACCGACAGCGCACCTGCTAGACTGAGCTCCTGGAAGACGCACCCAATGCCAAGAGATTGAGCGTGCGAAGGGCTTTCGATTCTTTGTTCTTCGCCATCGCAAAGAATCCTTCCTGCGGTCGGTTGGTGTAACCCGTAAAACAGGCCGAGGCAGGTAGACTTCCCAGCACCGTTTTCACCGCAAAGTGCGTGCACCTCACCGGGTCTCAGTTCAAAGTCGACCCCGTCCAATACTTTGTTAGATCCGAAGCTTTTGCCAACTCTTTCCAGTTGGATCAGAGACCGAGTCTCCGATTCGCCCTGTTCCGCATTCTGCGCCATCCATAACTCCTCCTGCTTTTCAATTGGCATCTGATATCTCAGATGTCAATTGAAAATGATGAATTGCTGTCAGCGCACGACAAGAAATGGGCGCGCCGCTTTGGCGCGCCCCGGTACACATGATTCCGAATTTACCTTATTTGGAAACCGCACTTTCGAGGACTATGGAGGCGCTTTTGTAGGCCTGACGTGAGCGATCGATATGTTCGGCGAGCAGGAATCTTATTTTCTCCATATCGCCTCCCAGAACAGCAGCGGCTATCTTTTTATGCTCATCAAATGACAGTTCGGTATGTTGGGGTAGTTTGGCCAAATGGGTTCGCAGAGCCGCAATTTTTCCCACGTACCGCGTATAGCTGGCAGAGAGATAGTCGTTGCCGGCATGTTCGAAAATTAACTGATGAAACGCGGTATCGAGCGAAAGATAGCCCCTTTCATTCCCTCGTCCGCGTTCGCGTTCCATGTCTTTTACAACCCGTTGCATTTCTCCGGCCAATCCTTTCGCATTGCGTGCCAAAGCAAGTTCAAAAGCGGCCGTTTCAATGGCTTGCCTGAAGTCGCATATCTGGGCGACTTCAGGTTCGGACAGAGAAAAAACGCGTGCACCTTTTTGAGGTTCGATGCTGACCAATCCTTCATCACGCAATTGAGCTAGCGCCTCGCGAACTGGCGACTTCGATACGCCCAGTTCTTCAGAGATTTTCCGCTCAGACAAAACCTGCCCCATTTTCAGGGAGCCATCGATGATGCTGTTACGCAAATGTTCCAGGGCCAGTTCACGCAGTGTTTTAGGTCTCTCAAGCGCCATCTAGAGATCTCTCCAAAAAAAGGTGTTGCCAGAATCAAGATATCTGATACACCAGATAAGACAACCTGGTATATCAGATATCAGTTATTGACGTGGAGGCAATAAATTGCGCGCTGAATTGGTGGCCGATTGCAAGAATCAGCACGGAGAGGGGATCTTTTGGAACCCTGCCGATGGCCTGGTTTGGTGGACTGATATCGAGGGCTGTGCGCTTTGGTCTTTTGATCCGGTAACGTCAAAAACCTCGTCCCATAAGATGCCGGAGCGCGTATGTTGCTTTGCTCCTCGAGCCTCAGGCGGGCTGATTGTCGCATTTGCCGATCGGGTCGCTTTGTTCGATTCGACCTTGAATAAAGAAACCCTCGTGGCGAAATTCGAGCCGCACAACCCGGAGACACGACTGAACGACGGTCGGACGGATCGGCAAGGGCGGCTAATTGTTGGGGGCATGAACGAATTGTCCGGCACGGCTGACTCGTCGGTCATCTGCGTCGACACGGATTTGAGTGTACGCACAATCATCGAGGCCGTTTCTTGCGCCAACTCGACTTGTTTCACACCAGATGGCGCCACGATGTTCTTTGCAGATACTCCGGATCGCGAAATCGTCGCGTTTGACTATGATATCAACAGCGGATCCGTTTCGAACCGGCGATCGCACGGTTCTTTCAAGAACGAGCCCGGCTTACCAGATGGGTCCTGCGTCGATGCCAAAGGCGGTGTCTGGAACGCTGAATGGGAAGGCCATCGCGTAGTTCGCGTTGCGCCGAACGGCGTAATTGATCGCGTGATCGAGGTGCCCGTTTGGAAGCCTACCTGCTGCGCCTTCGGGGGACCCAATTTAGACACGCTTTTCATCACAACTTCGCGGCTGATGAGCAACGAAGCAGAATTAGAAAAAGAACCGGAATCCGGCGGTCTCTTTGCCGTGAAGCCCGGCGTCCATGGTGTGATCGACGCGCCATTCAACGGTTAACAAACAATTTTCTGGAGGAGAAAACAATGTTGAAAACGCTCATGACCACAACGCTTGCTGCGGGGTTTGCCACGATGGCAGCGGTCGCGATGGCAGAGAACTACCCGAACCCTGTACCGCTTCAGGATGGGGCGCAGGCACCGATCGATGCGATTGCGCCCAAGAACGATACGTTCCGGATTGCATACATGCCGCCCGCAACCGAGTTTAATTACTACATTGCCATCGGTGAGGGTATCAAAGCCGTCGCGGCGGAAGCCGGAGTCGACGTCTTCATGCTTGCGCCTCAGTCCGGTGCGGACATCAACGGCCAAATGGGCATGATTCAGGACGTGCTGACACAGGATGTGGACGCAATCATTTTTGGTACTCATGATGAGTTTGCCGCAGCACCTTTGCTGAAACAGGCTGTCGACAAAGGTATGGCGGTTCTGATGATCAATTCCGACATCCCAAACTTCCCTACACCGATCCACGGTGTGGTTGGATATTCCCAACGCAACGGCACCCATGCCATTGCTGACTGGGCAATCGAGAACTACGGTGATCAACCCTTGAAAGTCGGCATCATCGAAGGACAGCCAGGATATCACTCGACCGAGCGTGTTGGGGGCTTTCTTGACGGAATCGAAGGGAACGACAACTTTGAAGTCGTGGTCTCGATCGATGGAAAGTGGAACGTCGAAGGTGGCAACACTGCCGGCATGGATATCCTGCAGTCGAACCCTGATCTGGACATGATCTTTGCCGCAAATGATTACATGATCATTGGCGCATCCTTTGCTGCAAAAGCACTTGGCCGTAGCGACATCGTTCTTTTGGGCAACGATGGCGACACGTCCGGACTCGAAGAAATCGCAGCCGGCAACATCACGGCAACCGTTAACACCTCTCCATTCCTGATGGGCAAGGCGGCCATGCATGCGACCCTTGATGCGCTGAACGGGTCCTATCCCGGTGGCTGGATTGAAACGCCTACGTCAATCGAAGACAAAGACGGTGCGATCGCTGTACTGCAAGAGCCTGAAAAGCTCTTCCCGCAACCATCCAAAGAGTACTAAGAACCTCTCCCTGCTTTCCGGCGGCGCCTTTCGGGGTGCTGCCGGGGGCACTTTCGACTGATCTTCGAGGACTTACCGATGACACCCGAAACGCCCCTATGGGAGTTTGTCGATATCACCAAGGCCTATCCTGGTGTTCTGGCAAACGACAAGGTCAACATCCGGCTGATGCCGGGGTCGATCCACGGATTGCTGGGAGAAAACGGCTGCGGCAAGTCCACAATGATCAAGACTCTGTCCGGCGTGCAACAACCCGACAGCGGACAGATCCTTCATAACGGCCAACCTGTAACAATCAGCGATCCCCAAGTGGCGCGCGATCTGGGTGTTGCAACCGTATTTCAGGAATTTTCCATCGTTCCGACTCTATCGGTTGGCGAAAATATCTTCCTTGGCAACATGCCCCGATCCCGTCTCGGTGTGATCGATTGGGCCAAGGTTAACAATGAGGCTGCGCGGGTTCTGGCCGAGATGGATGTCGATGTCGCGCCCGAAACGATCACTGGAACGCTGTCGGTTGGCGAACAGCAATTGGTAGAGATCGCAAAGGCCATCGCAATGGATGCTCGTATGATCATCCTTGATGAGCCGACAGCTGCTCTTGGCGAGGATGAGATCGACCGCCTGCACCAGCTTTTGCGCAACATGCGCGAGCGCGGCACAGCGATTCTTTACGTGTCACATCGGCTGGATGAGGTTGAACGGATCGTTGATGAAGTGACCATCCTGCGCGGTGGTTGCGTTGTGCGGGCAAGCGGCGAAACAAAGATCAATGTCTCCGAGATTGTCAGTGCAATGGTTGGGGAAGACATCGGCGAACATTACCCCAAGGAGCACAACGCAAGAGACGAAGTTGTGCTCGAGGCTTGCGAACTCGCAACGACTTCCGGTGTCAAAGATGTTTCGTTTTCACTGCACCGAGGGGAAGTGTTGGGTTTCGGAGGCGTGTTGGGCAGCGGTCGCACGGAGATTGCTCGCGCCTTGTTCGGGACGGATCACCTGACGAGCGGTCAGATTAAACTGAATGGCAATCCGGTTCGCTTGCGCAGAGAAATCGACGCCATCCGAGCAGGGATTGCCCTGGTTCCCGAAAATCGCAAATTCGATGGTTTGTTCTTTAATTTTCGCGCGAGCGGGAATGTCACGGCCGCGTCCCTTGGTGGGTTGGCCCGGTTTGGCGTTCTGAATTTGAAGGCCGAAGAAAAGGCCACCCACGACCTGATCCGCGACCTTGAAATCTCGACCCAAGCCGAGGAAAAGACGGTAAATTTTCTGTCTGGTGGCAACCAGCAGAAGATCGTGATCGCACGATGGCTGTTTTCGGATTCAGACATATTGATCCTTGATGAACCCACGCAGGGGATCGATATCGGCGCGAAGATCGCGGTCTACAAGCTGATCAACAAACTGACCCGTGCTGGCAAGTCCATTATCCTGATCAGTTCGGACCACGACGAGCTGTTGGCCATGAGCGACCGGATTGCAGTTGTTCATCACGGCACGATCGCACGCACGGTCAAGGCATCTGACCTTACCCATGACGACCTCGTTCGCGCATCCGCCGATATTCCCCATTCCAAGCCTAAGGAGGCGTTCGCATGAAGCGGATCTTTGATACTCAGCTGATCGGGCCATTCGCCGCTTTGGTGATCGTCGCCCTGATCGTGGCGCTTACGACAGAACGGTTCCTGAATCCCGGCAACCTGTCGAACCTGTCCTTGCAAGTGAGCATTGTGGCGTTGATTGCGATCGGGTCTACCATCGTGATTTTCGCTGCGGGCATTGATCTTAGCTCGGGGTCGATGGTGGCCTTGTTGACGATGATCCTGGCTCAAATGCTGAAGTTTATTGGCATTCCGCTGGTTTTGGCATTGCCACTTATTCTGTTCGCCGGTGGTTTGCTCGGGCTCTTCATAGGGTTGATAACCGCCTATGGGCGCATCCCGTCGTTCATCACCACACTCGCGGCCTTGATCGCGTTCCGGGGACTGGCGCTCACATTCAACAATGGATCACCCATCTTTTCGCTCGACCCGGCGCTGGAGCCGATCTTTTACGGTAAATTGCTCGGCATTCCGCTACCGTTCTTTTACCTGGTATTCTTTTACGCACTCGCCGCGTTTACGATGAACTTTACCAAATTGGGCCGCGAGATTTACGCAGTTGGTGGCAATCCCGCGGCTGCCGTTCTGACAGGTATCAATGTACGCAAAGTTCAGGCAACGACATTTGCCATCGCCGGTTTCATGACAGCCGTCGGCGCGATCCTCATGTCGGCGCGCCTGAATTCCGGGTCGCCCAATTATGGCCAGACGCTTGAACTTCAGGCCATTGCCGCCGCT
The DNA here is from genome assembly GCF_056531925.1 of Ruegeria sp. J8. NCBI lineage: Bacteria > Pseudomonadati > Pseudomonadota > Alphaproteobacteria > Rhodobacterales > Roseobacteraceae > Ruegeria > Ruegeria sp. J8. Next base: position 435,194 of record NZ_JBQFMR010000002.1, read on the forward strand.
GTGGTTGGCGGGGCGAGCCTTGCAGGTGGACGCGGTAATATCCTCGCCACGCTCATGGGGGCGATGACCATCGTGATTGTTCAAAACGGCTTGAACCTGAACGCAGCGCCGTCCTCGGTTCAGAATATCGTACTGGGTCTGATCATCCTGTTGGCCGTTGGCATCGATATGTGGCGCGCTGAAATTTCGGCCCTAATGGGACGCGTGTTTGGCCGGTCGCCCGCTCAGCAAACATCAAGTCTAAAAAAGGAGGCCTGAAATGGACCTTGGGCTCAAAGATAAACTTGTCCTTGTGACCGGTTCCGGCTCTGGCATCGGTAAGGCCACTGCCAGAGTTTACCTCGAAGAAGGCGCGCGGGTTATCGCGCATGGCTTAACCGAAGCCGAGGTATCTGCATGTGTCGACGACCTATCGAACTTGGGTGAAGTTGAGGGCATTGCGGCCGACCTGACAAAAACCGCTGATGCCGCGACGCTGGCAAGCTTTGCCCAAGCGCGCGGTGAGGTTGATGTTCTGGTCAACAACGTCGGCATCTTCTCGGTCAAACCGTTTGAGGATCTGACCGATGACGACTGGATGCATTACTTCAATATCAACGTTTTGTCCGCCGTGCGGATGAGCCGGATCTTGCTTCCAACTATGCTGAAGCGAGGCGAGGGGTCCATCATCAACATGGCCAGCGAAGCCGCGGTAAAACCGCTGCCTCAGATGGTGCATTATTCTGTTACCAAAACTGCCATGTTAGGTCTGACCCGTGGTATGGCAGAGCTGACAAAAGGCACAAAGGTGCGGGTCAACTCGATCCTGCCCGGTCCAACGTGGACCGAAGGAGTTGAAGCCTATTTTGACGGGTTAGCCGATCAAAAAGGCGAACCGCTCGACTTGATTGTCGACAACTACTTCAAAGCAGACGAGCCAACATCGCTGATCCAACGGTTCGTCCAACCAGACGAAGTCGCCCGCATGATTGTAACGATTTCGGCAAGCACAGCCTCAAACGGCGCCGCGCACCGGATCGAAGGCGGCATCGTTCGCAACATTCTTTAACAACAAGAAAGAGGAGTCCGTCATGGCCGCCCTTACATTCTCTCATATCGGCATCACTGTACCAGACCTTGAAAAGGCCGTGGAATTTTATTCCAAGGCATTTGGCCTCTACGTGCTGATGGAGCCGACCGAAATCCTGCATGACGAAAGCGCTATCGGTCAGATGTGCGACGACGTCTTTGGCGAAGGCTGGGGCAAGTTCCGCATTGCCCACTTGTCAATGGGCGATGGCGTTGGAATCGAGTTGTTCGAATTCCCCAAGACCATCGATGAAGAGCGTCCGTTCGAATACTGGCGCCGCGGTCTGTTCCATTTCTGTGTTCAGGATGAAGACCTGGAAGGTCGCGTCAAGGTCATCGAAGAACTGGGCGGCAAGCAGCGTATGCAGCAGGTGCGCAAGTATTACCCCGGCGAGAAGCCCTATCGCATGGTCTATATGGAAGACCCGTTTGGCAACATCTTCGAGCTCTACAGCCATTCATACGAACTGACATATTCGGCGGGTGCCTATGACTGATAGCACCAACTTTACCCCCCGTACGGACAAGCCCAAGGTCGTGATCACCGATTACGACTTTGGAGACCTCAAGGTCGAGACGGAGATCCTTGAAGCTGCTGGCGCCGAGGTGATTGCGCTTCAGGCGAAGCGTCAGGAAGATCTTTTTGATGTCGCGCCGCACTGCGCTGCGATGATCAATCAGTATGCACGGATCGGGAAGGAAACGATCGCGCGGATGCAGAAATGCGAGGTTATCGCACGGTACGGAGTGGGTGTGGACATTGTGGATGTCGCGACAGCGACCGACAAAGGCATTCTTGTTACGAATGTCCAAAACTATTGTACGGAAGAGGTCGCTGATCACGCGATTGCGCTTTGGCTGACCCTGGCGCGCAAATTGCCCGACTACGATCGGGCCACACATGCAGGGATCTGGCAATGGCAAAGTGGACAGCCGGTTTACCGGCTGCGTGGTCGCACGTTAGGTGTCGTCTCACTGGGTAAGATTGGACAAGCCATCGTTGCGAGGGCGCAATCCTTCGGGGTCCAGGTTATTGCGTATGATCCTTTTCTTCCGGCAGAAGTCGCCGCGAAGTTCGGCGTGGAGCTGGTTGACAAGCAGGAATTGCTGGCGCGCTCGGACTACATCCTGATGCAGGCGCCCATGACGCCGGAAACGCATCACTTTCTGTCGGATGCCGAATTTGCAGCCATGAAGCCGGGCGCGATCCTCGTAAACACGGGGCGCGGGCCAACCGTCGACAACAAAGCGCTGTTCCGGGCACTGACTAAGGGGCATTTGGCAGCGGCTGGACTTGACGATCCCGAAGAGGAACCCGCCAAACGCGCCAACTGGACCCCGGATGATAACCCGCTGTTCACATTGTCCAATGTCCTCGTGACACCTCACGCGGCCTATTACTCCGAGGAGTCCATTCACGCCGCGCGGGTCACCGCAGCCACGCAGGTGGCCAAAGTTCTGACAGGGCAAAAACCAGACTACACCGTCAACGCTGAAGCGTTGGCTGTCGCAACCGCATAGCAGGAGACAAAAATGCCTGACGTGAGCACAGATCTGAGGGTCTATAACGATTTTGAACGTAACTCGGACTTGTTGAAGAAATTCGACAAGGTATTGGAAGCCTATTCCGCCGCTGCCATCTTTGCCGATGTGCAATACCGCACCGGTGTAATGGATAGCGCCATCAAGCCCGCATTCCGCGCCAAAGTGACAGGTCAGGCTGTGACTGTTCAGCTTTCAAAAGGCGATTTGGTCGATCCTTTGAAGGCGCTTGAGATGGCTCAGTCTGGCGACGTGATTGTTGTGGATGCTGGCGGAGATCAACAAACGTCGGTTTGCGGCGGTCTGATGGGTGGATTGGCTAAGAACCGTGGCATTCGCGGCATGATCGTCGATGGCACCGGGAGGGACACGGACGAGTTGGAAGACATCAACTGGCCGATCTGGACCAAGGCGATTACACCGCGCGGGACGCACACGATGTTTTCTGAACGCAAAGACGAGCTTTCGATCAACGTGCCAATCGCGTGTGGTGGAGTCGTCGTAAACCCAGGCGATTTCATCGTCGCCGATCTTATGGGTGTCGTGGTGATCCCACAGGAAATTGCGGAAGAAACCGTGCGCCTTGCTCAGGAGCAGGCGGATCGTGAAGAGAAAACCCGCGAATGGGTTGCACAGGGCAAAACGGTTGAGGATCTGCTGAATGAATTCGGTCGCATCTGAGCCGGCTCTGATCGGCGTTGATTGGGGCACGTCATCACTCCGCGCTTTTCTCATTAGCGCGGAAGGTGAGGTGATTGACGGCGTTTCGTCGTCTGAAGGCATCATGAAAGTTGATGGTCAGACTTTTGAGGCGGTTCTGGACCGTCTCATCCGCCCCTGGGCCGCCAAAACGGATCTTCCGATCCTTGCTTCTGGCATGATCACCAGCCGAAATGGCTGGGTTGAAACGAGCTACGCTGAAATGCCACTTGGCGCGCGCGGTCTGGCCCGGTCTTTGGTTTCGCACGAGGCTACAAACGGTGCACGCATACATTTTGTGACAGGCGCGGCAACGGAGCACGCCGGTGGACCTGATGTTATGCGTGGAGAGGAGACTCAGATCATCGGAGCTTCTTCTCTGGGGCTGAGCGAAGGTATTTTCGTGATGCCCGGCACGCATAGCAAGTGGGTTCAGGTGGCAGACGAAAAAATTTTGGATTTCTCGACTTATATGACCGGAGAGATCTTTGCCGCGCTCAAGGGCCATACGATCCTTGGCACCCTGATGAAGGATGATGTTTTCAGTAAAGAAGCATTCATAAAGGGTGTCGAGGCGGGTCTGGCCGGGGAGGCTAACTTGCTTCACAGCCTGTTTCACGTTCGAACGCTTCCTCTGATGGGCAAAATTCCCAATATTGCCACGGCCGACTACATGTCAGGTCTGCTGATTGGGACCGAAGTCGCGGCCGCCACCCATGATCTGGAGGAGGTTGGCACGATCACTGTTGTTGGGCGCAGCGATCTGTCGGAGCGATATGAAATTGCACTCGAAACCGCAGGTTTCGAAAGCAGACATGCGCCAGATGACATCGTAGCCAAGGGTCATTTTCTGATCGCCCAGGCAGCGGGGTTGGTAGGATGATTGATCTCTCAGAGGCTCTTTCACAAAATGCACTAATAGCGATTTTAAGGGGTCTTGAAACGAAAAACGCGCTGGCCGTTGCGGACATACTCGTCGCGGAGAGCTTTCGGATTATCGAGGTTCCATTGAACTCACCGGATCCGCTCACATCAATCGAGTCGATTGCTCAACGCCACGGGCAGACGGCCATTGTCGGTGCGGGCACCGTTTTGACGGTCGAGCAGGTCGACGCCGTCGCAGATGCGGGTGGCCGGATCATCGTGTCGCCAAATATGAACCCGGATGTCGGGCGCGCAGCGATAGCTCGCGGATTGTATTGGTGTCCGGGTGTCATGACCCCATCCGAAGCCTTTGCAGCTTTGGACCTTGGTGCATCGGTCCTCAAGTTCTTTCCAGCTGAATTGGTGCCTCCGGCGGCCATCGCCGCCATGCGCGCCGTTTTGCCCAAGGATGCTATTGTGGCAGCAGTTGGAGGGATTACGCCGGATACGATGGCCCCGTATCACGCCGTTGGTGTAGATGGATTTGGACTTGGATCTGCCCTGTTCAAACCAGCCTATTCATTGGATGATGTCGCCAAACGCGCGCGCGCTTTTGTCGATGCATTGGAGGAATTGAGTTGAAACAAGCCCTCGTCACGGGCGGTACTCGGGGAATTGGCGGAGGAGTTGCACGGTCGCTGGCCGAGGCGGGTTGGTCCGTCATTGCGGCATCAGTGTCCCAATCCGAGCTTGATAGTTTTGAGCCTCAGGATGGGATAACTGTCCGGCTTCTGGATGTTACTGAACAGACATCTGTACAGGAAGTTTTTGGTGGCCTGTCGCGTTTGGACGCACTAGTGAATTGTGCGGGCATTCTTGTGCGTGGTGATGAATACGACATTGATGTCTTTTCCAAAGTCCTTGATGTGAACCTGACGGGCACCATGCGCTGTTGCCTCGCTGCTCATCCATTGTTGGCTGAAACGCGCGGAGCCATTGTCAACACGGCCTCAATGCTCAGTACGTTTGGTGGACCTCTGGTGCCGGCATACTCCGCCTCAAAGGGCGGTGTTGCTCAGTTGACCAAGGCGCTGGCTGGCAAGTGGGCAGACGACGGGGTCAGAGTAAATGCCATCGCGCCCGGATGGATTGAGACGGAAATGACCCAAGGTCTGCGCGATGACCCGGAACGGACAGCGGGGATTATGGCCCGAACACCGATGAAACGGTGGGGAAAACCAGAAGAAGTCGGCGCACTGGTGCAATGGCTTTTGAGTGAACATGCCAGCTTTGTCACCGGATCGATCTACCCGGTCGACGGTGGCTATCTCGCAATGTGAGGAAGAAGATATGACCGAAGATACATCCCGGATGCCCTATCAATTGCCGTTCCCGAAAGACGCGCAGGATGAAATCGTAATTCCCAACGCAATGAGCGGGGATGACAGGCTTTGGGTGCCACAAGCAGAGAACGTCTGGTTTCGGCCGCTCTGTCTGAACCGGTCACAGGGCTATTGGATGAACCTTCTGAAAGTAAAAAAAGCCGGAGTGCTTTCACGCCACCGTCACCCGCAGCCTGTTCATGGTTTTGTCCTGAAAGGACGTTGGCACTATCTGGAGCACGAATGGGTCGCCGAGGAGGGTGGCTATGTCTATGAACCTCCGGGGGAAACACACACGCTTGTTGTTCCTGATGATGTCGAAGAGATGGTTACCTATTTCCAGGTCAATGGAGTAATGTGCTACGTCGATCCGTGGGGCAAGGTCACTGGATACGAGGATGTCTTTACCAAGATCGATCTCTGCCGGAAGCACTTTGCGGAAGTCGGGCTTGGAGAAGACTACGTTGAACAATTCATCCGGTAATGGACTGCGTTTTGCGCTGGTAGCACATGATGCAAGGAAAGATGAACTCGTCGCTTGGGTGGGACGTCACCAGAACCAATTCTCAGACGTGCGCATTGTATCAACCGGAACAACCGGCGGACGGATAAGCGATGCCTACCCAAAACTGGATGTCACCTGCCTAAAAAGCGGGCCACTTGGTGGTGATCAGCAAATCGGCGCGTTAATCTGCGAAGAAAAACTTGATGCGCTTATCTTTTTTGTCGACCCACTGTCCCCGATGCCGCATGACGTCGATGTCAAGGCGCTGACACGTCTGGCGACTGTTTACGATCTGCCCATGGCCTGTTCGCAATCAACAGCTGATCTGGTTGTGAATGGTTTGTGTTGTCAAAGCGCAGAATAACGCGCCCGTGCCGCCGGTCTTCACACGGTCAGGTCAGCCGTCAGACAAAAGATGGTGTGCAAGCCGATCCAGTTTCTCAACGCCCAACTGGCTCATGTTTGCTTCTAGGTCTGATTTCAAAACATGCACCAGGTGATTGATGCCTTTGGCTCCGATCCGACTTGCGCCGGCGTCGAGTTTTTTTCGGTTGCAGAATTGGCTAAATGTCGGCTTTCAAGGAATTCCTTGAACCGGTTCGCTATTGCAACAAAATTCCGCTTTCCGCCCTTCTTTTAAATCCACCTTGCTGGTGCAGCGTCGGTTGAGCACTTGCAGCGAAACGCGGGAAAGTCCCGTTGGCGACCTTCGCGGCAGCTTTATTGAACGGCAGCTTTCTCCACGTGAGGACGGCTATCATTTCCTCATGTCGTCCAGGAACTCCAGAACGCGCGCATAGTCTCCACTGACCACGCGCGCTTGTTCGAAGACCGCTCGCCTCTGCTGATCTAGGCAACGGAAGTACCGCTCGACATCGGTAAAATACGTCTCCGCATCGCGCCTCAGCAGGTCCGCATAAGCCCGCACGTCATCGGGATCAGTAGGCATCCAGGGCGGCGCAGGCGGCAGGCAACTGCTCGCGATCGCGGCAGTACCCCAGCTCAGAACGACCATAACCGCCCATGTTTGTTTCAAAAGCGCCATATTATCTTGGCTCAGCCACTCCGTTGCAGTAAATTTGTTTCAACGCATGAAGGGCGCAATAACTCAAATTGCACCCATTGATTGCAAGATTATAATATTGTATTGGTTCGGTAGTCCATGAGGGACTGCCGGGCCAATGCACAATTCTGCAAGGCTCGATCCTATGAATTTGATGCAAGACGCCCCCAATGTTGTCAGTGAAGACGGGCTGCGCACACTACTTGCCGAGGGTCATTCGGCGGATGTTGTGTGCCGGGTTACGCCCAAACGTACAGGTGCTCAGTGGTCCGGAGTTTGGACCGTGCATTGCGTCTCGCCTGATGGCGAGACGCGTCGCCTGCTCGTTACAGCGCGCAACAACATGGCTGCCCGAGAGTTCAAGACAATCAACGGCTTATCCAGCTTCCTTGCGGGCCTTGGTGTTTCGATCGTCTCGATCCCGATGCTCGAAGGCAAAGTCGCCTCACACAAGCTGGACGACGCGGGCTAAGCTACTTGCCGTCCTCGCAGCATGCATTGCTGCCCCCGCCAATTCTGAAGGCTTCGTGCTTTCTATGCGGGCCGATGGCCAGCTGGAGACCAAAACACCCCAATCAGGTTTTGCCCAAACCTATGTCGACGGGATTGGTGCAAACCCGCCAGAGCTGATCGTTTTCACAGCGCCTGAACCTGAAGCGACTTCATCTGCACCTGCCCGCGCAGTTCCCCGCCCCGAAATCCTCGCAGCACTTGAAAGCACCGCGCATCGCTATGGCGGGCACCCGGCGTTGCGTCGCGTGGGTCTGTCGGTGACGGAATGGCAGGCCCTCTTCCAAGCCAATATCGAGATCGAAAGCGCCTATCGACCAACTGCGCGCAGCTCGGCAGGCGCGATCGGCCTCGGTCAGTTGATGCCCGCGACGGCCGCGCAGCTCGGCGTTGATCCGAATGACTGGCAGGCCAACCTCGATGGATCCGCCCGCTACCTTCTAATGATGTTGGCGCAGTTCGGCACGCCGGAACTGGCGCTCGCTGCCTACAACGCGGGGCCTGACGCGGTCACGCGCTATGGCGGCATTCCTCCCTACCGAGAAACCCAAAATCACGTGCGCCGCGTCATGGCCGTGCGTGATCGACTGACTGGAGCCTCCTGATGCACATACAATTCCGCACGATCCTGTCGCTGGCCCTGGCCAGCTTGATGATTGCCAACCCCGCCTTTGCGCAGAGCATCGACCTCTCGCCGGTGCAGAACCTTTTGCAGGGCATCGTCGACACGATCACCGGCCCCTTGGGCATAGTCATCGGCACCTTGGCTTTGATCGGCGTGTTTCTCTCCTGGCTGTTTGGCATTCTGGATTTCCGCCAAGCTCTTTGGGTGCTTGTTGCGATTGCAGGCATCGCAGCTGCACCGACCATCGTGACCGCCATCTGGGGCGCGTAAAATCGACATGGCAACGCAAACCCGCCTCTTTCTGGGCCTGATCCGGCCACCAAAGCTTATCGGCTTGCCGATCATGTATGCCATGGTTTGGCTCTTCGGGTTTGTGTTGCTGTTTCTCTGGGTTCAAAGCTGGCCGGTGATCATCATCGCCGCTCTGGCCTATCCAGCGCTGTGGAAAGCAGCGGATTGGGATCCGGCCTTTCTTGAGGTGATGGTCACTGCCCTGCAGGAAACGCCATCGACGCCAAATCGCAAGATCCATTCGGGGGACAGCTATGCTCCATGACCCCTCGGATGATCTTGCAACGCTGCCAGACTGGGCGCGCAAAGAGCGCCCGATGGCCAGCATGCTACCCTATGTCAGCCTCGTGAATGATGTGACGATCCGCACGCGCGGCAATGCGCTGTTCCAGTGCATCCGTCTTGATGGCGTCAACAGCATGACCAGCGATGACGCGCATTTGGAGAAGATCCGCGCGCTCTTCGCTGCAATCATCGCACAGATCGGGCCGGAGTACAGTTTCTACGTACACAAGGTTTCAAAAGCGATCGAGACCGCCTTACCACCGGTGCCAAATGAAGGGTTTGCCCAATCGCTGGACAACCGCTGGCAATCGGCCATGGCGCGGGCAGGTCTGCGGGACAAGACTCTGACGCTCACCGTGTTGAAGCGTCCGCCCCTCGGTGCGCGGCTGCGTCTGAAACGTGCAGACTCAATCTCACAGTTGAAAGACCAGACGGCCAAGCAGCTGCGCAAGCTCGAGGAGGTCGTTGGGTTTCTGCTGTCGTCTTTTGCAGAGATGAATCCCCGCTTGCTTGGGGCCGAAAATGGCGAGCTACTCGGGTTCCTCGGAGCACTCAATATTGGTCAGGAACGGCCGCTGTTCGCCAAATCGCGATTTGGCGTCATTGCCGAAGATGTGGCCAACACGCGCGTCACGTTTCAGGGGCGAGACTTTACGCTCGACGATGGGACGGCGGGCAAGCATTTTGGCACCAGTTTCGCGATCAAGACCTACCCAGCCAAAACCAGCTGCACCATGTTCGACGAGCTGAACCTGCCCGTCGACATGGTGGTCACACATTCCTTCACGCCGATAAACAGCAACATCATGGCCAGCCGCATCAAGCGCCAACAGCGTCTGATGAAGGCCAGCGATGATGGCGCGATTTCCCTCGCCGAAGAGCTGGTCGACGCGCTGGACGATCTTGAATCCAAGCGCCTTAGCTTTGGCGATCATCACATGACGGTCACGGTTTTCGCCGAGACCGAGGAAAAGCTGGAAGCCATCGCGGCCGAGGTACGCAATATAGCTGCCAGTGAAGGCGTCAATCTGGTGAACGTGAGCTTTGCCGCCCGAACCCATTATTTCGCGCAGCATCCTGGCAATGGGCAAATGCGCAGCCGCAAGGCCGCCATCACGAACACGAACTTTGCCGACCTCGCAGCACTGCATCGCGGTCAACTGGGCAAACCCGGACACAGAGTCCCATGGGGCAAGCCGATCACTCTATTCCCGACGCCAGAACGCTCGGGCTTCCTGTTCAACTATCATGAGGCGGGTCAGCCAGACAAAGAGCCGACCGGTGGACACACATTGATCCTCGGTCGTCCTGGCTCCGGCAAATCGGTGTTGTCAGCCTTCCTCATGACCCAAGCCCGGCGCTGCGAAGCCCGCGTCTTTGTCTTCGACTATCGCGCTGGCATGGAAATGGCCGTGCGGGCCAATGGCGGGCGCTACAGCGCCATCAAGGTAGGTGAAGCAACCGGTCTCAATCCGCTGCGCACAGAAGTCGACGGACGCGGCCAAGCCTGGCTATCCGATTGGTTGGCCACGCTGCTACATCGCGCTGACAAGCCCCTGAGCCCTGTTCAGATCAACCGCATCCAAGAAGTGGTGCGCCAGAACGCCGGGGCGAGCGATGCCGCCCTGCGCAACTGGCTGGATTTGGCCTCCCTCTTTGTGGCGGGGGCAGATGAAGGGGATCTGTTTGAGCGGATTCAGGAATGGACCGCTGATGGCCGCTACGGTTGGATTTTTGGGCAAAGCTCTGAGGATACCTTTTCGCTTGATGGTGATGTCGTCGGGTTCGACCTGACCGGCATTCTCGACAGCGAAAGCGAGAAAGAACGCATGGCGGTCCTCTCCTACCTGTTTCAACGGGTGGAGCGCGTGATCGAGGACCGCAAACCGACGCTGATCATCATCGATGAGGCCTGGAAAGCACTCGACAACCCGTATTTCGCAGACCGGCTGAGCAATTGGTTGGTCACGGCGCGAAAACAGAATGCCGTCGTTGTGATGATGACCCAATACGCAAGCCAGCTTGAGAAAACACGCACCGGCAAAACGATTGTCGAGGCCGTTCCGACGCAGCTCCTGCTTCCCAACATCCGCGCTTCGGCCAGCGACTACACCATGCTGGGCCTCACTGAAAAAGAGCTCAGCGTATTGCTCGGCACAGGCAGCAATTCCCGTCTGGCGCTGGTGCGCGATGATCAAGGTTCAGTGGTGATCGACGCCGATCTCAGCGCCCTTGGCCCCTACCTCACGATCCTTGGCGGCATGGAAAAAGGCGAAGCGCTGGTCGGCGCGAATTATCGCCAGAACCCCGACTTTTGGAGACAGATTGATGGCTAGACTATGCGTGCTGACCCTCACCCTTTTGACCCTGACAGCCTGCGCGGAATATCGGCCGTCTGAAGCCGAATGCTTCAACTACTTTGCCGAGGTCAGCCGCAGCAACTGCAATTTTGAACTGCTTGGGCCGATTGGTGGTCTCGGTGAGTAGGCACCGCCTGCATATCTTTGCGGGCTTGGTGTGGTTCGCCGCGCCAATGGCCTATGCTCAAGGCGTGCCGACCTTTGATGCGGGCATGTTCCTGCAGCGCGAGCGCGTGTTGCAGCAAAGCGAACAAGATCTGGCGCTGCAACGGGATCGGTTAACCAAAGAGGAAGAGCTTGAAGAGCTCGAGCAAGAACAACTCCAGGCGCTGGAAGACATCCTCAATACCACGACGTTGGCCAGCGGGAACTCAGGCGCACTGGTCGCAAGCTTGGAAACAGGTTCATCGCCTGAAAACGCCGCAGACACGCTCTATGGTTCGGTCGACCCGAACCCCGGCGCGGGCCAGATGTTCGGCGATGCCTCTGGCTCGATCGAAGAGCTGATCATTCGCGCGGCTCAGGAAACGCACCATATGTCCGGCGTGCGCGCAGCGGGCCTGTCGCCCAAGCAATGGCGTTGCCTGTTGCAAGCGCTGATCTGGCAGGAAAGCCGCTTCACCATCGGCGCGCGCTCCCCTGTCGGTGCATTTGGCCTGACCCAGATCATGCCCGGCACGGCGCAGGATCTGGGGATTTACCCGGCCTACTACGAAAACCCCTATATCCAGGTCACGGGCGGCGCGCGATATCTGGCGCAGATGCTGGCCATGTTTGATGGCAACATCATTCACGGCCTGGCGGCCTACAATGCCGGTCCTGGCAATGTGCAGCGCTACGGCGGTGTGCCGCCCTTTGCTGAAACCCAACACTACGTTCAGGTGATCCCCGAGCGCTACAATCTCTACCTTGCCCACGTTGGCGGCGTCGACGCGCTTGGCACCATTGATCCAGTTTTGCTCGCCAACTCCACCATGAGCCTCACCTCTTTCGGCGCAGGGGTCTACGGCGATTACTCCTTAATCTCCGTGCAAGCGGCCGCGCTTCGGGTGCAGGACATCATCACCCGCATTGGCGAAACCGACGACATTCACGCGGCCATGTCGCTCAACACCTACGCTCGGGCCGAGCTCGCTCGCCTGATCGCCATCCGCACGCGTCTCAAGGCCGCCCATACCCGCCCACTCAGCGCGTCAGAACTAGCCATGGCGGCCGCTCAGGCGCGCGAACAAGACTTCATGCAATTCGATCTGGAGGCCCTCCGATGATCCGCTTTCTTTCTGCCGTAGCCACCTGCGCATTGTTGGTTGCGTCTCCTGCAACTGCTCAAGGCGTGCCGACGGTCGACACGCGCAACATCGCCCAGGAAATTCGCCAGCTGCAGCAGATGCTGGAGGATTTCGGGATCCAGACCGACCAGCTCGACACGCTTCTCGAACAGCTCGACCTTGTGCAGCAGCAACTCGACACGTTGAACGAAACCTACGCCGCCCTGACCGGCGCGACAAACATCATTGAAATGGCCATGGGCGGTGACCTCGATGGGCTTTTGGACCAAGAATTCGGCGATCTCCTCGGCACCATCCGTCAAATCCAGAGCGGCGATTTCAGCGGCCTCATCGGCAACGCCGCTCCTCAAATGGAAGGGCGCATGACACAAGCGCTTGAGGATGCAGGCTTTGACCAAAACAGCCTGTCCGACATGGCCAGCAGCGGCAATCCGGGCGCGGAACGCATTGCCAGTCAGGCGGGCACCGGGGCGTTGATGTCGGCGGCCGCTGAGAACAGTTATGACGAGGCCGCGCAATCCCTCGAGCGGGTTGAACAACTGGTTTCACTGATCCCGGACATGGAAACGCTCAAAGAAGCCGTCGATCACAACACCCGCGTCACAGCCGAGCTTGCCATCGCAATGACGCGAATGTGGGAGCTTGAAGCCATTCAAACCGTCGGCGCTGGCCAATCCGGAGTGGTCGATGCCGCGACGTTGGCCGAAGAACGCCGCTACATGGACTTTACCCTTCCAGACCTTCGCGCGGACTGATCCCATGAACAGCGAGGCAGAAATTATCGAAGAAGAGCTCGTCTACGGCGCACGGCGACGCGAGCTCATGTGGCAGAAGCTGGGGCTGACTGGCATGGCATTTGGCATGGCAGGTTGCCTCGCCGCTGCCCTCGTGGCCCTGTTCGACGTGGACCCGCCGCCCATGATCGTGCCCTTTGATAGCGAAACCGGCATGGCCCTCCCCAATGCCCTGGTCGAAGCGGTCTCACTCACGGAACGCCCCGCTATCATCGAGGCACAGGTCTACCGCTATGTCATTGATCGAGAGACATACAATCAGCTCGACAATGATGTGCGGGTGCGGCGGGTCCTGGACCAGTCGGACGGTGCGGCCGCCGCAGGACTGCGCGCACTTTGGACAAGTGGCCATGAGGCCTATCCGCCAGATAGCTATGGCACAGATGCCCGCCTTGAAGTCGAGGTTTTGTCGATCACGCACATCAGCGCCAATCGCGCCCAAGTGCGCCTGCGCAAGCGGCTCAATTCGCCGCGCGGCAGTCAAAACGGGCTCTTCACCGCAACCCTGATGTTTGAGTTTCGTCCCGAGAACAGCCGGTCGATCGACGATGTCTGGCAGAACCCCTTCGGCTTCACCGTCACCGAATACGCGATCCGCTCGGATCGTCTGGAGTAAACCATGCGTCGCCTGTTCCTGATCCTCGCCCTCATTGTTCCGATTGCAGGCACCGCCTATGCGGAGACTCTGCCGCGACAAGGCCCCTATGATGCCCGTGTCCGGCTGGCGACCTATCAGGATGGGCAGGTCTACCGCATCCGCACCAGCCTGACCCATGTGACCAGCATTGAATTTGGCCAGGCCGAGACCATCCGCTCGATCATTGCAGGTGATACCGAGGGCTTCCTGCTGGACGGCGTGCCCGGCGGCCAGGCCTTTGCGATCAAGCCTGTCACACGCGGCGCGCATACAAACATCACCGTCTATACCAACCGACGCAGTTACTATTTCAATGTGACCGAGGCGAGCTCGCCGACCTTCTACGTCATTCGTTTTACCTATCCCGAGGCTGCCCCTAGGCAATCCCGTGTGGCAACAAACCAACCAGCAAACCACGCCTACGGCGTCAGCGCACGGTCCGAGATCACCCCGCGCGAGATTTGGGATGATGGCACTTTCACCTATTTCCGCTTTGCCGCGAACGCGCCATTGCCTGCGATCTTTCGCTGGTCGGCTGGCAATGAGCGCAGTGTAAATGCGCTGGCGCGGCCAGATGGCGTGATCCGCGTCTCAGGCGTCAGCGATCGATGGGTTCTCAGGATCGGCGAGGACGAGATCTGCGTCCAAGAGATGAGCGAGGCAAACCACGATGAGTGAAACAGCTGAGCTTAAGAAGCGCCTAGAAGCGCTTGAAGGAAAAACACAAAACCCGAAGGCGCGTCCGTCTGTTGTCACTATTGCCATGGGCATTGCGGCAATCGCCGCCCTTGGCGGTGTCTTGCTTTTGTTCTCTGGCGGCACTGAACCCGATAGCCTGGAAACCGCATCGCCGGATGAGTTCCAAGCAGCGGGACCGGGCTTTGGTGCGCTCGAACCCACGCCTGCACCGATTGGCACAACCCCGCCGCCGGAACCGGAAACAAACAGCGAAACAGACGAGCTGCGCGCGCAAATGGACGCTTTGCGGTCCGAGCTCGAAGCCCTGCGGAATGCGCCTGCACCTGAAGCCCCAACCGTCGACACACAAGCATTGGATACCTTGGGAGCAGAGATCGATGCCCTGCGCAGTGAGGCCGCTGCGACGCAAGCCGCCTTGCGCGAAGAACTGGAAGAACGTGCCCGGCAAATCCAGCGACTGCAGAACGATCTTGAGCTGGCGCGCCTGGAAGCCCCGCGTATGCCCGCACCAACCGGCCCCACGGCCGAGGAACTGCGCCTTCAGGAACTCGAGCGGCGTCGGCAAGCTGAGCTTGAAGAACTCCAAGCTCGTATCGCCAGCCCGATCATCGCCTTTGGCGGTACTGGAAGCGGCAACAATGAAACCGCCGCGCAGCAGCGTCGGCTTGATGGCGACACTGACTTTGTTCGCAACGGGGCTGAACCTACTGAGGTGACGCAAGCCCAGTTGATCGTGAACCCGTCAAACACTGTTGTTCAGGGCACAATGATTCAGGCCGTGCTTGAGACAGCGATCGACAGCTCGCTCGCCGGTCAGGTCCGAGCCATGGTGTCTGAAGATGTCCACGCCTATGACGGCTCGCGGATTCTGATCCCGCGCGGCGCGCGTCTGATCGGACGGTATCAATCTGGCCTCAACATAGCGCAGCAACGCGTGACCATCGCCTGGGATCGAATCCTTCTGCCCAGCAACCAGACCGTCGAAATCAGCGCCTTCGGCGGCGACGAACTGGGGCGCTCCGGCACAACTGGTTTCGTCGACAGCCGCTTTGGAACACGATTTGGGTCCGCCGCTCTGATATCTTTGATCGGAGCCTTGCCTGCTGTCGCAGCTCAAAACACCAAAGATGAGATCACCTCTGATGTTCTGGAAGGTATTGGCGAAGACCTGCAAGACAGCGCGCAAAGCGTGATTGGTGAATACCTCTCCGTCTCTCCCGTGATCTATGTCGATCAAGGTGCCCGCGTCACCGTGATGGTCGACCGCGATCTGGAGATTTTCTGACCATGGCGGCCAGCTATCTGCAAAGCTCGATGGACAAGATCCCCGAGGCGCGCGATCCAAAGCTGATCGAGCTTTGCATCAATCCTGACGGCACGTTGTGGGCGGAGTTTCAGGGTGATCACTTCATGCGACGCGTCGATCGACAGCTCTCGCCCAATGAAATCAAAGACCTTGGCAACCAGATTGCTTCCGCCGCGAACACCACGCTCAGCCGGACCAAACCGATCGTATCGGTCAGCATCACCTACCGTGACCGCCCAATTCGAGCGCAGGTCATCCAGCCCCCCGCTGTCGATGGCGGCTACGCGATTTCCCTGCGGTTCTTTGCGGACCTGCCATTGGACCAGATCAAGCTGTCTTATCTCTTCGGCAAAGAACGCAAAAATGAAGGTGCGCGGCGCAAGCGCAACGCCGAGCTGCGTGATGTCGTGGCCACCGGCGACATCGACGCCGCGATCAAGTTCTGTGTGACGCACAAGCTCAACATGATCGCCTCCGGCGGAACCTCCACCGGCAAGACCGTCACGGCGCGAAAAATCCTCTCCTTCGTGCCCGCCGACGAGCGCATCATCACGATCGAAGAAGCCGCCGAGTTGCGTCCGGCGCAGCCTAATGTCGTCACGCTGATGTCTGATCGGGACGAAGCCATCCGCAGCGCTGATGTTCTGCTGACCTCCACCCTGCGCATGCGGCCGGACCGCATCGTCCTGGGCGAAGTGCGCGGCAAAGAGGCCATGACTTTCCTTGAGGCGATCAACACCGGCCACGGTGGCTCACTCACCACGCTGCACGCTGAGACCCCTCAGCTGGCCGTCCAGCGCCTCGCTATCGCCGCCCTGAAAACCGATGTGCCCATGACCTACCAGGACATGAACGACTACATCACCCGGTCGATCGATGTGATCATCCAGGCCGGTCGCCATGAAGGCGCACGTGGCATTACCGAATTCTACCTGCCGATTGATCCGGCCCATTCAAAGGAAACAGCCCATGTTTGAATACAAGATTGAACAGATCAACACCGCCAAAACAAAGCCCCCGAAGATCGAAGCGCAGCTGACCGCCCTTGGTCAGGATGGTTGGGAGTTGGTCTCCGTCGTGCCGGATTTCGACGGCGAGCACATCCTGAAAGCCTTCCTGAAACGTCGTACTGGTGACAGAGCCTAAAGCAGACCGAGGAAGATCCGATGGGCGTCGTCACCTGGATGGTAGAGACCACCGACAATTTTCTGGAAGACGCAGCCCAAACCACCTTTGGCAACGTCGCCGGACAGCTTGGCGGCGTCATTGCGGTCGCCTCCACGCTCGCCGTGATCGGCGTCTTCCTCAACATGGTGTTTCAGTACAAATCCATGGATGGGCGGACCGCCTTCTGGTTCGCCCTCAAGCTCATGCTGATCTCCCTCTTTGCGATGAACTGGGTCCAATTCAACGCGGTGGCCAGCGCGCTGATAAATGGACTCGACCAGCTCGCGGGCGGCATGGTGGCAGGACTTGGCGGGGGCGGTGCAGGTGCGTCCTACTTTGCCGAAGCCTTTGACGATCTCATCGAGGAATTTGGTGACTACCTGAACGCCGCCGGAGACAACATGCATTGGATGGCCGGAGCCCTGATTGGCGCGATCGGCGCGTTCCTCCTGGGCGTCATCGGCGCTCTCTGCGGGCTTGTCCTGATCTTCGCCAAGATCATGCTGGCCTTCATGATCGGCGTCGCGCCAATCATGATCGCGCTTTCGTTGTTCGATGTCAGCAAGGACTATTTCCATCGCTGGCTTTCCAGCACGGTGTCCTACGCGCTCTATCCCCTCGTGATCGCGGGCGTGTTTTCGACGGTTGTCGGAATGTCGCGCTCGCTCATGACTGAACTCGGAGACCCCTCCGGCGCGAGCAACATCGGCGCGCTGGTGCCCTTCTTCATGATGATGTTCCTCGCAGGCGGTATGATCATCGCCACCCCGCTGATCGTCCGCTCTATCTCGGGCAACTTCATGATGGCCGGACCGCCAAGCATTCCCAGTCCCGGCGGTTTCGCCAAGGGGTTGATCGGCACCAAAGGCTCACGGGCGCGGGCACGGTTTGGGACCAGGTCAAATGCTGAGATCGCCGGGGCTGGGATACGCCAGGCGGGCGGTGCTACTGTTTCACTGGTTCAGAGGGTTGCTGATAGGGCGAAGCGGTTGGAATAATTGTCATGGGGCAAGTTGGCCTTAGAACGCTACAGCCAGCTTCCAGGATTTTGCGCAGCAGTCTCGTCATCAATGCAGACTAAAGCGCTCAGTCTGGCATGTTTACGATCGCCACCCGATCGATACAGTCTCTTGCCAACTCGACCAGATGCGCGTGGTGTGTGAAGAGGATTGCTTGTCCGTTCGCGCCGATCTCGGCACAGAGTTGCAAGGCCGCTCGTGCCCGCACATCGTCAAATGTCTCCATGATATCGTCCAGGACCATCGGCAGTGGGCCAGGGTCACGCGCAAAGCTGCGATATCCAGCAAGACGCAACGCAAAGTACAGCTGACCCATTGTGCCCGTCGACATCTGCTCCACAGGAACCGTGTTTCCATCTGGCTGAATACCGACGAGCTTTTCGCCTTCGGACTGTGTCCAGACATCAACGCCGGTCCAGGCCGGGGAGGTCATGGTGACGAAGGCCTCTTCGACGTCGCGCAGCATGCTGCCGCGCCGCTCTGCCGCAAGGCGACGCAGCGCCCCTCGTGCCGCCAGCACTCCGAGTCTAGCCACAGCCGCCTGACGCGCGCCGCTCCGTAGCTCTTCCAGCAGAGTCGCTTGTTCAGTCGCGAGATCGCTGCGGTCGGCGGCCTGAAATGCTTCGCGATATAACCGGTCAGCTTCTCGCTGAGCATCGCGGGCACTGTCGCGGATGAGCTGTGCGTCTTGCTGAGCCTGTTCCAGCTCTGTCGAGCGCGTTGCGTCAGGCATCAGGTCTAGTTCCTCGGTGAAAAGATCGGCATCGACTCCTTCACGGGCTTTTTGGCGATCACGTGCCGCATTTGCCTTTTCCGCTCGCAGACGATCACGTTCAACCAACTTTGCAACACGATCGCGAGGCATCAAGTCCTGACCACCTTGCCCTTCAAAACAAGATTCTAGGTCGGCGTTCGCATCCTGGAGCTCCGTCTCTGCGCGATGTTTGAAACGGTCAAGTTCATCCCGTCGCGAAGCGGCCTCTTCCCGTTTTTCATCTGCCCGTACGGCCAAAGCGTGACGCGAGCGGGCGCGGTCGATGATCTGGACAGGATCTGCATCTGCATCGTTTTCAGGATCCCCCAAAATTCGGATCAAGCGCTCTGCGCTATCTGCCAGCGCTGCGATCGCTTGCTCCAAGGCCCCAATCCGCACCGAGAGCTTTCTATGCTCTCCATAAAGCCGCTGCAGGCTCCGCAGGTTCGGTAAAGCGGCTCGCATACCGTCAAATGAACAATCCGGCAACGGCAACGCAGCAGTTAACTGTGCAAGCTTATTCAAAGCGACGTCGAGATCGTCGCGCGTTTGATCTGCCTTTTTTTCTAGCTCAGCAATTGTCTTCTCGCCATCCCGCCATTTGGCCCAAGCCTCGCGATCGCTCTCTTCCAACGTGAGCGCTCTCTGAATTTGCGTGGGCATATCACCTCGCGCGGGATCATACCCGAGGGGACACGCCATTACAGTCAACGCATCGCAAGCCTCCGCTTGTTGCACAAGACGGTCTTTCAACGCTTTTTCAGCATTGGAAACATCGGCGGCGGCTTCGGCCGCCGTCGTCAAAGCTTGTTGGCGAGCGTTGAAGGCCGAAGGGGGCGTGCCTGCTTCAAACCCCAGTGCCAGCGCCAATCTGGAACAGCTTTCTGACAAGCGGTCATGTCTCGCAATCAAGTCGTCGTGACGGTTCTTTACAGTTTCATGCCGGGCTTCAGCGCTCCGCACCTGTCCCTGTGCGGCCAGCAGCCGCTGCCGAGCCTCAGCACCCGTAAGGTAATGTGCTCGGGCGCTGTCATCAGCGTACATCGCAGCCTCGAACTGGTCAGCCGTCTCACCCGTCAGATTGCCCCGATGCTGCTGCCATTCGATATCACGCTGACGCCGCGTCTCCTCTGTCTTGACGATGTCAACGACGTCAGGTGCAGCCTCCTGCGTAGATAGCTCTGCCCGGGCCTCCACCAACTCGGCTACGCGCGCCTCGAGGTCTTTCCGGGCCGACGCAAGATCGGCAGTTAGGGTCGCCCAGTCCTGACTGACTTCGTCGAGCTTTTCGCGCGCAGGTAGGCCTGATGCAACAAGGTCCATCCATGACTGCGGCAGACCAGCTGCGACCTTAGTCAGGCGTGCCAAAGCTTGGCCATGGGCAACTTCAAAAGCGGACATATCCGCCACGGCTTTCCATTTTTCAAAGGCGAGTCTCAGAGCCGTCAAATCTTGCGGCTCACGGGGCGCTTTGCCATGTTGGGCGAGAGCGACTTCAGCGGCCTCCTTTGCAGCACCGGCTGAAAGATTGGCCGTCATGCACTCCTGTACTGCGGTGGCGAGGTCCTCCAAATCATTTGCCTCTAAGGCGATTGTGGATGGCGGCGCATCCGGCACCTCGAGGAGAACCAAAATTTTGTCTATTTGCTGTCCGAGGTTGTCCAAGTCTTCGCGGCGACGGTCGAGGTCAGCCCTCGCGGTGCTCGCGCGCCCCAAAAGTGGTGCACCATCAAAAGTTAGTCGATCAAGCCGTTCCAACTCTGCCTTCAATGGCTGGGCCAAGTTGTCGATTGGGTGGTCTTCGATGATCTGATCTAGTTTGACGATTTCTTCTTCCGCTTCAGTGGCTCGGATCGACTGAGCCGCGATTTTCTCGACCAGGCCAGCGACACGCTCTGCCGCATCTGGGGCAAGGTCGGGACCGCCGGGAAAATCGGCCAAGGCTTCAGTCAGTTGCCCCATCTTCTCGGTCCGATCATACCATAACTCTGCAGCCTTCGACGCTGCTTGTCGTTGATAAACTTGTCGAAGATCAGCATCGGCAGTTTCGAAATCGGCTACTGTCCGGTCACGATCTTGGCGAAGTTTGCGCTCTCGCTCAGTCGTCAAGTGATCAGCACGCAATTCGCGACCAATCTCTTTGAGGCGATCACTGCCGGTCTTCAATACCGTACCCCGACCACGTTTCTTGTAGAATTTGTCTGCTCGCTCGGCCAAGGAATCCAGAGTTTGAGCCATCCCTGTCAGGCCGGAGAGGCCTGCATGCAGGAGCTGGCCAAGGTCACCCTGCGCTCCGGCGATCCGCTCGCCGCCCTCTCGCAGACCTTTCTCATCGAGTGAAAACCGTTCCTCATAGCTGTCTCGCGTAAGGCCGTGCAGAGCTCCAGACAAAATCGCCTCGTTGATTGGGCGTTCGTTCGAGTCCAGCAGTGATTGGGTTCTCTTACTGTTGCGACGCAATACTGTGGTTCCACGTTCAGGCAGATCAAGCTCTGCGCCCACTACAAGATCACTTCGATCGAACCGGAATGCGTAGGGATGTGCCCCGCCTTTGAAACCGAAAAGCAATTCCAGAAAACCATTGAAAGCGGTAGACTTGCCTGCCTCGTTCTGTCCGAAAACCACCGTTACATCGGGTTTCCCATCGGCCGGTTTTGGAAAACAAATTTCGGCATCTTTAAAGCGCCCATAACGGATAAGATCCAACCGGTTCAATCTCATTGGGAGGTACCCGCATGCAGAGTTAGAGAGACTTCTGCAACCGCTTCTTCGAGAAGCGCATCCAATCTCTCCTCAGCAACCTCGTCTGTGATTTCTGACGGCATAGCTAGACGCAGTTCTTCGAGCTGTTGGAGAGCGGCCTGTCGAAAACCATCTTCGGAGAATTCCACCTGCATCAAGCGAACCAAATCGTCTGTCTCGGGACTGGCTTGGCTGACCGACGGTACCGATTTAACCTTATCGAGGAATACGCCATTAATACTGTCCAGGACTTCTGACGCCAGTACTGTAACAAGCTCCGTACCATATCGATCCGAGGTAGTGTTAAGGCGTACCGCTACATCGCGCCCTGGCACTTGGGTGGTCATTAATCCGTCGCGCAATCTTCTAAGTACCTCTTGTTGGTCAGAACAGGCGCTTAGGTCTAGAGAGCATTCAGAAAAGCCAAGTCGCCCAACCGCTTGGCGTTCAAATTCCGGGACCCCATCCCCCATCGAAACCAAGGTCACAGTTCCCCCGTGACGCTCGCCAAAATGACGCGGTTGCGGGATACCTGGCATAACCGCCAGAACCGATCCATCAACTCGCTCAAACGGTGCGTGAATGTGCCCCAGACACCAAAGATCGAAACCGTGCCCCATCAGGTCCTGTTCAGCGCAAGGCGCATAGGGATCATGACCTGGGGCACCATCTAGCGAGGTGTGCATAAGACCAATATTTCGTTTTCCCGGAACTGGAACTGGGTAGTCCGGTAGGAAGCTCTTTGCCACATGCGCCGTATCGAAAGACAGGCCATGGAACGCAGCATCACCGATTTCGACGGTAGGAGCGTCTTTGTGCAAAAGATGGATATTTGGCCCCAAGTCTCCATGAGCATTGTGATCCAAAAGCGCGTCGTGGTTGCCCCGGATCAGTACCGTGGGCACCCCAGCTTCTGCGGCACGCGCCAGCTGAGTTATCAGGAAAGCACGAGACTTAAGATCCGGGTAACCATTGTCAAAAATGTCACCCGCTAGCACTAACGCATCGACCTGTTCCGATATCGCCAGATCAACGATCTCGACAAAGGCATCACGGCTGGCCTGCTTCAAACGATCTCCGAGGTCGGGATTGCGTAGTGCTAAAGATCTTATGGGTGATCCGAGGTGAGTGTCAGCTGAAACTAGTAGGCGCATAATTGTTCCGTCCGTATTCCACGAATGGTGCGGTTCTTACCCCGACACAACAGTTTCGCAGTTGGCCTGGCGTCGTGGTGCCTCCCTCGCAAATAGGGGTAAGACCATCCAACTGTTCGAGATCGATCCAAATCAACTTTCTGCACCCGTAAGAGCCTTGTAGTGCACTGGTGCAACGGTTTGAATCATCTCTAAGAGGTGCTTAATATTTGTCTGAGTTTCTCCAACCAATGCTGGGTCAAGGCCCGACATGGTCGGGTGTGATAAGTCATTGGTATACTTATACAAAGATGACTTGATCTGCTCGTCATAGTCAAGGTTCTCCAGCTTCTTGAAAAAAGACTTTCCGGTAGAATGCTGATCTAGAAAGGTCTCGAGCACTTTTCTTGCTATGTTTGGGATTGGATAAGACTGAGCAATCGTTCCATCTGAAACAAATTCCGCAAGAGTTCTAAACAGATATATATATTCGTTCCGGTTTTCTATGAGAACTTTATCCAACGGCTTAAGATCGGTCTCTCTGGCGGCAGGACTGGTATTGGTGCAGTGCAGCATCCAATACGACTTATCTTTCTGATTTCCATAGGTAAACCATCCTAAAAGAAGCTTTAGGAACTCAAAATTGTGCGTCAAAAGAAAGACTTGCCGCGCATCTTTCACTGCACTCTTCAAATAGGAAAAGGCCTGATATACTGAACTGGAGTCCAGACTGGAGATCGGATCTGTCGATCACAACAATCCCATCTTCAAGGTCAAAATCTTGGTCATTCAAACCGACAACGAAATACAGGAATGTGATGGCTGTTTTCTCGCCTTCACTTAGCCTCTTTGCCGCTCGGCCAAAACGCATTACTCGATAACCCTCTCCTTCAGGTTCAAACCTTAGATCATCACGGCCCAAAAAAGAGGCCAGTTTCTGAGACAAGTCAGCGGCCGCTTGATGGGAGTTAGATATTCTAGCTCGGTTGTCTTTGATACGTGTCTCTAGATCCTTAGTACCCAGAGTGCTTTTCTCCGCATCACCGTCAATGCAGGCCTGAATCTCGCCTTCCAAGACACTGATTTCATCTGAAACATCTTGAACATCTTGTTGGATGGCCGACAAGAAATGTGTTTCGATCTTCGAAAAATTGCTGTCGAGCCGATTCTGGTAATTATCAGTTTCTGCATTGTGGCGTCTGATAAGTGAGTTGAGTGCTTCTACTGCCGCATCCCAGGTTGAACTGCTGAGGGCGGGAATCACCACCTCATAGCATTCTGTACGCCTAGTGAGCTTGTCCTTAAGCGCTTCATCCATTTCTTTCAGGTTTGACAGTATCCCGGCTTGTTCTTCGGAAAGGACCTTTGAATTCTTTGAGAATTCTTCCTGAAGTTCAGGGTAAAGGTTTTTCTCACTCAAGCCTTTAATACGTTCAATTTCGTCTCTGGCTGCACGAACTGAGGAAATCGCACTCTCGATCTCTAACTTTAGTTTACTATCAGATTCGTTGAAGTGTGCAGCTAATTCTGCTTCACGGTCCTCGGGAATTTTTTGCAGGCAGTACTCGCAAATTTGGTCATCTTTCCTATCGTGAAGATCTCTCCCACGCTCGACCCAATTCGCCAATTCTGGATTGTTTTTTATGCGCTCTATTGCAGCAGATATTGCACTTTTTCGCCCGAGGTTTAGGATAACGTCTCTCAGCAGTTTTAGCGTCTCAAAGAGATTTTGCTCACCTTCGTGAGTTTCCATTTTAACAGTTGGAAATTCATGCAAACGGTCTAGAGCAGTCTGTTTCATTTCCGCAGAAGTGACGGCCAACTCATCGATAGAAAGCTGCTTAGCACTGGACAATTCACCATAGGCTTTTTCGGCGTTCCGTTTGTTATAAGTCCTAGTGACGGCCCCTTTGGAGGCTTCGGTAATTTTTGGGGCCACATCAGTGAAGAGCTTCCCCTTCTTTTTTACCAACTTATCTCTGTCAGCCGACTTTTCCTTAAGCTGCTGTTTCAGTAAGGCAAGCTGAGTCTCGTCCGACTTCACAGTCTCAGCAAGTGCCTTATTTTCTTCACCTATGACATATATTGGATTGAGCGTGCCTTCGAGTTTGCCAATGTTGGCATCCACATACTCCGCATTGAATACTCTAATCTTGCGCGAATAGGGGGTTCCCTGTTGAAAATCTCCGTCTTCGGTCTTGATCTTGTACTTGAGGTTGGGGAAACCTTCCGCTTGTCCCTTGTTCAAGTCTGCAAAAAAACGGGACAGTGTCGTCTTTCCCGAGCCGTTGAGCCCGTAGATCAAGTTAAATCGCTTAAAGGGTTCCATCCCCGCAGGCTTTTTGTAGTTTGAAAAAACGCCAAGATTTTCAATTTTCAAGAAGTGTTGGATCATCTAAATTTCCAAATACTCAAATTTTACAACGAAGTTCATTGCCACCTCTCACTATGTGTCAGCGGCCAGTGAACTGGCAACCGAAATCTCGCGCCAAAATTGTACCACCATCCATCAACAGCAACCCCGAGAGAGTGTCTTCGATGACTTAAGACGCCATAGCTCACCAAACTGACTGTACATCGAGCCTGAGAGTTTCTGTGCAAAAAACCTCCCGGTCAAACTACCGGAACGCATCTTCCAAAAAACGATCCACCCTTTCTGTTCCAGACCGATAATCATCCAGACTAGGTTCATCACTGGACTGCACGCCCTGCCCGTAAGACGCCAGTTCTTCGATCTCTTCGCGCCGTTCCCCACCAACTTTTGATCCCTCAGCAGCAACCACCTTAGGCACCTCAAGCGCTCCAATCTTTGCCTCCAGCGCCTTGATCTGTCCTTGCAGCCCGCGCATCTGGTGCCCCGCAGATGGATATGGCAGCTCTCCGGTCTGCTTGTCGAAGATTCGCAGAAAGAACCGGTCTTCATAGTATTTGATCCGTTTGGCCCGCACGGGCATTTGCGCGTCGACCACCAGAACGATGTCATCAAGATCCATACGCCGTGCCTCATCCTCGGGTAACAAAGCCGTTTCTTCGGTCCGTTCAGACATGCTGCGCCCGGCGAAGGGGTTGCGGCCGACCGATCGCGAGCGGGTCACAACGCGCTTGGTGGTTTTGCCGACGGCTTTGCTGAGCTCTTCAATGGTCTTCTCATCTGAGGGCGTAAGATAGAGCTTGATGCCCGCGTTGCCCTGCAGGGCACGCCGGGCATTTTCACCGTAAATTTCATCAAGCGCAGGGATGGTCTGGGTGACGATCGCGAGATTGGCGCGGTAGGATCGCAGGGTTTCGATGCTGTCGAGCACGATCGGCATTTTGCCCAGGCGATTGAACTCATCGAGCATAATCATGACCGGCCAAGGCTCGTCCTTGCCGGGTTCATGGTCCTGCAGCGATGCCAGCAAGTCCGAGAAAAACAGGCGGATCAGCGGCGCGAGGGGTTTAACCATCAGCGGCTCGACCACGAGATAGACAGAAAACGGTGTCTTTCGGATATCGCGAAAATCGAAGTCAGAGTTCGCGGTTGCGCGGTCGATTGCGGGATTTGACCATTGTTTGAGACCCGAGGTCATCAAAAGCGAAAGGTAGGATGTCAGCGTGTCGTTGTTGGTCGAGGCCATGCGCATGAAGATCAACTTGGCGGCTGGATTGACCACTTCGTCGGCGCGGCGTCGATATTCCTTCTGCTTGTCACCGCCTGATGCGGTGATGCGGTATATCTCGCCCAGAGTCGGCCGCTTTCGCTCAAATGCCAAAAGCCCTGCCGCAACAAACAGATCGATACCGCCATCAAGTAGCCCTTGAACCCTGTCGTTGTCAGCTTGCAAGAACAGCGAAGCCAGGAGCTGCAGCTCCATCTGCTGGCGGTCGACATTTTCGAGCGCCGAGATGCGCAGCAAAGGATTGTACCGGTGCGAGCGGCCATCCTTCCAGTCAGTGGGCGCAAACCGGAACACCTTGTCGCCCTGCGCTGCCCTGTGGCGCGCTGTTGCCTCGAAGTTTTCGCCCTTTACGTCCAGCACCACGGCACTGCCCTGATAGGTCAAAAGGTTCGGGATGACGAAGCCCGTGGTCTTGCCGCGTCCGGTCGGGGCCACGATCAGGGCATGGGGGAAGACCTTGGACATCACAAAGTGTTTGCGGCTCTTGGGCTTACCCATCTTTCCGAGAACAAACCCATGGCCGGGCTTTCCGAAAAAGCCGTTCCGCTTCATCTCGGACAATTTCTGCCAGTGGGTTTCCCCAAATTTGGTTAGCGCGTCGTTCATCAAAACCGCGCTGAGTAAAAAGCCCGCGCAAGTGCTGATCCCCACGATCAAGTGAACAATCTGCATATCGCCCGGGTGGGTCGTTCGAAGAACCCCATAGCTGCGCGCAAGCATCAAGAAATCGATATCCGCCCCGACCCCGAACCAGCGGAATGTCAGAAAGGCCGACGCCAGAACATAGCCCAACACAGCGCCGAGAAGAGCAAAGCTCATGACGCCAATAGCGATCCGCGTCTTACCCATGCGTCATGCCCTTTTCGCCGTCGGCATCGACATGCCGCTCGCGTTGAACATCAATTTCTTCATTGGCGATCTCATCAAGGACATGCTCCATCGCCACACTGTTCGCCAGAGCAGCGTCGCTCTGTAGGTAGGCCTTGGCCGCATAGAGCCGGTCCAGGCGGTCTTCGATGTGTTCTTCAAGCGTGGTTTCATCGCCAATTGCCAAGTCCGGGGTGTTTTCTTCACCGGCCAGATCCTCCAGTTCGGCCCTCAAGGTCTCGCGCTCCAGATCGCTGCGGAATGGATCTGCGGTCGGGTCGTCCCTCATACGGCTCAGGATATCAGCGGTAGTCGGCGGCAACCCGTCGACTATGGCTTCCTGCCGGTCGGCCTCCACCACTCCACTGTCCTTGAGAACTTCAGCATCGGCCAACATACGACCCAGATCACTGTGCACCTGGTCAAGGCGGTCGATCGCTTTCTCGAGCTCATCGGCGCCTGACAGGTCAAAGCCGTCCTTCTCGGCAATCGCCTTCAAATCCTGTCCAAGCCATTGCCGCTCGAGCGCGGCATTGCTCGCGCCGACTTCAACGCGACGCGCCACCTCTTGCGCGTCAATGCCAGTGTCTTTCAAAGCCTGCTGAAGGCGTTCGGCAAGAGCTGGATCCTGCAAAGCATCTTGGGCCTCGGCCCGTATATTTGCAGCAGAATAGATCCCACTCTTGGACGCGTCTTCGAGCAAGGTGTGAGACTGCGTTCCCATGGGGCTCAGATGTGACAGTGAACGATAGATGTCGTTCAGCTCATGCTCAAGCGCCGCGCGCCGCTCCACCGGGGCGTCCGCCACAATGCGTTCGGCTTGGTTGATCTTGTCGTGAAAGGCATCCACGACCTCGTCAAAGGAATGCTGTTCTTCGGCCATGCCATATACCTTTCCATCTGCTTCAATTGGTTTACCCTGCGCCAAGAGCGTCGCAGCCTTGTCCAAGGCAGCTGCAATGTCATGCTGGTTCTCACGCGAGGCCTCGGCCGCAAAGCCGCGATAAAGCCGCGCGTTCTGCGCCACCTCAGCCAAGGCACGGTCAAGCTCCGGCCCCACGCGCTCACGCTCGGTCAGCTTGTGCCCCGAGGCTTCTGCACGACGCTGCTCTACATCGCTCGGCCTCTTCGTCGTGATCCCACGCTCCAGCTTTCGCGTCGCTTCTAGCCTCAGCCCATAGTGGTCGGACACCTCCACCATGGCCTCGCGAAAACTGTCGTAGTTGAAATGGTGCCCTTCTTTCAGAAAGAAGAATTCACCGTCCTTGCTTCGCCGGTTCAGAACGATATGGGCGTGCGGGTGATCCCGGTCCTCATGCACGGCGGCGATGTAGTCAAAATGGCTGCCTTCGCCCTGAAAGAACCGCTCGCAGATCTCGCGCGTGATCTCGGCGACATCCTCACCGCGCGTGCCAATTGGGAAAGCCATCAAGAGATGCGAGGTATGTCCCAGCTTGGGATGAAACCCCTCATTCCATTGCGCTGAAAATCGGCGCGTGACCTGTTCGATCTCTTTGGCTGACAGGACGCTTTGGCCGTCATAGGTACCACGGCTGTCGATGATGAAGCTCGACTTGGCGGTCAGGTATTCCAGCTGGTTGCGCAGCTGCGCTTTGTTGTGCGTGCCGCCGTCGCGAATGGCTTTGAAGATCGCTGGGGAATGGCCCATGGCGGCGCGCGCCATCTGCTTGGCGCACGCGCGCGGAACGCTGCCGCGAATGCGGCTCCAGTCACGATCGAAGAAGGCCTCCTGCGCGGCGGCAACGGCGCTATTCCGGGCCATCGACAAAGCCTCCCAATACGCGGGCAACCTCGCCAGACAGCGCGCTTCGGCGGCGCTGCGCCATGTCCTGAACCTGGTCAGCGATGTCGAAGATCAGCCCGGCCAAGGCGCGCACCTGGCTATGGGCAGAGTTGCCATAGGGCGGCGTCTTGCCCTGGCGCTTTGCCTCGTTCAGGCGCTGCGCAATTTGGTTGATGTTGTTGCCGGTGCGATTGAGCGAGGCCGATAACCCCTGCATCTGGTTGGCCAGTTCATCGTCGGGAACAAAGAGATCGTTTGAGGCATGGATCAACCGCCGCAGCCCCTCCGCCCGGCTGGCGATATCATGCCGCGTCAGCACGGCATCAAAGCCCGCCAGCTCCTTTGGCGTCAGCCGGACATTCACCAGTTCGGAGCGCACTCGCGCATCAAGCTTGCGGCTTTGATCGGCCTTCAACGTGTAGAAGATGCTGCGGGGCGTGACGCCGAATTCAAGGGCCAGATCCTCGATCGACACCCCTTCGGCACGCTTGCGCGCGATGGCAAAACGCTGGTTTTGCGTCAGTCGCTTGTGCCGTGGTGCACGCGGTCGGCCCATGTGAAGTAATCATCCCTATTTCTTGCTAGCATCATACAGGCAGCCCTGTTATGGCATTTCGCCATATTTGATTCAATATTATAATATTGCATCAACTGCCTGTATTCCGTTTGGAGCAGCCATAGGCTGCGACCGCCGGGCAAAGCCAGCCTCATGCGCAAGGCATGGCACCACTAGTCGTGGTTCCACGCCTCAGCATCGCCAAGCAATTGCAGCGCTATTGCGCGGGCCGCGCCTTCGGCGCTGGCATAGGTTTGATGATCGGGCAGCTCGTGCAGATCAAAGTGTTGTTGCGGGTCGTCCGGGGTCTCAACTCGGACATAGATCGCCCAGCCATCAATCAGTTCTGGATCATCACAATACTCCTGCCCGCCATCGGGCAGATTGCAGAACCCATGAAGATGCACGCTGGCGCGGCCCTCTCGGGCCGCCTGCCTGATGTCAGAGTACTTCATGGCAATCCGCGGCGCTTTCCTCGATGAAAAATTCGTCAGGCTCGCCGTTCAGGAGGGTGCCATCCTGACCGGTCAAGCCGATAGCCGACCCGTTCCGCATGAATGTGATGAAGTATTGCCCGAGGTCATCACGCGTCACTACATACCCGCTGTTGACCCAGTGAACGCGGTTGCCCGCGTCCACTGCTGTTTTGATCTCTTCCAAGGTCATCGCAACGCCTCCTCAAGGATTGCGAGTGCCCCGAGACAATCGTCGATATAGGGCTGCTCTTCGCCGTCCAGATCGTTCAGTTCCAGTCGGTTCAACACCGCGTAAAGCGTGGCGTGCGCCTCACGGGCGGCGCTTCGCAAGCTGACGGTATCTTCCAGACGCGCCGTCGCAAAATCATCGCTGTGATAGTCGGGAGTCATGCTGCCACCTCCTTGCTTTGACCTGCTGCTTGCAATGCAAAGTCTGCGGCTTTCTGCGCTTCAGATGCCGCACGAAAAATCGCCCGTTTGTCCTCTTTGAACGCTTTCAACCAACCTTCAACGTAGGCGGCGCTTTGGTCGAATTCCGGCGCGACGCCAATCTGAGCACCAAGAAAACAAGCGCCAATTTCTGCGACCAGTTCTTCAAAGGCATAGGCTTCTCGATTTGCAAACTTCTTGATCCGCTCCAGCCGCTTTTCGCTGCCGGTCCAATGGATCACCTCATGGGCCAACGTCCCATAGTAGCCTACTGCATCGTGAAACGTGGCAATCTGCGGCATGTGGATGTGATCTTTGGCTGGGCTGTAATAGGCGCGCGGATCATCACTGGTGAGGATCTCTGCCCCTGTCCGGCTGAAAAACGCCTCAAGCTCAGGATCTTCGGCTGTGCCAAGATCGCGCGGGGCCTCGGGCCGGATGTAGTAGTCCTCCGGCAAACCCTCGATCTGATCGGCATTGAACACGCGATAGGCGCGCGCATAGGGCAGTTCTTCCTCAATACCCTGCTCGTTCTCTCGGGTGAACGTCCCGTATTTGACCACAGTCGAAGACGTCTCGCCTTTGCGGACTTGGCCGCCCAGCTCTTGCGCCTGCTTGTAGGTCATCCAGCGGCTGGACACATAGCCATGCTTTGCTGCCATGACCCAGAGCATCAAGATGTTAATCCCGCGATACTCCTCGCCATTGTGTCGGGTTGGCAGGGCAATGCCCGACGCGCTCCCAGTCCACGGCTTGCGCCATGGCGGCGTGCCTGCCTCAATCTCTGCAATAATGGTGTCGGTGACGTGGGCATATACATCAAACTTCGGTGCCATTTGTGGCCTCCTCGATCAAAGTGACGCGGGAGAGGCTTCACGCCCCTTTCCGCCGATGGGCTGCGCCTCGGCCACCTGATCTGACCAAATACGCATGTATTCGGCGGAACTGAGTGGGAGAGGGCAAAGCCCGACCCACGGCCCTGAACGGGGCTGTCAATCGGCCACATTTGCGAAGAAAATGTCTGCGCCAAAATCAGACGCCAATTTGCCCCGCGAGGAATGGCTCGCCAGCGAGACAGGGGAAATTGGTGGCTGATTTTGGGGATGGACTAAGGTTGACCGCCACGGTCAGGGATGTTGGGCGGACCCAACAAAAGGAATGATGCCTGGATCGGGGGGAGCGGGCCAACGGCCCGTTGAGCCTCGGTGCAGTCCGTATGGGAAAGCCGTCCTCACGGGACGACAATCATGTAATTTCGTGGTTAGAGTGAGCTGTGCAAGAAATTATTAGAATCATGTTTTCAAGGAACAAATCGTGCAAACAGAGGGCTCATTCGGTCGAACAATCCAGCTTTTCCTCGTAGACGGGAAGCCAACCGGGCTGCGAAAAGCGACAATCCATGGTTGGACAGGTTTGCTTTTTGTAAGCGGCGCTTCAGCTTTCGGCGACCTGACCGCTCGTGATGAAGTTGATGGGACCGGCATCGATATCCTCTCGGGCCCCGATCCCGAAAAGCCGGTGCCACCCGCACCTATATTGGCTCCGGAAATTCGGTGGCCGAGAGGATCAAGCAACCTCTCGTGTCCCAAATCATCTGACGACGGACACCGCCTCAAACTGGTTTCCTAAGGCAGTGCCACGCAGGTACTTCGGAATAGTAATTGAGTTTACAAGTTAGCGAGAACGAACTTCACGCCATCTGCGGCGAAAGATCGGTCAAAGCCGCTTCGCCAGTCGGACAATGGAAATACATCCGTGACAAGGCTCTCAAGGTCGATAGCGCCGGAGTTCATCAGCGCCATGGCCCTGTGCCACGAACGCGGCGTTGAGGCGAAACCAGAGGTGATCGTGAGCTCTTTGTAGCAAATAAGATCCGACGGCAGGTCCGAGGATTTCCCCGACAATCCCATTTGCACAATATGCCCGGTACGCGCCGCAAACCTGAGCGCATCGGCGTATCCAAGAGCATTGCCGGAGCATTCGATCACCGTCTCAAAGCGGTCATGCGGCAAGCCATCGCCCACTTTCGAAACGTTGAAGCCAAGTTTCTGGGCCAGATCAAGGCGAGGTGCGTCGCGATCTGTCCCGCGAACGGTGACATCCGCTCCTTGCGCGGCGGCCACCTGTGCAGCAATCAGTCCGATAGACCCGGGTCCAATCACCAAGGTGGGCTGCGACGGTTCGACATATCCGTGTGTACCAAACATCGAGTTTGTGACGCAGGCCACCGGCTCGGCGAGGCTGGCAGCGGCATCTGACATCGCCGCCGGCACGCAGTGCAAACTGCCAACCGGGACTTCAACTAATGGCGCCATTGCACCGTTAACGTGGCTTCCGATGGAGCGACGATCGAGACAAAGATTGGGCCTCCCGCTCCGGCAATAGCGACAGGTTTCGCAAGTTGAAAAGAAGGTTTCGGCAACAAAGCGCTGCCCGATCAGTGCCTTGTCAACTCCTTCTCCAGTTTGGACGACTCTGCCACAGACCTCATGGCCCATCACAACAGGCGGTTTCACATTGTATTCGTTGCGGTAGATATGAAGGTCCGTGCCGCAGATACCTGCGGCGGCCACCTCAAGAACCACATGATCGGGTCGTGCGACCGGCTCGGGCCACTCCACGAGGTCGACATCCCCGGCTTTTTCGCTGCGCTTGGTGACACCTTGCATCATTTCATACTCCTCCCTTCCAGGAAAAATTCAATCAGTCGTTTGTAAGTGACAGCCATGCGGTCCACCGCTTCCGCGTCGTCGATGTCGCCGGAAAACCACGATTCTGCGGGACCACCGAAAATTGTCCGGCCAATCGCAAAACCTTGACAGCAGGCACTCTTACCGGCGAGGCGCAATGCAGCTTCAAGCAAATCAGCGGGTTCGTTCAGCCCCAACACAATCACTCCTCGACAGGTGTCGTCGTGTTCGCGGATCGTCTCGTCCAACTGCGTCCAACCGTCCGAAGTGGTCAGCGCGGGCAATTTCCACCAGTCGGGCCGCAATCCGGTTTCGTAGCACTGAGACACGCCCCGGATGAGGGTTTCGTCATCGCGCGGCATGTTGAGCGGTGGCACGAGTTCCAGCATCCATTCAGCGCCTGCGGCGCGACAGGACGCCTGGAGATACTTCAGCGTGTCGAACTGCTGAGCGCGCAGCTCGTCGGGATCGTCAGGAGAATACCAGACCAGAACTTTGGCAACCTGTCCCGGACGCCAGCTCGCAACGTCTTGTGCCAGCGCGTGCCCCGCTTCGCAGATCAAGGGGCGCGATCCGGTCACCTCGATGGGACGCCCGGTCCAGATACCGTCGTCCGCAAGCCGGTCGAGCACGGTTTGCCCATATTTCGGGTCCATGAGCATACCGGGCTGCATCCCCGTTACGCCCTTTGCTCCCAAGCGCATTGCCTTGAAGACCAGGTTTTTAAAACGTTGGGCGTGTTCGTGCGGCCGATTGTGTTTTCTTACGAGCTCATCGAAGGGCTTTCGATGGTCACATGCCAGAGCCAGCACAGGTACCTCCAGCGGCGGCCTACTGTGCGCTCGGTGCAGTTGACTCAGCTCCGGATCATCCTGGGCAACTCCATCCAGGAAGAGGTCGAGTTCGTCGGGATAAGGCATTTCCGTTGCACAGCCATGCCTCGTGGCCACCAGCGCTCCGGCGGCGTTACCTCTGGCCAACGCCACCTGTGGCGACGCGCCGACAAGCAACGCGGCAGTAAGATTGCCTAAGAACGCATCCCCTGCTCCTACCGGATTGACGACATCGATTTTGTGCCCTGCAACCTGAAATTCGGCATCGGCTCCCGACCAGCGCGCCCCGTTCGGCCCGAGCTTTCTGACCACCGTGACATCGGCGGGAAGTGTTATGTCACCGGAAAGGATCAGCGCTATCTCCTCTTCGTTGCCAACGACTATGGAAACCCGAGGCAGCAGGTCGCGCACGCGCGCCACTGACCCTTCCAGCCCGAGTTGGAATTCCGACCATAATGAGCGGCGTAAATCGATATCCAACACCAGGGGCACCTCTGCCGCCTCAGCAGCATCCACAATCGGCGAGGCCGCTCGCCAAGCCTCCGCGTCGGCCACATGAGTCCCGGTTAGCGCTAGGAACTGGGCGTTCACAAAGTAATCCGTCGGGATCTTGTCAAACTCGATACACGCGTCCGCAGAATTGGCCCGGTAGAAGTCCAGCTGGTCGGCCTCGCCGTTGAGCATGCCAAGAAAAGCTAGGGCCGTTCTCCGGTCCCCATTCACGGTCATGGCACGTGTATCAATGCCTTCTCGACGCAATGAACGCATCAGGTAGCGGCCCATTGGATCGCTCCCGACCGCCGAAATCAGCCCGACCGTTGCGCCAGCTCGCGCCGCTGCTATTGCCATGTTGCCACTGGAGCCACCCGGGTAACGTGCAAAACTTCGGGTTTCCTCCAAAGGACTGTGAAATTGCTCGCCATAGAGATCGACGGCGATCCGACCAAGAAAGACGGCATTAGGGGCTTGCACCATGTTTTAAACTCCGAGGTTCGGCTCAAGCGGCACAATCGGGCCGCGAGGTTAAGGCCGTCACCATACTTGGTGCCTCGGCCCGCCGGTGGTTTCCGATAAAGCGTTTCAAGAAAAGGATTTTTTGTGACTCCACCTCTACCGCTGCGCCTTCGATGCTGGTCAACGTTGTGGTGAGCGCGGTTTTCTTCGCGAGTGTCTGCAACAAAGCCTACTCCTTTGGATCTGCCGGGCATGTGTTGAATTTACCCTTTTGATATTTGATCAAAGATCATTTAAATTGTCAATGGCCGAAGAAAGCCCTCCACCTCAAAACTTTCTATCCGCTGAAGAACCTGCACATGCTCGTGCAGGCCTCTTGAGAAGACGGCTTCCATCAACCGTTGCAGGGCAAAAAAGCCTTTAGGAGACCCCTGTTTTCAAGTGGCGGCGTCTGTTCGATTGAACCGGTCTTCCGTACGCCCAAATGCAGGAAACTGATTGAACGAAGGCGTACCGATGCGTTTGCGAACTGGTTCGTTTTTCTCCATCTCCCCACCACACCAGAGATTCTCGGGCCCCCGTCTGGGAGGAAACGGAGGCCCGACTTGCCTCTAGTGAAGAAACAGGGTCGTGATTTGCGGAACCAGGAGGATGAGCATCAGCACCATGATCTGAATGCCTATGAAGGGCAGAAAGCTCTTGAAAATATCCGGCAGCGTGATGTGCGGAGGAGCAACGGACTTAAGATAGAAGGCCGCGCCGCCGAACGGTGGTGACAGAAAGCTGACCTGCATGTTCACGCAAAACAGCACGCCAAACCAGACTTGAACCGCCAACTGCGAGTCAAGCCCACCGGTCAACCCCAGTTCCTCCCAAGGAAGCTTGAGGACGATCGGAAGGAAAACGGGCATGACCAGCAGCACGATTCCGGTCCAGTCCATAAAGGCGCCCATAAACAGGAACACCAGCATCATGATCAGTAGCACGCCAAGCGTCGGCATCTCCAGCCCAACGATCAGGTTGGCTACATAGGTCGGGCCGCCGGCGATCGTATAGGCACCGGCGAGCGCAGTCGCGCCGATTGTCACCCATATGATTGTCCCGGTGGATTTGAACGTTCGCATCGACGCTTCGCGTAGCAGAACCCAAGAGAATTCACCGCGGAAAATGATCAGCAACAGCACTGCAACCGAACCGATTCCGGCGGCCTCGGTGATCCCGGTTATTCCGCCATAGATGGAGCCTAGGACCACGAAAACGATCAGGAGAGGCGCAACCATGCCCTTGCCGTATTCCCAAGCTGTCTTGGCTCTTTCAAGACCAACAACTAACATGAGGTAGGCAAAAAGCGCGGCCGAAAGAATGGCGGACTTGATCATGAAGCCAAGGGATACATAGCTCGTGTCAATCTCAATCGTCCCGAGCGTGTTGAAGAAGACCGCACGCAGGGACAAGATCAAGGACCCTGTGCCGACGATCATGGCAATCAGGGCGAGGCCGTACAAACGCTTTTCTTCACCTGACAAGTCATTCTCGGAAGTCTCTGGTAAAGGCGCCAGATCAGGTTGGATTCGGGTTCGGATCAAAATGTACGCAATGTAGCTGAACGCGAGTATGAATCCCGGGACAAAGGCTGCCTGGAACAGCGCATGGATGGACGTGTCGGTAACCAGGCCGTAGAAAATCAGAACGATTGACGGCGGAATCATTGTCCCCAGAGAGCCGGAGGCACAGATGGTTCCGATGGCAAGGTTCTGATTGTAGCCAAGCCGTAACATTTGTGGCAGCGCGATCAGTCCCAGAAGCACCACCTCGCCACCGATGATGCCGGACATTGCCGCCATGACAACCGCCATGAGCGCGGTGACGACGGCAACTCCACCGCGGGTGCGATTAAGCCAAACGTCGAGGGTCGAGTACATGTCCCGCGCGATGCCTGAACGTTCGAGCAAGTTCGCCATGAATATGAACAGCGGCACTGAGACCAGGACATAACTTGTCGTAATCCCGTAAATTCGCTGAAGCAGAATATTCAGCGGACCGGTGCCAAATTGACCGAAGAGGAGGTCGGGGCCAAACTTCATGACCATGACGACAACGGCCAGAAAACCTGAGGCAAATCCCAGCGGCATACCAATCGCAAGTAGGAGGAGCATTCCTACCAGCAAGACGAGCGAAATCGTTCCAATGTCCATAATTGCGTCTTTCCTTTCCGCGCTTCTCGGGGTTATTCTTTTTTGCTGTCGGAAGGGGAGAAGTCGTCGCTATCCTGGACTTCTCCTTCTGATGCGCCGTCAATCCAGTCTTCATGGTCCGCCGCTATTCCCGCCGGGCGTGCATCCAGATGATCTACAGCGAGGTCTTCGAGCAGCTCTTCGAAGTCCTCTTCGCCGTAGTGTTTCTCTCCCTGATCGGTGCTCCAATCGTAAATCAGGTTAGAAATCGCCTGGAGCGCCAAGAGCGCCATTGTGATTAGGATGAGTGGTTTGATGGTGGCCGGTATCGGTGGATTGAACTTCGTGCCGTACCGCTCCCAACTCAGGAGTTTTTCAACGGCCTCATTGTATCCGCCCCAAATCAGCGCCGCCGCAAAAATGCACACGCAGAAGGTTGAGAGGATATCGAAAATCCGCCGCAGCCAGAGCGGTGCCAAATCATAGAGAATGAATATCCGGATGTGACTACGCTGCTGCATAGAGTAGAGACCGGCCATCAGATACACAGCGCCCGCGACCCAAAGCGAGGTCTCATTGACCCATAGCGTTGGCCGCAAGAATAGGTAGCGTAAAACGACTTCCAGAAAGATGATCGAGACGATGAATGCCGGGAGCCACATTGCAACTCGGCTGATGCCCCATGTGATCGGATCCAGCGGACCTGTCTTTTCATGTTCGGTCATTTTCTTGGCCTCCCAGCGTAAACGCGTATTCACCAGCGTTTGGGTTCGGTTTTTATAAGTGCCACCGGCGGGAACCGCCGGTGGTTTTCAATTTTTTCACCTCTGCGAAGTCACTCCAGCAGGCCGATGCGCTGAAGGAATTCGACGTGGCTTTGAACCAGCTTGCCAGCTTCGGGGGATTTAGCACCCCAATCCTTCCACGCGGCCAACGCAGCGTTTCGGAAAGTCGCACGGTCTTCTTCCGACCAGTTGTATGTGGTCACACCCATCTCGGGCAATTTCTGCAGCGCCTCACCATTTTGGATCAGCGTCGACATCATCACTTCCATCGCCAGCGCCTTTTCAGCCACTTCGATGATTGTCTTGTGCTGGTCCGACAGTGCGTTCCAGACATCGGAGCGGCATGCCAGGTGGTCTGCCGACATCGAGTGGAAGCCCGGGTAGGTGGTGTGCTTGGCAACATCGTAAATGCCGATGTTCAGGTTGGTCGCAAGCGTCGACGCGTCGGCGCCATCGATGATGCCCGACTCAAGCGCCGTGACGATCTCGGTGAAATCCATGACGACAGGCTTGGCGCCGAGGCTGGCGAAGATGTCTGATTCCATACCCGGAGGCGAACGGAACTTGAAGTTTTCCAGATCGGAGATACCGTTCAGCGGACGAGAGGAGTTCAGCGATTCATGACCGCCAACATGGCCCCCAACGTAGGTCATGTTATGAGTCGCATAAAGTTCGTTGATCGCTTCTCTGCCACCGCCCTGATAGATCCAAGACATGAGTTGCAGCGGCGTATCGTAGCCGCCCATCGTATCTGCGACAAACTGGAATGCCGCATTCTTACCTACTTGGTAGCCGCCGTTGGTCATGTCACAATCGATGATTCCGTTTTTTGCGGCGTCAAAAGTTTCCGTGGTCGGAACCACCGCCGACGAATAGAACATCTCGATCTGAAGCGCGCCGTCCGACATGGTGGCTACGTCTTCGACAAACTTCTGGATTGCGACGCCGTAAGGTGACGATTGCCCCAGGTGGTTCTGGATACGCAGCGTCGTTTGTGCGGCGGCCGTCGTGGCACCCGCAGCGGTAACGGCGAGACCTACCAGAAGGGTTTTGGTTAAATCTTTGATCATGAGTTCCTCTCCTTTTTACTCTTTTTTTGCAGGCCAAATAACTAGGCCGGGTGTTTCAGCCGCCATGTCGACAACAGCGGTATCTGCGACAGATTTGCACCTCCTCACGGGAGCATCCATCCCAACGTCACCTCCCCGGAAGGAACGCAACGTCCGGGCCGAATCTCCTATTGGCGGCGCAAACAGGCGGCTCCGCCTAAGGCAAACAATCTGGCAACGTGCAGCAAATAGCCCTCCTTTTGATTTGCCGCGCGTCTTGATGATTCATGTTTGATATTTGATCAAAGGTCAACGATAAAATTTTAGATGGACAAAAGCGGTATGCGAGGCATATAAAAAATACATGCATGACCTTTCAAAAATGCAGCCGCTCAAGCGCGAAAACCTGCAGGATATCGTGTTTAGTAAACTGTGCGAGCTTATCCTCGAAGGCGGGCTAGAACCTGGTCAGCCCGTAACGGTCGCAACGTTGAGTGAGGCGCTTAGTGTGAGCCCTATGCCAATTCGCGAAGCGATGGCGCGACTAGCCCATAGTGGGGCACTGACACACCTGTCAGGTCGGTCCATGGGAGTCCCTAAACTCGAACGACAGGACTTGAGATATCTTCGAGATGTGCGCTGCGAAATTGAACCAGCAGCACTGTCTTGGGCGATCGACAATCAGACGCCAGAATTCATTCGGTCACTGGAAGATCATCTCACGGAAATGGTCAAAGCCGAACAAGCGTCTGACAATCACGGTTTCATACATTCTAACTACTTGTTCCACTTTACGATTTACGAGCAATCAGGAAATCCTGTCGCGCTCGAGATCATTCGCAACCTGTGGCTACGCGTATCCCCCTATTTTCATCTTCTGAATATCCGAGGTCACCTGCAGATTTCGAACGAAATCCACTTTCAGTTGCTGTCAGCGATCAAAGAAGGCAATAAGTCGGAAGCGCGTTCTTGCCTTTCAAGCGATATAAATCGCGCTTACGAGCAAATGGTGACCTGTTTGTTTCCTGACACTCGTCAGTAAATGGCGTTCCGCCCTAACGTTCTGCGCCTTGATCGCGAGGGATTCGCATCGGCTGCTGATCTTAAACCCGCAGTCACCGTTCTTACGGAGGCGGATGTGGTCCGATCGATAG
The DNA here is from genome assembly GCF_056531925.1 of Ruegeria sp. J8. Lineage (NCBI taxonomy): Bacteria > Pseudomonadati > Pseudomonadota > Alphaproteobacteria > Rhodobacterales > Roseobacteraceae > Ruegeria > Ruegeria sp. J8. The sequence continues at coordinate 475,358 of NZ_JBQFMR010000002.1, forward strand.
ATGGCGACGCCGGCTACGCAAAGCATGAGAAGCGGTCAGTTCATGATCACGCAAAGCTTGTTGAACATTCAGCCGTTGGGTCCGGGCACCCCGTGCTGGTTCTGCCATAGGCCTTTGAAGGTCAGGTTTCTCCTGAAAAGGTGGCCGTATGCTGGGATGGCAGCCGGGAAGCCATGAGGGTATCACCTGTCCGTCGTCAGGGGTTTTGGGCCTGAGAGGGGCTAGGATCTGGCTCATCTGGTTGGTGTGATTATGCGGCGGATTTGCGGTGAAGCAAGCGTCGCGTTTCGATGGTCTTTCGTTTGATCCTTTCTCGTTGTTTTAGGATGGTTTGCCCGCGCCCGAAGTAGACATCTGCGGGCGTGAGGTTTTGTAGGCTCTCGTGACAGCGCCTGTGATTGTAGTGATCGACGAAGGTGCCGATCTGACGTTCCAGGTCGCCGGGCAAGAAGTAGTTTTCCAGCAGAACCCGGTTCTTCATGGTCTGATGCCAGCGTTCGATCTTGCCCGGGGTTTGCGGGTGATACGGTGCGCCCCGGACGTGTTCCATCTTCTGATCTTCAAGCCATTCGGCCAGTTCACCCGAGATGTAGCTGGACCCGTTATCGCTCAGCAGTCTTGGCTTGTGCAGGACCGTTGCCTGATCACAGCCGGAAGCTTGCAGGGCCAGATCCAACGTGTCGGTGACGTCGGCCGCCTTCATCGTGGTGCAGAGTTTCCAGGCGATGATGTAGCGGCTGTAGTCGTCCAGGATCGTACTGAGATAGAACCAACCCCAACCAATCACCTTCAGGTAAGTGAAGTCGGTTTGCCAAAGCTGGTTTGGGGCTGTCGTCTTGTCTTTGAACTCGTCTACAGCTGCCAAAACCACATAAGCTGGGCTGGTGATCAGATCCTGCTCTTTGAGAACACGATACACCGTAGACTCTGAGACAAAGTACTTTGCCGTGTCCGTGAAGCGCACGGCCAGCTTCCGAGGCGATAGCTCGCTTTCCGCCAGAGCCAGATCCACGATCCTCCGACGAACCGGGTCGGGAACCCGATTCCAGACCCGTGAAGGTCTGGGACTGCGATCCTCCAGGGCCTCCGGACCGCCCGCCAGACACCGATCATACCAGCGATAGAATGTGGTTTTGGGAATGCCGAGCTTATCCAGGGTTCGTTTGGTTGGCAGATGTGGCTGCTCAACCAAACGGATGATCTCCAGCTTTTCAGATGCGGGATGTTGCCGCTGTCGTCGGTGTTGACGAAGAGGACACCGCAGCGGTCCCTGAAGTTCTTGCCGTCTTTTTCGCCGGATTTGACGTTCAGTTTCAGAGTTTGCGTAGCCAATTTTCAATCCTCACCTTGAGTGTTTCGATGAACATGGCCAAAGCGGGCACCAAGGGGATGTCAGCGAGAAAATTGCCTCGCGAGGAATTCGCTGGCGCAGGGGAATTTTCTTGTTGAAGCGGTGCTTGCTCCGCGTCTGACACGGTTGCCCGCTTATGATCAGCAATCAGAAACGCGGCGTAGAGGGTCTGAGCTTGGCTATCCGTCTCTGAGCTAGCCGATCAAGACTGGCATTGGAAGTTTCAAGATCTGCATCGGGACTGCAGACTGCTCGAAGCCAATATGATCTACCGATCATAAAGCGGAAATATGATCTTCGGATCATACGGCATCGAAGGCAGCCGCCCGACGCCGTACTCCAGCAACGAAGGCTTCGGCCAATGGCTGTGGGAACCCATCCGGCAAGTCTACGAGTGTCTTATCCAAGGCGGGTTCAAGCTCCGTCGCGATGTCCGACAAGACCTCTTCCGCCAGCGCCACACCAAAACCAGCCGCCTTTGCAGCCTGCAGGAAATGGCGAGGCACCACCTCATTGATCCGATAGTGCCCGTCGACCGCCATCGCGAGGCGCATCCGGTTCTGACGTATTTGACCGTCATCCACGGCTTTCTGGGCGCTCAGCACGTCATACAGCGGGGTCATACGGAAACCGCCAGGGCGCAAGGCGATGCTGAAATTCTTGGCGTGCCCGTCTGTCGCTCCCAAAAGCCAAAACAGGACCTGCGCACGGAAGAAGGCGCGCTGATCCGCCTCGGGGTCATCACTGCCCTTCAGCAACCCGACCCCTTCGGTGATCCCTGGCCCGCCATCCATTTGGTATTTTTGACTGGGTGGGACCGAGAGCGCCTGACAAAAGTCTTCCTGCGGGAGGCGGATCAATCGGCCATCCTTGGTCCAGCGCCGATCAAACCGCGTCACGACAAGGCTCCGCACGTCTTCAAAGTCGGCAATCTCGACCTCCGCGACATCCATGCCCATGGCACGGCAAAAGCTCATGCAGAAATACTCGTTCTCGACGCTGTCGGACAAATCGATCCCTGCAGGCAAAACACCCAGCTGGGTCTTGAGGATATGGGTCGTTGGGGTAAGCCCCGATGGACGGATCCATGCGCCCTCATGGCTCAGCAGCGCCGTTTTCTCCTGTGCCCCTGCAATGGAAATGCGAAAGTCGTCTTCCTCATCCAAGCCAAGCGGAGCACTTGCAAGGTTGCGCAGCATATCCGCTATCTGCGCCTCAGACACGGGCTCGCCCTCGAGCGCGCCAACTTCGGGGATCTCACCCGAAACAAACTGCAAGGCGCCTACGCAATCGCGCCCGATCTTCTCCAGCATGTGCCATGCGTCTGTACCTCCAGCGCGCACCCGAGCGGCGACACGTTCACGTATCGCCTGATTGTCGGGCAACAGGTTTTCCAGGTAGGCAATGACAGGGCCACCTTGGTGCGCCTCTTCACGCAAAGGCAGCGAAAGCGAGATAGGCATGGCATGTTCCCATGCCAACCATTCCGGATCATAGGTAAAGCTGATCGCGCCTGAACCAGCGAGACGCAAAGACCCTACCAACCGTCCGTTCAGAAGCACTTGCATTGTGCCACTACGCCCGTGTTTGGCCATCAGAAGATATCCTCAATCTCAAGTGAGCCACCGCGCTCCACCAATCGGAACTCAAGCCCAAGTGCCGCCATGACGGCGAGCACTGTGGCGAGCTTCGCTCCCGCGTCGCCATTCTCGAGCGACGAAATTGTTGCGACGCGCAAATTAGTGCGCGCGCTGATATCGCTTTGGGTCCAGCCGCGCGCTTTGCGCGTCCGGCGTAGTGCCACGCCGATCTGCTCGGCCGTTCGTGCAGTGAGGTCCATGATGCGGCTCCTTTTACGGCACAGCGTAAATCAAGGCAAATTACGCTGCAACGTAAAAATATAAATTTTGCGCCACAGCGTAACATGCGAGCTGCACTCATACCTCCAGCCCCGCCGCGCGAACCTGTTCAGGCGTCACCAGTTTTGACGCGATCAAATCCTCGATCTGCCGGTTGGTGATGTGGCGGCACAGGGGATGGCGCTCGTGAATCCACTCGGCGAGGCTCGCACGGCCTTTGGCTTCGGCCTCTCGCGCCTTCTCGCGGTCAGCCTGCACCTGGGCAAGCCCCTTCTCCCACCGGCGCATCTTGAACCAGTTGTCGGAGAAGCAGACCTTGCTGCGTGTATAGCCCTCGCTTTCCTTGGCATAGGCTTTGATCGCTTGCTTCAGGTCATCGGGCTCCACACCGGCTTTCACAGCCGCTGCAATAAGGCGCAGACTGGTCCGCCGGTCTCGGATCCTGTCTTCGGGATAGGCCGCCAAGATCTTCTCAGCCTCAAGATCTTCAACCTCCTCCGCCGCCTCGCGCTTGCGCGTAGGTGGTTTATGGATGGTTTTAGGATGGTTTGGGGTCCACCGTGAACCCCGTACCCCGTTCACCGTGGACCCCGTACCGGGTTCAGGCTGGACGGGGTTCACAGTGACCCCCGTGTCGATGTCGGGCTCGGCCGTGGGTTCAAGCGCGGCCACGCGCTCCAGAACAATGCGGTAAATGACGGTGTAGCCATTCTTGCAGTGCCGCCGCCCTGTCTCGATCAGAATGCCTTCTCGTAGGAAGTCGATGATGGTGCGCTTGACCGTGCTCTCGCTGAGCTCTGTGTGGCGCTGGATCGTGCCCTTCGAACACCAGATACCAGAGCCGTCGTCGCTCGCCTTATCAGCCAGGAACATGATGATCTGCTTGCGCGCAGCGCTGCCAAAGCGGCGCTCGGCGCACTCATTTGCGATGCGCCAGCTCATTGGACCACCTCACCGGTCAACGGCCGCGAAAAGGCGGACTGAGCGTTTGCGGTGTGGCGCTTGCTCATGCTAACGTACTGCGAAAGCTGACAGGCTTTTTCTATTTGGCCCCGGTTCACAGTTGCCGCTGTGACGGGGCCTTTTTCATTTTGAATCGGCGAAATTGGCTTTGAAACTTTCGCTTTTTGTTCACTTTTTGTCAGGGGGTGTTTTGCACCCTTAAGCCGTTGTTTTCGCTTATTCTCTTTCTGGATTGCAAATCCGTGTACACCGGTTCGATTCCGGTACTCGCCTCCACAACATCTTGTAAAATTCACCCAATTTACCCCCGAAAACACAATATATAGCTGCGCGACTTTCGTGCACAATTCGTACACAGTCCGCGTGCAGATTCGACTGCATTTTTTGACCTTTTGCCGTATACTGAGAAAAAACAGGCAACTAGGCGAAGCAGCACGCGATGAGCTACGGCGTTACCACTGTAAATGTGCACAAAAAACTGAAACTGGATAAGCGCCAGGGCAGCGAAAATTGGTACGTGCGGCTGACTTTAGACAACGGCAAACGTGTTGTGAAAAGCACAAAGACGGACGACTTAGAGGAAGCAAAAGAGCGCGCAATTGAATTGTACCACGAGACCAAAGCGCGCATCAAAAATCACCTCCCCGCACAAACCCGCAAATTTAAGCATGTGGCTGAGTATGCGATTGCGAGGATGCAGCTAGAGCTTGATGAAGGCGGCGGCAAGCAAGCTTACAAAGATTACTTCTCAGCACTACGCATTTGGCTCATCCCGTATTTTGGTGGCACGGATGTAGCGAAGATAGATTTGGCAGCGCTGACAGCTTTTGACGCGTGGCGCACTGAGACGAACAAAAAGCCATTCTCCCAAAGCGGCATCAATAACCACAATGCAGCACTGAACAGAGTATTGGACGAAGCAGAGCTACACGGTTGGATCGTAAAATCCATGCGCCCTACTCTGCTCAACAAAGGTGTCAAAAGCGAAAGCAGAGGTAGCTTCACGGACGCAGAGTACAAGAAGATTTATTCCGCGCTACGCAGTTGGCACAAAAAGACCAAAGACAAAAAGGCGGCGGCAACGCGCGAAGTGCTGCGCAACTACGTGCTGTTCTTGGCAAACACAGGCGTGCGGCACGGCACAGAGGCGCTTGGACTGCGTTGGCGAAACATTGAATGGCAGGAGAAAGAAGGCGAGCGCTATTTGGTAGTGAACGTGGACGGGAAAACGCGAAAGAGAAGCGCAGTGGCGCGAGACACAGTGGAAGGCTACTTGGACAGGCAAAGTAAGCTGAACCCCGCTCTCAGCTACGACAGCTTCGCTCAGCTCATCGCAGCAAAAAGCAACGAATATGTGTTTACGACGCGCTTGGGGCAAGTTGCCAACATTGCGAGCTTACGACGGGCATTTGAACCACTGCTGGGTGACTTGGGATTAAAAGTTGGCGCTGATGGCAAATCCCGTACTCTGTACAGCTTGCGGCACTACTATGCGACGCGGGACTTGAAGCGCGGCGTCAGCACACATGCACTGAGCAAACAAATGGGCAACAGCACGGCGATGTTGGATAAGCACTACAGCAAGTACAGTCCCTTGCTAAACGCTGAAATGCACAGCGGACGCGACATGCGAAAAAGCCAGAAGAAGGAAGCAGCGACAAACAGCGGTGGTGTGGTGGAAATGGCGTTCAATATGCTTGCGGCGGGCAAGCTAGATGAAGCAGGGCTGCTGGCGGCATTGGGCGTTGAACGACAAAATTACGCTGTGACGGAAGAAATTGCGATGAAGGCTTTGGCGGCAAAGCGGGATGAGCTGATTGGCGGTGACACGTTGCTAAGGATACTGAAAAACTAAGGCAGCCAAACAACCAGAGGCATTACCGCGTAAGCGCGTAGTTTGCTCAACAGGGAAAAGAAATGACTGCTTGGAAGAGATTGCAGGAAATCTTGATTGACGAAACCAGCGCAAGTTGGAGCGACCGCGAACTAGAGTATCTTGAGTACGCATTCACAACTTGCGAACAACTGTGGGAAAATCAAGTTTCGAGGGTTACTTCGCCCAAGCTAGTGCTAATTGGGGAAGCACCACGTTTTGGCGCCGAGGAGAGATACATATACTCACCCAACGTACGTCAATCCACATTTATGTTGGCGTCAAATTTTCCTGGTGATCCAGTTCCAAAAAATTTCTCACAACTAAAAAAGAAAAAGATACTGTTGGACAGAGTTGCTAAACACGGGGTCATCATTATTGATGCGTTCCCGTACGCACTAAACGCTATTTCAACGCCCACGATGTACTTTCAAAAGGGTGAGAACAAAATGAGGCCCAGAGTATATGAGCGGTTGTTGAAGCGAGTGTTCCAAGAGTATACCGCCGTAAAGTTGAATAAAGTTCTGTCAAAAGCAGACGACACGAAAATCGCCGTCCGCTACTCCAGAACCTATGACGCAATCACTCAAGTTCTTCTGGCGGAGAATTTGGAACCCCCGTTTAATCTTGGGAAGCAAGGCGGTGGGATTGACAAAGAAGCATTTCGAAATCTGCTGTGATGCAAGTGCTGGAAAGCATGAGGCATGGTCTAATATGACAGTTGCGTTTCTGAGGGCATTGAACGGCTAGAACGACAAAATCGCCCTAGCCGCGTTCAGTTCAAACCACTTTGCGCTTAACTGCTGCCGCTACAGCTTTGTCCAGCTCGCCAGCGTCCACGGCAGCTTTCAGCGTCGACAATGCGCCGCGGACATCCTTCAAAGTCTTCACGAACACCGCATTACCTTTTCCAAGATCAAGCTGTTTGTTCCCGTAGCTGACAGCGACCTTCATGTGCTCAACGGTGTAAAGGATGAACTAGAAGCCTATCTGCTTGAACGTCACAAGATCGCGGCAATCGCGGACAAACTCCCAGAAGTTGATAGTAGTGAATTAGTCAATGCCATTTTCTAACAGCAGCGGAGTCGCTTTTTTTTAAAATGTGTCTGAACGCTGCACACACGTATTTGGTTAGAATCCCAAGCTATCTGTGCGACAGAAGGCCTACGTCTTGTGACCCAAGGCATACCTTTGAACGAAACCAACAAGGTTACCAAAATGTGAAGCCTCATCAGTGCAGGCGCTTTGTTCAATCTGACCTTACGGAACTTTCTTAACGTAACTTTTTCCTGAACCAATCCTCATTCTATCTACCTTCCAAGCTTCTTCTGGCTAGTTGCTCGTTTCACATTCGCGAAGTAGATCGTGCCTGGGCGGACATGCTTAACTCCCGCCGTGCAGCACAAATAGACGCCTATATCAAAGTGGTTCATTTTTGCCTTTTTGTGCGGAGCATTTGGAGCAACGTTAAGAGTTGGTCCGCTATAATTCGCAACTTGCTGACCATCTATATAGACGATGATTTGTCCGTCTGCCTTGTGGGACCATTTGGCGTAGACTTGAAAGTTTCGCCATTGGTTTTTTAAGTCACGCATGTTCATCAACGGAATGCGGGCAATGTCCCTGCAGTCGTGATTTGCAGCGTCGCGAGGCGCTTGGAGACGCAAATAGATAGTATTGCCTTCGCCCTTGCGTGTGGAGTGATTGATCGAAGCGTGAGGACAGGCGTAGCCTTTCCATCCAACAAATGTGTAACTTCCGCTTGTTTGTTGCCCATAAGTTGGAAAGGAACTTGGAATGAGCATATCCCACCCATACCAAGCCTCGTCAGGTTGAGGAAAAACCCAGCTACCCCCGCGCCCCATTTCCCTCAGCCAAGAACGCACGGAACCATAAGTGCAATCACCCTTACCTGTCCCGTCGCCGTAGGCTGATGTTACGCAATCACCGCCATAAATCGAAAACGAATGGATACGCTTGGCTTTGATACCTTCGACTTTGCCGACTTGTTTGTAGGAATTTGGCAAGTTTGAGCCATCTTGCTCAAATCTCAGGCGATCAGCATTTGCAGCGCCACCAAAAGCCGCAATGACAATTGCTGTTACCAAAATTACTTGTGGTACAAAAATTTTCACTGCCTCAATCCTCTAATTTTTCTCATTCACGCGAAGCACAAGTAGCTCACGTTTCATCTGTAAGTGCCAAATTGGGACTTGTTGCACGCACCAGTCAAGCCCTATGTTGGAAGACAACTAGTTTGCAGCTTTGGGCTTAAGCATGACAGCGATTGAAAAATTAGCACGTCTTAAGCAACTGCTACTTGGCATGGAGCGGGACTTAGGCATTGATGATTTAAGTGCCGTGCAGAGAAATATTGTGTACGCAGCAACGTTGCTGAGCGAAACTTCAAAAACGGTTGAGACGGAAGAACTGCGGCAACACGAATTGCTGAATGGTGTGTCGCGTAGTGCCTTTTTTCGAGCATTGCGAGAACTAGTAGAAGCGGGGTACTTACAACACGCGCAGGGGCGACAACGATCGTCGTATGTCGTGTCGAAAGAGCTAGGTAGCTGAGCCGTTGAAAGCATTTAGCAACCAAAACCTGCTGACACCGTTTCTTATTATTTCGCTTGCGCACCTACTCGCATTTGGAATCTCAATTTACATTCTGCTCCCACTACAAGCCCAATACACGCCAGAGCTAGCACCCTATGCCAGTTTACTATTCCTTCCACATGGCGTCCGCATATTGTCAGCATGGATGATGGGCTGGAAAGCTATCCCTTTGTTCGCACCAACTGCCTTACTGACGCATTGGATAAACTTTGGGGCTGCGGGTTTCACACTAGCGGGGCTTGCTGGTGTTTTCTCTGGAATAGTGTGTGCCGCGGTAACTTTTTGGGCGCTAGCAAAAGTAGGCATGGACTTTCGAATAACAGCAAATCGCGCAGCAAATTGGCGAGATGTGATGGTAGCAGGTGCAATTGCCTCAGCAATCAATACCTTTGGAATGGGTTGGGCTTTTAGCCACAACACAGATACGCTGATTGGCTATTTCATTGGCGACGTAAGTGGATTGTTCGCATGTATGCTAATCCTCATGCTGGCTTTTAAAGTCATGCGCGAGACAGCTGAAAAAGCAAATAAAATCAACTAATTGCGGAAAAGCTTAACCGTACACAAAACGGCACACAACGAAAACTTTCCCGCGCATAACATTGAATTTCATTGGTTATTTTTGATGTCGATCTCTTGCAAATCCGTGTACACCGGTTCGATTCCGGTACTCGCCTCCACACATCCTTATTGTGTTTTTTCTCAATATATTAGACACTTGGAGTATCTCATGGAGGATACCTTGGAGGATACAGGTGCTTGACTACCCCGCGACGACCTTGGCGAAGAACAAAGGCAAGTATTACGTTCTCCTGACGATCCCCGCCGAGCTTCGCCAACATTTTAACGGCAGGAAGCAACTCAAGAAGTCCACGGGTACAAGTGATTTGGCTGATGCCAAGCGCAGGCAGCACAAAATTTCTGCCGAACTCTATGCCCAACTGGACAACTGCAAGCCTGATCCGCGCGACGTGATCAGTGATCTACTCGGCTGGATCGGTGACGCCGACGAGGTTCAACGTATGGAGGACATCGGGGAACTTGAGGACCTCATCAAGTACCACAAGAACCTCGAATACGGTGAGAATGAAGAAAACGACGTTGCTGTCGAGGTGGTCAACGAGCAGGCCATAGAAGCTCTCAAGGTCTACCAAGAGTGGAAGGCCGGCGGCACCGAGCGGACGGCTGCATCGGGAACAGTTTACCTCGCAAGCGCCTCTAAGGAGTACCTTGAGACCAATCCGTACAGCACGATCAAGACTCAGCGCGAAGCAGAACACGCTCTTGAGCAGTTCAAGGAATTCGCGGGAGACATTGCCCTGCCTGAAGTCACTGCGGTGATGGTTCACGAGTTCGCGGAGTATGTTGGGGCAACAAAGAGCCGAAAGACCATAGACAAAAAGATTGGCTACGTACGCCGTATGTTCGACCATGCAGTCCGCAAAGGGTGGGTTCCTCACAACGTGTTTGCGGGGATCAAGCTGGACAAGAATCTCGGAACCAAAAAGCAAAGCTACACACCGTTCACCAAGAGAGAACTCAAGGCTCTCTTTGCGCAGCCTATGGAGCCTCACCTGCGATCCCTGCTGTCGATCCTAGCCACCACCGGCATGAGGCTAGATGAAGCCGCTCTGTTGACTTGGGAGGATGTCAAAGAGGACGAAGATCAAGGTGTTCTCTACTTCGACCTCACAGGGTCCATCGTGAAGAACTCAGGGTCTAAGCGACGGGTGCCGGTCCACCCTGCCCTAGAGTGGATCGAGACAGGTAGAACCGGCCAGATGTTCCCTGAGTTCCCCCGAGACCGAGACGGGAAAACACAGGGGCCAGCCTCCAAGGCGCTGATGTCATGGGTACGCAGGATCACTGAGGACCCGAAAAAGGTCATCCACTCACTTCGAGGGAACTTCAAGGACATGCTAAGAGACGCCGGGGTGTCGAAGGAGATAAACGACTTCATCACTGGACACGGTTCAGGCGATGTGGCCGGTTCCTACGGTGAAGGCCCGAGCTTGAAGGTTCGTAAAGAAGCAATCGAGCGACTGTGCTTCGACTATATTGCCCAGGCAAGGACATGACAATTTAGCACATACCGTGAAGCCACGAAGATCAACGGGCATTTGGAGCCGTCGTTGCAGCGTCAATGAGCTGCGGCCTAAATTCCAAACAAAATTTCGTATACCAACTAGCTTTTCGATTGCAGAAAGAAAAACGAAGAAGTGTTCTAAATTGGAAGAGAGCTACTCGGGTGTGACTTGGTCATAGCACACTCGAAATAGTTAGGTAGTAACCAAAGGCTAGTGCCAGCAAACCTAGTAACACATGTAGCCCAAGGAGCTTACCCCCAAATTTCAAAGTTACACCAAGAATCCCGCTGAGGGCAAACAAAGCCATTCCAGCAAGTATTCCCCACAAGGAACTTGAAATGATAGCGAGATAAACCGCGATCCATAGGTTCGCAGGCAGCGCTGCTATCTTGAAAATAGCCCCAATGGTGTTGTGAAGTACCGCCTGATCGAGCGCAAAATTAACAGGTTGTTGTGATCGTTGAAGGAAACCAAAGTAGACGCATGCAGCGTAAAAGCAAAGTGCGACTCCTGTCGGTGATCCATTTTGAAACAGTTCGCTAAACACCAGAAGTTTTCCGAGGTAAAAAAATTATGACTAGTATCATTGCTTAGCCGTTGTTAAGCAACAATTTTGCTTCATCACAGAGCGAAATCTGACGCGGAATATATAACGCTCCACTAGTCGCTGAGGATCGCGTCAGTCATCAATCTGTTTCTTTTGAGCATGAGATATCGCGTGAACGCGATACTTTTCACCTGCAATACCCAGCCCGTCTAAGCCGCGACTTAGCCGCAGAGGTCTCCAAGTGCCTATAGCGTCCCCCCGAGTACCTCGCGCAATCCAGAGCATGCCCCGCAGCAATCACTGCAGCACCAATGTCTTGTCCGTCCGCGTAACAAACGCCAACCCAGCGATCATGGGTGCGCTCGCCATTGAGACTGCACTCGATGTTCTTGCCGCGTAGGAAGTTCACCATCCAGCGTTTAGCATCCTGACCAGAACGAGTGCCAAGCTCTGGCGCATCCACGCCGTTCAAACGGACCGGAGTGCCATCGACCACGATCGTGTCCGCGTCGCGTACTTGGAGGCCACCGGCGGCAGCAGTGGTTGCGAAAAATGCCAAGGCAATGGTTAGCTTCTTGAACAAGGCGAAGTCCTCGGTGTCTCGTGTTAATCGATAATTTGGGTCGCTATGCGCGTATCCACTAGTTCTTCCTCGATAAGCGCATAAATTTCCTCGGGTGGGGTGTTCAGTGAGAACAGCATCAGTGACGGGTTCACACCCAGGTCAATCAGGTGCTGCATCGTCTCTCCTTGCCCCTTCTGGATGCCCTCTACCGCGAAGACGACAGGTATTAGGCGAGGCTGGTCGTAGTAGTGCTGATGCATACCTACAATGCCGCGCAGAGAGACGATGCGTTGCTCACCGCCTGCAAGGACGTAGGGACATGACGATACGCACATCGAGCCAGCTAGAACGGCTGTAGAAAGCTCAGCACCTCTTACCTGCTTACCAATGGACAGTGCCTCGGAAACCACTCCTCCCGGGCTGTGGAGAGCCACAAGGTCGGGCTTCTCCTGCATGTCGGACAAGTACGAAGCGAAACGGGCCGAGTCGTCCACCTCTATCTGGCCGCTAAGAAGAAGTATCCTCCCCAGTCCTTCGACTTCCTGAACTGAGAAGTCCAATCGGTTTGGAAAAGCCTCTGGCACGGGTACTTCCAGAGGTCCATCCTGCGGCAAAAGCGACGGATCGCTACGATCAGTGCGATACTCTCGACGTTGATCGCCGGGGGAAATCGGACCAGTCGGGAGTTCAACACGCTCCTTAAACGGGCTTGGCATTACACCAAGAACGTCCGACGCTATCAGAACGCCTGCAATAGCGATTTGAAGGATGAGAACGTAGCGCAGCCCTGAACGAGGATCGAGACGACTTAATAGGCTCATCACGTTTCATCTTTTTGTGAAGTGGCGCGGTTGAGAATAGCAGCGTCTGCCACGCCCATAGTCGCCTCTACGTCCTTCATGGCATTCATTGCGGCTCTAAGGTCAGAAAGCGTCAGAGTATCCTCAATGCTCATGCCGTCCTTACCACTGCGGATTGCGGCTTGTGTGATAGCCAGCACAAACACCAACACGGCGGGCAACAAGTCGATGGCGATAGCTCCAGCCCAAGAAGGAACGAAGTTGTGGGCGTACTTGATCACCGCATCGGCGCTGGAAATCGGGTTATATGCAGTCTCGATGGGCGGCTCCATGTCCAACACCTCGTCAGCAGCGTTCTTGAGTGTCTTGCTGCGTTGGTCCAGCGCGTTCAATACGGAGTTGATTGTGGACGATTGCGCGTCTCGTACGTCGGAACTGCGCCCATCAAGCTCTGGGAGTACGACCGAGGATGGCAGGTCCTCAGCAGCACGAGCAACAAGTGGTGCCACGCTGTACTGGTTGAGGCGCGAGATAACACCCGCCAGCTTCACGCTTTCCTCGGAAAACTGAACCGAACGGCGATCCACTGGACCGGGGGCTACAGTAAGCTCGCGCATCTTTGCGAGGATTTCGTTGCCTTGTTGGAAGGCTTCCTCGATAGGTTCTTGCTGCGCCGCGATCTGCTCTTCAAGGTTTCGCAACTCCTCAGCTTTTTGTGTCAGCACACGAAACACGGCACCCCGACCGGCGGTACCTGAGAGGTCTCCGGACTGCTCGAGTTCAGCCAGTTCTTCAAAACTCTGGCGGGCGCGTTCCACCTCGCGACCCAACGCTTGGCCACTGAGGGCTATGTCGTGGGCTTGCTCGAGAGCAGCTTGGTAGTCGCGGACAGTATTCTCCAAGTGTTGTTCGACTGCCGCCGAGCCTGCGAGTGCAGCTGCGTTCAGCCAGCTAGACATGGCGATAATGGCGACAGAGCCAACAATCGTAGAGATCGTCAAACCAATGAAACCACTAGCCGTTCGCATTGAAGGCAGCAGACGGAGCATGTAGCTCCAAAACACGAAGATGCCCACAGAGACAGCGATTGAGTACGCAACGGCTGCGAAGAAAGAAACTGCACCATTGTCTTCGAGCAATGAGGACACGCCGAGATAGGTGTAGATCCCAGATGCGATGGCTAGGACACCCAAGGCTGCGGGGGTAAACGTGTCCAACCACGCAAGATGACCTTCTAGTTCTTTTGCGGTCCGAAGTCCCTTAGCTTCCTCAGCCGTCAAGCGATCCTTGTTCTCCGTCATTCTACAACATGCTCCACACTCATCACGCGATAGTTCGTCACTTAATCATTTATTAAGACTTTTCACCCTGGGTTGCACATCTGGACGATACCAATTGATTGCTTTTGCGAAGCTGCCATTCTTCTGCGATTTTCTGCCAAATTGCGCCGCCAGCTCTAGAAGACGGAAAAACATCAACCAATTGAAATTCCGATAGCTATTCTGGGAGTGACAATGAGCATGGATCACATGCCTCGTTGTCACACGCGTGAATTCGCTCAGCGGGGTAAATCCGTCACATCTCCCTGAGTGAATATGAGGTGTCCCTAGCGTATCAACCCGAACGTGTGCTTGGTTCGATCCTGATCCAGTGCGAAAAATTTGATTGACCTAACTCTTGGAGACCTAGCTCATGGAAATCTTGATAGTTTTGGGTTTGGTTTTGGCTGTTGCTGTGTATTTGGCAATTCGCAGTAACAGGCCAGTCGATACAACTACTCCGCCGAGTCAGTCAGGTAGGCATGAGAAACCTAGATTGACTACGAAGCAACGGCAGCGCACATCGCAGCCAGAGCGTTTTGATCCAGACCATACGGTCCCGAAACCCGACGTTACGATACTATCGGGTTCAGCCTACGTTGTAGATGGCGATACACTGGTCATTAAGAAAACACAGGTTCGTCTGTTTGGCGTCGATGCTCCCGAGATGAACCATCCCTATGGAAAGAAGGCGAAATGGGCGCTCGTTTCGCTTTGCAAGGGTCAAAAAATTAGGGCCGAAGTGACCGAGCAAGACACACACGGACGGACTGTTGCAAAGTGCTACCTTGAGGATGGTCGTGATCTATCCGCTGAAATGGTCAAACTTGGTTTAGCGATAGACTGGCCAAAATTCTCCGGTGGACAGTACCGGTCTATGGAAATGCCCGACGCTCGAAAGAAGCTATGGCTGGCAAACGCGCGGCAAAACGGACACATGGGGCTGTGGAAGCAGTACGACGCGAAGCAGGCCGCTCGGAAAATGAACAACTGACAGTACGTCCAAAGCCGTAGCTGATGTGGCGTAAGTAGGAGCGGCCAAGGGGTTAACCCTGAGCCGCTTGAAACCTGTGATTTGAGGTTTTGAATTTGTACATCGTCACCTCAAACTCTCAGGCATGGCTAAGTTACGGCTACGCGCAATATCGCGAACTTCGGCGCTCATGACCGTGTGGGCGTTGTTAAGGGCGCTTACTAAATCGGCCCGTTCCCAATGTCCGGGTTTAATCCACTGATCAGGATAAACCGCTTCGATCTGGCGAGCCTCTGCGCGTACCTCACTGGCAACCTGCTTGATACCCGCGAGAATAGACAGGGTACGCTTCCAGACCTCAGTGTCGTCGGTTAGTGGTCCCGGTGTGGGGTTGGTTTTGGATGTCATGGTTTCGGGGTCCCTTGATCTGAACGGCTTCTCTGAGCCGCCAAGTTGAACATTGAGTGCTGCACAAAGATCGACCGAGCATCCCGATAGAACTCAACCTTGGACAAGGTCGTCCCTTTCGACCGGAGCAACATGTCACGCCAGATCGGTAGTTGCGTATTGGGGTCGAGGGGATGGTCAGTCAGATGCTCGAGGGCGATCACTGCGGATTGATCGTAGCGATGCCGGGTGCGGCGACCTTGGAGACGCGCGAGCATCTCTTCGATCTTCCGGTCGATCACCTCATCACGGCGTTTGCCGACAAGGGTCTCAGCCTTGGTCATCGGGGCGGCTGCCTTGGCGATAGCGTCGAGGTCTGCTTTGTGCTGGCGAGTTCTTCCGTGCAGCGAGGTGTGTTTTTGGTAGTGACGTTTTGCGTCGCCCAATGTGATAGCGTTGGCCATTTGGAGGGGTCCTTTGTGGAAGCCTCAAACCCCCTAAAACAACACTTCCCTACCGACCCCTGCGGAGGGTCGATTTTGGCATTGGAAAAGTCAATGAAATCAATGGATCACGGGAGGTGGCTTCGGGGGTCGAGGGTCGTTATTGGTTGGTGTCAGAGAGTGCCGACTGTCAGTGCCTCGGTTCGGTCGAGGCGATCTTCGAGTTCAGCCTCTGCAGCTTCATCTTGTTCGTGTTGTTTGTGGGTGTACTTCTCGAGGCACTCGTCGATCTCGAGGGTGACACCGAGTGTATCCGCGAGTTTCTGATAGAGAGCCTCGAGTGCGTCACGCTGGGCAGTCGTGAGAGTCTCAGAGAACTTGCCGGTCTCCCGGTCTCGGCCCCCCACTACGCCGATCTGGATATGGCTTCGGGTGAAATTGTCGCGACCGACGGCACCGCACGTCAGGGGGTGTCTACAGAGTTCGATCGTGCCATCGACCAGCACCAAGTAGTGCCAGCCGATGCCGAAGCGGCCGGTCTTGGCGTGTTCGACATCAATGGTTGCCGCATCAATTCGAGGATCGGCTGGATGATGGGTGTAACGGGCCATACAACCCGTGGTCTTGTCGCGGGGCAACGTAGCGAACATCGATGTCCGCAGGTAGGTGTCGGCTCTTTTGATCCTGAGCATCGGCCTTGGTTCCTTTCTTCACACGTCCTGCCCATGCTTGGAGTTCACTTTGCGTCAACTGCCCCGCCCCTGTTGGTGAACGACCGTCTTCAATCAGATCGACGGTTGCATAGAAGTACTCCGGGTCGGCGCAGTTGCGGGGGTGGATATGGTTCAGGACCAGAGCGACGTCTGTGTCCCAAACCGCGTCGGCTAAGTCGTTATTCATCGGTGACCAAAGTCAGTGACCAAGCTGCTCTCGGATATGCTGCGCAAACTCGGTCCAAGTTATGCCGTCTGCGCGACCCGCTGCCCGATCCACGGCAAACTGGCGTACGCAACGGTCAACACCGGGATGTGTTTCTGATGCCTGTTTCAGGAAGTCGAAACCATCTTGTCCAAGTTCCTGTATTGCGCTCTGCGTTGCAGCCTCGGTGATTGTGCTTTGGACATCTGCGAACATCGCACGGGTGTCACTGGGTACGTCGATCTCGGACACCGACCCGTCAGCCAGACCGCGCATGGTTTCGCTAACCTCATCTAAAGACATACCGGACATAGCAATCTGACCGAACGCTGTTTCATACGTTTGAGCCTCTTCCATCGATATGATGTCATCGTCGAGCGAACTGTTCAGCCCGTCGATCACATTGTCGAACTCCGCATGACCCGTGCCGCTACCTTTGGGTTCTTCGGATATCTCTTCTGACACCGAACTATGTTCCTGCGCTGCTCTTTGAGCCGCGCCAATCGACAGCCCTTCATCAAAGACGGCATTTAGCAATCCAAGTTCTTTAGCCTGGGCGACCTTCATCGACATGCCCTGTACGTTGATCACGTCGCTGTCTTTGAGATCGCCCTGAGAGTGAACATCGCGCTGCATGTTGTTGGTGTCGCGGACGGTGACGCCGCCGCTTACGTAGTCTGCGCTTGAAGCATATGATTTGGAGGATGGCATTGTTTGTGCGGTGGCATCGCCGCCACCGAGGGTTACTCTTTCAACCATGTTTTCTTATGTCCTTTGGGTGGGGTTGGTTAGCGGAGACCGAGTTCGATCTCGGCCAGTTCTTGGGGTGTGGGTGGGTTTGGGTTTTCGATTAGGGGCAGGCTAGTGATCGCGTTGTCCTCATCGAGAGACATCAGGTGGACGGGGCATAGTTGAGCCAGTGCGTCCAGCGCGTAGCCTTTTAGCCGTAGGCGGGTGAACGCCATAGCCAGACGCAGCTTGGTTTCCCCGTCGATCTCGCGCTCGTGGAGTTGGGATAAAGATGAGACCTGCCCATCGCGACTTACAAGCTCGAGCCATGCTACGCCGACGGCGCTTTTCTTGACCTTGGCGGCCATCTTTCGTGCCCTTTTCGGTTTTGCGTTGCTACGTTCATCGAGTTTTGCCTCGAGGATCGCGACCTTGTTCTTCCATCGAGCGAGCGTCTCTTCAGCCTTGATAGCCTCGCGTTGTTCATGGGTGAGTTCGGCCTGCCCAATCCCATGAGCTTCGGCACAGGAAGGACAGTTGTATTCATCGCCGAACGGAGCCGGGAACTTCACACCGCACGAGATGCAAGACTTGTAGTTGATCCTGCGGTTCTCAGAGATGCACCGGTCGCACCTCGATGCTTTTGGCTTGTGAGTTTCATGTTCTTCACCGCAGGCGTTGCAGGTCTTGAGGTACATCTGCCGAGGTGGCTTCTTGGGTTTCGATCTTTGCATCGCGACGGTCCTTATGTCTTTGCAAACAGCCAGCTTGGGTCTGGCATCGAGGGTGCTTTGAGTACCGCGTTGGGTTTGGGTGGGGGTGACGGTCGGGGTGTCAGATCAGAGACGGGGTCGATGCCCTCAGGCCATTCACCGGAGATTAGACCAGAGGAACGACGGATTGCCTTGTGGTATCGAAAGGGTATCGCTGAGGACCTCGGCAGGACGTGATCGAACAAGCTGTCACCGAGGAAATCTGTGCGCATCGACCGAATGGTAACAGAGACCGGTGGATGTGCATCACCAGAGGCGAGGAGGCGACCGTAGGAGGTCACAATGAAGGCTCCCAGGTCTCCATCAGATCGACGCAGACCGAGTCTCTCGGCTGCTCTCAGGGCGTGTGTTCCGATAATGGCGGTGTCCGCGTAGCTGAGGCGATACTTGGAGTATCGAACATCACCGGTCAGCACCTCATCCTTACGACCGGGCGGGACACATAGACCTTGGCGACCCATGAACGTGCCACCGGCGAGATAGACGTTGTAGCGGTGACCGGTTCCAATGAACTCCTGAGCGAAGGTGTGGTGGACGAATGATCTGACGATAACCGATGCATTCGGCTCATAGCGTCTGCCGACCAGCAGATGTTGCAATCGTTCTCTTGCTCTACCGTGTCTCAGCGCGGCCATTCTGTACGTTGGACGATCATCCCAATCACCGACACGATGACGCGTACCACGAGCATACTTAACAGCCTCAGCGATCTCTGACGGTGTCGGTTGGATGTGCTTCAAGACCGACCGAGCAACTGTGTTGATCGCACCACCGGCGATGTAGCCACCGAGGGGAACGCCACGGTTCTTAACGACCGATTGGCAGCGGGAACAAAGACCCCATCGCTGAGGGAGACGCTGTCTAAACTCGTAGGCTGGCAGCGGGTTGTAGCATGTGGCTGAGGCACAGATGGTCATTGCGGCCTCGCTAAGTTGTAGGTTGGGAATATTCGGGGGTCTCTGCGATACAGTCACCAAGGAACAGAGACCCCCATCGGCCCGTCCATGTGTCAAGCTCACAAAGACAACACGAACGGAGTGAAACGGTAATAGGTCTCACTACATCGACCCGTCAGGCAAGACAGGGATGCGTGTGAGACCTGAACCAGCATCGACCAAGGACCGAGATCGATGCGGTATAGGGATTAGGATTGATGGTTGCCGGTGATAGACATTCACCGGACGTACACTGACAGACAACTGTGAAGCCTTGAGAGGAACCTGATCGTGTAACTAGAGGTAAATCTCTTGGTATCTGTTATTCATAAGGGGGCAGTAATTCCAACCCATTGATTTACAAAGAGATGTACACAGCGTGTCATCGACCGGTGAATGACCATCATCGATCATCATCGCAGAGGAGGAAAAGGGGGTCGGACGCTACGTGGCACTTGGGGTGTTACACTGAGTGTATAGCTTCAAGTTCTTCTCTCTTCTCTAGGGGGAGGGAGAATAGCTTCGGTCGTCAAATCCAAGTTGATGCCCGTCGTGATGCCTGTGATTGAACACTGCAGTTAGTTCTTTGGGTTTTTATCTTTTCTCATGAGGGAGCTGTAATTGGGTAAGGCATCCCCTGAACCCTCTTGAGGTAAACCTCAGGGTTACTTCTTCTCTGGGGTGTTGGGGAATTGCTTCGACAGTCGAGTGACCGTTGTGGCACACCAAGTGATACCCAATGGTATAACTTTCGGTATCTATATCTCATGGAGGGGGTGAAATACTGAACCCTTGGTTCCATTGGGCTTTCGATGATCACGTCCCGGCCAGCACAACACCAGCCGAAGGGTCTTGGGTTCGTTCAGAAGGGGCAGTAACTGCCGCGCTTCTTGGTTCACAACGATAGGTTCACACTCCGAACCACCTCGCGCAGATCAGCTAGTTTGGTCCCTATGAGCCTTTGATTTTATTGGGAAATAGAGGGCCAAAATCAAGGGTCAGGTAGGGTGGGCTACAAAACACTGATTTAGGGATTTCCGAGCCTCGGCCGGATGGACACCAGCCGAGACGTTTTGGGTTAATTCAGGGGGAAGGGAGAAACCCATAGACCTGCAGCTTCCTACCCTTGGTTTCCTAATCCAGAATGCTGCAGTGGAAGAAGAACAAGCGCAAAGCGAGAGGAGAACTAAGTGTTCAACGCCAACCTCTCGATGATCCGTTTCACCTGAGCGGCACTCCAAGCACCGCCCCGCGCAGTCGCCACGCCTGCCTTATCAAGCTCCGCAGCGATCTCTCGTAGCGACCTCCCAGCGTCTCTCAGGGGTAGCACTAGGCCCCGCACCTTCTCAGCCCTTGCAACAGCGTTGGCCCTCACAGCTTCGTTCCGCCTCATTGTGGCATCACGCATACCACCGAGCTTCTGACCTCGGGCCTTAGCGGCCTGCAACGCAGCCTTGGTGCGCTTGGATATGAACTCGCGTTCCTGTTCCGCCAATGCCGCGTAGACATGAAGTTGGAACTTGTCTGCATGAGGCATCGAAGCGACACGCAGCGACAGCTTCTTGTCGTCCATCAGCGTTGCAATGAAGGATACCTTGCGCGACAGACGGTCCAACTTAGCGACCAGCAACTCAGCCCCTGCCTGCTTCGCTAGGGTGATCGCCTTGGTCAACTGAAGGCGCTCATTGTCTGCCCCACTCAGGACGTCTGTGAACTCTCCTATGACCTCGAAGGGTTCGTCTGAGTAGTTAGCCAGGAACAAGTCTATGTCCCGTGTCTGGGCTTCCAGGCCAAGCCCAGAGCGCCCCTGTTCGGTCGTGGATACTCGTCGATAGGTGACGTACTGCTTCATTGATTGGCCTTCTTCTGATGACTCAATTCAAGCAGATAAGCGGCTTTGTTGCAATCATCAAGGAAGGTTGTGACTGAAACAGCATGTTACATGCAATTTTCAATGAGTGCGAAATGGCTCTTTTTGAGAAATTGAACGGGGGGCGACGGGGGGTACAGAAAAGGGTCCCTCCATCTTTTGCCGCACAGATTTTTGTCTCAATATTAGACTTTAGTTCTTGCACTCATGGTTGTGTTGGAACATAAAAAAATTTGCACTGTAGGAAGCGATGAGATTGAAATTGCTTCACTTTAAGTATCGTTTAGATGGAGAATATAGTGGCCGAAAAGAAAATTGTTTTCGTAGCTTTCCCGATGGAGGATGAGTGGGCAAGAGACTACTTGAAAGGGCAATCGCTGAACACCAGCTCACCCTTTGAATACATCGATATGTCGGTCAAGCAAGCCTACGACACAGAGTGGAAGAAGCGTGTTCGCGCCCGAATAAAGCGCTCAGACGGTGTTATCGCCCTGGTTAGTGAAGCATCACTTACTTCAAGCGGCCAAAAGTGGGAAATCCTGTGCGCTCGAGAAGAGAGAAAACCTGTATTGGGTATTTGGTCTAGGAAGGGAGACCGCACCAACATCGAAGGACTGAATACGCGGGTTTGGACGTGGGACAATATCACTGCATTCATTAATAAGATATGAGGCTTATCAATGAGAAAGGCACTGATAGTAGGCATTGACTACTATACAAAGATAAATGGTCTTTTTGGCTGCGTGAATGACGCACATAGCGTCAAGGCCATGCTGGATCGGGACGCGAACGGGTCAGTCAATTTTCATACTAAGATCCTTGCCTCAACGGGTCCCAACCAAGAGGTTTCCCGAAGCGAACTCAAGGCGGCCGTAAAGGAGTTGTTCCAAGACAAGCATGAAGTCGCTTTGTTGTTCTTCGCTGGTCATGGCTACATTGAATCAACAGGCGGTTATCTGTGTACGTCTGAGTGTGAAAGTGGCGATGACGGATTGTCCTTGGGCGAAGTAATGACCTTGGCCAACCAATCGCCTTCGGAAAACAAAATCATAGTACTAGATAGTTGCCACAGCGGTGTTGCATCCTCAAACCCGCTGGCACCGGTTTCAGAAATAGGAGAAGGAATCACAGTTTTGGCTGCGTCCACGGCAGACCAGTACGCAAGTGAGGAGAATGGATCCGGTATATTCACGACGCTTTTCGTAGATGCTTTGAGCGGGTCTGCCGCTAACCTAGTAGGTGATGTGACGCCTGGAAGCATTTACGCCCACATTGATCAATCTTTAGGCGCATGGGCGCAACGCCCGGTGTTTAAAACCAACGTCAGGCAATTTGTGTCTTTAAGGAAGGTCCAGCCACCTATCGCACTGAATGAGTTGTTGAAACTTGTCGAGTTCTTCCCAGTGGCAGGTCACGAGTTTCAGCTTGATCCTAGTTACGAGCCACACCGAAGCGGCAATGAAGACGCCAGTATTCCGGAACCTGATCACGACAACACCGAGATATTCGGCATTCTGCAAAACTACAACCGTGTGAACCTTGTCGTGCCTGTGGGTACTCGCCACATGTGGAATGCTGCTATGGAAAGCAAGTCCTGTACACTAACCGCATTGGGCGAACACTACCGCCGATTAGTTGAAAATGGTATGATCTGATGATTAACCAAGGCGAAATCGAGAAACGCCTAGAAAGCATCATTGAACTGCTCGCAGACATTGAGCATCAAAGATGGGCGCACTGGCAAAGACATCTTCACAACGAATGTGAACATCGTGAAGACGGCTCCCTCGTGATCCCTGCAAACCTTGCAAAAAAGTGGGAGCGCCAGTTAAACACACCGTATGCCGATTTGTCGCCTAACGAAAAAGCAAGCGACATAGAGCAGGTGCGAAAATACCTTCCCTCGATCCTAGCAGCACTCAAAACCTAACTGCATTGCCCAACAAGTCGCGACAATCGCCCGAGGCCAATAGATGACGCAGGTGACCGAACTACTTCGCCCTTCTGACGGATCCAGTTTTTATATACATTTCACAGGTGGTTTCCGCGCAGGAAAACTGTCCGATGACCAGTGGCGAATTGAACCAATCGTAATCCAAGGAAAACCAAGCGCCGTAGGGCCGCTGCCGCTCGTTGAAGTGCAAAATCTCGCCAATACCAGCAAACTTCAACCCGTTGCTCTCCATAGCATGGACTGGATGGACGGTACCTATAACTCATCATGGGTACCAATTCTGCCCGAAAGGTCCAATCACTCTCCAAGCCCATCTGACTTGTGGAGCAACATTGCAAGCAACATGATGGGTAAGCGAACCAATTTGCTTTTTGAGGCAGAGCCGCAGCCGACAAAGGAACAAATTGTCAAATCGCTAGACGAACGAGCGCCAGTCGAAGCGCTATCTCGTTATATCAGCATGAGCTTGCGCAGTATGGACACCAGCGTGGAGCAGATAGCCGAGTATTACCACGAGCAACTTGTCAATCACATTTCATCTGGGCGAGTGAACGGCGAAAGGTCTGACAACACTTTGTCCCAAACGCTTTTTGCGCATATTCATTCTTTCTTTCTGCACCTCGGTTCAGCGCGAGATTATCTTGCCACGATAATTTCCCACCGAATTGGCTTTAACCATGAAAAGGCTGACTCGATGGCGAAACTTGTGAATGGACTAAGAAGCGATAGCCTACCCAATGATCCGCTTCTGAATTTGCTGATCACGGCAGGTGACATCGCGTCCAATCCTGAAAAACCTGGGAAATTCACGATCGCTGGGTGGATGAAAGAGGTTACCGAATTGAGAAACAGGTTGGTTCATCGACGACCCTATGGATCTCGGTTCAACGAACGCTTTGGATGGGTTAGCGCAGCATCCAAAGACGCAGGCTTGTACAGGTATTTCCGTCCTATCGACGTCGTTGGCAACGGGCACCAAGACGTGTTTGATGTACTGTCTAGACATTATTCGCGCTTTAACCAGCTGATGTTTGCCGCCGCCAAAGCATCCGGCGACGACACTTCGATGACGCACATCACTGACAAGGATATTTTGTCGTTAAAAGTTCGCGGCGGTGGTACTTCATAAGGCTCACTTCGCAACGACTTCAACTCCACACAACTCCAAACCACACAAGCGGAGGATAATTGACGGCTATACCGGAGGATATATACGAACTAATTATTTGATTTTAATGCTTAATTATTTCTTCCTCCGATTCCGGTACTCGCCTCCACTCTCTCTACAAAACAGACTATTCCACTGACGCGCGGCTTGCGTCATTCGGCCCCACGCCCCTGAGGGATGACCTCGTATCCGGGCTCTTCCGGTTCGTCGTCCTCCATCTCGGGCGGAAAACCGGAGGCTGTGATGTCTAGACCGGTTGCATCCTCCAGACGTCGGATGATGTTGGGAGACAATTCACGCTCGCCATAGCGGGCAATTCCGTCCTCGAAAATCTGGATCATGACCGGGTTGATCTCCAGCGGTACACCGGCGCGGTCAGCGACGTCCTGAAACAGCCCGATATCCTTTTTCACAAGGTCCATCGTAAAGGAAATGTCGCGTGATCCGTTCAGGATCACCTGGCTTTCGGTCTCATGCACAAAGGAAGTACCTGATGAAATCTTGATCGCCTCATAAGTCGTGTTCAGGTCCATCCCGGCGGCCTTGGCGGTCACGAGCGCTTCGGCGCAGGTAATCAGGTTTGCCGTCGCCAGGTAGTTAGTCAGCACCTTAAGCACCGAGGCCGAGCCCAACTCGCCCGTGTGCAGCACGCGGCGGCCCATCGTGGTCAGAAAGGGTAGGATACGTTCGAACGTCGCGCGGTCGCAGCCCGCGAAGATCGAGATATTGCCCGTCGCCGCCCTATGGCACCCGCCCGAGACGGGGCAGTCTACTGCCGCCCCTCCGCGTTCGATGACCTGCGCACCCAGCCGCTTGACCTCGGCCTCGTCGGTGGTGGACATCTCCATCCAGATCTTGCCGGGGCCGACCTCGGGCAGCATCTCCTGCATCACGGCGTCCGAGGCAGCAGGCGATGGCAGACAGGTGATCACCGCGTCGCAATCGCGCATCAGCTGGGCCGGGCTTTCGGCGGCCTTGGCCCCCTGCGCCACGAAGCCCGCGACCAGATCAGGGTTCAGATCGTGCACCGTCAGGTCGATCCCGTTGCGCAGCAAAGACCCGGACAGTTTGCCGCCCACATTGCCCAGTCCGATAAAGCCCACTCTCATGCGACACGTCTCCCTGTTTGCGCCGTTTCGGTCATGGCAGCACGGGGTTGCGGGCTTCGTCATGCCGCCCAGCGACGCTTACAGGTCGCTTTTCCACCGTTGCTTCACAGATGCTTGCGACTCGCTTGACAAGCCCCTGCCCGGTGCCGCATGTCCGATCCGTTGGTGTCCTCTGCACGAGGATGAAAAGGGAATGCGTCAACGGATCATCCGCCAAACGCAGCCGCCCCCGCGACCGTGACCGGAGAGGGTGCCCAAGCCACTGGCCAAACAGGCCGGGAAGGCGGGACATCCGACAGGGCAATTGCCCTGACATCCGCAAGCCGGGAGACCTGCCAGCACCCGCGATTGAAACCGGACGGGGTGTTCCGGTGTCGGGTCAAATGCGACCCGCTTGAAACCCCGTCCCCCACGATGAGGATTTGGGGGGATGAGAGACATGACCGAGACCGCTCCGGTCGAGCTGCTGGTTTGCACCACCTGCCGCCGCGGCCTACCTGTTGAAGATGACGCAGACCGCCCCGGCACGTTGTTGCACAAGGCGCTGGAACAGGCCGATCTGCCCGAAGGCGTAACGCTGAGAGCCGTCGAATGCCTGTCGAATTGCGATCAGGGCTGTTCCATCGTTCTGCGCGGCGGACCCGAGCGCTGGACCTTTGTTTATGAGAACCTGAACGAGGTCGATCATGTCGACGTGATCGTCGACGGCGCGACCAAGTATCTGGCCACCGAAGACGGCTTGGTCAAATGGCGCGAGCGCCCCGAACATTTCCGCAAAAACTGCGCCTCGCGCATTCCCCCGATTGGAGCCTGACATGTCCACCCTCGAAAAACTCCCCGTTACTGTGATCACCGGCTTTCTGGGCTCGGGTAAAACCACGCTGGTGCGGCACCTGATGCAGAACCCGCAGGGCAAGCGTCTGGCCGTTGTGGTTAATGAATTCGGCGATGTCGGCGTGGATGGCGATATCCTGAAGTCCTGCGCCATTCCCGATTGCCCGGCGGAAAACATCATGGAACTGGCCAATGGCTGCATTTGCTGCACCGTGGCCGATGATTTCATCCCCACGATCGAGGCGCTGATGGCGCTGGAGCCGCGCCCCGAGCATATCCTGATCGAAACCTCGGGCCTTGCGCTGCCGAAACCGCTTCTGAAAGCGTTCGACTGGCCCGATATCCGCTCGAAAATTACCGTGGATGGCGTGATCGCGCTGGCCGATGCCGAGGCGGTGGCCGCTGGTCGGTTCGCGCCGAATGTCGAGGCAGTGGATGCCCAGCGCATGGCCGACGATTCCATCGACCATGAAACCCCTCTGTCCGAAGTGTTCGAAGATCAGATCTCCTGCGCCGATATCATCCTTCTGACCAAGCCTGATCTGGCCGGCCCCGAAGGTGTCGCCAAAGCCAAAGAGATCATCGCCGCCGAGGCCCCGCGTCCTCTGCCCGTGGTCGAAGTGGCCGAAGGTGTGGTGGACGTGCGCGTCGTGTTGGGTCTTGAGGCCGCCGCCGAGGATGACATGGATGCGCGGCCTTCGCATCATGACGGTCATCACGATCACGAGCATGATGATTTCGAAAGCATCATCGTCGAATTGCCGGATCAAACCGACCCGCTGGATCTGGTTGCAAAGATCGAACGCCTGGCGACCGAGCTGAACATCCTGCGCGTCAAAGGCTATGCCGCTGTTCAGGGCAAGCCAATGCGCCTGCTGGTTCAAGCCGTCGGCGCGCGTGTGCGTCACCAGTATGACCGTCCGTGGGAGCCCGGCGAAGAGCGCCGCTCGCGTCTGGTGGTGATCGCCGAGCATGACGATATCAAAGAGGCTGAAATCCGCGACATCCTCGCGGGCGTCACCGAGGCTGCCGAGTAAACCATGCACGTCGTCTTCCGCGAAAGCCACGGGTTAGAGGAATCCGAAACCCCAACCGATCTGGGCCAGAGCCCGGCGGATTTGGTGGTGCTGTCGTTCTCGGACAGCGACCTTGGTGCTTTCGCGGCAGGCTGGCATCGCGGTGGCGGGCCTGACGGTCGGATGCCGACCCTGCGACTGGCCAATCTGACGGCGCTGAAACACCCTCTGTCCGTTGACACCTATGTGGAACAGACGTTGGAGGGCGCTAAAGGCATCCTGATCCGTCTGATCGGCGGAGTGCCCTATTGGTCCTACGGACTGCAGCAGGTTCTATCGCTTGCGCAGACTAAAGGGATTGCTGTGGCCGTGCTGCCCGCCGACGGGCGCGAGGATACGCGACTGGATGAGTATTCCACCCTGCCCGTCTCCACCCTGCGCCGCTTAGCGCACCTGTGTGACACCGGCGGCGAGGTTGCAGCACAAGCCGCTTTGGCACAGATGGCACTGGCAGCGGGGCTCTATGCGGGTCCGGTGATGGGGGCTAAATCCCTGCCCGACTGCGGCGCATGGTGCCCCGATCGCGGAGTGATTCCGGCGGAACAGGCGTTTTCCGGTGACTCAAAACGCGTCGTGGTCAGTTTCTACCGCGCTTACCTGACCTCGGCCGACACAGCCCCCGTGGCCGCCCTGATCCGTAGCCTGCGCGCGCGCGGCTTTCAGGCCGTGGGCCTGTTCGCCCCTTCCCTGAAAGTGCCATCCGCCGCCGACTGGCTGCGCGACACCATCGTATCGCTGGCCCCGTCCGCGATCATCAACGCCACGTCCTTCTCGGGCAAAAGCGCGTCGGGTACCTCGCCTTTGGACGCTGCAAATGTGCCCGTCTTCCAG
This sequence comes from Ruegeria sp. J8, assembly GCF_056531925.1. NCBI lineage: Bacteria > Pseudomonadati > Pseudomonadota > Alphaproteobacteria > Rhodobacterales > Roseobacteraceae > Ruegeria > Ruegeria sp. J8. The sequence goes on from NZ_JBQFMR010000002.1 coordinate 503,338, forward strand.
GTCGCACTGGCCACTTCGCGCCGCAAGGCCTGGGCCGAGGCGGAACGCGGCCTCTCCCCCGCCGACCTCGCCATGCATGTGGTGCTGCCCGAGGTGGACGGGCGGATTTCAGCGGGCATCGCCTCGTTCAAGGAGCCGGGCAAACGCGACCCGCATCTGGAATATTCCCGCTTTGCCCACCGGGCCGAGGAGGAACGGATCGAGGCCATCCTTGACCGTGTGACCGGCTGGCTGAACTTGCAAGGCAAACCCAAATCCGATCAGGTGCCCGCGCTGGTTCTGTCCACCTATCCCGGCAAAGACTGGCAGATGGCCCATGCGGTGGGCCTCGACGCGCTGGCCTCGGCTGAGGCGATGCTGTCCGACCTGCAAGCCGGGGGCTATGATACCGCCCCTGCCAAACCAATCGCTGATACGCTGCTGAACGCCCGGATCGCATGGCCGCTGGCCGAGTATCAGGCCGCGCTTGCGGACCTGCCCGAACAGCTGCGCACCGACTTGCATACGGTTTGGGGCGCTCCCGAGGATGACCCCGCTTACACCGATGGTGCCTTTCACTTCACCGCCCTGCGTCGGGGCAAGGCTCTGGTCGCCTTGCAACCTGAACGCGGCACGCCCGAGTTACGCGATGACGACTATCATGACCTGTCGCGCACCCCGCGCCACAGCTATGTCGCCTTTTACCTTTGGCTGCGTAAAAGCTTGAATGCCGATGCGCTGATCCACATCGGAGCCCATGGCACGTTGGAATGGCTGCCCGGCAAATCCGTGGCGCTCTCAGCCGGTTGCTGGCCCGAGGCGCTGATCCGCGACCTGCCAGTGATCTACCCCTTCATCGTCAATGACCCCGGCGAGGCGGCGCAAGCCAAGCGCCGGATCGGCGCGGTCACGCTGGGCCACATCCCGCCCGCTTTGAAAGAAAGCGGTACACCGGATCGGATGGTACGGCTGGAGTCTCTGCTGGACGAATTCTCGAACGCCGATGGTCTGGACCCCAAGCGCCGCGACCGTTTGCAAGAGGATATCCGGAATGAGGCTCAGGCCATCGGGCTGGAAAGCGATCTGGGTCTGGATCAGGCCACCTGCACCGCCGAGGCGATCACCCGCATCGACCGCTTTGTCTGTGACATCAAGGAAAGCCAGTTCGGCGACGGGCTGCACATATTTGGCCGGGTGCCAGAAGTGACCGGCAATTTCGACCCCGCGCCTTCCGCCCAGTCTGAACGCAACGCCCTAATCGACGCACTAGCCGGAAAGCGGATCGAGGCCGGGCCATCCGGTTCGCCCTATCGTGGCCGCTCGGACGTACTGCCTACCGGACGGAACCTCTATACCACCGACCCGCGATCCTTGCCCACGCGCGCGGCTTATAGCCAAGGCGTGAAACTGGCCGAAGAACTGGTGCGGCGTCACCTGCAAGAGGAAGGCGACTATCCCAAAGGGCTGATCGTTGACCTCTGGGGCTCGGCCACTATGCGCACGGCGGGTGAGGAATTCGCCATGGCGCTGCACCTGCTGGGCGTCAAACCCGTCTGGGACAAGGGGTCAGAGCGGGTCTCAGGCATCGAGGTTCTGCCCATCACCGACCTCAGCCGCCCGCGTCTGGATGTGACGCTGCGGGTCTCGGGCCTGTTCCGCGACGTTTTTCCGACGCTATCGGCGCTATACGGTCAGGCGATCCGGGCCTTGTCGGCGCGCGATGAGGCGGCCGACTGGAACCCCTATGCCGGTCAGGAACCCGCCGCCCGCGTCTATGGCCCAGCCCCCGGCAGCTATGGCGTGAACATGACACAATTGTCCGAAATTTACACCGACGAGGCGCGCGTGCAGGCGGGTGCGGCATGGCTGGACGCCAGCTCTTATGCCTTGGAAGGCGAGCATGTCGCGCAGGACAAGGACGGCATCACCCAGCGCGTCGCCAACGCCGACAGTTTCGTCCACCTGCAGGATTTGACCGAGACCGACCTGCTACTGGCCAATGATTACGCCACGCATGAAGCCGGATTTGCCGCCGCCAAAAAAATCACAGGCGGCTCGGCGCAGCTCTATCATCTGGACAACACCAACCCCGCCACCCCACGCGCGCGGACCCTGCCCGAAGAAATCAGCCGCGTGGTCCACGCCCGCGCCGCCAATCCGGGTTGGATCGCCGGGATGCAGCGCCACGGGTTCCGGGGCGCGGCCGAGATCGCCGCGACGCTGGATCACATGGCCTCATTCGCGCATCTATCTGGCACAGTCGCGCCGCACCTTTTCGACCTTTACCACGATGCCACGCTGGGCGACGCTGAGGTCGACGCCTTTCTGGCCGAGGCCAACCCTAAAGCGCATCAGGCCATGCAGGACCGGTTCCGCGCTTTGCTTGAGGCGGGGCTTTGGAACACACGCCGCAACTCGATTCGCGCCGATCTGGAGGGGCTGGGATGAGCGCTCCCATCGTCCAGGGCTGGTGCCCCGGCGCGCACCGTCCGATGATGTCGGGCGATGGGCTGGTGGTCCGGGTTCGGCCGCGGCTGGCCCGTCTGACAGCTGAGCAGATCATGGGTCTGTGCGATCTGGCGGAACACTTCGGCAATGGCACCATCGACCTGACCAACCGCGCCAACCTGCAGCTGCGGGGTGTGGCCGAGGCGGATCATCAATCCCTGCTGGCCGAACTGGCCGCGCTGGACCTGCTGGACGCCGAGCTGGGGATCGAGGTGCGCCGCAACATTCTGGTCTCACCTCTGTACCAAGCCGGAGACCTGACCGCTCGGCTGGCGCAAGAGCTTATTGACCGGCTGGCCGAACTGCCCGCCCTGCCCGCCAAGTTCGGCTTTGCCATCGATACTGGACCTGAGCGCCTGCTGGCGGGGGATTCAGCCGACATCCGGCTGGAAATAAGCCCTGAGGGTTTGATCTTGCGTGCCAATGGGGCAAACACCGGACGTTTGGTCCAGGAATCGGAAGCCATCGACCTGCTGATCGCCTTGGCCGCATGGTTCTCCCAAAACTACACGCCTGAGAGCAGGCGCATGGCCCGCGTGGTCGCGGACTTGCCGCCGGAGTGGCAGGGCGTGGCTCCGGGACCAGTTGGCGCGCCGCTGCAACCCGGTGCTTGCGATCAGGGGACGCTCTATGGTGCGGCCTTCGGACAATTGCCTGCGCGCGCCCTGAAAGACCTGATCGCGCAAAGCGGGGCCGAGGCGCTGCGTGTCACCCCATGGCGCTTGATCCTGTTGGAAGTCGGGGCGGCGATACCCGCCCCAGCCTTTGTCACAGATGGCACCAACCCGCTTATGACGACCGACGCCTGCCCCGGCGCGCCATATTGCCCGCAGGCGCAGGTGGAAACCCGCGACATCGCGCGCCTGCTTGCCGCGCGTATCAATGGCAGCCTGCATGTCTCGGGCTGCGCCAAAGGATGCGCGCGCATGAGCCTGGCCGATGTGACGCTGATAGGCAATGCCGGACGATTTGATCTTGTCAAACAGGGCCGCGCGGGGGATGAGCCCTGCCAGACCGGCCTGACCGAAGAAACACTGATGAATATGGACTTCACCTGATGCCCTATACTTATGAAACCGATGGCGCGGCGATCTACAAAGAAAGCTTTGCCACCATCCGGTCCGAGGCTGATCTGGCCCGTTTTGATGCCGACGAAGAACAGGTCGCCGTCCGCATGATCCACGCCGCCGGCATGGTCGGGCTGGAAGAGTTCGTTCATTTCTCGCCCGGTTTTGTGGCCGCCGCCCGCACTGCAATGGAAGCTGGCGCACCGATCCTTTGCGATGCACGCATGGTCAGCGAGGGCGTGACCCGGTTCCGTCTGCCTGCCGACAATGAGGTGATCTGCACCCTACATGACGAACGCGTACGCCCGCTGGCCGCCGAGATGAGCAACACGCGCTCGGCTGCTGCGCTAGAACTGTGGCGCCCGCATCTGGACGGTGCTGTTGTCGCCATCGGCAACGCACCCACCGCTCTGTTCCACCTGTTGAACATGCTGGAAGACCCCGATTGCCCGCGCCCTGCGGCCATCATCGGCTGCCCCGTGGGCTTTGTCGGCGCGATCGAATCCAAGGACGCCCTGTGGGAGGCACAGCCGGTGCCATCCTGCATCGTCAAGGGCCGTCTTGGCGGCAGCGCCATCACCGTCGCCGCCGTCAACGCCATCGCGAGCCGTGCGGAATGAGCGGCACCATCTATGGCGTGGGCCTTGGCCCAGGTGATCCCGACCTGATGAGCGTCCGGGCTGACCGCCTGCTGCGCAACGCGCGCCATGTGGCGTTTTTCCGTAAACCCGGCCGCAGCGGACAGGCGCGTAAGATCGTCAACGGCATGATCCCCGAAGGTGCCGTGGAATTCCCGATGGAATACCCGGTCACGACCGAAATTCCCGTGAGCGATCCGCGCTATAACGAGCTGCTCTCGGCGTTTTATGAAGACTGCGCGGCGCATCTGAAGGCGCTGTCCGAACAGGGCGAAGACGTGGTGGTCCTGTGTGAAGGGGATCCGTTTTTCTACGGCTCTTTCATGCATCTTTACAACCGCTTGCGCGACAAATCTGATGTTGAGGTCGTGCCCGCCATCACCGGCATGTCCGGGGCGTGGACGGCCACCGGCGACCCGATCACTTGGGGTGATGACGTGCTGACCGTACTGGTGGGTACTCTGTCCGAAGACGATCTGGCGCAGCGCATGGCGCAGACCGACGCGCTGGTCGTGATGAAGATCGGGCGCAATATCGACAAGGTGAAGCGCGCGCTGAAAACGGCGGGCCTTTATGATCGCGCGTGGATCGTGGAATTTGCCCAGATGCCGAACCAGACCGTGACAAAACTGTCTGAGGCATGCGACAAGGTCACCCCCTATTTCTCGATCATCATCGTGCACGGTCAGGGGCGCAGGCCATGAGCGGCTGGGTCAAGATCGCCGGTCTTGGACCAGGGGATGATGCGCTGGTGACGCCCGAGGTGACTGCCGCTTTGGCCGAGGCCACGGACGTGGTCGGCTATATCCCCTATGTGGCCCGCGTGGCCGAACGCGAAGGCTTGACGCTGCACGCCAGTGACAACCGGGTCGAGATCGACCGCTCGCAGCACGCGTTGCAAATGGCGGCCGAGGGCAAGCGCGTGGTCGTGGTGTCCTCGGGCGACCCCGGTGTGTTTGCGATGGCGGCCGCGGTGTTTGAGGCGTTGGAGGATGGCCCGCCCGAGTGGCGCAATATCCAGATTGATGTGCTGCCGGGGATCACGGCGATGCTGGCGGCCTCGGCCCGTGCCGGCGCACCGATGGGGCATGATTTCTGCGCCATCAACCTGAGTGACAACCTCAAGCCGTGGTCCTTGATCGAAAAGCGTCTGCGGCTGGCGGCACAAGCGGATTTCTCAATGGCGTTTTACAATCCGCGCTCAAAGTCCCGCCCGGAAGGCTTTGTTAAAACGTTGGAAATCCTGCGCGAGGAATGCGAGCCCGAACGGCTGATCCTGTTCGCCCGCGCCGTGTCGCGCGCCGATGAGGCCATTCGGATTTCGACACTGGCCGAGGCCACGCCCGAGATGGCGGATATGCAGACGGTGGTCATCGTCGGCTCGTCCCGCACCCGCGTGATCGAGCGCGACGGCGCGCCCATCGTCTACACGCCGAGGTTCACACCGGCCAAGGATCAGGTATGAACCAGCCAGTCCAGAACCTGAGCAACGCTCGACATCTCGACCCGCTGCGGCAGGGCCGGACGGTCGATCATCAGCACCGGCAGGCCCAGCGCCCGCGCCGCGTCCAGCTTGGCCCGCGCGCCAACGCCGCCCGCGTTCTTGGACACGACCAACTGGATCCCATGGCGCTGCATCAGCGCCTGATCGTCGGCCAGAGTGAATGGCCCGCGCGAGACAACCACGTCGCAGTTCGGCAACGGCAGAGCACCCGGTTCATCGACCAGCCGCAACAAGTAACGATGCTGAGGCTGGGCGGCGAACTCCTCAAGATGCATCCGGCCCACGGCCAGAAACACCCGCTGTGGCGCGGCGGACAGGGCGGCCACCGCGCCGTCGATATCCGGAACATGCTGCCATTCGTCCCCATCCTGTTCCACCCATGCCGGGCGGGTCAGCGCGGCCAGAGGCACGTCGGCCTTATGGCAGGCGGCCACCGCGTTGGCGCTCATCTGGGCGGCAAAGGGGTGCGTGGCGTCGATCACGTGGGTGATCGCGTGATCGCGCAGGTAGGTGGTCAGGCCGTCCACGCCTCCGAACCCGCCCACGCGCATCGGCAACGGCTGCGGGCGCGGGTTATCAACGCGGCCCGCATAGGAATAGGTCGCTTGGATGCCCCGTTCGGCCACGGTTTTAGCCAGGGCGTTGGCCTCTGTCGTGCCGCCAAGGATCAGGAGGTGTGTCATGCATGAAGCTCCGTGGCTGACCGTTCTGGGCCTGGGTGAGGATGGGCTTGATGGCCTGTCACCCGCAAGCCGTCAAGTGCTGGACCGCGCTGAAATCATCATGGGCCCGCCGCGCCACCTGTCGCTGATCCCCGACAGCCAGGCCCGGCGGGTCGAATGGCCGGTGCCTTTTGCCGACGGGCTGCCCGTGCTGACGGGGTTCCGGGGGCAACCCACTGTGGTGCTGGCCTCGGGCGATCCGTTCTGGTTTGGTGCCGGATCGGTCATCGCGCGTAATTTCGAGGCTGGGGAATGGACCGCCCTGCCCGGTCAGTCGACCTTTTCCTTGGCCGCCGCGCGGTTGGGCTGGTCGCTGGAGGTGACGCTGACGTTCGGCCTGCACGCGGCCCCCCTGACCCGGCTGCGACCGCATCTGTCGCCGGGCCTGCGCGCCATTCTGTTGCTGCGCAACGGGGCGGCGGTAGCCGAACTGGCGGCTTATTTGACTGAGACCGGCTTTGCCGACACCCGCCTACACGTGATGGAGGCGCTCGGCGGCCCTCGCGAGCGTTCCCGCAGTGTGTCCCTGACCGAGGCGCTGCTGGGCGGGTTCGATCACCCGGTTTGTGTTGCGCTTGAGGTCGCGGGCGATGGGCGCGCGCTGCCTAAGTCTTCGGGCAAGCCGGATGAGATTTTCGAGACCGACGGCCAGATCACCAAACGCCCTATTCGGGCACTGACCCTGTCGGCGCTGGCCCCGCATCGCGGTGAGCATCTGTGGGATATCGGAGGCGGCACCGGCTCGATCAGTATCGAGTGGTTGATGTGCGATCCGACCCTCACGGCCACCACGATTGAACCCCGCGCGGACCGGGCCGAGCGGATTCGTCGCAATGCCGATGCGCTGGGTCAGGATCGGCTGACCATCATCCACGGCACTGCGCCCGATGCGCTGGACGGGTTGTCCCTGCCGGATGTGGTTTTCATAGGCGGCGGCCTTAGTTCTGCGCTGCTGGGCTGGCTGCACGCGACCCTGCCCGCAGGCACCCGGTTAGTCGCCAACGCAGTGACACTGGAAAGCGAAGCACTGCTGGCGCAGTGGCATGAGAAACGCGGCGGCGATCTTTTGCGGATTGAATTGGCTCAGGCTGCGTCTTTGGGTCCCCGACGCGGTTGGAAATCTGCCTATCCGGTGGTGCAGTGGAGCGTCACGCTATGATCGTCGCGGGCCTTGGCTTTTCCTCCACCGCGACGGTGGACAGTCTGCGCGCGGCCTTTGCGGCTGCCGCCTCTGACCACCCCGTCAGCGCCTTGGCGACCGTCGCGGACAAAGAGGGCCATGCTGCGCTTGCAGAGTTCGCAGCCGTAACCGCCCTGCCCCTGCATTTCATCGCGCCCGCCGATCTGGCCGGGCAGCGCACGCTCACCTGCTCGCCCCGCAGCCGCGCCAGTTACGGCACCGGCAGTGTGGCCGAAGCATCCGCCCTTGCCGCCGCTGGATCTGGCGCGCGGCTGCTTTCACCACGACAGATATCAGACGACCGGCTGGCCACCTGCGCCATCGCCATCGGAGGACAAAAATGACCGTTCATTTCATCGGCGCCGGACCGGGCGCTGCCGACCTGCTGACCCTGCGCGGGCGCGAAATCATCGCGTCCTGTCCCGTGTGCCTCTATGCGGGCTCGCTGGTGCCCGAGGAAATCCTTGGCCACTGCCCCGAGGGAGCCAAGATCATCAACACCGCGCCGATGGATCTGGATCAGATCATGGCCGAGATCGATGCCGCCCATAAGGCTGGTCAGGATGTGGCCCGCCTGCATTCGGGCGATCTGTCGGTCTGGTCCGCCATGGGCGAACAAATCCGCCGGTTGAAAGAGATGGGTATCCCGGTCAGCGTCACGCCCGGCGTGCCGTCCTTTGCCGCGGCAGCCGCGGCCTTGGGCACGGAACTGACACTACCCGGCCTCGCGCAATCGGTGGTGCTGACCCGCACGCCGGGCCGCGCGTCTTCGATGCCCGAGGGTGAGACGCTTGAGAACTTCGCCCGCACCGGCGCAACGCTGGCCATTCACCTGTCGATCGGCAATTTAGACAAGGTCATCGCCGACCTGACCCCGGCCTATGGGGCCGATTGCCCGGTGGCCGTTGTCTATCGCGCCAGCTGGCCCGATGAACGCATCATCCGTGCAACGCTGGAGACCTTGAAAGACGCGCTGGGCGAAAGCATCGCGCGTACCGCCCTGATCATGGTCGGCCCAGCGCTTGCGGGGGAAGGGTTCGACGAAAGCTGCCTCTATTCCAAGGATTACGACCGCCGCTATCGCCCGCAAAGCGCCGACAGCCCGTGGTCCAGCTGGAGCCCCGAGGATGAATGACGCGATGACTAACCCTCCGGGCCTTCTGATTTCTGCACCGTCCTCGGGCACTGGCAAGACCACGGTCATGCTGGGCTTATTACGTGCGCTGGCCGAGGATGGGCTGACCGTTCAGCCTTTTAAAAGCGGACCAGATTATATCGACCCGGCCTTTCACCGGGCGGCTGCGGGGCGTGCCTCGTTCAATTTGGACAGCTGGGCCATGGGTGAGCCTTTGTTGGACGCCATTTCTGCACAGGCCGAAGGCGCGGATATCGTGGTCGCCGAGGGCTCAATGGGGCTGTACGACGGCGTCGCCAAGCCCGGTGAACTGGGTCATGGGTCCAGTGCGGAAACCGCGTTACGGATGGGTTGGCCGGTGGTGCTGGTGCTGGATGTGGGCGGTCAGGCGCAATCGGCGGCGGCGACGGCTTTGGGGTTCAAGATGTATAACCCCGATCTGCCCTTTGCGGGCGTGATTCTAAACCGCTGCGCCAGCCCCCGGCACGAGCGGTTGACGCGGTTGGGAATGGAACGCGCGGGCCTGCCGGTTCTGGGCGTGCTGCCCCGTCGTGGAGACCTGACCCTGCCCGAGCGGCATCTGGGCCTGATCCAGGCGGTTGAACATCCCGATCTGGAAAGCGCAATTGTGGGCTATGCCGCTTTTCTGCGCGAACATGTCGATCTTGAGGCGATCAAGCGGGCGGCGTCCTCAGGCCCGAATGGGCCATCGTCCGCCGCGCTGCCGCGCCCTCCTGCACAACGGATCGCGCTGGCCCGCGATGCGGCGTTTTCGTTCACCTATCCGCATTTGCTGGAAGGCTGGCGCGCGGCTGGAGCCGAGGTGTTGCCGTTCTCGCCCTTGGCCAATGAAGCCCCTGCGGCGGATGCCGATCTGGTTTGGTTGCCGGGCGGATATCCTGAGCTGCACGCAGGCATTCTGGCCGCCGCATCCGTCTTTCAGGAAGGGTTGCGGAACCACGCGCAAACCAAGCCCGTGCATGGAGAATGCGGGGGTTATATGGCGCTGGGACAGGCTCTGATCGACAAAGAGGGTGTCTCGCATCAGATGGCCGGGTTGTTGGGGCTGGTGACGTCCTATGAAAAGCGCAAGTTCAATCTGGGCTATCGTCGCGCCGAACTGCTGGCCCCGATGCCCGGCTTTGCCGTAGGCACGGGCCTGCGGGGGCATGAGTTCCACTATTCCTCAATCATCGAGCAACCTGACGCGCCTTTGGCCCGTGTGTTTGACGCAGAAGGGGCCGAAGGGCCGCAGACCGGATCGGTGCGTGGCAACGTGACCGGCACGTTCTTTCACCTGATCGCGGAGGCCTCAGTATGAGTGGGTTTGTCTCGTTCATCGGCTCAGGTCCGGGCGATCCGGAATTGCTGACGCTCAAGGCCGTAGATCGGATGCAAAAGGCGGATGCGGTGCTGTTTGATGACCTCAGCAGCGGGCCGATCTTAACCCATGCGCGCGAGGATGCCGATCTGGTGGGCGTGGGCAAACGGGCGGGTCGCCCCTCGCCCAAGCAGGACCATGTCAGCCGGTTGTTGGTGGATTACGCCCTGACCGGGCAGCGGGTCGTGCGGTTGAAATCCGGCGATGGCGGCATGTTTGGACGTCTGGAAGAAGAACTGGTTGCCCTGCGCGCGGCTGGGATCGAATACGAGATCATCCCCGGCATCCCCTCAGCTGTAGCGGCGGCGGCGGCGGCGGGCATCCCGCTGACCCGCCGGTTGACCGCGCGGCGGGTGCAGTTTGTCACCGGCCATGATGTCAGCGGCAAACTGCCCGAGGACCTGAACCTGCCCGCGCTGGCCGACCCGGATGCGACCACCGTCGTCTTCATGGGCAAGCGCACCTTTCCTCTGCTGGTCGAAACGCTGCACGCACATGGCCTGCCGCTGGAAACGCCAGCACTGATGGCCGAATCCGTCTCGACCCCCGAGCAGAAGCTGCATCGCAGTACTGTAGGCGCGCTGTCCAATAAACTGGCGGACGAGATAGGCACCGCCCCGGCGCTGATCCTTTACGGCCCGCTGGCAGAGTTTGACGATGTTTGACCTGACCTTGATCGGCATCGGCACCGGGAACCCTGACCACGTGACCTTTCAGGGCGCGCAGGCGATCCGCTCGGCGGACCTGATCCTGATCCCCCGCAAGGGCGAGAATAAGGCCGATCTGGCCGGGCTGCGCGAAAAGATCATTGCGCAGGTGACCGACACGCCGCCGCAGATCGCCTATTTCGACATCCCCAAGCGCCGGTCCGACGACGGATATCTGCGCGGGGTGGATGAATGGCACGACGCGATTGCATTGCGCTGGAGCGAGGCAATCGCCGCCCATCCTGGAGCACGACATGTAGCTCTACTGATCTGGGGCGATCCGTCGCTTTATGACAGTTCCCTGCGGATTGCAGAGCGGCTGGACCCTCAACCGACGACGCGGGTGATTCCTGGCATTACAGCGCTGCAGGCGTTGACGGCTGCCCACGTGATTCCGATCAACGATCTGGGTGCCCCCTACATCGTGACCACGGGGCGGCGGATTCGCGACGAAGGGTGGCCGGACGGTGCGTCAAACGTGGCGGTAATGCTGGATGGTGAGTGCTCGTTCCAACATCTTCAGATGGCAGATTATGACATCTGGTGGGGGGCGTACGTGGGCATGAAAGAGGAAATTCTGATCAAGGGGCCCTTGGCTGAGGTTGCGCAGCAGATTCTGGACACCCGTGCCGCTGCGCGCGCCGATCACCGGTGGATCATGGATATCTATCTTCTCAAAAAGTGCGTGAACTGACCAAATTGGTCGCGAATGGCGATTGCGCCACGCGGGTTTTAAAGGCTAGATGAACCCGTCTGGTCCCGTCGTTCACAGCGACGAGCTAAGAGGGAATGTGGTGCGATCCGAGTTGCTCCAATCCACAGCCGCCCCCGCGACTGTAAGCGGTGAGCCTTGCTCAACCAGCCACTCCTGAATTTTCAGGGGGAAGGCGAGCACAGGCCCTGACCCGCAAGCCAGGAGACCTGCCAGGCGTGATTTGAAACACCGGCCGTCGGGTGCGACGGCACAGGAGAATTGAAAATGACAACACAAACACAAACCGCCTCGCGCGCTGGTATCCTGCCCGTCATGTTCGCTGTGATTCTGGGTCTTGGCATCATTTCGGTGACTGGCCACGTTCAGGCCGCTGCCCTGCATGACGCAGCCCATGACGTGCGTCACGCAACCGGCTTCCCCTGCCACTAAACCCATGTTTAGCCGTATCCTGACCAGCGCGTTGTTCGCTGGTGCTGCAGCGGGGCTGATTGCCGCCTTGCTGCAGTTGGTCTTTGTGCAACCTGTGTTGCTGCACGCGGAACTGTATGAATCAGGCGAATTGGTCCATTTCGGCGGTGACGTCGTAAGTGCTCACCCCGAGCTGCCGGGAATGTTCTCGGACCTGTTCCGCGATGCGCTGAGCGTCATTTTCACGATGCTTATCTATACCGGTTACGCGCTGATGATGATTGCGCTGATGTCCGTGGCTGAGGGCAACGGCCACAAGATTGACGGGCGCACCGGCGTTTTGTGGGGGCTTGCGGGGTTCGTTGCCGTGCACCTCGCACCCGGATTCTCGCTCGCGCCAGAAGTGCCCGGCGTGGCAGCAGCCGATGTAGCTGCGCGTCAAATCTGGTGGTTTGCGACCGTCGCAGCAGCAGGTGTTGCCATGTGGCTGATTGCCTTTGGCGGCACCCTGATCAGCTATGTGATCGCAGCCGCCCTGCTGTTGGCCCCACATCTGATCGGCGCGCCCGAGCCGGACGTGTTCACCGGCCCCGTTCCGACCGAGATCGGCGCGCTGTTTGCCGCACGCGCTTTTGGCATCGGACTGGTAGCCTGGGTTCTGGTCGGGGCATTCGCCGGGTACTTCTGGCGATATGAAAGCCAGCGTGCCGAAGCTGCGGCCTGACAAGCACGCTTATGAACACGCCGAGACCAGCTCGGCGTGTTTGCTACTACCATCAAGGAATATAAAATGGCACGCTCACTTGCCCTGTTTGCAATCGGCATAGTTTTTGGCAGTGGTGCAGGATTTGTGGTTGCGGCTGCAAATGGCGTTACTTTCGACGGCCATGACCATGGCGATCCTGCACATCACAGTTCATCTCACGCCGAGGCAGCCGCACACGATCATTCGACTGCCATCAACCTGCCTGCTGGCGCTGATGCTCCGGGGCTTGAGATCGCTCTTACGCCCGATCCTATGGCGGGCTGGAACCTGCATGTCATGCCGCAGAACTTTCGGTTCTCACCACAAAATGCCTCAAAGACCGATGTCGACGGCGAGGGGCATGCACATGTCTACGTAAATGGAGAGAAACTGGCCCGGCTGTACGGTAACTGGATGCATATCGACCATCTGCCGCAGGGCGAGGTCGAAGTCTCGGTCTCTCTGAACGCAAACAGCCACAGCCCGCTGATGGTCGACAACATCCCCGTCAGCGCGGCGGTCACACTACAGGTCGACTAAAGCGCCGGGATACGCGCCCGCAAACACATCCGGAGCCGCCCGCAAGGCCGGGCGTCTTCGATCCAGCCTTTGGGGCTTTCCAGATAGGTCCGGCAGGTCGCCACGATATCATCGGCGTCCGAAGCGACATCGACCCCTGAAAACACATATGTCGCCCCGCCATCGGCCTGCAGCGCGATGGCCACGGGTTCTGCACATCCACTGAAACAGGCGTGCTGATCGACCGAAACCCGCCCCTCAATCCCCGCGCGGGTCAGGGCGGATTCGACAGCTTTGACCTCGGCTCCGCAATCGCGGGCACCGGCACAGGACGAACATATCAACAGGCGCATCTGATCCAATTCGGAACTCATCGGGTGGCATTTGCCTGTTTCTGAGGGTTTCCAACCGCAGGCGCAATCGAGAAAACGCACAAGATTGTGAGTGCGCCCTGTCCCGCTTTCTGGCATCACTGTCGCAACCCCGAAACAGGAGGCCCCGATGAAAGCCCTTTGGACTGCGATTGCCCTGATAGCGACCCCTGCTTTGGCAGACGAGCCCCTTTCGGGCTGGGCCAGCTACGCAACCGACAAAAGTTACGACGCGTTGGTTGCCGACACCAAGGATGCCATCAAAGCTAATGGTCTGATCGTGGTCACGCAGGCAGGCCCGACCAACGCCGCCGCATCGCGCGGGATCACTATCCCCGGCAATCGGGTCATTGGTGCCTTCAACAACGACTATGCGGTGCGCGTGCTGGAAACATCAGTGAACGCGATGATCGAGGCACCGATCCGCTTTTATGTCACCGAGAACGAGGACGGCACCGCCACCCTATCCTACAAGACTCCCAGCTTTGTCTTCGCGCCCTATGTCTATGAGGGCGGAGACCCCCTGCGCGAGATCGCTGAGGAGCTGGATGGCAAGTTTCAGGCTGTGGCTGAAACAGCAGTCAAATAGTCACACTGGCGTGATCCGCCTTGCGTCTGGGGCCGTCCTCCGCAATCTGCTGTGAAACAGTTTTTCGGAGCATGACTTATGCAAGACCTCTCGCCCCGCGCAGCGGACCTTCTGGCCCAACGTTTGTACGAGGCCGGATGTCGCCACGCCTTTGGAATGCCCGGTGGTGAGGTTCTGACTCTTGTCGATGCGCTGGAACAGGCCGGGATCACCTTTCACCTGACCAAGCATGAAAACGCCGCCGGTTTCATGGCCGAGGCCGTGCATCACCGCGATGGCGCGCCTGCCATTCTGGTTGCCACCCTTGGCCCCGGTGCGATGAACGGGATCAACGTGGTCGCCAATGCCTTGCAAGACCGTGTGCCGATGATCGTGCTGACCGGATGCGTCGATGCCGATGAAGCGCTGACCTATACCCATCAGGTAATGGATCACGCACAGGTCTATCGCTCAATCACCAAGGGGACGTTTACACTGACCGCCAAAGGCGCAGACATTATTGCCGATAAGGCGGTTACGTTGGCCAATCAGCCGCGCCCCGGTCCAGTGCATATCGACGTGCCGATCTCGGTCGCGGATACCCGCGTGTCGGGCGTGAAACCGCGCCGCCGCGCCAAGATTGCCACCGTATCCCCCGCGGGCGACTGCGTCGAGAAAGCCCGCCGTTGGGTGTCACAGGCCGAACGGCCCATCGCAATTGTCGGGCTGGATGTTCTCTATGACGACTCGCGCAACGTGGTGCAGGCATTTCTGGAGCATTTCGACATCCCAATTGTGACGACCTACAAGGCCAAGGGCGTAGTCCCCGAGGATCACCCTCTGTGTCTGGGCGGCGCGGGCCTGTCGCCGTTGGCTGACAAACATCTGGTTCCGCTGGTCGAACAGGCCGATTTGGTGCTGTGTCTGGGCTATGACCCGATCGAAATGCGCCCCGGCTGGCGTGAGATCTGGGACCCTGAGGAAAAGCGTGTGATCGACGTCTCGGCCGTGCCCAATGACCACTACATGCATCAGGCGGGGCTGAATCTGGTCGCGCACACGGGCGAGACGTTGGAGGCCATTGCCAAAGGCACCCCGTCGCGCAAGACATGGCCGGGCGGCGAGCCCGCACAAGTCAAAGCCGCTTTGGCGCAGGCGTTTCCAGCGGATGACGACTGGGGGCCCGCGGCGGTGATCGCCGAAACCCGTGCTGCCCTGCCCGCCAACACGCTGGCGACCGCCGACAGCGGCGCGCATCGTATTTTGCTGAGCCAGATGTGGGACTGCTCCGAGGAACGCGGTCTGATCCAATCCTCGGCCCTGTGTACCATGGGCTGTGCCGTGCCGATGGCGATTGGCCTGAAACTGGCCGAACCCGACCGCCCTGTGATCAGCTTCTCGGGTGATGCCGGGTTCCTGATGGTTGCCGGAGAGCTTTCGACAGCAGCCGAGATGGGGGGAAACCCAATCTTTCTGGTCTTTGTCGATGCAAGCCTTGCGCTGATCGAGCTGAAACAGCGCCAGCGCCAGATGGGCAATACGGGCGTGGATTTCGACCGCCACGACTTTGCCGCCATGGGCCGCGCGTTCGGCGGAAACGGCCACACGGTGCGCAACCGCGAGGAGCTGCGCGCGGCGCTGGACGCGGCGGTCAAGGCCGACAGCTTTACCGTCATCGCCGCCGAGATCGACCGTGGAGGCTATGATGGCCGGATCTGAGGGGCCGCTGACGGGCGTCAAGGTTCTGGACCTGTCCCGCATTCTGGCAGGACCGACCTGCACGCAATTGCTGGGCGATCTGGGCGCCAACGTGATCAAGATCGAAAACCCGGCAACCGGCGGCGATGATACGCGGCAGTGGGGTCCACCTTATGTGACGGACGCAGATGGGAATGCATCGGACCTAAGCGCTTATTTCATGTCGGCCAACCGCAACAAGAAATCTGTTGCCATCGACATCGCCACCCCCGAGGGTCAGGCGGAAATCCGACGCATCGCCTCGCACGCGGACATTCTGATCGAGAACTTCAAACCCGGCGGGCTGGCGAAATACGGCTTGGATTACAAAACCTTGTCGCAGGAATTTCCCAGCCTCGTTTATTGCTCGATCTCGGGTTATGGGCAGGATGGGCCGAACGCATCGAAACCCGGGTATGACCTGATGGCGCAGGGCTATGGCGGGATCATGTCGCTGACCGGCGACCCCGAAGGCGCGCCGATGAAGGTGGGCGTGGGCATCGCTGACGTGATGTGCGGCATGTACGCGACCGTCGGTATTCTGGCCTCGCTACGTCACCGGGATCAAACAGGTGAGGGCCAGCAGATCGACCTTGCGCTGGTCGACGCGCAAATTGCGTGGCTGATCAATGAGGGCGTGAATTACCTGACCTCTGGCAACGTCCCTCAACGGCGCGGAAATGGGCACCCGAATATCGTGCCCTATGACGTCTATCAAACGGCGGACGGGCACGTGATCCTGGCGGTTGGCAACGACAGCCAATTTAGACGGTTCTGTGACTTCATCGGGCAGCCTGCCCTAGCGGACGATCCCCGTTTTGCGACCAACCCATCACGTCTGGAACATCGTGATGCGCTGAATGCAATTCTGCGCCCAGCCGTGCAAAACTATGACACTGAAACCGTCATTGCCGAGCTTGAGGCGCGCAAAGTGCCTGTGGGCCCGGTGCAGACGTTGGATCAGGTTTTTGCCACCGATCAGGTCGCCGCAAGGCAGATGCAGATCGCCATGCAAGCCGACCCGGCACAGGTGAATCTGATCGGAAATCCGCTGAAACTGTCCAAAACGCCTGTAACATATCGCAGTGCTCCACCGACCTTTGGCGCGGACACTCAGGCCGTTCTGAACGCCGAAAACCCGTTTGAAGACTGAAACACAATGCCTAATTCGGCGGCATGTTGCTGAAACATGCCGTTGAATCGGCGGTTTTTTTCACGTTTTGCACACACAGCATTTCACCAATTCGAGAGGTCGGTCGATACTGATACGACCCGACTAGAGTCTCTGGTAAGTCGAATATTGTACTAATTCTCACACGGATCGGACCACGAGCATGAAACAAGACGTTTTCGGACAGATGAACACCCTGAGCCATTCGGCAAGCGCCGAGGCCTGGGATGGCGTGCTGCTCGGGTTCATGGCGCATGCGGCGGTGACGCCTCAGCATCTGGGAAAAGTCTTAGAGCTTGAGCCCGATTTTGTCCTGGGCCATGCGATCAAAGGTCTGTTCATGGTTCTCCTGGGCCGCCGCGAGATGATGCCAGTCGCCATCGAAGCTCTGGCCGCGGCCAATGCCGCAATGGAGCGTCAACCGGCAACCTCACGCGAACGCCTTTATGTACAAGCGCTGGAGCTGTATCTGTCCGATCTGCCCTCGCAAGCCGTTCAGAAGTTCGAGGAAATCCTGCGCGCCCATCCGCAAGACTCGCTGGCGATGAAGCTTAGCCATGCCACCCGCTTTGTTCTGGGCGACGCCGAAGGCATGCGTCGCTCGATCGAACGTGTGATGCCGGCGTATGAGCCTGATCACGCGGGCCGTGGATATCTGTTGGGCTGCCATTCTTTCGCGCTGGAAGAAACCGGCGCCTATGAGAAGGCCGAGATTGCAGGCCGTCAGGCGCTGTGGATGGTGTCAGATGACGCATGGGGCCTACACGCGGTGGCCCACGTGCATGAGATGACCGGTAACGCACAGTTGGGTCTGGATTGGCTGGCCGGGCGCGAGGACGCTTGGGCGCATTGCAACAACTTCCGCTATCACGTCTGGTGGCACAAAGCGCTGATGCATCTGGATCTGGGTCAGGTCGATCAGGTGATGGAGCTTTATGACAACTACATCCGTCAGGACAAGACCGACGATTACCGCGATATCTCGAACGCGACCTCGTTGTTGTCCCGTCTGGAGCTTGAGGGGGTAAATGTCGGCAATCGTTGGGAAGAACTGGCCGACCTGAGCGCCAATCGCACCGAAGACGGCTGCCTGATCTTTGCCGACCTGCACTATCTCCTGGCCCTCACTGGCGATAACCGGGACGAGGCGACCGGAAAGATGCTGAAACGCATCCAGAAAGACGCCCAGCGTAATCAGGGCGACACCCCGATCCGCATGTCCGATCCGGGCGTTGCAGCAGCCAAAGGGTTGGAAGCATTTGGCGACGGCCTGTACGGCCAAGCCTTTGATTTCCTTTCTACAGCACGTGACGGAATGCAACTTGCAGGTGGCAGTCACGCGCAACGTGATGTATTCGAGCGCATCACAATTGATTCCGGCCTGCGCGCCGGGCGTCTGGATGCAGTCGAGCGCATCCTGGATGACCGCCGCGCAAAACGAGCCGGTGGCGAGGACAATTACGCCCTTGCGCGCCGCGCATTGATCGACGCGGCACGCGATGACGGAGACGCACAAAGCGTTCCGGCTGAATAACAAAAACAAAAAGATCAAAGAAGGACAGAACACGTATGGCGACAGCATCGCCCGCTTCTGATTTTGCGCCTGTGGCAGCTCAAGTAGCCGCCCCTGCCCGCGTGCGCGACCCACGGCTGGATTTCTATCGCGGCATCGCGATGTTCATCATCCTGATCGCACACATCCCGAACGACCCCTGGGCCAGATGGATTCCAGCGCGGTTCGGCTATTCGGATGCAACCGAGATTTTCGTATTCTGCTCGGGGATGGCCTCGGCCATTGCGTTTGGTGGGGCCTTTGCCCGCAAGGGTTGGTGGATGGGAACGGCTCGCGTGGCGTTCCGCATCTGGCAGGTCTACTGGGCGCATATCTGCCTGTTCTTCTTTGTGGCCATGTCGATGGCGGCGCTGGACCAGACAGGTTTCTTCGAGAAAACATATATTTCCTCGCTGAACCTCCAGCATTTCTTCAACGACCCTGCGCCACAGATGGTCGGTCTGTTCACGCTGACATACGTGCCGAACTACTTTGACATCCTGCCAATGTATCTGGTGGTTTTGGCGCTGATGCCCGTTTACATGGGCCTATACCGCGTCGGGTTCTGGGCCGTGGCCGCCACGTCGATTGCGATTTGGCTGGTGGCACAAACTGGCGCGCTGGCCCTACCGGCCGAGCCTTGGTCGGACCGTCAGTGGTTCTTCAACCCCTTCGGCTGGCAGTTGCTGTTCTTTACCGGCTTTGCCTTCATGCGCGGGTGGATCCCTGCCCCGCCCGTATCGAAAACCCTGATCTGGGCTGCCGTGCTGTTCCTGATCCTGTCGGCCCCGTTTGGATCTTGGAAGGTCTTTACCTGGATCAACAATGCCGCGCCTGAATTGGGTGCCGTGCTGCGCAAGGGCTGGCCCTTGACCTCGGAACTGCGGGGCAAGACCGAGTTTGGCCTGCTGCGCTATGTTCACTTCCTCTCACTGGCCTATCTGGGCTGGGTTGTCGCGGGTGAGCATGGCCATCGCCTGATCGCAACCGGTCAGGGTGCAGCCGCGAAAGTTTGGGAATTCCTGCTGACCGTCATCACCAAGGTCGGGCAGCAATCGCTGGCGGTCTTCGTCTTTTCCATGGCAGCAGCGCGCCTGATCGGCGTTGGACTGGACCTGAGTGGGCGGGATGTTGCCAGCGTCTTCATCGCCAACATGATTGGCTTTGCCATGATCATCGGCGTGGCCTATCTGGCCGGTTGGTTCAAGTCACAGCCTTGGAAGTCTAAAAAATGAATTTCACACGTCGCGCATTTCTGGCCTCAACTTCGGCGCTTGCTTTCGCTCCGGCCACCTTTGCTGCCGGTGGCGAGGTCCCCTTTGACCGCAACGATGTGATCGCGCTGGCCCGTGAACTGGCCAGCCAACCCTATGCCGAGCGTGAAATGGTTCCGCAGGAATGGCAGGACCTGACGTATCAACAGTATCGCTCGATCCGATTCCGGCTGGACCGTGCGCTGTGGTATGAAACCCAGACGCCGTTCAACGTAGATTTCTTTACGCCAGGCCTGTACTTCCCGCGCACTGTTAAGGTTTCAACGGTCGAGGACGGGATGACCACCCCGGTTACGTTCGATCTGTCGATGTTCGACAAATCCGAAGACGTGCCGACCCTGCCCATCGACGACACGCTGGGGTTCTCTGGCTTGCGCCTGCGCACCGAAATGCACCGCCCCGGTAAGACCGATGAGTTCTGCGTCTGGCAAGGCGCCAGCTATTTCCGCGCCATTGGTCTGCACGAGGTTTACGGGCTGTCCGCGCGTGGTCTGGCCCTAAAAACAGGGGACCCGGATGGTGAGGAATTTCCCGAATTCATCCGCTTTTGGCTGGAACGACCCAAACCCGGCCAGCGCAACATGGTCGTCCACGCGCTGATGGACAGCCCCAGCGTGACCGGGGCCTATCGATTCAACGTCACCGCCGGGGCCGACTGCATCATGGATGTCGAAGCAACGCTCTTCCCCCGCGAAGAGCTGCCCCATGTGGGCATCGCGCCCGGCACTTCGATGTTCCTGTTCGACCAGACCAACCACAGCCGGTTTGACGATTTCCGCCCCGCCGTTCATGACAGCGATGGCTTGATGGTTCGCAATGGCGCGGGGGAGGTGCTGTGGCGGCCTTTGGCCAACCCTTCCCGCCTGCAGATTTCGTCGTTCGTGGATACAAACCCACGCGGCTTTGGCCTGATGCAGCGGAAACGCAAGTTCTCGGACTATGCGGATCTTGAGGCGAATTATCACAAGCGCCCCGGCCTGTGGGTGGAACCAAAGGGCGATTGGGGTAAAGGCACCGTGACGCTGGTCGAGATTCCGGCGGATCAGGAAATCTACGACAACATCGTCGCCTATTGGCGACCGGCCGAGCCCTATGCCGCCGGCAGCCAGATCGACATGTCCTATCGTTTGATCTGGGGCGAAGAACCCCAGCGCACGCCCATGCCGCGGGTGATCAACACCGCGATGGGCGACAATACCTTCGGCGACGGACGTCTGGCAGTAATCGATTTTGAGGCCTCCGACCTGTTCGATGACCCCGAAGCGATGACTATTTTTGTGGACTCACCCCATGCCGAGACCTCGGACGGCGTGCTGCAACGCAACCCCGATACCGGCGGCTTGCGGCTGGCCTTCTCGTTCCAGCCGGGCGAGCGGAACCACGTAGAGCTGCGCGCGCAGCTTCTGAAGGACAAACAGCCCGCCTCTGAGGTTTGGCTCTACCGTTGGACCACATGAGCCGCGATCTGCATATCATGCCGTCTGAGGCCCCTCTGGCGATGCCCGCGCAAGATTTCAGCGCCGGGTTTCGGGATGCACAGGTACCGAATGGCAAGCGCGCCTCGGCCGGGTTCTGGCGCGCGCTGGCCTTTTCGCCTGCGATGGCGGCCACTCTGGGGCTGCTTTGGGTGATGTCCGACTGGTTCGGGGCCGAAGGGATCAACCTGATCGAAGGCATCCTGCTGGCGTTGATCTCGTTCAACTTCTTCTGGATTTCTTTCACGGTCTGCACCGTGCTCCTGGGTATGGTATCCTTGTCGCGGCAGGAACAGCCCAAACGCGAAGGCCGCCCTCAGCCCCTGCGCGTGGCGCTCTTGACACCCGTCTACAACGAGGTGCCGTGGAACGTGCTGGGCAATGCCCGCACCATGCTGGAGGATCTGAGTAAGCGCGGGGGTCAGCATCACTATGCCATGTTCATCCTGTCCGACACGCGCGACCCCGAGATCGCCGCGCAGGAACAAGACAGCGTCGAGGCGCTGCGCACAACGCTAGCGCCGGGACTTGAGCTGTATTACCGCCGTCGTCCTGAAAACACTGACCGCAAAGTGGGCAATATCGCCGATTGGGTCAGCCGCTGGGGGGCTGATTGGGATGCGATGCTGGTGTTAGACGCCGACAGTCTGATGACCGGCCGTGCCATCACCCGCCTAACCGACGCCTTGGCGCGTGACCCCGGAGCCGGTCTGATCCAGAGCTACCCGCAGCTGATCGGCGCGCAATCGGTCTTTGCCCGGATGCAGCAATTTGCCAACGGCGTCTACGGCATCGCCTTTGCCGAAGGTCTGGCCCGTTGGTGCGGGCAAGAAGGCAATTATTGGGGCCACAACGCCATCATCCGCACCCGTGCCTTTGCTTCCAGCGCGGGGCTGCCCAAGCTGCGCGCCTTCAATGGTCAGGAAAAGCTGATCATGAGCCACGATTTTGTTGAGGCCGGACTACTGCGCCGCGCCGGGTGGGCCGTGCGGTTTCTGCCACGCATTCGCGGGTCGTATGAAGAGACGCCCCCTACGCTGATCGACCACGCGCTGCGGGACCGGCGCTGGTGTCAGGGCAATCTGCAACACCTGAAACTGCTGGGCTCGACCGGGTTCCGCGCGGTGTCCCGCTTCCACATGTTCCATGGTGCGGTCGGGTATCTGATGTCGCCCTTGTGGTTTGCTCTGCTGGTTATGTGGGCGCTGATCGGTCAGGGTGAGGACGCCTCGGTCCTGTATTATTTCAGCCCCGACAATCCACTGTTCCCGCAATGGCCCGAGATGTCGGAAACCCGCCATGTGCTGATCATTCTCGTTATGTATGCCATGTTGCTGGCCCCCAAGGTGCTGGGCGTTCTGGCCCTGCCGCTCAGCGGTGTGCGCTATTCGGATTTTGGCGGCGGCTTCAAATTCCTGACTTCGTTTTTGTCCGAGGTCATTCTGTCGATCCTCTACGCGCCAATCCTGATGGTGCAACAGATGATCGCTGTGTTCCGCACCGCATTCGGTGTGCAAAAGGGCTGGTCCCCACAGGCGCGCGACGGGGGCAGCTATGGGCTGCGCACTCTGATCCTGTGCCATGCTCTGGAAACCGTCAGCGGCGTAGCGTTGAGTGTCGGCATCCTGTCCGGGCTGGTCTCGGTCTGGCTGGCCCCGATAGCGATCAGCCTGGCCTTCGCGATCCCGCTTTCTGCACTCAGCGGAGTGTCTTCGGGCCCTGCGCGCCGCATGGTCGGGATGAAAGAGGATGTTAAGGAACCCGCGATCACACGCTCGGCCCGCCGTCACAGAGACGAGTTGAAGCGCTTGATCGAAGGTAAAGGCGTGATGACCCCGGCAGAGTGATCAGCCGCCGGGCAGGCCTTCGTACCAGTCCACCATCATGTCCGCCCACCCTTTGGGCACTGTGTGCCCTCCAGGGAACAGCGCAAACTCCAGTGCACTGCCATCTGCACAGCCGCTCCAATACCGGCGCATAAAAGGGCCGGTCGTCGAAAACCCGCTGGGTTTGGTGTCGACGCAGCCATTGGCGATGCGCCAGATTTCCAGCCCGGCAAAGATATCGCCCTGATGGAACCGGCCACCGCCCAGCAAACGCCCTTCGAGCGGGACCACATTGTCGGTCCAGCCATGGGTGTGAAACATACGGATCGGCCCTTCGCAGGCCTCAGGGTGAGGTCGCCAGAACCCGCCTGATACGGGCACATAAGCCGAAAACGTCTCGGGCGCATCGCAGGCCAGATAGTTGACCATGAACCCACCGGCCGAGAAACCACCCAGAATAACGCGCTCGGCATCAATCCCGAACTTGTCAGCGGCGTCCTGAACGACCTCGGTCAGGAAGGCGGTTTCATCCCTGTCGCCGAAGCCGGGGTAGAAGTTCCAGCTTTTGACACCGGGGCGATTGGCGCGCTCAAGCCCCTCGGGCGCCATCACCGCATAGCCTCGCGACAACAAGGGTTTGACCATGCCGCGGTTCTTCATCGTACCGGTTCCGCTGCCGCCATAGCCGTGCAGGAAAACTACCAGCGGCGGATTTTCCGCCTTAGGCAGTTCGATATGGTATTCGCCCATTTCAGTGCTACAGGCACCGTTCTGATCAGCGCAGGCGGCATGGGCCGACTGCCCGGCGATTGCGGCCACGACAGCCAGCATGGCGGCGCGGATCATTGAACGGCCTCCTCATAAGTTCCAACCGGCAACCCCGACCGGACCCAACCGGGCCCTGCGGCCGAGCCTAGCATCCCTTCGGGTACATCGATGATATTGGTAAAGCCTGCTTCGCTCAGCCGGTTGCTGAGCCGCGCGGACCGAACCCCGCGCGCGCAGATCAGAGCAATAGGCGCAGACCTGTCGCCGTCGGTCAGTTGATCCAGCGCCTGAACAAAATCATCACGGCGCATGTCCAATGGATAGGCACCCTCACCCACGCCTGTCGCATCCCACTCGCGCGGGGTTCGAATATCCAGCAACAGCACGTCGCCCGACACGGCCTGTTCATGCGCCGCCTGCACACTGAGATGCCCACCCGCATAGCTGGGCGGGATCAACCGGTATTCCCGGATCGCAAAACCCGCTGCAACGGCCGCCCCGCCGCCGAAAAGAATCCACCTGCGGGTGCGGATCGTCTTGTCTGGCACGTCGTGCCCTCCTGTGTGGTCAGATACGTATTACCATATTGAACACCGCAAATCCGCGTTCAATTCAGAGAGCCGGATCAAGTTCATGTCAGGATTTTTTCAAAAACCGCAATTTGGCGACATCAGTAGGTCAAACAGCGGTACTTGCAATAGCTGGACAGTTCGAAAATTATCCTTACAAAATCAGGGTTATCTTGACCGCCCAGACCGGAGTATCGCACTTGTCCCTATTCCTCATCGCGGCCCTTCCCTTTCTTGGCGCTGTATTTCCAGCTCTACTGATCAGGGCAGGACGAAATGCAGCTGCTTCGGCTGCGGGCCTCACCACATTCCTGGCACTGATGGGCGTCTTGATCCATATCCCCACGATCATGCGCGGCGAGGTCGTGACCGCCCGGTTCGACTGGATCCCCATCCTGGGTCTGAACGCGAATTTCATGATGGACGGGCTGAGTTTTCTGTTTGCCCTGCTGATCTTGGGGATCGGACTGCTGATCATCCTCTATGCGCGGTTCTACCTGTCGCGCGAGGACCCGATGGGACAGTTTTACACCTATCTGCTGCTGTTTCAGGGCGCGATGGTGGGGATCGTTCTGTCTGACAACGTTTTACTTCTTCTTATTTTCTGGGAACTTACGTCTCTAAGCTCATTCTTGTTGATCGGCTATTGGAAACACCTGCCTGAGGGCCGTCAGGGCGCGCGCATGGCACTGGCCGTGACCGGTTCTGGCGGGCTGGCCATGATCGCGGGGATGCTGATTCTGGGCAATATCGTGGGGTCTTACGACCTGAGCGTAATCCTTCAGAACAAGGAGATGATTCAGGCGTCGCCCTATTATCTACCCGCTCTGATCCTGATCCTGCTGGGCTGTTTCACCAAGTCGGCGCAGTTCCCGTTCCACTTTTGGCTGCCGCACGCAATGGCGGCTCCGACACCTGTGTCGGCCTATCTGCACTCGGCAACCATGGTGAAGGCCGGGTTGTTCCTGATGGCGCGGATGTGGCCAGTTCTGGCGGGCACGGATGCGTGGTTCTATATCGTGGCGACCACCGGTTTGGTGACCATGTTGATCGGTGCGGTGATTGCGCTGTTCAAAGACGACCTCAAGGCGCTGCTGGCCTTTTCAACCGCGTCACATCTGGGCCTGATCACCATGCTGCTGGGCTTTGGCACCAAGTTTGCCGCTGTCGCCGCCGTGTTCCACATCATCAACCACGCGACATTCAAGGCTGCGCTGTTCATGACCGCCGGGATCGTCGATCACGAGACCGGAACCCGGGATATCAAAAAACTGGGCGGGCTGCGCCACCTGATGCCGATCAGCTTTACCATCGGCACTATCGCAGCGCTGTCCATGGCGGGTCTGCCGCCCCTGAACGGGTTCCTGTCGAAAGAGATGATGCTGGAAGAAACCGTCCACACCACCTGGCTGCATTCGCACTATCTGGTGCCGGGTCTAGCCCTGTTGGCTGCAGTGTTCTCGGCAGCCTATTCATTCCGCTTCATCAGCCACGTGTTTCTTGGCCCCGAGCGTCACGACTATCCGCATCATCCGCATGACCCCCCGGTCGGGCTGTGGCTGGCCCCGGCGTTTCTGGTCGTGCTGGTCGTGCTCATCGGCCTTTATTCCAACGCTATCGTCGGCCCGCTGGTCGCGGTTGTGTCGGATGCGGTCTATGGCGGTGGCAAGCCGCCCTATTACTCGCTGAAACTGTGGCACGGGTTTACGCCCGCGCTTTACATGTCGGTTGTCGCCACACTGGGTGGCCTGTTCCTGCTGTCCCAGCACCGCCGGGGTGAGCAATTCTGGAACGCCCTGCCCCGCCCCGAGGCGAAAACCATATTCGAGGCCGTGATCAGTGCGCTGACTTCGGCAAGCCGCTGGATCACCGACACACTGCATAATGGCGTGATCAGCCGCTATGCCATCATCCTGATCGCCTTTACCGTGGGGCTTGGGTACTACGCCTATGCGACCGGTTCTATCGGCGCGCAGACGCGCGATCCCCTGCCGCTGCAGGTGATCCCAGTGATCGGCTGGATTTGTCTGGTGGGAGCCACCCTGGCCATCATGTGGTTCCACCGCAACCGCCTATTGTCGCTTGTATTGATCGGTGTCGTTGGTCTGATCGTTTCGATGGCCTTCAACTATCTGTCGGCCCCCGACCTTGCGCTGACCCAGATCTCGGTCGAGGTGGTAACGATGATCCTGTTGCTGCTGTCGCTGAACTTTCTGCCCACCGATACGCCTTGGGACAGCAGCGCCGCGCGGCGCTGGCGGGATGCAGCGATCTCGGTCGTGGCGGGGATCGGATCCGGTGCCCTGATCTATGCGCTGATGTTGCGGGATTTTGCCTTCCCCACGATCTCGGATTTCCACCTGGCCAATTCGTATAAGGGCGGAGGCGGCACCAATGTGGTGAACGTAATCCTCGTGGACTTCCGAGGCTTTGATACATTCGGCGAGATTATCGTGCTGGGCATCGCCGCCCTGATCATCTTTGCCCTGACCGAGTCCGTTCTGGGCACGAACGTGCGCGCCTATCTGCTGAACCGCAAACCACATTGGCCACAGTCGGGGGACTCGCATCCGCTGATGATGGTCGTCGTGACCCGGATGATGATGCCGATCGCGCTGATGGTGGGAGCATACATCTTTTTCCGTGGGCACAATCAGCCCGGCGGCGGGTTCATCGCCGGTCTGATTGTCGCCATTGCCTATCTGATGCAATACATGGCCAGCGGCTATACTTGGGCCATTGAACGGCAGAGGTTCTATTACCACGGGTCTATCGGCTGGGGCGTGCTGATCGCCGCTGCAACCGGGATCGGCGCGTGGTTCAATGAGCGCCCGTTCCTGACCAGCGATTTCGGTTATATCCACTGGCCGCCGCTGGAAGAGTTCGAATGGGCCACAGCTATCCTGTTTGACACCGGCGTGTTCCTCGCCGTGCTTGGCGCGGTGATGCTGGCGCTAGACAGCCTGTCGCGGTTCGCGTGGCAGCCGGGTATGGCGCAGGAATTCCCGATGGACATCAACCCGCTGCGGGACAGCGACACAAAAGACGATAACGAGAAGGAGCAGGCCTGATGGAAGCGCTCGTAGCCTCAGCCGTAGGCGTCATGACCGCTGCCGGGATCTTCCTGATCCTGCGCCGCCGAACCTTTCCCGTCATCCTGGGCCTTTCCCTGCTGACCTATGCGGTGAACGTGTTCCTGTTTGCCACAGGCCGGTTGGCGTTGGATGCACCTGCGGTGCTGAACAAATACAAGGACGTGCCCTACACCGACCCGCTGCCGCAGGCGCTGGTGCTGACGGCCATCGTAATTTCGTTCGGGATGACGGCAGTGATCGTGATGATTGCCCTCTCGGCCTATCTGTCGGCCAAGGATGATCACATCGACATGCGTGGACAAAACAATACCGATGCGCCGGGAGAAGACGCATGAACCACTGGATCGTCGCTCCGATCGTTCTGCCCGCGATCCTGGCCCCGTTCATCATCATGGTCCTGCGCTATCATCTGGACCTGCAACGCATCTTCTCGGTCGCCGGTGTGGTGGGCCTATTGGGTATTGCCCTGACCATCACCGCGCAGGCCGCTGGCGGAGATATTCTGGTCTATGAGTTGGGCAACTGGCCTGCGCCATTCGGCATCGTTTTGGTACTGGACCGGCTTTCTGCGATGATGGTGCTACTGACCGCGCTGTTGGCCCTGCCTATCGTGCTCTACGCCATCGCCTCGGGCTGGGACGACCGGGGCAAACATTTCCACGCCCTGTTTCACTTCCAGCTCATGGGTGTGTGCGGAGCCTTCCTGACCGGCGACGCCTTTAACCTTTTCGTTTTTTTCGAGGTGCTGCTGATCGCCTCATACGGATTGATGACGCATGGAGGCGGCGCAACCCGCCTGAAAGCAGGCGTGCAATATGTGGCCTATAACTTGCTGGGCTCTACCCTGTTTCTGTTTGCTCTGGGTACGCTTTATGCCGTCACAGGCACGCTGAACATGGCCGATATGGCGGTGCGCGTGGCTGAACTGCCTGCCGAAGATACGGCCTTGCTGCGGGTCGGCGCAGTGCTGCTTCTACTGGTCTTTTGTATCAAGGCCGCCGTTCTTCCGCTGCACTTCTGGTTGCCTGCCAGCTATGCCAACGCGCCGTTACCGGTGGCCGCACTGTTTGCGATCATGACCAAGGTTGGGGCCTATTCGATCCTGCGGATGTACACGCTGGGCTTCGGCCCCGAGGTTGAGGCCACCCAAGGGCTGGTGGGCTCTTGGCTGCAACCAGCGGCTCTGGTGACACTGGCCATTGGAACCATCGGCATTTTGGGCGCACAGCATATCGCGCGGATGGTGGCGTTCTGCGCCATCGCCTCGATGGGGACATTGTTGATCGCAATCTCTTTGTTTACCGAGACCGCTACGGCTGCGGCGCTGTATTACATCTACCACTCGACCCTTGCCACGGCGCTGCTGTTCCTGATCGCGGATATGGTGGTCGAACGCCGCGGCGGGTCCATCGCTCCCACCGCGCCGATGCCGCAGGGCGGGCTGATCTCGGCCCTGTTCTTTGTAGGGGCCATCGCCCTGGCTGGGATGCCACCCCTGTCAGGCTTTATCGGCAAGTTGCTGGTGCTGGATGCCGCGCGAGATGCGCCTGACGCCAACGCGATCTGGGCGGTTGTCCTGATCGGGTCCTTCGTGACAATCGTCGGTTTGGCCCGCGCGGGTACGGTAATCTTCTGGAAAAGCCACGACATCCAGCACAATCCTGCAACCGACCTTGAAAAAGAAGAAGAGGCGCTGGCCAGCCCTGCCCCCGAGCCCCACCCCGGACTGGCCTTTACATCGGTCTTTGCGGCAGTTCTGGGTCTGGTCCTGCTGACACTCTTTGCGGGTCCGGCGCTGAAATATGCCAGCAACACGGCTGAGCAGCTCTTTACCCCAGAAAACTATATCGCTGCCGTATTGGGAGAGAACGGATGATCAGATTGCTGCACCGGATATTCCCGCACCCGCACCTGACCTTCCTGCTGACGGTGGTTTGGGTGCTGCTGGCCAATACCGGCTCGCTCAACTCGGTGGTGTTCGGGTTGTTGTTGGGGATCATCATCCCCTTTGTCACGCAACCCTATTGGCCCGACCGGCCGAAACTGCGCAACTGGCCGATGATCGCCGAATACATGCTGGTCGTGCTGTGGGACATCGTGATCGCCAATATAACCGTGGCCAGGATCATCCTGTTCAAACGCGATGCCGACCGGCAACCCAACTGGGTCTCGATCCCATTGGAACTGCGCACCCCCGAGGCGATCACCGTTCTGGCCGGAACAATCACCATGACGCCCGGCACAGTCAGCTGTGATCTGTCCGCACAAGGCCATAACTTGCTGGTTCACTGCCTCGACGCCCCCGACCCCGAGGCGGTACGTGACGAGATCAAGCAACGCTATGAGCGCCGCCTGAAGGAGATTTTCGAATGATTGTCACCTATGCCATCTGGTTCGCTTTCGCCTGTTTCGGCGCGGCGATCATGCTGTGTCTCTACCGGATCATCTCGGCCGAGGGGGTCGGCACCCGCGTTCTGGCGCTGGACACGATGGTGATCAATACCATCGCGCTGATGATCCTGTACGGGCTTGCATTGGGGACCGAGATCTTTTTCGAATCCGCCATGATCATTGCCATGCTGGGTTTTGTCTCGACCGTAGCCTATGCGCGCTTCATGCTGCGCGGCAATATCATCGAGTGAGGGCGGCATGACGATTATCTTCGAAATTCTGATTGCTTTCTTTCTGGTCGTTTCTGGCATCTTCGGCTTTGTCGGGTCCTATGGGATGATCAAGCTGAAGGACCCGATGTCGCGCCTGCATGCACCCACTAAGGCCACCACGCTGGGCGTAGGCGGGGTGCTGCTGGCGTCGATCGGCCATTCGGTTCTGCTCGAAGGCAAGCTCTCGCTGCACGAGCTTCTGATCACACTCTTTTTGTTCCTGACCGCGCCGATCACGGCCCTGTTCATTGCCAAATGGCATATTCATCGCCATGAAAAGCCAAGCGATCTGCCGGATGCGGGCGAGGATGAGCTTTGGGCCACCCACGCGGTCGAGCAGGTCGAGGACGTCCCTGACCACACAGCGAACTGACCCTGATGCATACTTCTCCGCTGCCCCTGACCCGCGATCTGGTTCTTGTCGGCGGCGGCCATACGCACGCGCTGCTGCTGCGCAAATGGGGGATGAACCCCTTGCCCGGCGCACGCGTGACCGTGATCAACCCCGGCCCCACCGCGCCGTATTCCGGCATGTTGCCGGGGTTTGTGGCCGGGCATTACCAACGCGCAGAACTGGATATTGATCTGGTGAGGCTGGCCCGGTTCGCTGGCGCGCGGGTCATTTTGGGCAAGGTCGAGGGAATTGATCTGGATACCCGTTGCGTGCGCGTACCAGGCCGCCCTCCCGTGGCGTTTGACGTGGCCTCGGTTAACATTGGCATCACCTCGGACATGCCCGCCCTGCCCGGATTTTCTGATCACGCGGTGCCCGCTAAACCTCTGGGTCCGTTTGCCGCCAGATGGGGCGAATATCTTGAACGCACGGGCCCTGCTTGGGTCGTTGTGATTGGCGGCGGAGTGGCCGGGGTTGAGTTGGTGATGGCCATGGCCCACGCCCTGCGCGCCAAGGGACGTGTGGCGCAGGTCACGTTGATCGACAATGCGCAGGCGTTGACGGCGACAGCGGACAAGGCCGCTGCAACCATCCGCAAGGCCATGGAGGGGCTTGGGGTTGACGTGATCGAAGGCGCGACCATTGCAAAGATCACCAGCGAAACCGTCGTGCTGGAAGACGGCCGCCAAATCCCTGCCAGTTTCGTGACAGGCGCAGCCGGAGCGCGCCCTTATGCCTGGATGGCCGATACCTGGCTGGAGATGCAGGATGGTTTTATCCGGGTGAACGGCTTCCTCCAGTCCAGCGATCCCGCGATTTTCGCCGCCGGAGATTGCGCGCATCTGTCCGAAAACCCGCGCCCCAAAGCGGGCGTTTACGCGGTGCGCGAGGCACCGATCCTGTTCAACAACCTGCGGGCCATGCTCGGGGCGGGCCGGATGCGCAGGTATCAGCCGCAGAAAGACTATCTGAAACTAATATCGCTGGGCGAGAAGTCAGCCTTGGGCGAGCGCCTCGGAACATCGTTCAGTGGCCCTTTGATGTGGCGTTGGAAAAACCACATTGATCAGACCTTTATGAACAAGTTTCGCCACCTGCCCCAGATGGAACCGCCTGCAATGCCGCGACTTCACGCCAGCGGTCTACATGAAGCGTTGGGCAACAAACCCATGTGTGGCGGCTGCGGTGCCAAAGTCGGGCACGGTGCGCTGCACGCTGCATTGAAACACCTGCCCGAGGTACAACGAGAGGACATCCACTCCCTGCCCGGCGACGATGCCGCCTTGGTTCATACTGGTGGCGTACGGCAGGTCATCACCTCGGACCATCTGCGAAGCGTCTCAGATGATCCAGTACTGATGACACGCATCGCCGCAGTTCATGCCTTGGGCGATATCTGGGCAATGGGCGCTACGCCACAGGCCGCTACAGCGACCATCATCCTACCCCGCATGACGCCTGAATTGCAGCGCAGAACGATGGCCGAGATCATGGCAACCGCCAGCGAGGTCATCCGCGAAGCCGGGGCTGAGATCGTGGGCGGTCATAGCTCGATGGGGGATGAGATGACCATCGGGTTCACCCTGACCGGACTGTGCTCGCGCGCGCCGATCACCCTGTCCGGGGCGCATACGGGCGATGCTTTGATCCTGACCAAACCCTTGGGCAGCGGCGTTCTAATGGCTGCTGAAATGGCCGGCCAAGCCGACGGGGACTGGATCACCAAAGCCTATGAACAGATGACCCACCCGCAAGCCGAAGCGTCTCGGATTCTGGCCGATGCCCACGCGATGACGGATGTCACCGGGTTTGGGCTGGCGGGGCATCTCATGGGCATGTGTCAGGCCTCGGGCTGTGGCGCAACGCTGGATCTGGATGCAATTCCATTGATGACCGGCGCGCTCGACTTGGCCAAGCTGGGGGTCCGGTCCACGATTTTCGACGAAAATCGTTCCATCGCACCGGACCTGCCGTCTGGGGGTAAAGCTGATCTTTTGTTCGATCCGCAAACCGCAGGTGGGCTTTTGGCCGCGGTCGCGGCGGATAAGGCTCACAATCTTTGCGAACGGTTGCACAAAGCCGGATATCCAGCTGTGGTGATCGGCCATATGACCGAAGCCGCAGGGCTGCGCCTTCAGGACTGATCCAGAACCGTCTGCACCTGAGAAGCGACCTGCTCCAACCCCTTGGCATCCAGCGTCGGCACATCAACCCGCGCAATCACATCCGCCTTCCGGGCACGGCTGGATTTCGCATAGGCCGGGTCATAGTGTTGCTGCATCAACGCCTGCGTCAACGCCAGCTTGTCGCCCGCCTCGATCAGGGTAAGCCAACCGTCGACCACCTCATGCCCGCGATGAGACCGGAGCGGAAACAGCCTGTCCCGCAATCGAGCTGTGTCAGATAAAATATCATCATAGGCCCGCACCAGATAAGCCGAGCGCGCCTCAAGCGGTGCGCAGATGTGAATGCGCGGCGCGGCACATAATGAGGTCCACAGTGAGGGCGGCAAGATCAAAGACCCGATCTTGGACGATTCCGCCTCGACCACCACAGGGCGTGCGGGATCAAGGCCGCAGAGCGCCGCCGCAAGCGCGGATTCAAATGCTTTCTGACTAGGTTGACCCCCGGGCTGTTCCCCAAGTAGCGAGCCGCGGTGATTGGCCAACGCTTCCAGGTCCAGCACCTGAACACCGCGGATGTTCAGACGGGCCAGCAATTCCGTCTTGGCAGTTCCGGTGTAACCATCCAGCGCGAACAAACGATGCGGCAGAGGGTCCTCGTAGAGATACCGGTTCACCAACCGGCGATAGGTGCGATAGCCGCCCTCGACCACTTCGGCCCGCCAACCGATCTGTTGCAGCATCCAGGTGAATGAGCCCGAGCGTTGCCCACCGCGCCAGCAATAAACCAGTGGTTTCCACCCGCCCTCGTGGTGCGACAGGCTATTTTCTATATGGTTGGCGGCATTGCGAAACACCAGCGCTGCACCCAACTTGCGGGCCAGAAATGGGCTTTGTTGCACATAGATCGTCCCGACCCGCGCGCGTTCTTCATTGTCCAGAACCGGCAAGCTGATCGCGCCCGGAAGGTGATCTTCGGCGTATTCGGCAGGGCTGCGCACGTCGATCACGGTGTCAAACCCATGCGCATAAAGGTCAGGAAGGCTGTAAAATTTCAAAACCATGTCAAAGGTCTATCGCGCGCAAGCTGGATTGCAAAGAAGAACGCTCAACCTGCGACGGGCTCGATCAGGCTCGCTCCGCTGGCCCGGTTGGAGTTCACGGCGGGATCGACCCGGTAATAGCTCAGTAAGCCCTCTGGCCCCGGCACCATCAGACGGGCGGCCCCTTTCCCAGCCTCACCCAACCACAAGGGCCAGTCCTGTGGCTCCAGGATCAGCGGCATCCGATGATGGATCGCACTCAGTGTGCCATTGGCCGAGGTCGTGACGATCGCGCAGGTCGGCTGCCGGGCTTCCTCAGCGCCCCAGTTCTGCCAGACACCGGCAAAGGCGATGGGCGCATGATCGAGGCGATGAATATACCAGGGCAACCTATTGCCTTGTTCGGTCTTGGTCCATTCATAAAACCCCGTCGCCACGATCAGACAGCGCCTTTCGCGGCAGGCCGCGCGAAAGGCTGGTTTCTCGGCCAGGGTCTCGGCACGCGCGTTGATCAGCAGGGGCCCAGCGGTTTCGGTCTTGTACCAATGCGGCAGGAACCCCCAGCGCATCGGATCCAGGGTCCGCCCGTTTTCGCTCGCGCGCACCACATGTACCTGATTTGTGGGGCAAACATTGAAATTGGGCACAGCCGGCAAGCTGTTGGACGGCCGCGCGGCGAAAAGCTGAGCCATCGCATCATTGGGAAGAGTTATTGCAAACCGTCCGCACATGGGTAATGAACCCCTATCATTCTTCTTTCAGGCTCCGGGTCATATGCAAAATCAATCAGCGAAAACTCTGAAGAGCAAGGCATTGTCTGCATTAGATATAGGCAAGCCACATCAAGCGCTGAAGAAGGCGCAACTTGGCCTGAAGAAATTTCCCAAAGACAGCGATTTCCACGCCATCGCAGGCTTTGCCCTGACTGAGGTGAAGCAATACAAGAAGTCGATCCCACATTTCGTAGAAGCCGCGCGGATGAAGCCCCAAGACCCGCAATTTGTAGAGAATTTGGCCAATGCGTTGATGCAATCCGGCCAGATTCCAAAAGCACTGGACTATGCCGAACAGAAACTTGAGATCTTTCCCAACAACAAAGAGCTCAACCGCGTTTTGGATGAAATTTACCTGAAAGGTAACAACTGGCGTCAGATCATTGATCACACAAGCAAAAGGCTGGCCAAGGACCCCGACAATGTCGATCTTCTTTCGACACGGGCTCGAGCCTATGGGCGCGTCGGTTTTGTCGAAGATAGTTCAAATGATATTGACCATGCCTACCGGATCGCACCGGAAAGCCACAAAATCGCGTTCCAAAAGGCGGTCAGCCTGCATCAAGGCGGGGACAAGGCGGGGACAAAGGCTATTCTGGAGCGGATTCTGAACGAAACCCCCGACCACATCACCTCTTTGCTGCAATTGTCAACGATGGCTAGCCGTGAGGAAGCCGGAAACTTGCTTGAAAACGTTGAAAACGCGATTGAGAAATCGGAGCACGAGTTAACCGAATTGGAATTTGCCAAGGCGCATCTGACACACAAAATCGAGGGCTTGGACGCGGCCATGCCGCAATTCGAAAAGGCCAACGCGGTTCAGCACGAGTCCAATCCATATAGTTTTGAATCCGAAGAGGAAAAACTGGGCACGGTCACACGTCAATTTTCTGAAGGCAATCAAATATTGGCAAATGACCTAAGCGAAGGGCCCTTGCCGATCTTCGTCGTCGGCCAACCGCGTTCAGGCACGACCTTGATGGAGATGATGCTGAGTTCAGACCCCAACATTGCTGGTTGTGGGGAACTTATGCTCGGGTCCGACCTCTCGGTTAACTTCTGGCAAGGCAAGGATACCTTCGATACGGCATCTGCCGCTCATTTCGCGCAGGAATTTCGCAAGCTGATGCCTCCGATCCCGGAAGGGTCCATCGCCTTTGTCGACAAGATGCCCCATAATTTCCAACGTGTAGGCTATTTGCTGTGCGCCTTCCCGAATGCGCGGGTGATCAACATGCAGCGCGATCCACGCGATGTAGCGCTGTCGAAATGGATCCGACGCTTTCCCGCAGGTGGGATGAGCTATGCGTCAAACCAAAAGGCGATTGCACACACGGCCAACCTGTACCGGCGCTATATGGCGCATTGGGAAAAAGTGTTCGGGGATCGCATCCTGACCGTTCCTTACGAAAAACTCGTGGCCGACCCCGAGACCTACAGCAAGAAGGTCGCTGCGTTCTGCGGCATCGACTGGTCCGAGGCGATGATGCATCCGGAAGAGAACAAAAAACAGGTTAGAACGGCCAGCATCGACCAGGTACGCAACAAAATCTCCACCAAGTCTGTCGGCGGATGGCGCAGCGTCAGGCACCATCTTCAGCCAATGCTTGATGGTATCGACCCCGCGCTTTGGCCTGAGTACGAATTCGACTGATAAAAACAATAAAGGCCGCATCCTCACGATGCGGCCTGTCAGTTTCCTGCACCTAAGCTGTTATTTCTGCTTGATGCGCCCGTCCAGATACGGGGTGTACGGCGCGTTGGCGGCCAGATATTCAGCCGTCACGTCAGCCAGGTCCGGGCCATAATCATAGGCGTTCTTGTCATCGCCTTCGAACATGTCATAGCCGTCGCCGCCATTACGGACATAGTTGTTGGTCACGACAAGATAGGTCGCCGCCGGGTCAATCGGCACAAAGCCCCCATCCTTGGCTACCATCACATCGCTGATACGCCCTTCGTTCGGCGCAACCGCAGGATCCCATGTGAAAGTCATACCGGCCACTTGCGGGAAACGGCCCTTGACCTCTTCCACCTGGCTCACACCGTTTTCCAGCGCATCAATGACGCCCTGACCGCTGATCTGGAAGGTCGAGAGCGTGTTCTGGAACGGCAGCACGGTCAGCACTTCGCCCATGGTCACGTCACCCGGATCAATCGAGGCACGCAAACCACCCGAGTTTGCAATTGCAATCTGCACACCCTGATCGGCAACACGGGCCAGCATGGCATCGGCTACAAGATTGCCCATCTGGCATTCTTGCACTCGGCAGACAGCGCGGTCGCCCTCAATCGCGTCAGCAGCACTTGCCACAACCTTGTTGCGAATCTCGTCCAGCGGCACGGCCAGTTCCGCGATGCGATCCAGCGCCGACTGATCCTCGGTCACAGTGTTGTCCATGATCAGCGGCTCACCCGCGGCCTCGATCACATTGCCGTCGTCATCGAAGGTCACGTTCAGCTCGCCAAGGAATTTGCCATAGGCATAGGCCTGAACGATCTGAACCCCGTTCACCACGGTTGGATAGGGACCCGCCGCCTTGTCCGAGACGTTGGACAGATACGTGTTGGAATGTCCCCCCACGATCACATCGACACCGGTTGTTTCACTGGCCACGCGTTGGTCCACGCCAAAGCCCGAATGGCTGAGTACGATGATCTTGTTCACCCCCTCGCCGGTCAGTCTGTCAACTTCGGCCTGCACCGCCGGGACCGGGTCCGAAAAGGTTATGTTCGGGCCGGGTGAGGCCAGATCATGGGTGTCTTCCGGGGTCAGGCCGATCAGGCCGATCTTCTCGCCGCCCACTTCAATCACGGTCGATTTCTTGATCTTGTCGGTCAGCAGCTCTTCGTCTTTGACATCGGCGTTCGACATCAGCACTGGAAAATCGACCGAGTCGATGAAACCGCGCAGAACCTCGGGCCCGTCGTCGAATTCGTGGTTGCCCACGGTCATCGCGTCATAACCCAGCTTGTTCATGAACTCAGCCGCGACCTTGCCCTTGTAATAGGTATAGAACAGGGACCCCTGAAATTGGTCTCCGCCATCCACAAGGATCGAGTTCTCGGCACGGCCACGGGCATCGTTCACTGCCGTTACCAAACGGGCCGAGCCACCAAAGCACTCGCCTTCGGCATTGTCTTCAGCGCTACAGCCGCTGTCATATTTGTTGATCGGCTCGAACCGGGCGTGGAAATCGTTGGTATGCAGGATCGTCAGCTTATATTCGGCTGCGGCCATGCCTGCTGTCAGGCCCAGAACGGCGACCGATGTCAGTAAGCGGGTGAACATGTTCAAACTCCCAATTGTTATTTGTCGTGATCGTGCGCCGTGCTGCGCAAAGAGTCAAAGGGGGAAATCCAGCTTGATTCTACCCGCCGTGCGAGGCATCACGGCCCCATGCTGATTTACAAGATTTTCCGGGCCGGCGAATGGGCCGCTTTGCAGTCCGATGGAGCGACGGACGGTGCTCCGATTGATGTCGCAGACGGCTATGTCCATTTCTCGACGGCCGAGCAAGCAGCCGAGACAGCGGCCAAACATTTCGCCGGGATCGACGGTCTGACCCTGTTGGCCTGCGACGCCGACGCGATGGGCGACGACCTGAAATGGGAGGTCTCGCGCGGGGGCGCGCTGTTTCCGCATCTCTACCGGCAGATCAGGATGACGGATGTGCATTGGGCCAAGCCTTTGCCTTTTGACGGACAGGCCCACCAGTTCCCCGAGGAGATGGAATGACCCGCTACGTCGACCCAGATCGCGCGCAGTTCGCGGCGTTCAAGGATCTGGACCGCGATCATCCGATCGAGATGCTCAATCTGGTGAAATTCCGCGCCAAGGCCGCGTACCCGGATGACCACGATCTGGCCGCTGCCGGTCTGACCGGCGCGCAGGCCTATCGCAACTACGGGAGCGACACCGCCCCGATCATCGCTCGTATCGGCGCACATATTCTATGGAGCGGCGCGTTTCAAACAACCCTGATCGGCCCGCAGGACGAGGTTTGGGACGCAGTCTTTATCGCCAGCTATCCCACCGCTCATGCGTTCATGGAAATGGTCACGGACCCGGATTACCAAAAAGCGGTCGTGCATCGTCAGGCAGCGGTGGACACGTCGTGGCTTATCCGTTGCGCGCCGACCCAAGGCAGAGAGAGCTTCGGATGAAACTGACCGAGAAACTGGGCCTTGCCGCCCTGCACCGGATGGATCCGGAAGCCGCGCATGGGATGTCGATCAAGGCGTTGAAAGCGGGGCTAGCCCCCGCACCCGGTCCTGTGACCTCGTCCCGGTTGCGCACACAGGTGGCTGGGCTTGATCTGCCCAACCCGGTTGGGCTGGCCGCTGGTTTCGACAAGAACGGCGAGGTTCTGACACCTCTGTCCCGCGTGGGCTTCGGGTTTATCGAGGTCGGTGCCGTGACCCCACGCCCGCAGCCCGGTAACCCCAAACCACGCCTGTTTCGCCTGTCCGAAGACAAGGCCGCCATCAACCGCTTTGGCTTCAACAACGAAGGCATGGAGGTCATGGCCACTCGTCTGGCGGATCGCCCCAAAGACGCTGTGATCGGCCTGAACCTGGGTGCGAACAAGGACAGCGACGACCGCCCCGGCGACTTTGCCAAGGTGCTGGCCCATTGCGCGGCACATCTGGATTTCGCGACGGTCAATGTCTCGTCCCCTAACACCGAGAAACTGCGCGACCTGCAGGGCAAGGCTGCGCTCAGTGCGTTGCTAGGCGGAGTGATCGAAACCCGCGATGCCCTGCCCCGTCCCCTGCCTGTCTTCCTGAAGATCGCCCCCGATCTGACCGAAGACGAATTGCAAGACATTGCTGATGTCGCTCGGGAAACCGGCGTGGATGCGGTGATCGCCACCAATACCACCCTGTCCCGCGACAGGCTGCGAAGTGTGCATAAGGATCAGGCCGGAGGTCTGTCCGGCGCACCTCTGTTCGAGAAATCCACCCGCGTATTGGCCCGGCTGAGCCAGTTGACAGAAG
Source organism: Ruegeria sp. J8 (assembly GCF_056531925.1). Lineage (NCBI taxonomy): Bacteria > Pseudomonadati > Pseudomonadota > Alphaproteobacteria > Rhodobacterales > Roseobacteraceae > Ruegeria > Ruegeria sp. J8. The sequence continues at coordinate 542,949 of NZ_JBQFMR010000002.1, forward strand.
GTCAAATCCCTCTGATCGGTGTTGGTGGGATCAGCACGGCGGAACAGGCCTATGCCAAGATTTGCGCCGGAGCCTCTGCCGTGCAGTTCTACACGGCGATGGTTTATGGCGGCATCTCATTGGCCGCTGAGATCGTGCAGGGGTTGGATAAACTTCTGGCGCGCGACGGGTTCGACACTGTCGCACAGGCTGTGGGCAGTAAACGTGAGGACTGGTTATGATCGAATATTGGCACAACCCCCGCTGTTCCAAGTCCCGCGCGGGGCTGGCGTTGCTTGAGGAAAAAGGCGCGCAGGTCGAGGTGCGGAAATACCTTGAAGACGCGCCCTCGGCGGATGAGTTGCGCGCGACACTGGCCCTTTGGGGCGTACCCGCCATCGACATGATGCGGACGGGTGAAAAACAGTTCAAGAAACTCGGGATGACCAAAACCACGTCAGAGGACACACTGATCGCGGCAATGGCGGAACACCCGATCCTGATCGAGCGCCCTCTGGCGATCAATGGCGACAAGGCCGCCATCGGACGCCCGCCCGAGAACCTGCTGAACCTGCTTTAAGAGATCTGCGCCTCAAGCCGGGGATAGCGCCAGCCCAAGGTCAATCCCCGCGCAATGTTCAGAACCATCAACGCGGCCCAAAGGCCGTGATTGCCCAGCGTCGGCACCAGTAAGAACAGGGCGACCACATAGATCGCAACCGACTGGATCATCGCGTTGCGCATATCCCGCGTCCAGGTTGCCCCGATATAGATGCCGTCAAACATCCAGCTTGCAACCCCGATCACCGGGGCCAGCGCCGCCCAGATCAGGTATTCTCGCGCAGCCAGACGGACCTCGGGCGAGGTGGACATCAGGTCGATCAGCGCAGGCCCGGCAAGGTAGAACACTGCGCCCAAGGCAAAGGCTCCGCCCACACCCCACTGCGATGCCAAGACCGAAGCCCGCCGCACTTGATACCGGTCCCGCGCACCCACTGCGCCGCCCACCAGCGCCTCGGCTGAAAAGGCGAATCCGTCCAGCGCAAAAGCCGTGATCTCCAGAAACTGCAGTAGGACCTGATTGGCCGCCAGATTAACATCGCCCAGATCGGACCCCACAAACAGGAAGGTGGTGAATGAGCCCGTCAACAGGACCGACCGGATCATGATATCCGCATTCACCTGCACCATCCGACGCAAACGCGCGGCGTTGAATATGCGGGGCCAGTCGCGCCACTGATTGCCGCGGAACGCGCTGCGACACAGCCACAGACCCAACGCCAGACCAGTCCACTCGGCGATCAAAGTGGCGATGGCGACGCCTTCGACACCCCAGCCCAGCCCCAGAACAAACCAAAGGTCTAACAGGATGTTCAGCCCGTTCATCCAGATCTGAAGCAGGAACACGCCGCGCGTGCGTTCGATTGCTATCAACCAGCCGGTCACGGCATAAAGCGCTATTGTCGCCGGCGCCCCCCAGATGCGAATTTCAAGGTATGCGCGGGTCAGGGACTCGACCTCGGGACTGGCCGGGGACAGCGCGAAGGCGCCCCAGAACACCCACACTTGTGTAACGATGAAGACAAGACCTGCGGCACCGCCCAGCAGTAGGCCGCGCATCAACAGCGCAGTGGTCTCGGCTGTATCGCCTGCGCCGCGCGCCTGCGCTGCAAGGCCGGTCGTGCCCATGCGCAAGAACCCGAAAATCCAGTAAATCGCTGACAGGATCACCGCGCCCATGCCGACCGCTCCGATGGGGGCCGCCTGCCCCATCTGGCCCACAACGCCAGTATCGACCGCGCCCAAAATCGGAACGGTGGCGTTTGACAACACGATAGGAAGGGCAATCTTCAGCACCCGTCCATGCGTTATTGGCGCCGAAGCGTCCTGCATGGATGCTAGCTACCCTTGGTCATAGGTTGTGGCATCAGGAAATGACCCGTAGCCTGCGCAAAGGGGCGCGCATGATTGTCCTGCCATGCTTCGACCCGGACCGAGGCATAGCGACGCCCCGACCGGCTGATGATAGCCCGCGCATAGGCATCGCGCGGCAGACCGGATCGCAGATAGTCGACCGTGAAATCCACGGTTTTGGGAAAGCGGATCGTCTCATCCCGCGCGATCTGCTCGGCATCCAGCTCACCGCTCTCGATGCTGGGGAGGAAATACTCCCAACTCAAGGTGATCACGGCCGTGACCTCAAGGAAGGCTGCGGTGACGCCCCCATGCAGGGCGGGAAGGATCGGATTTCCGATGAGCTTTTCGTCATAGTTCAACACCCCGGTCAGTTCGTCCCCACGTCGGTCAAAGCTGAAATCCATGAATCGGATATAAGGCACTCCATCGACAATCGCGTTCAGCGCCGCGTCCCGGCGCTGTTTGACCACTTGCACGGGTTCGGGACGTTTGCGCGCCATCAGAGTCCCTCCACCGTGAAAGAGCCCGAGGCCGTAGCCACCGGTAGGTCCTGATTTTCGTCCATCGCGGTCGCGCGTACGAAGGCCACGTTACGGGTGATGTGGTAGCAGGTCGCGCGCGTGGTGATGGTCTGACCCGGAGTTGCTGCGCGCATATAATCGATACGCAAATCGATGGTCGCCGTTCCACCGGGCGCGGACGGGTGGCTCATGACAGCGGCGCCGCAACAGGTGTCCAGAACGGCAAATACAGCGCCGCCATGGATGACCCCAGTGCGCGGATCGCCCACCAATTCCACGTTGTAGGGCATTGTAATCGCAGCCTCTCCGTTACCGATTTCAGTCAGCGTCATGCCCAGCGCCCTGGCATGTGGGATCGCCTCGATGAACTGACGCGCGATAGCAGCTTTGTCGACCATCTATTTGTACCTTCTTGGTTTCTCCCTTTATGAGCGCGTGGCCCGCAAAAGAGCAAGCCCACCTGTTGCGCTTGTCAGGCGTAGGTCATAGGCTGCGCCAGAGGAGATCAGGAATGCCCGACGACCGTTTGTCATTCAAAGAGATGTGCGCCCAGTTCGATGTGACACCGCGCACCCTGCGCTATTATGAGTATATCGAGCTGTTGCAACCCGACCGCGAAGGCCGTGCGCGATTCTATGGTCCACGCGAATGCGCCCGCATGACGCTGATAATGCGGGGGCGCAAATACGGCTTTCCCTTGGAAGACATCCGCCAATGGCTGCTGATATACGAAGATCAGGGCAACCAGGCGCAGATGAAGGCTTTTGTCGACTTGGCCGATGTCCAATTAGTTGAACTACACAAGCAAAAGCAGCAACTGGATGAGGCGATCGACGCTCTAAAAACCATGCGCGATCAGACCGCCAGGTCGCTGGATTGACCTCAACGCCTATTGCGGCCCTCTTGAAGCCCCGCAAAAGGGATTGCTGTTGCAATTCCCGTTTCAATTGGGTGTTGGCCAGCTGTCGAAATCTGAAAATAACGTGACGTGACGTTGGGGATTTCACCCTCAAACGGACTTGACGCAAACGGAAGTTACGTCAACTAAAGTTGTGACGTAGCGTTTGCATTACGTGAACGTCATCTCCGTGTTGTAAGTGGCGCATCGACTGCGCAACTGTACTTGATAGACGCCAGTGACAAGAGTGCTGAAACCATGACCGAAGATCTGATGACCATTCGTGAAATGTGCGAGACCTATGACGTCACGCCGCGCACATTGCGGTTTTACGAGGCCAAAGAACTTTTGTTCCCGATCCGCGAGGGGCAAAAACGCCTGTTCACCAAACGCGACCGGGCGCGCCTGAAACTGATTCTGCGCGGCAAGCGCTTTGGCTTTAGCCTAGAAGAAATCCGGCAACTTCTGGATCTGTATCATGTGGGGGATCAGCAGATGACGCAGATGACCCGCACGTTTGAGATCGCCCGCGAGCGTCTGACCGATATGGAGGCCCGCCGCGAAGAACTGACGCAGGCCATCGACGATCTGAAGGAACAGTTGCGTTGGGGAGAGAAAGTGATCGCCTCGATGAAGAACGAAAAGAAAGCCGCCGAGTAGCCCTGCGGCCCCACCTCCGGACATTTGAGATTAAAGGGAGCTTCTTATGCCCGTCTATAACGCGCCAACAAAAGACATGCAGTTCATTCTGCACGAAGTCCTCAACGTTTCGGGATCGAAAACCCCCGGTTACGACGAATTGGAAGCCGAATTCACCGGTGCCGTTCTTGAGGAAGCCGGCAAAATCGCAACAAACGTCCTGCACCCGCTGAACGTTGTGGGTGACACCGAAGGTGTGCGCCACGAAAACGGAGTCGTCTACACGCCGACCGGCTTCAAAGACGGTTTCGAGCAGATGAAAGAAGGCGGCTGGACCGGCTTGGATATGCCCGAGGAATTCGGCGGTCAGAACATGCCTTATGTCCTGGGTAGCGCGGTGGGCGAGTTCTTTCAGTCCGCCAACCAAGCCTTCACCATGTATCAGGGTCTGACCCACGGCGCGGCTTCGGCCATTCTCGCCCACGGCACCGACGAGCAGAAGGCCACCTATCTGCCCAACATGGTCAGCTGTGAATGGACCGGCACCATGAACCTGACCGAACCGCATTGCGGCACCGATCTGGGCCTGATGCGCACCAAGGCTGAACCGCAGGACGACGGCAGCTATAAGGTGTCAGGTCAGAAGATCTTTATCTCGGCCGGTGATCACGACATGGCCGACAACATCATCCACTTGGTTCTGGCCAAAATCCCCGGCGGCCCCGAGGGCATCAAGGGTGTCTCGCTGTTCATCGTGCCCAAGTTCATGGTCAACGAAGACGGCTCGCTGGGCGAACGCAACGGCGTTTCGGTCGGCAAGGTCGAAGAGAAAATGGGCATCCACGGCAACTCGACCTGTGTGATGAACTATGACGAAGCCACCGGCTTTTTGCTGGGCGATCTGCACAAAGGTATGCGCGCCATGTTCACCATGATGAACGAAGCGCGTCTGGGTGTGGGTATGCAAGGTCTGGCACAAGCCGAGGCCGCCTATCAGAACGCTGTCGAATACGCCAAGGACCGCCTGCAGGGCCGTGACGTGACCGGAGCGAAAAACCCCGATGGCCCGGCCGATCCGCTGATCGTCCACCCCGATATTCGCCGTAGCCTGATGGATCAGAAAAGCTTTACCGAAGGTGCGCGTGCCTTCATCTTGTGGGGTGCCACACTGATCGACCAAGCACATCGTTCTGGCGATGCAGATGCAGACGGCCTGATCTCGCTGCTGACGCCGGTCATCAAAGGTTTCCTGACTGACGAAGGCTATGACATGACTGTCAAAGCTCAGCAGGTTTACGGCGGCCACGGCTACATCGAGGAATGGGGCATGTCGCAATACACCCGCGACGCCCGTATCGCCATGATCTACGAAGGCGCAAACGGCGTTCAGGCGCTGGATCTGGTGGGTCGTAAGCTTGCTACCGATGGCGGCAAGCACGTCATGGCCTTCTTCGACATCGTCAAGAATTTCTGCAAGGAAAACGGTGGCCAGAACGAAGCCTTTGACAAGGCGTTCATCGAACCGCTCAAGGCGGCGTCCAAGGATCTGCAGGCGGCTGGCATGTACTTCATGCAGAACGGTGCAAAGAACCCCAACCACGCACTGGCTGGTTCGAACGACTTCATGCACATGTTCGGCCATGTCTGCCTGGGCTTGATGTGGGCGCAAATGGCAAAAGCAGCCTATGCGGCCCTTGACGGCGGGGCGTCGGATACCGAGTTCTACCAGACAAAGATTGCCACCGGCCAGTTCTACATGGCGCGTCGCCTGCCGGCCACCGGCCTGCATCTGGCGCGTATCCAGACCGGTGCTGACACTGTCATGGCTCTGGATGCGGCGAACTTCTGATCCAAAACCGGCTGCAGGATTTTGTCTTGCAGCCGGACTTCGCAAAGGACCGACATGCCCAAACGCTTTCGCCTGACCCGCCGGTTTCCGGTTGCAATGACCGAAGATGGCTATCGCAAACTGCGCGGTTTCGCTGCCGAAGCCGGGTTGGATGAAGGTGAGGCTCTGTCGTTTCTATTCGAAAATTTCAACAGCGTGATTGATCAAGACAACCTGACGCACAAGTTGCGCATCTTCAACTCGGAACTTGAGGCGCGAAAACGGTGAATGATGCGGGGACCAGACAACTTTGGCAAATCGCAGATACTCTGTCCGCCTCCGGCGGACGTATTTGGAGCGAGAAGAAGGCAAACGCACGCTTCCCCCCCGCCATCCGGGTTATGATCGCACCTTTGGGCACGCAGTCAGGACGGCGAGGCTTTTCATCGTGCGAACATCGGCTCGGCAGCCTGTACCGCACGCATGAAAAGGCCGCTTTGACGTTAAAGAACCGTTACGGAGAAGGGAAAACTCTGCGGACTTCTTCTCTTCAAAAATTCGGAAATATCGACATAGCCGCACAAGCCACGGGAGGGGCGCGCACATGACCATCAAACTGCATTGCTTCGGAGAAAGCGGAAATTCTTACAAAGCCGCGCTTGCGCTTGAGATGTCGGGCCTGGAATGGGAACCCGTTTTTGTGGACTTTTTCAAAGGCGTATCGCGCACCCCCGAATATCGCGCCGAGGTCAATGAAATGGGCGAGGTGCCAGTCCTGACCGATGGCGATTTTCGCACAAGCCAATCCGGGGCCATTCAGGCTTATGTCACCGAAAAGTCGGGTAAGTTCGGTGGCAAGGACCGCGACGAAAACTACGACATCTTTCGCTGGGTCCTGTGGGACAATCACAAGCTCAGCTCGAATGCGGGGATGACCCGGTTTTTGTGCAATTTCCTGCCCGAAGAGCACCGCAACCCAGATGTCATTGCGTTCAACCAAGGACGCCTGAAGGCCGCTTACGAAATTCTGAATACCCACCTTGAGGGCCGCGACTGGATCGTGGGCGACGGCGTGACCAACGCCGACCTCAGCTGCTGCGGATACCTGTACTACCCTGAACCATTCGGCTTTGACCGTGCCGACTGGCCCCATATCGACGCCTGGCTGACGCGCCTCAGCGAACAGCCCGGCTGGAAACACCCCTATGACCTGATGCCCGGCAATCCGTCGGATCGAGCTTGAGGAGAAGACCCATGACCGAAGCCTATATCTATGACGCCCTGCGCACCCCGCGTGGCAAGGGCCGCAAGGATGGCAGCCTGCACGAGGTAACCTCGGTGCGACTGTCCGCCGTCGCCCTTAACGCCATGAAAGAGCGCAACAACCTGGAAGGTCACGCCGTCGAGGACGTGATCTGGGGCAACGTCACGCAGGTGATGGAGCAAGGCGGTTGTTTGGCGCGCTCGGCCGTGCTGGCCTCGGATCTGGATGAATCGATCCCGGGTCTGGCCATCAACCGCTTCTGCGCTTCCGGCATGGAAGCCGTGAACCTGGCCGCAAACCAGATCAAAGGCGGTGCCGGTGACGGCTATATCGCCGGCGGCGTCGAGATGATGGGCCGTGTACCCATGGGATCGGACGGCGCAGCTATTGCCGTTGACCCTACCCTGGCGATGGATACCTATTTTGTACCGCAGGGGATTTCCTCGGACATCATCGCCACCGAATACGGCTTCAGCCGCGATCAGGCGGACCAGTTGGCGATGGAATCGCAGCGCCGCGCGGCGCAAGCCTGGGACGAAGGCCGCTTTGAAAAATCGATCATACCGGTCAAGGACCGCAACGGCCTGACCATTCTGGACCGCGACGAATACATGCGCCCCGGCACTGACATGCAGAGCCTCGGCAGCCTGAACCCAGCCTTCCAGATGATGGGCGAGCAGATGCCGGGCTTCGACAAGGTCGCCCTGCTGAAATACCCGCACCTGGAAAAGATCAACCACATCCACCACGCGGGCAACAGCTCGGGCATCGTGGACGGGGCAGCGGCCGTTCTGATCGGCAACAAGGAATTCGGTGAGAAGCACGGCATCAAGCCGCGCGCGCGTATCAAAGCCACCGCCAAGATCGGTCTGGACCCGACGATCATGCTGACAGGCCCGGTTCCGGTGACCCAGAAAATCCTGGCCGACAACGGCATGCAGATTTCGGATTTCGACCTGTTCGAAGTGAACGAAGCCTTCGCGTCGGTCGTACTGCGGTTCCAGCAGGCATTTGAGGTGGACCCCGAACTGGTGAACGTCAACGGCGGCTCGATCGCGATGGGTCACCCGTTGGGTGCAACCGGCGCGATGATCATCGGCACCCTGCTGGACGAACTGGAGCGTCAGGACAAAGAAACCGGCCTGGCCACGCTCTGCATCGCGTCGGGCATGGGTGCCGCGACTATCATCGAGCGGGTCTGATGCCCAAGCTGGATCTCTCTCAGATCCCGTTTATTGGGGGATCGTCTTATCCCGGTAAGCTGGCCGAGGCGACCGCAGGTCGTTTCGTTCAGCGGCTGGGGGATACGGGCGGTCTGACCCAATACGGCGTCAACATCGTACGGTTGGAGCCTGCGGGGATGTCCTCGCTGCGGCACTACCACATGGAGCAGGACGAGTTCGCCATTGTGCTTTCCGGCACCTGCACATTGATCGACGACGATGGTGAGCATGAGATGCAGCCCGGTGACTGCGCGGCCTGGCCCGCAGGTGAGCCCAACGGCCACCACCTTGTGAACAAAACCAACGCGCCCGCGACCTTTCTGGTGGTGGGCACGCGGACCCCGACCGAGACCGGCTTTTACAGCGATATCGACATGATGGTGAAGGATGACGCCGACGGCGAGGCCTTCACCCGGAAAGACGGCAGCCCGCTGACGGCTGACCAGATTGGAGATGACAATGACTGATTTCACTCTGACCAAAGACGCAGACGGCGTCGCCACGATCACCTGGGACGTTCCAGGTAAGACGATGAACGTAATGTCCTTTGACGGGCTGGCCCAGCTGAGCGACCTGATCGATCAGGCGCTGGCGGATGAGGAGGTCAAGGGGATCGTCCTGACCTCGGGCAAAGAAGGGTCGTTTGCGGGCGGCATGGACCTGAACCTGCTGGCTGTGATGAAGGAACAGGCAGGCGACAACCCGGCCAAAGGTCTGTTTGACGGCACGATGCAAATGCACGCCCTTCTGCGCAAGATCGAGCTGGCCGGCATGGACCCCAAGACCAAGAAAGGCGGCAAGCCGATCGCAACCGCCCTGCCCGGCACTGCCGCAGGCATCGGCATGGAGTTGCCTCTGTCCACGCATCGCATTTTCGCTGCCGAGAACCCCAAGGCGAAATATGGCCTGCCCGAGATCATGGTCGGCATCTTCCCCGGCGCGGGCGGCACCACGCGGATGGTCCGCAAGGTGGGCGCGATTGCAGCGGCACCGCTGCTGCTGGAAGGCAAGATGCTGGACGCCAAGAAAGCCAAGGGTGCAGGCTATATCGATGAGATCGCAGCCGACCCGATGGCCGCCGCGAAAGAGTGGGTTCTGAACGCCAAGGACGCCGATCTGGTCAAGCCGTGGGATGCCAAGGGCTATAAAATGCCCGGCGGTGCGCCGTACCACCCTGCAGGTTTCATGAACTTCGTTGGCGCCTCGGCGATGGTACACGGCAAGACCCAAGGCGCCTTCCCGGCGGCCAAGGCGTTGCTGAGTGCAGTTTATGAGGGGGCTCTGGTTGACTTCGACACCGCGCTGAAGATCGAAGCGCGCTGGTTCACCTCAGTCCTGATGAACCCGTCCTCGGGTGCCATGATCCGGTCGCTGTTCCTGAACAAAGAAGCGCTGGACAAAGGCGCCGTGCGTCCTGCTGGTATCCCCGATCAGTCGGTCATGAAGATCGGCGTTCTGGGCGCGGGCATGATGGGGGCCGGTATCGCTCTGGTCTCGGCGCAGGCCGGGATGGAGGTTGTGCTGATCGACCGTGATCAGGCCGCCGCAGACAAGGGCAAAGCCTATACCGAGGCCTATCTGGACAAGGGTATGAAGCGCGGCAAGGTCACGGCGGACAAGAAAGAGGCCATGCTGGGCCGCATCACTGCGACCCCCGAGCTTGGGCAGCTGCAAGGCTGTGATCTGATCATCGAGGCCGTGTTCGAAGACCCGGGCGTCAAGGCCGAGATGACCAAGAAGGTCGAGGCGATCATCCCCGAGGACTGCATCTTTGCCTCGAACACCTCGACCCTGCCGATCACCGATCTGGCGAAGGCCTCCGTCCGACCCGAGCAGTTCATTGGCATTCACTTCTTCTCACCGGTTGAGAAGATGTTCCTGGTCGAGATCATCAAGGGCAAGGAAACCGGTGATCGTGCGGTTGCCAAGGCGCTGGACTATGTGCGCCAGATCCGCAAGACGCCGATTGTGGTCAACGATGCACGCTTCTTCTACGCCAACCGCTGCATCATCCCTTACATCAACGAAGGTCTACGGATGATCACCGAAGGCGTCAGCCCGGCGCTGATCGACAATGCCGCGCGTCAGCTGGGCTTCCCCGTAGGGCCGATCCAGTTGAATGACGAAACCTCGATTGATCTGGGTGCCAAGATCGCGCGGGCGACCAAAGCTGCGATGGGCAACGCCTATCCCGAAAGCCCCGCCGATGACCTGATCTTCTGGATGGAAGGCGAAGGCCGTCTGGGCCGCAAGGCCAATGCAGGCTTCTTCGACTATGACGAAAAGGGCAAACGCGTCGCATACTGGACCGGCCTGGCCGAGAAATACCCGCATGCCGAAGAGCAGCCCGACCTGATCGAAGTACAGGAACGCCTGATGTTCGCGCAGGTGTTGGAAGCTGTCCGCGCGTTGGAGGAAGGTGTTCTGGAAGACATCCGCGAAGGCGATGTGGGCGCCATCCTGGGTTGGGGCTTTGCGCCGTGGTCCGGTGGCCCGCTGAGCTGGCTGGACATCATCGGCACACCTTATGCGGCTGAACGTTGCGATCAGTTGACCGAAGCCTACGGTGAACGCTTCACCTGCCCGCCGCTGCTGCGGGAAATGGCGGAGAAGGGTCAAAGCTTCTACGGGCGTTTCGACCCCGAAGCCAAAGCGGCCTAAAAGTCAAAGAAGCTGGCGCAGCCCCCCTGCGCCAGCTTTCCCATTTGCACTTTTTCAAGATTCCAAACGGAACGTACTGCTAATCAAAGCGATACCCAAACCTGTCGACATCCTCGGCGCAAGCCTCGGCCACAGCCGCACGTGTCTTGTCGCAATAGTAACTGCGATAATCCGGCGCCCGCTCGGTCCTGTTGCTCAGGTGCAATGCCACCCGAAATCCCAAATGGTCGAATAGCGGGGCGGCGTCTCGGTCAAAATACTCCAGCCGGATGAAAGCACTGCAATGTTCGGTTCCGTCGGTCAGCGTCATATAGCGCCTTGCGGGATTGGCTGCGAAGGATCGTGCAATCTGCGGGTGCAAGACGAAATCCTGAAATGTAAGGGTTTGCGCCAAGGTGACATCCCGGTGGTCAAACTTTTGGGTTCTGAGCCAATGATAGTAGCTGACCATCCTGTCCCAAGGGTTGCGCACCAGCGTGAACGTGAACACGCCGCGCAACGCATCCGGCGTCATCAATCCGTCCAGCGCAGAAAGCGGTGCGTGTTTCGTCAAAGCGCCAACGCCTGTCAAAGCCTTCTGCCGCTTGCGCCGCCGTAGGGCCTTGGGCGTATCGCCTATAAGGATATCATCCTTCATAGCCCGCGCCTCTAACGCCAGAGACAGCGACGTTCCCCCGGTTTTGGGGATGTGGACAAACACGTATCTACGGCCATTTGAGATGATCATGCCACCGCCCGCTCGGCGGGCGCGCGACCGGCCCGCCAGCCCAGCAGCGCTCCGGCGGTCGCGATCAGACCAATCCCTCCGATCTGCATCAGCCCGATGGACTGACCAAAGGCGACCCACGCAAACAGGGGGCCGAAAATCATGACCGAGTATTCGAACACTGCAACATAGGATGGCTCGCCTACCTGATAGGCTTTGATCAGCATGAAAACCGCGATTGTTGACCCTACAGCCTGCACGATGATCCATGGCACAGCGTCTTGCATCTGCCACACCCAGCCACGCGTGACAAACCCGTCGGGCCCTGGGGGCGATATCATGGGGAAGAGGGTTAGAACCCCCACTCCGATCAATCCCGTCAACCCCAGTGTGATCACCATCGCCGCCAACAGCGCGACTGTGCTTTCACCCGCGCAATGGCTGCGCGTGATGATGGCGCTGAGGGCATAGAACAGCCCTCCGGCCACCGGCAGTAGGGTGCGGGCATCAAAATCCTGCGGATTGGGTTGCAGCACGCATAGAATCCCAGCGAACCCCAGTAGGACGGCCAGAATGCGCCATGGCCCGATCCTCTGCCCCATTGCAAGCGTCGAAATCAGCAGCACGAAAATCGGAGAGGTGAACAGACCTGCCAGCGCCTGCGCAATCGGCATCAGCGCCAGCGAGGTGAAATAGAACAGCATGGCCAGCGTGATCAGCACACTGCGTAGCATCACCGGACCCGGCCGGACGGGACGCAAGCGCCCGAATCCCAACAAGGACAAGCCGATGATCAGCGGCAGCATCAGGGTGGACCGGCTCAGGTGGAACTGCCACAGCCCGACCGTGTCGGCCAGCAGGATCACTACGTTGTCGATCACCCCGATGATCGCCATTGCGCTGACCATCAGAACCGAGGCCAGGATCGGAGAAGTTTGCGCACCAGACGACATGTTTGACCCTATTGCAGAAACCGACCGGGGCACGCCTGCGCCCGGATGCGTCGTCACATCCAGCACAATTCCCCGACATCGCGCAACAGGTTTGCGCCGCTGGATTTTTGCGTGCTAAACTGCCGCCAATCAAGAATGAGCAGACCTCACCCGTGATGACGGCCCTTAAACAGTACCAACGGATCGAAGCAACCGGTCTGTGGCGCCCATCGCCCGATGTGCAGCGGCGCGAGGTCGTGGTGTCGATTGGCGAAGCCACGATGACAATCTCGGATTTCAACGACAACGCGCTGACCCATTGGTCGCTGGCTGCGTTGGAGCGGCAGAACCCCGGCGCGTATCCAGCTATATACAACCCCGATGGCGACCCGGACGAAACGCTGGAGCTGGCCGAAACCGAGACCACCATGATCGAGGCAATCGACCGCCTGCAACGGGCCATTGACCGCAGCCGTCCGCATCCGGGGCGATTGCGCTGGCTCAGCGTCGCCGGTGTTGCCGCCGCCGTCGTGGCCCTTTTGGTGTTCTGGGTGCCCGCCGCCGTGCAAAACCACGTGGTCTCGGTGGTGCCCGAGATCAAACGCCACGATATCGGCGACGCAATTCTTGAACGGATCGAGCGCGTGTCAGGCCGCGCCTGCGCCTCGGTCGACGCACAGGACGCGCTGAAACAGTTGGCCACACGTACCGGTGTGCGTGAAGTGGTTATCCTGCCTGCGGGCGTGCAAACGAGCCTCAGCCTGCCGGGCGGCATTATCCTGCTAAACCGCGCGTTGGTCGAAGATCACGAGGACCCTTCGGTCGCCGCCGGCTATATCGTCGCCGAACGCGCCCGGTCACAGGCACAGGACCCGCTGGACGATCTGCTGAACCGCACAGGTGCTGCAACCGCCTTTCGCCTGCTGACAACCGGAGAGCTGACACCGGGCATCGTCGATGCCTATACCGAAGAGGTTCTGTCTGAACCCCGCCCGTCCCTACCTGATGACGCGTTGCTGGAGATGTTCGCGCAGACCGCCTTGCCCTCGACCCCGTTTGCCTATGCCATGGATGTGACCGGCGAAACCGTCCTGGGGTTGATCGAGGCTGATCCCATGGCCGGACGTCCTCAGCAGCAGGTTCTGCCGGACCGCGATTGGGTCCGGCTACAGAATATTTGCGGCGGCTAGACCAGCTTACTTGGTGCCAAACATCCGGTCGCCCGCATCGCCCAGCCCCGGCATGATATAGCCCTTGGAATTCAGCTCGCGATCCAGCGAGGCCGTGACGATATGCACATCCGGGTGCGCCTCTTTCATGCGTGCGACCCCTTCGGGCGCGGCCAACAAGCAAAGGAAGCGAATATCAGTGGCGCCAGCCTCCTTCAGCAGATCTATCGCCGCGGCTGAACTGTTGCCGGTGGCCAGCATCGGATCAACGGCAATGACCAGACGGTCCTTCAACCCTTCGGGCGCTTTGAAGTAATACTGCACGGGCTTGAGCGTTTCCTCATCGCGGTAGAGGCCGACAAAACCCACACGGGCCGAAGGGATCAGCTCCAGCACCCCGTCCAGCATGCCGTTGCCTGCGCGCAGGATCGACACCAGCGCCAGTTTCTTGCCCGCTAGGATAGGGGCGTCCATTTCCTCCATCGGGGTTTCAATGTGACGGGTGGTCAACGGCATTTCGCGCGTGATCTCATAAGCCAGCAGCAGCGTGATCTCACGCAGCAACTGCCGAAATTCGGCGGTCGAAGTGCCCTTGTCCCGCATGAGCGTCAGTTTGTGCTGCACCAGCGGATGGTCAACGACGGTCAGGTGTTCGCTCATGTTCTCTCCAGTCTTGTCTTGACCCGTTCACGGGTCTTGTCATCGCAAAAGGCGGCCGCAAGGGCGTTTTCATTCAGGGCCGCGAAATCCTCGGCCTGCCAGCCGAAGGCTTGCGCCAGCATCTCATATTCCCGCCGCATTGTAGTGTGGAAAAACGGAGGGTCATCGGTGGAAACCGTGACTTTGACACCGGCATCCCGCAGTTTTGCAATCGGATGGGCCGCGAATTCGGGGAAAAGCCCCAGTACCACATTTGAGCCGGGGCAGACTTCAAACGTGATGTCGCGGTCGATGATCTCGCGGATCAGGTCAGGGTCTTCGATGGCGCGTACGCCATGGCCCACACGCTCCACGCCCAGATCGCGAATGGCATCGCGTACGCTTTCGGGGCCGCCGAACTCTCCGGCATGTGTCGTCAATCGCAAACCCGCCTCGCGCGCGCAATCGAAGGCCCATGCGTAGTCGCCCTGAGCGCCCACGGATTCATTGCCACCCATACCAAACCCAGTGATCCACTCGCCCGCCGTTTCCGCCGCGCAATAGGCGCTGAGTTTAGCCTTTTCAGGACCGAAATGGCGCACGCAGGTCACGACGCCGCGCAAGGTGATGTCGTATTTTCGTTCCGCCTCATCCGCCGCGTCCTGAATGGCGGTCAGGTAGTCACGCCAAGCGTGCAGGTCTCCGCCGCCGCAGAAATCGGGGCTGAGGAAGGTTTCCGAATAGACCACTCCGTTCGCCGCGCTTTCTTCGAGGATGGCCAGTGTCAGGCGGCGGAAATCCTCGGGCGATTTCAGCACTTCGCAGGCGGCCTCATACACGCTGAGGAAATGCGCGAAGTCGCGGAAATCATAACTACCGTCGGGCTTGAAAATCCCGCTCAGGTCGATGCGCTTTTCATGGGCCAACTGCCGGATAAAGGCGGGCGGGGCCGCGCCTTCGTGGTGCAGGTGCAATTCGATTTTGGGAAGGTCTGCAACGCTCATAGGAAACTCCGCCCCGGCCCATGTGCCGGGATGTTCAGGTGATGTGCGATGCTGGCCGCAATGTCGGCGAAATTGACCGCGCCGATCTGACCCGCGCCTCGCCCGGCGATCAGCACCGGAACCTGTTCCCGAGTATGGTCGTTGCCGATCCAGCTGGGGTCATTGCCGTGGTCGGCGGTCAGCAGCATCAGGTCGCCGGGGCGCAGGTGGGCGATGATTGCGCCGATCTCACGGTCGAACCATTCCAGCGCGCGCGCATAGCCGCTGATGTCGCGGCGGTGGCCGTAGAGGCTGTCGAACTCCACGAAATTGGCGAAGGTCAGGCTGCCCTCTTCCGCCTCGTCGACCAGATCGGAGAGGTGGCGCATTAGGTCCGCATCCGAGCCTTTGCGCAGCGTGTCGATCCCCTGCATCGAGAAGATATCGCCGATCTTGCCCACCGCATGCACGCGCCGCCCGGCATCCTGCGCCCAGTTGGTCAGAACCGGCGCAGGTGGCAGGATTGCGAAATCCTTGCGGTTGGTGGTGCGCGTAAAGCCTTGTTCTGGCGTGCCCACGAATGGCCGCGCGATGACCCGGCCCACTTTCATCTCGTGCAAGCGCGGGGCCAGAGTTCGGCACATTTCCAACAAGCGGTCGAGGCCGAAATGTTCCTCATGCGCCGCTATCTGGAACACGCTGTCGGCGGATGTGTAGCAAATCGGCCAGCCGGTGCGCAGATGTTCGGCGCCCAGATCGGCGATGATCGCCGTGCCAGAGGCGTGGCAATTGCCCAGTATGCCATCGGTTCCCGCAGCCTGCGCCGCAGCGCGGCTTAGATCGGCGGGGAAAGACGGGCGCGTGTCCGGAAAATAGTGCCAATCCCATGGCACCGGCAGCCCCGCCAGTTCCCAATGGCCCGAGGGCGTGTCCTTGCCCGGCGAATGTTCCCGCGCGCAGCCCCATAGGCCGGTCGGTTCCGCCCGCAGCCCCGGCGTACCCGCGCCCGAGGCCAAACGGGTCGCCGCCCCTAACCCCAACGCATCCAGATTGGGCAGGTGCAGCGGACCCGAGCGGTCATCCTCGGCCTGCCCCTCGGCACAGGCCTGTGCGATATGGGCCAGCGTGTTGGCCCCGGTATCGGGCACCGTGCCGTTGAAAAACTGATCCGCATCCGGCGCGCCGCCGATGCCGACCGAGTCCATCACGACCAGAAACGCGCGGGTCATGCGGTGATCCTTTCATGCACGATCCCCGGCAGCGCGGGGCTGGCCGGCCCGAGACTGATCGCTTGCAGGACGGCCTGCGCCGCCTGTTGCGCCGCGTCTTCGCGGGCGGCGTGGATCACGGCCAACGGCGCACCCTTGTCCAGCTTGTCACCCAGCCGCACGATGTCCGAGATGCCAACGGCAGGGTCAATCAGGTCGCTCTCAACTTGCCGCCCACCGCCCAGCGCGACAACGGCCAGACCCAGCGCCTCACCGTCCATCGCGGTCACATAGCCCGCACTTGGCGCAGGGACTTCAAGGATCACGCTGGCCTCGGGCAAGTACCGCGACCAGTTGTCGACGAAATGCAGTGGCGCGCCGACGGCGGCCATCATGCGCCCGAACCTTTCGGCCGCGCGGCCAGAGCGGATAATTTCGGCCAGTTTCTCGCGCCCCTCATCCAAGGTTGCGCACATCCCGGCATCCACCAGCAGCACGCCGCCCAACTCGACCGAGATTTCGGCCAAGGGCGAATTGTGCCCGTTGGTCATGGCCTTCATGACCTCGCAGATCTCTAACGCGTTGCCCAGCGCCGGAGCCAGAGGTTGGTTCATATCCGTGATCACCGCCGAGGTGCGGCATCCCGCAGCATTCGCGGTCTGGGTTAGGGCCTGTGCCAGATTGCGTGCATCTTCGTGGGTTTTCATAAACGCGCCGCTGCCCACCTTGACATCCAGCACCAGAGCATCAGGGCTGGCGGCCAGCTTCTTGGACAGGATCGACGCGGTGATCAGGTCCAGGCTTTCCACAGTCGCCGTCACATCGCGGATTGCATATAGCCGCTTGTCCGCAGGGGCGATCTGCCCCGTTGCGCCAACGATGGCGGCACCCGTTTCGCGCAAGATCTGCGCCAGACGATCTTCGCTGATCTGAGTGGTCACGCCCGGAATCGACTCGAGCTTGTCCAGCGTCCCACCGGTATGGCCCAACCCACGACCCGAGATCATCGGGACATAGGCCCCCATCTCAGCCAGTGCAGGCGCAAGCACCAGACTGACACTATCCCCCACCCCTCCGGTCGAGTGTTTGTCGATCACCGGGCCATCCACGTCCCATGTCAGAACGTCGCCGCTATCGCGCATCGCAACCGTCAGGTCAGCACGGCCCTGCGCGCCCAGACCGCCCATACACACGGCCATCGCAAAAGCCCCAGCCTGCGCATCACTGACACCGCCATCGGCCAGACCTTGCGCGAACCAGCGCAGTTCCTCGGCCGTGGGCACCTGACCGCGGCGCAGCTTGGCGTTGATCGAACGGGCGTCCATGGCTCACTCCATATGCGAGGCGCCAAAGGCCCCCGGCAGCAGATCGCCGATGGTGGTTTCCATCTCAGACCCTTCGACCGAGGCCAGCGTCACCTTGACCTCGCGCTTGCCGAACTCGGCCAGTTTCTGACGGCACCCCCCGCAGGGCGGCACGGGCTGAGGCGATGAGGCAACCACATAAACCTCGGTCAGTTCCTGCTCACCTGCGGCGACCATGGCGGCAATCGCCCCTGCTTCAGCGCAGGTGCCTTCGGGATAGGCCACGTTTTCGACATTGCATCCGGAATAAATCCCGCCCGAGGCAGATCGGACCGCCGCCCCGACCTTGAAGTTCGAATAGGGTGCATAGGCGTTTTCGCGGACTAAGAGGGCTGCGTCTTTCAGGCTCATGGCGATTCCCCGTTTTTTGATCATCCGGTCAGAAAAATACTGTTCTAGTGAAACGGCGCGCCAAGGTGAAGCCCCGCGCGCCGCAATTCTTATCCCAGCCGCGTATTGAACGTACCGGGCAGTGTGATCTCAAGCAGCTCCACATCATCCGACGGGTCCGACAGGCGCGTCCGCATCCCCGGAGGGATCACAAAAGCGTCGCCCTGTTCCAGCGGGTACGGCTCACGCCCTTCACCCTCTAATGTGACCGCACCGTTCATGACAAAGGTGAAATGGATATCGGTGTCATGGGCGGCCCATCGCGGATCACCCTGCCCTTTGCGCACCACCTGCACCCCGGCCACGCCCTTGGTGTTTTCGGCAATGGTTGTGTCGCGGCAGATATAGCCCGGCAGACGGAACGGCACCCAATCCGCGCCCTCGGCCTGATTGAAGACGAACTTCTGCCCCTGCCATTCACGATCGGGGCGGTGGTGCGGGGTGGGCAGGTCCATATCGTGATCAATCTCGGTGACGTGCTCGGCAGGCACGCCGATCTCGATCACCTGCACATTGTCCGATGCCTCAAGCACGCGGTGACGGATTTCGGGTGGCTGGATAAAGCAATCACCCGCCGTCAGGCGCATCTTTTCGCCTTGATCCTCATAGACCACATCCACCCAGCCGTGGATGCAGAAGATCAGTTGGAACCCGACCTTGTGGAAATGCACCATATCCGGCACCGGGCCGCCATCCGGAATGCGGATATGGCTGGCAATGATGGACCCGCCCAGCCGGTCGGGCACCAGATCGCGGTAATGCATCCCGGCACGGCCAATGATCCACGGTGCCTGATCCTTGAGCCTGCGCACCACGAAGGAATGGACGGTGTCGGGCATGACCATGGGCGGATTCAGCTCATCAATCTCGACCTTTGTGCCGTTCGGGGCCACTAGGCTGCGCTGCCCGTCGGCAAAGCTATCGGGGTCATCGGTCAGGATGCGCAACGTGCCGGGGCTTTCCGACGCGTCCTTTTCAATCCGCAGCCGCAGCCCGTGGCCGGAAAACACCGCCACCCGAGGGTCATCGGCGGGATAAATCATATCCATCCGCATCCCCAGCACATTGGTATAAAACGGGATATCGTCGCGCAGCTCCTGCGTGGGCAGGCGAATCTCAGCTTTGGTCTGGTTGTTGGTCATTCACTGTCTCTTCGGTCTTGGCTTTCGGCCATCCGATCAGAACAGCGGCCAGAATGCCAATCGAAAAGAACATCTCAAGCGTTTCTTCGAGCACAAACAGGCGCAGCATCATGGTTTGCGAAATATCCGAACCCATCATCCCGGACACCTCTTCGAGCAGTTGCGCGACCACCGCCGACATGCCCGCCAGGAAAAACACCAGCAAAAAAGGCGCGCGGGCTTTGAACGCGCGCCAGCCAGACGGAATTCCATGCCAGACCAGCCCGCCAAGCACGATTGCAACCAGCACCAAACGCACAAGGGTCATGTCCAGCGCTGTATCCAACCCGCTGAGGATCGTATGCTGCCAAGTGCCAATGGCGTAGATATCTGCCTCAAGCTCGCGCTCGGCCAGCAGAAGACAGACAACGCCAATATACAAACGCGACACGCCACGATAGCGATAAAGCGCAATCACCCCAGCCATCATCAGCGCGAATGCCGATCCGGTTTCGATCAGCCCGCCTTCTTGGTTGAAGGCCGAAGCCTGAACAGGCCAGATCGAAATCACGACCAGAATCCAGGCCATCACAGCCAGCACCGCCCGCAGCCCCACGGATTGCACACCGAACGATCCGTGCAGGACCAAGCCGGGGTTGCGTTCGTCTTTCAAGCTCATATCAGACCTTCATCACTGCGCGTATTCATTGGTGTTTACGAACGCGGCAGACCGTAAATGTTTCGTGGCAGAATTCAACCAGCACCCCCATGAGGTCGGAAACCCGCAATGAAATGACGCAACGTAGCCAAGCCTCGGAAAATGGTTTAACGATCAACCAAATCTTGGAACGGAGTTGATTTGTCGATGTCGGACACACCCAGCCTGCGGCAGGCCGCGCTTGATTACCACGCCCATCCCAAACCTGGAAAGCTTGAGATCAAGGCCACAAAGCCCATGGCGAATGGCCGCGATCTGGCCCGCGCCTATTCGCCCGGCGTGGCCGAAGCCAGCCTGGAAATCAAGGCCGACCCGCACAATGCCGAGCTTTACACCGCGCGCGGCAATCTTGTTGCAGTGGTCTCGAATGGCACTGCTGTTCTGGGGCTGGGCAATATCGGTGCGCTGGCCTCGAAGCCAGTGATGGAGGGCAAGGCCGTTCTGTTCAAGAAATTCGCCGGTATCGACTGTTTCGATATCGAGGTCGACCAGCCCGACCCCGAGAAGCTGGCTGATATCGTCTGCGCGCTGGAACCGACCTTTGGCGCGATCAACCTTGAAGATATCAAGGCCCCCGACTGTTTCATCGTCGAGAAAATCTGCCGCGAGCGGATGAACATCCCCGTTTTTCACGACGACCAGCACGGCACAGCCATTGTCGTGGGCGCTGCGGCCAAGAACGCGTTGCACGTTGCCGGCAAATCGTTCGAAGATATCAAAGTCGTCTCGACCGGCGGCGGGGCGGCCGGGATTGCCTGTCTGTCCATGTTGGTCAAACTGGGTGTCAAGCGCGAGAATATCTGGCTGTGCGATATTCACGGGCTGGTCTACGAGGGCCGCGCCGAGGATATGAATCCGCACAAGGATCAGTTTGCGCAGAAATCCGACCTGCGTACATTGGATGATGTGATCGGCGACGCGGACCTGTTTCTGGGCCTCAGCGGGCCGAATGTGCTCAAGCCCGAAATGGTCGCGAAGATGTCTAGCCGCCCGATCATCTTCGCGTTGGCCAACCCGACGCCGGAAATCCTGCCCGACGCCGCGCGCGAAGTGGCCCCGGATGCAATCATCGCCACAGGCCGCAGTGACTTTCCAAATCAGGTCAACAACGTCCTGTGCTTTCCTTTCATCTTCCGGGGCGCGCTGGATGTAGGTGCAACCGAGATCAACGACGAGATGCAAATCGCTTGCGTGGACGGCATCGCCGAGATGGCGCGCGCTACTACCAGTGCCGAGGCCGCAGCCGCCTATAAAGGGGAACAGTTGACCTTTGGGCCGGACTATCTGATCCCCAAACCCTTTGATCCGCGCCTTGTGGGGGTTGTGTCCTCGTCCGTGGCCAAGGCCGCAATGGACAGCGGCGTTGCCAAGCGTCCCATCGAAGATATCGAGGCGTACAAGGAACAACTGAACCAGACCGTTTTCAAATCCGCCCTAATCATGCGCCCGGTTTTCGAGGCCGCCGCAGCCGCTTCCCGCAAGATCGTCTTTGCCGAGGGTGAAGACGAACGGGTGTTGCGGGCTGCTCAGGCTATTCTGGAAGAAACCACCGAGACCCCCATTCTGATCGGTCGACCAGACGTGATCGGGGCCCGCTGTGAAAGGTTGGGTTTGACGGTGCGGCCAGGTGCGGATTTTCAGATCGTGAACCCGGAAAACGATCCGCGATACTACGACTATTGGACGTCCTACCACCAGCTCATGCAGCGCCGCGGCGTCACGCCTGATCTGGCCAAGGCCATCATGCGGACAAACAACACCGCAATTGCCGCCATCGCGGTGCAACGGGGCGACGCCGACAGTATGATCTGCGGCACCTTCGGCGAATATCGCTGGCACCTGAACTATGTGGAACAAGTGTTGGCGGACGGCGACCTGCGCCCGCATGGTGCTCTTTCGTTGATGATCTTGGAAGACGGGCCGTTGTTTATCGCCGACACTCATGTGCGGCAACTGCCCTCGCCCGAGGAACTCGCCGAAAGCACCATTGGGGCCGCCCGTCACGTGCGCCGCTTTGGGCTAGAGCCCAAGATCGCATTCTGCTCGCAATCGCAGTTTGGCAACCAGTCCGAAGGGTCCGGCAAACGCCTGCGGGCCGCGCTGGATATTCTGGATTCCGAGCCGCGTGACTTTACCTATGAGGGCGAGATGAACTTGGATCTGGCACTGGACCCCGAACTGCGCGGGCGGATCTTCCCCAATTCGCGCCTGAAAGGTTCGGCCAATGTGCTGATTTTTGCTCATGCGGACGCAGCCAGCGGTGTGCGGAATATTCTGAAGATGAAGGCCGACGGGCTGGAGGTCGGGCCGATCCTGATGGGGATGGGCAACAAAGCGCATATCGTGACGCCCTCGATCACCGCGCGGGGGCTTTTGAACATGGCCGCCATCGCCGGAACGCCGGTCACGCACTACGGATAATCTGCGGCCGGACGTCTAAAACGGCGTCCGGCCGATTCCCTATCTGTTTGCACGCCTGAATTTGCAGATTTGCAAATTTACCCATCAATCGCCAAATAACCCTCACGCAGTCGTGCATTTGCAAAAATTTGCAAGTCAGTTCGGCGAATTCTGCAAACTTTTTGCGATAAAGTGACGCTCCGTCACGCCGCTTGCTTGTCCTGTGGCCGCCCTGCCCCTTACACACATGCCAAGGAATTGACGGAGGAGAACACCGTGGCATATCAGGACGTTTACGAAGGCTGGAAATCCGACCCCGAGGGCTTCTGGATGGAGGCCGCAAAGGGCATCGACTGGGTAAGCCCCCCGACCAAGGCACTGTTCGATGACAACGCGCCGCTATACGAGTGGTTCTCGGACGCCCGCGTAAACACCTGCTGGAACGCTGTCGACCGCCATGTCGAAAACGGACGGGGCGAGCAGACT
Organism: Ruegeria sp. J8; assembly: GCF_056531925.1. NCBI lineage: Bacteria > Pseudomonadati > Pseudomonadota > Alphaproteobacteria > Rhodobacterales > Roseobacteraceae > Ruegeria > Ruegeria sp. J8. The sequence continues at coordinate 565,995 of NZ_JBQFMR010000002.1, forward strand.
GCAATCATCTATGACAGCCCGATCACGCATACCAAGCGCGAGATTTCCTATGTCGAGCTGCGCAACCGCGTAGCCAATTTGGCAGGTGCACTTCGGGCCAAGGGTGTCGAAAAGGGCGACCGGGTTATCATCTATATGCCAATGATCCCCGAGGCGCTTGAGGCGATGCTGGCCTGTGCGCGTCTGGGCGCGGTGCATTCGGTGGTATTCGGTGGCTTTGCCAGCAACGAACTGGCCGTGCGGATCGACGACGCCAAACCCAAAGCGATCATCGCCGCCTCTTGCGGGATGGAGCCGGGCCGCGTGGTTCACTACAAACCCCTGCTGGACGGCGCGATTGATCTGGCAGAGCACAAACCCGATTTCTGCGTTATTTTCCAACGCGAACAGGAAGTCGCCCAGCTGGTCGAAGGGCGCGACTTTAACTGGCACGGCTTCCAGTACGGCGTCGAACCGGCTGAATGTGTCCCGGTCGATGGTAATGATCCTGCCTATATCCTTTACACCTCGGGCACGACCGGTTCACCCAAAGGTGTCGTGCGCCCCACGGCAGGCCATCTGGTCGCGTTGAACTGGACGATGAAGAATATCTACAATGTCGACCCTGGTGACGTGTTTTGGGCGGCATCCGACGTGGGATGGGTCGTTGGGCACTCCTACATCTGTTACGCGCCCCTGATCCATGGCAACACCACCATCGTGTTCGAAGGCAAACCCGTGGGTACCCCGGATGCGGGGACCTTCTGGCGCGTGATTTCCGAACACAAAGTCAAAAGCTTTTTCACTGCCCCGACGGCGATCCGCGCGGTCAAACGCGAGGATCCGCAAGGTGAGTTGATCGCCAATTACGACCTGTCCCATTTGGGCGCGCTTTACCTGGCTGGAGAACGGGCAGACCCGGACACGATCGTCTGGGCGCAGGACGCGTTGAAAGTGCCGGTGATCGACCATTGGTGGCAGACTGAAACCGGCTGGACCATCGCTGGCAACCCGCTGGGGATCGAGGAACTGCCGACCAAGTTGGGCTCGCCAGCGAAGCCAATGCCGGGCTATGACGTGCAGATCCTGGACGAAGGCGGCCATCCGATGAAACCCGGCGAGTTGGGCGCGATTGCGGTGAAGTTGCCCCTGCCCCCCGGTACGTTGCCGACGTTGTGGAATGCGGAAGAGCGATTCAAAAGCTCGTACCTCAATCATTTCCCCGGTTACTATGAGACCGGCGATGCAGGCATGATTGATGAGGACGGATATCTGTACATCATGGCGCGCACGGATGATGTGATCAACGTTGCGGGCCACCGCCTGTCCACGGGGGGCATGGAGGAGGTTCTGGCCGCCCATCCCGACGTTGCCGAATGCGCTGTGATCGGAGTAACCGACCAGTTGAAGGGCCAGATGCCGGTTGGTTTCCTGTGCCTGAACGCAGGCTGCGACCGCGATCATGCTGAGGTCGTGCAGGATGTGGTCAAGCTGGTGCGCGAAAAGATCGGTCCGGTTGCGGCGTTCAAACAGGCTGTTGTGGTGGACCGCCTACCCAAGACGCGTTCAGGCAAGATCCTGCGGGGGACCATGGTGTCGATTGCCGATGGTGCAGACTACAAAATGCCTGCTACCATCGACGATCCCGCCATTCTGGACGAGATCACGGACGCGCTGAAGACCATCGGCTACGCACAATAACAACGGGAAACTCAAGGGTGCGCCTGTCGGCGCGCCCGATTTGCGCTGACGCGCGAATGCGAGGCTCTGCCTCGCGCTCCGGGATATTTCTGGCCAGATGAAAGAGGATCCCCGAAATGGGACTGAACCTCTTGCCATCGGCCGTCTTCCGCCTCAGGTTGAACCCCGGAGGACGAGCATGAGCGACAATGACATCTGGCGACTAAGCGCCACGGACTTGGCGAAGCAGACCCGCAGCAAGCAGATCAGCGCGGTGGAGGCCGTTCAGTCTTCGATTGACCGGCTGCATCAAGTCAATCCAGCCCTGAATGCCGTGGTCGAAGACCTGAGCACTGAGGCATTGACGCACGCGCATACGCTGGATCAGGCCGTGGCTGCGGGCACGGAGCCCGGTCCGCTGCACGGTGTGCCCGTGACGATCAAAATCAATGTCGACCAAAAAGGACACGCGACCACGAATGGGGTCGTGGCTTTGAAAGACGTGATCGCGCCGGACGATGCGCCCATAGTGCGAAACCTGCAAAATGCTGGCGCCGTCGTCCTAGGGCGCACGAATACGCCCGAGTTTTCCTTTCGCGCCGATACCGACAACGAGCTGCACGGCCGCACACATAACCCCTGGGGGCGGCATATCTCGCCTGGTGGGTCCTCGGGCGGGGCCGGCTCGGCGGTGATGGCTGGGATCGGGGCCTTGGCGCATGGCAATGATATTGGCGGTAGTCTGCGGTTTCCGGCGGCGGCAAACGGGGCCGTGACCGTAAAGCCGGGATTGGGCCGCGTGCCTGCGTGGAACCCGAGCCAAAAGGTGGAACGCGGCCTGTTGGCGCAATCCATGTCGGTGCAGGGGTTGATCACCCGTTCAGCCACCGATCTGCACCTGTCGATGCCCAGCCTGATCGCCGCCGACCCGCGCGATCCGTTCCATGTGCCGATGCCATGGCGTGGGGCCGCCTATGACGGACCTATCAAGGTTGCTTTTACAAAGAACACGTTCGGCTATGATCTGCATCCAGAAGTCGCAAAGGCCTTAGATACTGCCCGTGACGCGCTGATTGACGCAGGATATGCGGTAACAGAGGTCGATCCGCCTGATGTCTTTGATTGTGGGCGCAACGGATACCGCGCTTTGATGGGCGAAGTACTGACCCTGTTGAAAACTGATATCAAGGCAGCGGGGTCGCAGACCATCCGCGATATATTCGACGTGTATTTTCAGGAGTTCCCGCCGATCACCGGTACAGAGCTGATTGAGATGCTGGCCAAGCGCACACACTATGCCCGCGAATGGTCTCTGTTCATGCAGGACTACCCATTGGTTCTGTCGCCTTTCCTGCCGCAACCATTCTTTAGACCCGACCGCGATACAGAAGGCCCTGAAGGCGTGCATGAGGTGCTGGGCTGCGCGGTTTATTCCTATGCGATGAATTTCCTCGGGTTGCCCGCAGCCTGCGTTCCGGCGCGTTTGGCAGAACTGCCAAAAGGAGCGCAGCCAATCAATGTTCAGATCGCAGCCCCGCGCTGGCGTGAGGACATGGCGGTTGATGCGGCCGCGGCCATTGAGGCGCGCGTTGGGCAGATGTGTCTGCCACTGTGGGATAAGATGGGTTCCGCAGAATAACCCCCGACAAAAGAAATTGACCCCGGGGTTTTGTGCCCGGGGTCCACTTTCTAAAATATGCCCGGAGATCCGATAACAAGCGTAGCACCACCTACCCTTGTCAGCGCCTAAACTGCGCGGTCATTTCGAAAACACCGTCGGCGGCCACTCACTCCCGCCTTGGATGTGTCTCCGGGCAAGTTCACATTAACCCCAGGTTAATCAAACTCCTGTGAACTGGTTCACATAAGCGCGAAAAAACCGTAGTCGACTGTGGAAACTACGTGAATTGCTCAGAAATCAGCCGCTCTTCCAGCCCGTGGCCGGGATCGAACAGGATGCGATGCTGAATTGAAGGCTCAGACCGAATCTCAACCCAGTCGATATCCGGGAATGAGATCGAGTCGGCATCTGCCATCACCGGGCGTTTGTCAGCGTCCAGAACATCGAACCGCACTTTTGCGATCTTGGGCAGCAAGGCCCCGCGCCAACGTCGGGGGCGAAAGGCGGCAATAGCGGTCAATGCCAGCACATCCGATCCTATCGGCAGGATTGGTCCATGTGCCGAGTAGTTATAAGCCGTCGACCCCGCTGGCGTAGACAAAAGCGCCCCGTCGCACACCAGTTCATCCATGCGAACACGCCCATCCACGCTAATCCTCAGCCGGGCGGCCTGCGGACCGGCCCGCAGCAGCGACACCTCGTTGATCGCCAAAGCCTCATGCATCTTGCCGGATTGATCCATGGCGCGCATGGCCAGCGGATTGATGACTTCTTCTTCTGCATCGGCGAGGCGTTCCATCAGATCTGCCTCGTGAAACTCGTTCATCAGAAAGCCGATCGTGCCCCGATTCATCCCGTAAACAGGCGTATCCAGATGCTGCATGTTGTGCAGCGTGTGCAGCATGAAACCGTCACCGCCCAAAGCGACAACCACATCCGCGTCGCGCGGGGCCGCATTGCCATAGCGCCGCACCAGCGCATCACGGGCGGTCTGGGCCACCTTGGCGTCGCTGGCGAGAAAAGCGATTCTCTGAATCATCGGTTGCAGTTTCCGGTGCTGAACATTTGGTTCCGAAACAACCATACCTTTCCCCGATAGGCCAGTCTTGACGCCGCAGCGGGCCAAATCGTCGCTTTACAGCTTTTGCATATCTGCCGTTTCCGATAGGAAATCCGCAAGATAATTCCAGCCATGCGGAGCCCCCAATGAACGCCAACCTTCGTGACACAGGTTTTTTCACCCAGTCTCTCGCGGATCGTGACCCCGAGCTTTTCGGCTCGATCACATCCGAGCTGGGCCGTCAGCGCGACGAGATCGAGCTGATCGCATCCGAGAACATCGTCTCTGCCGCCGTGATGGAAGCTCAGGGTTCGGTGATGACCAACAAATACGCCGAAGGCTACCCCGGTCGCCGCTACTATGGCGGGTGCCAGTTCGTCGACATAGCCGAGAACCTGGCCATCGACCGCGCCAAGCAGCTCTTCAATTGTGAATTCGCCAACGTGCAGCCCAACTCGGGCTCGCAGGCCAACCAAGGCGTGTTCCAAGCACTGATCCAACCCGGCGACACCATTCTGGGCATGAGCCTGGATGCAGGTGGCCACCTGACCCACGGCGCGGCCCCCAACCAGTCGGGCAAGTGGTTCAAGGCTGTTCAATACGGCGTACGCCAGCAGGACAACATGCTGGACTACGATCAGGTCGAAGCGCTGGCGAAAGAGCATCAGCCCAAGCTGATCATCGCCGGTGGTTCCGCCATTCCGCGCCAGATCGACTTTGCCCGCATGCGGGAGATTGCCGATATGGTCGGCGCCTATCTGCACGTCGACATGGCACACTTTGCCGGTCTGGTTGCCGCAGGCGAGCACCCAAGCCCCTTCCCGCACGCACATGTCGCGACCACCACTACCCACAAGACCCTACGCGGCCCGCGCGGCGGCATGATCCTGACCAACGACGAGGCGATCGCCAAGAAAGTGAACTCGGCCATCTTCCCCGGCATTCAGGGCGGTCCGCTGATGCATGTCATCGCTGGTAAAGCCGTTGCCTTTGGTGAGGCGCTGCGCCCCGAGTTCAAGACCTACATCCAGCAGGTCATCAACAACGCACAGGCGCTGTCTGATCAGTTGATCAAAGGCGGTCTGGACACAGTTACGCACGGCACCGACACCCATGTGGTTCTGGTTGACCTGCGCCCTAAAGGCGTCAAGGGCAACGCGACCGAAAAGGCCCTGGGTCGTGCGCACATCACCTGCAACAAGAACGGTGTGCCGTTTGATCCGGAAAAACCGACCATCACTAGCGGTATCCGTCTGGGCAGCCCCGCCGGGACCACCCGCGGCTTTGGCGAGGTCGAGTTCCGCCAGATCGCGGACTGGATCATCGAAGTGGTCGACGGTCTGGCCGCCAATGGCGAAGACGGAAATGCCGAGGTCGAAGCCAAGGTCAAAGCCGAAGTGGCCGAGCTGTGCGCCCGCTTCCCGATCTACCCGAACCTGTAATTTTTCAGGATATCAACAGGCTGAACGGCGCCCCAAGCGGCGCCGTTTTTCATATGAAGCCCTGCCAGCGCAAAAACACCAGCAGCAGAACCAACAACGCCAGCAGGTTGAAAGCCAACCCACCCAACATCCCCAGAAACCAGCCCAACCTGCGGTCGGCCAAATTGATGCCGGTCAGATGATCCTGCACCTCTTCTGACGCGCGAGCCAGTTTGGGCGTATCCAGCACCAGCCTCAGCTTGGGATGGGCCGCCATCTGTTCGGCATTCGCCAAAAGCAGCGCCTGCTTATAGATGCGTCGGGGCAATTGACGTTTGGCCTTTCTGACCGAGGCCGTCAGCGTCTTATCCCGCACACCCAGCTTGTCGCGCAACAGCTGCACGGTCTGCGCGATTTGAGTTTGAATATCGGGGTTTTGCGCCATATTGGGGCCTCCTGACGCGGCACCATATCCGGGTGGCGCCAGCACGACAATGGGGCTGGTTGTTTGGACCGGTGACGGGTATCACTCGGTCATGCTGAATACGATTGTCCATGGTGAGCCAACTTCAAACCCCCCGTTGCTGATTGCCCATGGGCTCTATGGCTCTGGCCGCAACTGGGGCGTAATTGCGCGCAGATTATCGGATGAGCGGCAAGTCGTTGCCGTCGATATGCGCAACCATTCCAACAGCGCGTGGACCCTACAGCATGATTACCCAAGCATGGCGGATGATCTGGCCGAGGTGATTGACCATTTCGGCGGACAGGCCGATGTGGTGGGGCATTCGATGGGCGGCAAGGCGGCCATGGCACTGGCCTTGCTGCATGGTGAGAAACTGCGCAAGCTAGTGGTCGCCGACATCGCACCCGTGACCTATACCCACAGCCAGATCAAGTTCATCGAGGCGATGCGCGCAGTTGATCTAACGCAGGTCACGCGCCGCTCGGACGCCGAACAGCAGCTGGCCGATCAGGGGGTTGAGAAAGCCCTGCAAAGCTTTTTCACCCAGTCGCTGGACATCAAGGGCCAACGCTGGCTGCTGAACCTGGACGTTTTGGCCGCCGAGATGCCCAAGATCATGAGCTTTCCTGACATCACCGGCACATGCACCAAACCGACCCTGTTTCTGTCGGGGGGCGCGTCGGATTATGTCCTGCCCGAACACCGCCCCGCGATCCGGGCCCTGTTCCCGACCGCGCGCTTTGCCAAGATCCCCGGCGCAGGCCATTGGCTACACGCTGAAAAACCGCGCGAGTTCGAGGCATCGGTCCGGGCGTTCCTGAACGCCTGATCAGGCTGCGTCGTTATACAGGTTTCGGGCTACCCGCCACGAGACCGGTGCCGCCAACGCAAATCCCAATGCCGCTGCCAATACGATGGTGGCCACGGAATTCGTGCCCGCAACCAGAACCGCGATCACAGCCGTTCCGGCCAGTGCAGTGGAAATCATGGCATAAAGAGTTGTCGCAAGACGTAACATGGTCAGTTGCCCTTTGTTATGTAACTGACCACAACTGTAACGCGGTACACTCCCGCAGACCCTGACATGTGTCAGGTCAAAAATTTTTCTATTCTTCTGACACTTCACCGCCTGCGTTCACCCAATCGGAAAAGCCACCCAAATTGTAGACCTGAGCATAGCCCATATCCTTGAGTAATTTGCCCGCTAGGGCAGCACGTCCCCCGGCAGCGCAATACAAAACAATGGGGCGATCCTTACGCAACTCAGGGTCATGGGACTTCAGCGCCTCATCTGCGCTGAATTCAAGCGACCCGCGAGAGATATGATGCGCACCACTGGCACGGCCCGTCTTCTGCAACTCGGCCCCGTCGCGGACATCCAGCAGTAAACCGCCCTGCCCCAGAATCTCGGCGGCGCGGGCCATGTCGATCCGCTCCACGCTGGCATTGGCGGCTTCCATCATCTCTTTCACGGTCAAGGGCATCTGTATCTCTCCTGTTGGTGCTGCCGACAGGGTAACATGCGAAAATTGGAAGGTGTAGTGGGATCGCCCTACACGGGCGATCAATGTTCGCGGAAGGCACGCGACATGCTGTCTGTCACCGGCTTGGCGATATAGGCCGCGAAAGTGCGTTCCTCGGTCTGAATCATGATCTCGGCTGGCATCCCTGGCGTTGGGATAAAGCCGCGCACGCGGTCAATCTCCTCCGGCGGCAGCGAGATTCGGGCCAAATAGACCTCTTGCGGGGCACCCGCAGAGTCCTCGAGCAAGGCATCGGCCGAGACGTAAAAGACCTCGCCGCTCAGCACCGGAGTCGTGCGCTGGTTCAAGGCGACCAATCGCACGGTGGCGTCCTGTCCCGTCACGACGCTGTCGATCTCGGTACGCGGGATTTGAGCCTCGATGATCAGGGGGGCGTCGGCGGGCAGGATTTCGGCGATGGGTTCACCTGTTTCGATCACCCCGCCCGGCGTGTGATAATGCAGCCGCACGACTGTGCCCGTAACCGGTGCGCGCACAACGGCGCGGTCCAGAACACTGCGGGCCTGACGGGCTTTTTCGCGGACACTTTCCAGATCGGCCTCGATCACGCCCAGCTCGTCCAATGCCGCCTCGCGGTAGGCCGACCGCGTTCGGGTGATCTGTTCTTCGTATTTCAGCATCATCTGGTTGACCTCGGCGGTCTCAGCCGCCAACCGCGCCTGCTGACCATCGGCCTCGGCCTGCACGCGGCGGATCGTGTTTAGCTCGCCTTTGCGGACCAAACCCTTTTCAAACAGCGCCTCTTTGGTCTCATACTCTTCCTGCAAAATGGCCGAGCGCACCCGCATACTGTCCAACTGCGCCTCAAACCCGCTGGAGCGGATGCGCAGCGCTTCCATATTGCGCTGAAGCAGAGCTATATCGTTCAGTAGGGTCTTGCGCGAGACGTCAAAGCTGATCTTCTGGCCGTCTAGGATCGTCATCACCTCGACGTCATCGGTGGCCTTGATCAGATCGGGCGAAAATTCCAGCCGCTCGCGTTCTTCATACTCGGCCAACAGGCGCTGGCTCATCGCCTGAAGGCGGATTTTACGGATGAACAGCTCACGCTCATTGGCCTCGGCAGAGGTCTGGTCCAATGTCATCAGGACCTCCCCGGCCTGCACCGATTGACCTTCGATGACCTTGATATCTTCGATGATGCCGCCTTCCAGATGCTGCACGATCTTGTTGCGTCCAGTGGCGACAAAGCTGCCCTGCGCAATCACGGCGGCAGCCAAGGGCGCGCGAAAGGACCACACGCCGAACCCGCCGAAACAGACAACCAGCAGCACCATTCCGACGACAACGAATTTGCTGATCGAGCGTGGAACCTCGGCATACCACACCTCGGGGTCTTTGGGATCATTGTTGACGGGCACCAGATCATTCATGTCGCATTCCCCTTCTGGCCTTCGATACCGGGCTGTTTACGCGGCCCGTTCAGCTGTTGCAGCACCTGTTCGCGCTGACCGAACAGGGCGACCCGCCCGTCGGTCAGCAGCATGATCTTGTCGACCGCATTCAGCAAAGTCGGCTTTTGCGTGATCACCACCACCGTGATCTTGTTCGCCTTGGCCTGCGCAATCGCCCGTGCCAAAGCCTGATCCCCGGCCACGTCCAGGTTCGAGTTCGGCTCGTCCAGAACCACCATACGTGGGTTACCAAAGAACGCGCGCGCCAGCGCGATGCGCTGCTTTTGACCGCCGGACAGCGGAGAGCCATCGGCGGCGACAACAGTCTCATACCCTTGAGGCAGCGTGGCGATCATGTTGTGCACATCGGCCAGCACGGCGGCGTCGTGGATTTGCTCATCCGTCGCGTCCTCACGCATGCGGCCGATATTGTCCTTGATGCTGCCGGGAAACAGCTGCACGTCCTGCGGCAAATAACCTATACTCTCACCGAATTGGCGCGGGTCCCAGTTGCGGATATCCATCAGGTCCAGTCGCACGCTGCCCGACGTTGGCAGGATCGAGCCCACCAGTGTCTTGCCCAGCGTCGTCTTGCCCGCCCCGGAATTGCCGATAATGGCCAGTGTCTCACCGGGATTGAGCGAAAACCCGATCCCGTTCAGCACCACGCGTTTGGTCCCGCCGGGCACGTAAAGAAGCCGTTCGACATCCAACCGGCCTTCGGGGCGCGGCAGGCGCAGCTTTTCGTATTGCAACTCGGACTTGGTCAAAAGGGTCTTGATCCGACCAAAGGCAGCGCGGGTCAGCAGGAAGGTGTTCCACCCTTCGATGGATCCTTCAATCGGGGCAAAGGCGCGCCCGGCGATGATCGAGGCTGCAATGACCATGCCGCCGGTGATCTCACCTTGCAGGGCAAGATACGCGCCCCAGCCCAGAATTGCGATTTGTGTAAGTAAGCGCACCGCGCGCGAAATCGCAGCAAAGATGACGTTCCGATCCTGCGCCCGCACCTGCCATGTCAGCGACTGCGCGGTGTCGCGGCCCCAAATGCGCACCGCCTCGGGGATCATCGCCAAAGCGTTGATGATCTGACTGTTGCGCGCCATCGAATCCAGATGCTGGTTGGCCATGGACTGAGCCCGGTTCGCCTCGGCAAAGGGCTTGGCGGTCATGCGCTGGTTGATCAGAGCGATGATCATCAGTAGCAGCGCAGTCACGATCACGATTGTGCCAAGTTGCGGGTGCACAAGGAAAATCATCAGGATGAACAAGGGCGCGAACGGCACGTCCAGAAATGAGATCAACGTGCCCGACACCAGAAATCCGCGGACCTGCTGCAAATCGCCCAGCGTCTGATATTCCCGTCCGGTCCCATGCAGCGAGGCATGGGCCGCCGCGCTGAGGATGGGCGCACCCAACCGGGCGTTTACCTCGACCGCTGTGCGCATCAGCATGAATCGGCGCACCGCATCAAAGGCTGATTGAAAGATCACCGCCCCGGCCACAATCGCGGTCAGCATGATCAACGTGTCCAGAGACCGGCTGGTCAATACGCGGTCGCTGATCTGAAACAGGTAGATCGGGATGGCCAGGATCAGGATGTTGGTTGCGCAAGTCAGCACCAGCACAAAAGCCAGATTGCGCAAGATTGCCCACATCGAAATTCGCAGCGTCTGCTGAAAGTCCTCGGGCGGAGTGCGTTTGTGAAAGGTCTGGGGTGGCCCTTTGCCATCCCCACCGCCCTCTTTCCGGAGCGGCAGAGGTTGGTTCGCCTTGGCCTCGATCGTGGTTCCCAATTGTCCACCGCCTTTTGAGCGATCCGGGGGGGGCGTCCGGTCGGTCTTCTCCCTGGCGGTTTCCGGATCGGGGCCTTTGGCATCGGCCACCCCAGCTTCGCGGCCCTTCTGGAGTTTGTCGTTGACGGGCTGCGGAACGTCACGCCGAAGGGATTTCTCGGCGTGACGGAGGAATGTCGTTTCTTGAGCACTTTGCGTGCCCTTTGGTGAAGGTTGCAGTTCAGAGACTTTTGGGGCCTTGGGTGGAAACGTCACCGGATTATGCACACGCAGATCCTGGCTTAACCGCAAGCTCGCCATTTTGGCGGGTTTGGTCACGGGGTCATCTGCAGGGGCCTTGGTCGGGCCACCACCACCGCGTCCGTCCAGTGGGCTGGCGAACAGGGATCGGCGCGACGAGAACAAAATCGACATACTCAAACTTTCGAAACACTCGTATCCAACAGGGAAATCAGGCCAGCATGGTTTGCAGACCATCATCGAAGCTTTCGGCCATCTCGGACGGGGTCATCTTGTTGTGGCCCGGCGCGTTTTCCGAGTTTCCGGGTCCATCCACCGTGTCAATAAGGACAGCGATGGCATCATTTCCGATCTCAACATCCAGATCATCGTCCGGCGTGTCGATCAGACTGGCCTGATGCAGCACGAGGTCGGAATATTCGCCCTCACCGGTCATGACCACGGAATCGACGCCGGCTTTTACCACACCCGCGGTATTCAGAACCGCATTTCCAGCCCCCAACGCAGAAGCCACTGCACCCGCTTCCCCGTTAAGGTTGATGTCGTCCTGGTCTTGCAGGATCGTGATCTGTTCAATCGCGTTAACCTGCACCAGATCGCCGTCGATTTTGAGGACCCGAATCTGTTCCATCCCCGCGAAGTCCGGGTTGTTCAGCAAGGCGTCTTCCAGCGCTTCGGTGTCCATTTCCTCAAGCGGCAGAACACCCGCCAAGCTGGCGTCCAACTCCTCATGCGTGTCCTCACCCATCGTGGTCAGCGCCACCTGATTGACAACAAGATTGTCATCATCCTCATCCGGAATGCCACCGTTGATCTCGTCATCATCGAGGAACACGATTGTCTGGTGAACGATATCCACCGAAATCATGTCCCCGCCGATCAGGATCACGTCGTAATAGCTGCCAAGTTGCAGAATCTCGGTTACGTTGATCAGAACATTGTCACCCATCACGTAAAGGCTGGACGATGCGGTGATCTCGGTTTCGATGTGGTCGATATCGGTGGCGTCGATTTCTTGCTGGATGAAATTCGTGACCACCAGATCGCCCGCAATCCAGGTCACAGCGACCAGAGGATCCTGCCCCTCGGCCGCGACGTTGTCATCCAGCCAATGGGCCTCGTTGCCTTCAACGGTGATGGTCGAGGTTTGAACCACCATCGTGTCGCTTTGCGCACCGGCATCGCCGGTGTCAATGTCCGACACTACCGCAACCTGACTGACGACGGTCACGTTGACCGATTGCCCGCCCACCGCGATCACTGGCGCGTCGACCCAGGCCACTGTGACGGCAACTTCGTTGACGGCCAGATTGCCACCGGTGGATACGGTATGCCCTTCGCCAAATTCCGAGTCTTCGGACTGGTCCCACTCGGCGGGAAGAAGTTCTTCGGGCAGATCCTCTGTCTGGTCCTCATCGGGTTGATGATGCTGCGGCAGAAGCTCGCTCCAGTCAGGGGCCTCATCGACATGTTCGCCGTTCACGATGGCACCCATCGCGTCTTCGCCCTGGAACTGATGCACCGTCGCGCCTTCGACCTCGATGGTCTGCTGTACCTCTTCGACGAGGGCTTGAATGTGTTCAACCGACTGATAATCGGCGATATTCAGAGACGGGACCGATACCGCGTGCAGCGACTCCGCAACCGCCGCCAAGGCGTCGCCCTGCGCAATCAAGGTTTCGACATCGCGGAACTCGGCCTGTCCAAGGGTGTCATTGTCGCTTAGACGCAGAGTTTGAACGGTATAGGTCACGGCCGACCCGATCAGCTCAGGGATCAATTGCGGTTGCAGAACTACGGTCTGAAATGAGATCGCCGGAAGCTGCACGTCGGAAATGAAATCATCGGCATTCGGCACCAGACCGAAACCCGGAACCGGGGCCGCCACGGACATCGCCTGCGCGGGTGCAGGGGCTATATCAGCCTGTGGCGCATCCGTTCTGAATGGCAGGGCATCATATTTCCCCGGATCCAGCTTCAACCCCGCCTTGACCTTGATGACGGTCGCATCTTCAAGCTCTTCCAGTTCCGCCTTGCGCCTGAATGCGACAAATTCGTCATACTGATCCCGCCATCGGGCCTGTTCGCTGGTAAGTTCAAATGTTCCAATAAAATGAGCAATCGTTTCACTGATACTGTCGAGCGACATAACACTGTTCCTTTCCCCATCCCGGCCAGAATTTTCCGTTTTGGGTTAAGTTGGGCTGAGGCCGCACCATGCGGCCTCAGCATGTTTTTGCCGAAGATCGTGGGGGTTTAGCCGATCTCCGGCTGGGACACCGGCTTATACGTCGGTATCGTCGCTGGAGTAGGACGAAGTCATCGATCCACCAACCATGGTCGTATCGACCGAGTTGCCAAGCACGTTGGCACCCATGACGATCGACTGGTTGAAGGCCGTGGTGTCCACAACTGCGGCAGACGAAGCATAGGATTCACCCGATACGATGCCGTCACCGGCATTGTTCGAGCCCCAGACACCCGCGTTGCCACCGGTGCCACCTGCGCCTGAGTTCGCACCCGAAGCATCGCCACCAGTGACTATCCCACCAGCTGTGTGGCCGGTAGTCGCCCAACCGATTGCTTCACCGCTGGTGCCGCCCATACCGGCCCCGGCGCCGCCGCCGCCGCCAAAGCCTGAGGTCGCCGACCCGTCCGTCGAACCGGATGCATCAGAGGTGGCATCATTGTCTGAAGACGCGTCACCTCCGTATCCGGCAATGGATTCGGCAAGACTGTCCGCCGAGCCATCTGTGTCTGCCTGCGCAAACACATCCACCAGACCACCGTCTCCGGCCGTGTTCATCGCATCGGCCGAACCGGTGCCCGAACCATCCGACGTCGCGCCTTGCTGGATCGCGCCGCCACCGCCGCCGAAACCATCGGCGGTCGAGGTGCCGGTTCCGGTGCCGCTGGCCGAGCCGTCGGTGTCGTTTGTGCCACCTGCTCCGCCATCGCCACTGGTGTTCTGCGAGTTGCTGGCCGACCCGTTCACGTCACCCGGAGACTGGGTGATGTTCGGACCGGTTGTCGCCTGATCGCCGACACCCTGCGCGCCGGCGTTTGCTCCGGCTGTACCGCCTGTCGCGCTACCGCCGGTGCCATCGCCACCCGAGCCGAAGCCGCCGGTGCCGTCGCCACCCGAGCCAAAGCCTCCGGTTCCGTCGCCGCCAGATCCAAACGCGCCGGTTCCGTCACCGCCAGTTCCCGGATTGCCGCCATTGGTGTCGCCACCGCCGTTGCCGGCACCGGCCTGACCTGCGTTCAGCCCGGACAGACCGTTTTGCTGGTTCAGAGCTGCAAGCGCTGCATCGACCTGACCGGAAGTGCCACCAGTGCCTTCAGCACCCGTGCCTGCACCACCCGTGCCGTTGCCAGCATCACCGGTACCGCCCATGCCTTCTGCGCCGTTGCCCTGGGCCCCAGAGCCTTCGGCACCTGCGCCTTCACCACCATCGGCATCAGCGTCGCTGCCTGCCAAGCTGCCAGCCAGACCCAGACCGACATTTCCGGCCGCCGCATCGTTGGCGTCGGTGTCGCTGCTGCTGCCATTGCCGGCCTGACCATCCGCATCCGCATCACCGTCGCCACCGGCTGCGCCTTGCGCGGACGAGTCGTTCGCGCCAAGACCCGCGCCAAGCGCCTCTGCGACCGAAGCATTGTTGCCACCGGAAGACTGGCCATCATTGTCGGCATTCGACAGGCCCAGACCCAGACCCAGCCCAAACGAGCTTGCGTCTCCGCCTTCACCGCTGGTGCCGTCTGCGTCGGTGTCGGATGAACCTGTGTTGCTTGCTCCAGAGATGCTACCGGCGTCTCCGCCTTCGCCGCCACTGCTGCTGCCGTTGGACTCGGCACCCGACACACCGACACCCAGGCCGATGTTGGATGCTGAACCGGTCGAGCCGCCGTCACCACCAACGCCTGTACCATCCGCGTTGCCGGTCAGACCACCAAAGGCCAGCGCGTCAGCGCCATGGGTTTGGGCACTTGCCGCGCCGCCATCGGTGCTGCCACCGCTGCCGGAGTTGCCACCATCGGTTGAAGAGCCGATGCCTTCATGGGCCGTCGCGGTGCCACCATGAGCATTGCCGCTCTGGTCAAATTCGCCTTCGTTGCGAACGGCGGCCGAGCCCAGATGGTCATTGTCGGACAAGTTTGCGACCTGGCTGCTGATCGAAGACATGTCATTGCCTTCACCGCTCAGGTCGATGTCCAGATTCAGGTCGTCGCCCGGGTCATAGTCCATATCGCCTGCAACGGTGATGACATCGCCCAGCTCAGCCGAACCTGACGCGTCAATATCGACAGTGTCATTGTCTTTCGGCAAGCCTTCTCCGTCGCCGAAGTCGATCGTGACCGAGTTGCTGTTCGAGTTGTCATTGTCGCCATTGCTTTGCGACTGACCCTGACCTTGATCTTGGCCCTGGCCCTGATCCTGGCCTTGGGCTTGGTCTTGACCCTGACCATTTTCAACAGACGTCGCCTGAGCTTGCGCTTGGTCCTGACCCTGGCCCTGTTCGTTGTCGACATCATTGTCGACATCCGTCTCTTGCGACGTCAGGTCAGCATCAACATAGGCGTCATCCACATGGATATCTGCGTCGATTGGCGCGATGATCGTATCCACGTTCACCTCGTCAATATCGGTAATGCTGTTATGGGGTTGTTGACGTTTTGACATATCAATTTCCACTTATTAAGCGCACTGACCGTCACTCTTTCAAAAACGGTTACGGGCGCGGTTGAAACAAACAGCGCACTCGCGCAAAACCCGCGCGGATGCGTATTTCACAGTGAGATTGTCCTCCACCCTCCTTTCCCCGGCTTAGCCGGTCCTGCATCTGCCAAGACGTTCGCGGAAATGCGCGATTCGCAGACACGTTCGGATCTTTCGCCCCGTTAATTGGAGCCGTTCCATGGTTGCAGGAGGAAACTGGCCTGAATAGCTAGCCGGAAGCACTAGAACGGGTAATCACCTGATTCGGATTGATTATTTCCAAATCACGAACAATGCGCGACTTTTTCGGCTGCTGATTTTTTAGCTAATCGCATATCGAGAAAACTCGTTAAATTGCCTCTACTTAAGCGGGTGAAACGCCCCTGATCCTAAACTTAAGTTCTAGAACTGTTTGCGCGTTAACGACCGTGCAACCAGGAAATTTGCACTTTTCCCTATAGCCTGCACCGAAAGTGCGTTAATGTTCGGTTAATATTATTCGAATTGCCAGTTTGCTATTTCGCCGCTTAGCGGTGCAGGTTTTGACAAGGGGGGAATGATGAGCATTCCGTTTCGGGAAAATGCTGCGCAAAACCAATTTGGTTTTGACGAATTCTCGGTAAATTTTATTGGTAAAGAGCTTTTCTACTCGGACCAGACCCTAACGGGTGTTGAAACAGAGTTTGGTGTCACCACACACCGCTACGATTCAATCTCAGCCCTGCCGACATATGGCGACCCTACCACCGGCCCCGGTAGGATCGTGATCGTCGATCAGATGATTCTGGAAGATCTTCTGGCCCGTCCCAGACATTATCGCGATTGCGTGGGCAGCGGCAGCTTGGCCTACGCGTATCGAAAAGAGGAATCCGCCCGCTTTCTGTTTGAGCAATGGGACCGGACTCGCCATGGAGATATCGGTTTTCTGCCAATGAATGTCGGTCCCGATGTCTGGCGCGCGATCCTTCGATTGTTGCTGCATGAGGAACTATACCTGCCCGGCTTTCTTGCAGACAGCGTCTCCAACTTGCAAAGCCCACCCAAGCAGCACGCAGGCTCTACGCCTGCCGCGCCTGAGCCGCACCCGCTCTATTCCAAACTGACCCGGAGGGAAAAGCAGGTCCTGCAACAGGTATCAAAAGGGCACAGTAACAAGATCATCGCGGCCAATCTTGGTATAACCGAACACACGGTGAAGTTGCACATGCACAATGTCGCCGGAAAGATCGGCGTCAGCAACAGAACCGCCGCTGCACAGTTCTTTTTCGAAGTCGCCCCGGACGAAGCCCATGAACTTGCCAGCGACTGAGGATTTCGAAACCCGCTTTGACCGTCTTGTCCTTTTGGTCGGCAAGCTGAACTATATGTGGACCAATACAGAAAGCCTGCTGATCCACCTGATCGCCGGGCTGAGCGGAACCAACAAGGATGTCGCGGTCATCATTTTTCTGACCCTCAACACCACCCGTGCACGCATTGATCTGGTGGAACGGCTGGCAAAGATGGACGGTCGCCCCCCCGATCTGAGGGATGCGATTCTGGAGCACACCCAGCGCTTGTCGAAACTTTCGGGCATTCGCAACAAGTACAATCACTGCATCTATTCCTTCGACCCTGACAGTGGAAATCCCAAGACGATTCTTATGCGGATTTCAGACCGGAAAACCGACATCAAGCTGGGACGCGAAGACACCGTTGACGCCGCAGCGCTGACCGAGATTGAAGGCGTAGTGAAAAAACTCTCGGACGCCAACCGCGATATCTGGCAGTTGATCACAAGGTTAGGCTTTCCGGTCTAAAGGCGACGTGGTGCGGGTTGTCAGGTTTAACAGAACATAAACAGGCCATTTCCTTCACGTTCACCTGACTTGACCTATAGTGGCGAGTGTCGCTTTAACTGCGACATTATCTTGCTACCCGATCAGGGTCTACCGATGTTCAACTATGTTCTGACAACTTCTACCACTTTGATATGGGTCGCAACCGGGCTGCTTGTCGGCTTCCTTTTTATCTAGCCCCCCAGTTTTATCTAGCCCCCCAGTGCGCGCCTAACTTGAGACTGAGAACAGAAGCCTTGAATGGCTTTGTTGCGTAGAGGTTGTGTAAGCAGTGAACAGGCACGCCGTCACGGGCAACCGACACCGCGTAGCGATTCTACCAAAAGCAACGACTGTGGAACGGGTTGCACGCCAAACAACATCGGCTGTGAAATACCTGGTGCGGGCGGTGGGACTCGAACCCACACGGGCATAAGCCCTTCAGATTTTAAGTCTGATATGTCTACCATTCCATCACGCCCGCACGGCGTATTCCGCTCCCAATTGGGCTGAGGAAATCACTAAGCGGATAACGCTGCAAACACAATCCGTTTCAACGACAACCACTTGAATTCTGATTCACGGAGGGCCGACAACCGGAGCGATCGTTGCCAATCGTCAAAGGCTGGTTAAAATTCGCACGCAAGGATTGCACATAAATTGCCAATCTCTAGGACGGGGACCACCCCTAAGGGATATCATTTTCGATTTTCGGGCAAGTTACGAGTGCAGAACAAAAGTCCTTTCCAGACTGGATCGCTGGCATCGAACATCGCGCCAAGAGGCCACCAGCCTGGCACCCCAACTTCGCACAAATACAATCTGGCAACGCCTCGCCTATCCCGGAGCCTTCGTCGGGGCGTTCTTTCTGGGAGTAATCGCCGTCTTCCTGACACGCTACATTCAATACCACATGGTAGGCGTGCCCGACGCTGGTGACACGAACTTTCCAGGCATCATCGGTATCTGCGTGGCCAGCATGGCGGGTTTCTTTATCTCACTGTTCCTCACAGACAAACTAAAGGAATTCGCTAGTGCCAGCACGGCAGGCGTTATGACGACCACACTCACCTTCCCAAATCTGGTCTGGAAAAACGACATCGGATGAGTATTCGATATGGGCTCGAATCCGTTTTTCTCCACGCTGCATACTAATGACTGACCCAAGCCCAGTTTTGACTCCCAGTTTTCTTAGTTCAATTGGTCGAAAACATCTTGTGGATACCTACTGGAGTGCCAACTCACAGACAAACCCGTTGACTATCTGCTGCTTCCAATAGCGCCGCTGTAACTGCGTCGATCATTTTGGTGTGAGGCGATGCCGTCATACTTACTAAGCCAACAATGCGTTCTGGTCCCTTCTGTTCAAGGGGGATCCTTTTGAGCCGCAGATGGTCGTATGTCGTTAAACGGTTGTCTGGTATGATTGACACGCCAAGTTCAGCGGCCACCATACTTGAGATTGCTTCAAGACTCTCAAGCTCCATCGCGTCTTTGACTTCAATGCCCTTTCTTTGCAGCCAAGTCTCGATTTGCCTTCCTACAACCGCATCACGCGTAAAGCGAATAAACGGTGACGCAACAAGCAATTCTCTCGAAGGTAAATCCGGGGTGTTTTCCGAGACAAGCAGGACCAATTTTTCAGATACAATTTCTGAGAATTCCAATGTGTTTGGCAGAACATCTGGTCGGGAAATGATCGCCGCTTGAATCTGCCCGCGGTCCAACTGTAGCAAAAGCTGATTGGTCAAACCTGGAACAATCCGTACAAGGATGTCCGGATGCACGGACTTTAGCCTCGCCAACGCAGTTGGCACTAATCCAGTCAGGGTCGTTGGAACGGCCCCCAAAGTTATTTCACCAGAGAGTTCGTTGTTCGACTTCACCCTTTCCGCCAAACCGTCATATGCGGCCACCACCGCAGCAGCCTCTCCGACGAACGTTAGCCCGGTATGAGTAAGTTTGGGCGACTTGGATGATCGGTCAAATAATTCGAGCCCCAACGCGACCTCCAGATTCCGCATCTGGTGACTGACCGCCGACGGGGTTAGATGCTCCGCCTCAGACGCGGCACGGAAGCTACCATGTCGATGAACTGCGATTAGAGTTCGCAGTGCCCGAATGCTCATTCCGATAACCTCGCTAGCGCTAAAACCGTGTTCATTATGTGAAAATTTTTTCACTTATTAGTCAAAGATTTTTCGTTTTTGTTCATTTTTGTTGATGTGTACCATGCACACAGCACGCCTTATGAAACCAAACCCAGAGATGCTTATGGTTGCTCCCAAATCCAACGCCTATACTTCCATCGTCGCCAAACCCTTCGCTCCAAACCTCGGGGCTGAGATCTACGGAGTCGACCTAAGCAGGCCTGTGCCTGACGACCAGTTTGCAGAGATCTGCGACGCTTTTCACACCTACCAGGTGCTGTTCTTCAAAGAGCAGAAGGAAATACCACCTGCGCAGCACATTGAATTTGGGAAACGCTTTGGGCCGCTTCACGCACACCCCGCAGCCCCAACGATGGACGGGTATCCGGAGATTTTCGAAATACATGCAACTAAGAATTCCAAGGTAGCAAACGGTGAGTTCTGGCACTCTGACGTCTCTTGCGATGAGACACCGCCCCTTGGAACTATGCTGCAAATCCATATTGCACCACCCTGTGGCGGGGATACCATGTTCAGTGATATGTATGCGGCCTACGATGATCTTTCAGAACCGATAAAAGATATGATCAACGGGTTATCTGCACTTCATAGTTCCGAGCATATCTACAAAGGCCGCTATAGCGACCGGGGGCAAAAAGACAGCGAAATTGACTGTCCCGAAGCAGTTCATCCGATCGTCAGGACCCATCCGGAAACGGGCCGAAAGTCGCTGTTTGTGAATCGAACATTTACAACAAAGATTTTGGGCTTGTCGGAAAAGGAAAGCGACGCGATCCTCAACATGCTTTTCGAGCATGCGGAACAGATCAACTATCAAATCCGGTTCAGGTGGTCACTTAACGACATGGCCTTTTGGGACAACCGGTGCTGTATGCATCGTGCGATCTGGGACTATTGGCCCGCTGAGAGAAAAGGGCGACGTGTGACCGTGAAAGGCGATAGGCCTGTCTAGACTCGACCGAACCGAATTGCTGGATCAAAGAAACCGAATCTTTAGGAGCGATAAGTGCGAGCTGCAGTCGTAAGAAAGTTTTGTGAAGATCTTTCGATTGAGACGGTCCCGGATCCAACCTGCCCAGACAATGGAGTGGTCCTGGAGGTCGCAGCCTGTGGAGTATGCCGCTCGGATTACCATGGATGGTCTGGCGCGCACCCCAAAGTTCAAAATGGCTCCATCTTAGGGCACGAATATTGTGGAACTGTGGTAGAGGCAGGGCCTCAAGCGAAGCACAGTGTTGGTGACCGCCTCATAGCGCCATTCATCTTGGGTTGCGGCAGCTGCAACGCTTGTCAAACAGGCGTATCAAACACTTGTGCTAACCAAATCGTTCCAGGATTTGGAACGCCAGGTGCCTACGCAGAATATGTCGCTGTGCCGTTTGACCATAACTTGGTTCACTTGCCAGAAACGCTCTCTCCTTCCTTGGCGGCAGGGCTCGGGTGTCGTGTAACCACTGCTTGGCATGCTTTGACAGACCGTGCAGATGTCGCAGCTGGTGAATGGGTGGCTGTCCACGGTACAGGAGGTATTGGCTTGTCCGTTCTTCTATTGGCAAAAATGCTTGGATGCCGAGTTGTCGTAGTGGATGTGGTTGATGAGAAACTTGAGCATGCAAAGCTTAACGGCGCAGACGCTACAGTAAATGCCAGCAAAGAAGACGCCGCAGCAGCGATCCTAGATATCACGGATGGAGGAGCACAGGTTTCCATAGAAGCGCTGGGGATCGAAACAACGACGAACGCATCCTTAGAGTGTCTCGCCATCCTTGGTCGACACGTGCAAATTGGTATGCCTTCGGGCGACGGCCAGATGCAGGTAAACATGCGTGCAATCTATTCCAAACAACTCTCGTTTTTCGGCACTCGTGGTATGCCTTCGTGGAAATACCCACGCCTTCTAGGAATGATCGAGCGTGGCGAAGTAGATATCCAGCCAATGGTCGCCAGAGAGGTCCGATTGGAAGAGGCCAGCAATGAACTTCGCGCAATGAATGGACCAACTTCCCCAGGAACCGCTGTTATCACAAGGTTTCAGCCGTGATCAGCGCAAACGCCTGATAGGTATTTATTCAGTCATTCTCTCTGTCATCGTGCGCCCCTTCGCAAATTCAGATACTCACGCAAACTGGCTGTTCAGGGTAATGCAATGAGCGCCTGCTTTGGGCTCGGTGCAGACGTTCAGCAGAATTCAGTGAGCGTCCGCTGTGCGGACGAAGTCGCCATTGTCCGCCTGGGGACAAAGGTCCGCTTTGGGGAGACGCGCCCAGAGAAACCCAGTCAGAAGCGAAAGCAGTACAGCCGAAGTTGTCAGGGCCGATTTAACAATTGTGGTTGTACTGGCGGCATACACCAGTGCACTTGATACCTCTGGCCAACTCCAAATCATGGCCGCGATTCCAATGTTTTCGAAATAGTCGAACAAGGCGCAGCCAACCGAGAGAATTATGCCAGAGCGAACAAGCTTGCTGTCGGGCATTCGTCGCCCAAACCAGCTAAACGTGGTTATCAAAGTCAGCGCGAGCATAGCCGGGTAAAATGTATCCAGAGAGAGCTGGTAACTGAGATAATACTCGCGCCCTTCCGCTCCTAAGGCTTCAAGAAGCGTCGCGGCGTCTTTGGGATTGTAGCCGAGCGGACGCATGTCGAATGGGACCTGCCCCGAGACAGCTTCGATGTGGGCAAGCGTGACGCTGATCATCAGCACGTAGATGACTAAAGCAATCAACCCGCAGCCAACGGCGGCAAAACCGATGTACCTTGAAAGAATTGTGTGAATCATTTTGGGAACTCCTTGATCTGTGCCAAGGTGCCCTTGGGTGAAGCCACACGCATTATCATTTGATAAGGCAAACCAAGATGGATCTACGGAAATTTCTCGCACAGTCTCCTGACCTGCCTGATATGAGTTTTGCAGACGGTTTTGCGTCTCAGTGGAGAAGTAAGCGTTTGAACAAGGGCGCGCGCCTTGCCCTCCAAGAACAACCTGAATCAGATGAGTTCATTCTTTTAGATGGGTGCCTAGCCATCAGCATTTGTGACCAAGAAGGCAAGGAAGTATGCGTTGGGCTCCATGTAGGTCCTTGCGTTGTCACGCCGAATATCGCGCGAACGCGGGATGGAGTGTCCCTTGTGTCCATCGAGGCAACCAAAGACGCTTCGCTTTATTGGATCAATACTGATCGGCTTACGAACCTGATGATTGAGTCTGAACCAATCCGAAACTGGGCAAATGGTATTCTACGAGACGCATTGAGTGAAAAAGCGGAACGCGAATGGTGTCTCGCCGCTCTTGGCGGGGCGGAGCGGCTGAACTGGTTCCGCCAAGCCTTCCCCAGCTATGAAGACATTTTCTCTCATTCGTTGATAGCATCCTTTTTGGGGATCACGCCCGTTACGATGAGCCGTCTACGCGCTAGGTAGAGAGCAAAAAAGAAGGGCGGAACTCACGATTTGGAAATTCCAACCGACGCCCACGGAAACTTAACTCGGCAATTCGGCTGAACTTTCGGGACTCTCAGAGGCGATATACATTCAAATAACCGACTTTCCTTGAGCCCGCGTAAGCGGGTGAAGGTTGTTGATATCTGGAAAATAGATAGGGGCGCGAACAATACCGGTGTAGGCAAAAAACTTGCTACAGCACTGCGAAGAGCCAATCAGGAACAAAGAAGGTTCGACAACTTATCGGCTCCACCATTCAGGACAGGAAGGAATTCGAGCAACCCTTGCAGTTCATGACGTTGCGTTGGGGCATGAACCGACAAAGTGGCGACCAACCTGCCCGTCTCGTCCTGAATTGGCACGGCAACAGCGGTCATGCCGGACATGAATTCTTCGTCATCCGTCGAATAATTTCTGGCAGAAATCCGGTGCATTTCGGCCCGCAATGCCTCCGGTTCGGTCAGTGTATGCGGCGTCTGGGCGTCCAGCCTTCCAGCGGCCAGATAACCGTCCAGAACTTGTTGCCTAAGCGTCGACAAGTACATCTTGCCGCTAGCGGTGCAGTGAAACGGCACTTGCGTCCCGATCGGCAATTGAATGCGCAAAGGCCACTTTGTCTCGACCCGGTCAAGATAGATCATCCCTTCGCGGTCGGGGATCGCCAGATTGCACGTTTCGCCGATCTCATCCGCCACGCTGCGCAAAATTGCTAGTCGCGCGGTACGAAGATGTTCCGATGACACTGTATTCACGGAAAGCTGGCGCAGGCGAGGCCCCGGTCCGAAAGACCGCCCATCCAGATCGCGCTGCAGAAACCCTTCGGCTTCGGCGGTTTGCAGCAGGCGATGGATCGTCGGTTTTGCCAAGCCCAGAGTTTCGATTAAATCCGATGGCTTTACCGCGACCCCACGCCGGGCGATTTCCTCAAGGATCACCAATAGGCGCAGGTTTGTCGGTATCTGAGTTTCTTTTTCGGGTGCATCAGTATAGGCCATCCCGGTACATTCTAGTTGTTTGGCAGCAGGATCAAGGCCAGATCAGGTACCAGTGACACCAGTATCCAAACTGATAGCAAAGCCACTAGATACGGCACCGTGTAGCGCAACAATCTGAAATAGGGCACGCCGGTCACGCCGGACGCCACGTACAAGTTCAATCCATAGGGCGGGGTGATGAAACCGATGGATGCCCCAACCAGAAAGATCACCGAGAAATGGATTGGATCGACGCCAACAGACGCTGCTATGGGGGCCAGTATCGGGGCAAGAATGATCGTGACAGGTAGGCTTTCCAACACCATGCCGGAAAAGAATACGATCACCATCGAGGTAAACAACACGGCGTGGTACCCGCCCATTGAGGTGACAAAGTCACCGATCGTCTGCTGCGCCCCCAGCAACGACAGGATTTGCTGCATCACGACAGACACGGCAATCAGCGGTGCAAGGATACCAGTGATCTGCGCAGATCGGATCACGATCGAGGGGATCTCGGGGATGGTAAAGCCTTCAACTACGAACATCTCGGCATAGGTTTTCTCAGTCGGCGGAATATTGTTGCGCGCGCCCATGATGCGGTTAATCGGATAGCTGACCAGCCCGGCAATCACACAGAATCCGACAGTCACGCCGGCGGCTTCGGTGGGTGAAAACTTGCCGGTGTAGATGCCCCACAGTACTAGGCCGATGGCAAAGAACCCAAGCCAAGCGCCAAAGGCGGTTTTCAGGATGCGGTTAAGTTGCAACGGGATCAGATAGCCCCAACCGTTGATGCGGCAGATGATCCAACAGGCCAGTTGCATGCCCATCACCATCAGCGCGCCGGGCAGAATGCCGGCCACGAACAGCTCGGAGATTGGCAGGTTCATCAGGAACCCGTAGACGATGAAAATAATCGACGGCGGTATGATGATGCCGACCGTACCACCCGCCGCAGCGGTTGCGGCACTAAAGCGCTCGTCATAACCGCCCTTGACCATTTCCGGGTGCAGCATCGACCCGATCGTCGCGGTGGTTGCCGAGTTTGAGCCGGAAATCGCCGCGAACAACCCGCACGCCCCCAGCGAGGCCATCGCAAGCCCGCCGCGTATCCAGCCCAGACAGGCATAGGCAAAGTCGCTTAGCCGGCGCGCAATACCGGATTTGTTGATCAGGTCACCGGTCAGAATGAACAACGGCATCGCCAACAGGGCGAAGCCCTTGTTGAACACGTTCAAGAGTTCCGCTCCCATATTGTCCAGCGTCAGGCCAAGGACAAAAGAACAGCCGATCACCCAATAGCTGATGACCAGCAGAACCGGCACGCCCAGCATGAACAGAAAAGTGACCCCTATCGAGATCAGAGTTACCCAGGTTCCGTCCGCCATCAGTCCGATCCTATCACCGCCTGCTGAAGCAGTGGCTTACCTGTTTTCCAGTTGTCAAAATCATCTGCCAGGTTCTGAAACACCCGCCCAACCATTAGGAAGAACGACAGCGGCGCGGCCAGAAGGAACCACCATTGCATGATGTTGTCGGTTCCGAGCACGATCTGAAAATTCGAAGCCGAAAGCGCCACCAGACGTGTCGTTGTCACGATGACAATGACTGCGAAAATGAACCAAAGAACAGCGTCCAATATCAGACACGCCAGCTGCGCGCCGCGCGGCATCCCCGTGCGAAATTCAGTAAAGCTCAGATGTGTACGCAGGCGCACGTTGTAAGACGCGCCAAACCAAGCCATCACCATGAACAACAACGGCGGGATGGTCGTCGACCACGGTTCCTGATCGTTGAACACAAACCTGTCAATAACACCCCAAAAGATGATCAGCGCGATGGCCAGATAGGAGTACACCATGACCGAGCGTTCAAGCTGGCGCTCGATGAACGGTACTTTTCGGTAGATCATCATGATTAGCAAACCGCCGAGCGCGGCGACCACCGTTCCGACTACCCAAGCCGCGTCAGACCGCAGTGCGGTTTGAATCTCGAATGAATCCCGGCTGAGTAAGGCGCTGAAAATTGCCCCAATATCTGCCCACAGCGACATGAACCCCGTCCTCCCAGTCGGTGTTTAGTGGAACCGGCCCGCGAAAGGACCGGTTCGTTCAGTTTAATTAGGCAGTGCCCATCCACCAACGGCGGGGTTCGACATTCTCAGGCAGCATATCCGCCGGAATCTCGCGCGCGATGTCGTAGATTTCCTGATAGGTATCGATGCCACCTGCCCAGTTGTTCAGACGCTCACGCCATTGCGCCCAGGGTTCAGGGTTGTAGTTTGGCGCACACATTTCTTCGGCCAATTTGATCTGATCATCAGCCAGGAACGCGGCCCGTACACCGTTTTCGGCAAAGATCGTGTTCGGCAGTTGCGGGTCCGAGAAGCCCACGGTGTTCAGCAACGCAGCCTCGTTCGCACCTTGAATGAGCGCTTGTGTGAAGTACGAGGATTCCATGACGGCATCCTGAAGCTCTCCGCTCAGGCTGTCGAACACTTTTGCTGACATCGAGGTGTGTTCGGTTCCACAGAAGAACTTGAGGTTCACCGACTGCGACACAACTGGGGCCATGTTGGCATAAGCCACGGCAGAGGCCCAAGTCTCGGCCCCATCGATCAGACCAGTTTTCAACGCATCCAACGTCTCTTCCCACGCGACAGGCACTGGGTTCAGGTTCAGCAGCTGCATTGCGATCCGACCAAGTTGTGTGCCGGTCACGCGGTTCTTAGTACCGAACAACTCTTCCAGCTTTGTAACAGTTGGTTTGTCTGCAAAGTTAGAACCCATCTGAAGGCCACGCAGTTCACAATGGGTGAACAAGAACTTCAGCCCATGGCGCTTCTCAAGGGGGTCTCGTAAGATGCGCTGACTGGCGGGGCTGTAAAAGAAATGATACTGCGCTGCGCGGCTGGGGAACATATAGGCATAGTCCAACACGTTCAAATACGGCGCGCCGCCCGCCGAGTTCTGGGTTGAAGCGGCATAGATGTCGACGATTCCCTGCTGAGTCTTCTCGACGCAGCTCAGCTGACCGCAAATCTGGTTGTCGCCGATGAACTCGATGCGAATCTCACCGTCTGTACGCTCTTCGAGGTCGCGCGCGAACTCGATGGCACCGGCCCGTTCGATCAAAAGGTTGCGGGTATTGAAGCCGGCCGCACCGAATTTCAGCGTGTGTTTGGGCTCCTTCGAGAACCTCTTTTCATAATTTGACTCAGCGGCTTGCGCCAGATTGGCGAGGCTCATCGCGCCGCCAAACCCACCAGCTGCCAGCAGAGTCGAGCTCATGCCATAGCGCCCTGCCACACGGAAGAAATCCCGCCGTGAAATGCCACTCAGTTTCTGTCCGATCTCCATTGCTATCCTCCCGTTTCGCAATTATTGAGACGTTTTGTATCAAAAAATGCTAGTATAGTTCTGGCAATTTGCATAGAGTTTTTTGACGACTTTGGGAGGAGACGGTCATGGAAGTGGATTATGCGGTTGTCGGGGCGGGGTCTTCTGGCTGTGTCATTGCCAACCGCCTAAGCGCTGATCCCAACACCAAAGTCGCCCTGCTTGAAGCGGGCGGGCCAGATACGAACCCGTGGATTCACATCCCTGTTGGGTATTTCAAAACCATGCACAACCCGGCGGTCGACTGGTGCTACCGCACCGAACCCGACCCAGGGTTGAACGGTCGTTCCATCGACTGGCCGCGCGGCAAAGTACTGGGTGGATCATCCTCGCTAAACGGTCTCCTTTATGTACGCGGACAAAAAGAGGACTACGACCGCTGGCGCCAAATGGGCAATGTCGGCTGGGGATGGGAAGATTTGCTGCCCCTATTCAAACGCAGCGAAGATCAGGAACGCGGCGAGGATGCCTTTCACGGCACAGGCGGCCCGCTGTCAGTATCGAATATGCGTATACAACGTCCGATCTGCGACGCCTGGGTCGCCGCTGCGCAATCCGCGGGCTATCCGTTCAACCCGGACTACAACGGTGCGGAACAAGAAGGCGTCGGGTATTTTCAACTGACGACGCGCAACGGTCGCAGGTGCAGCGCTGCGGTGGCTTATCTCAAGCCGGTCCGCGACCGCACCAATCTGAATATCATCACCCACGCTATGGTGTCGCACGTCACATTTAACGGCAAAAAAGCGACCGGACTGGAATATCGCGACCGATCTGGAGCTGTGCAGAAAATCACCGTTCGTCGCGAGATCATTCTGTCCGGCGGAGCAATCAACTCGCCGCAGATATTGATGCTATCGGGCATTGGTGATCCCGATCACTTGAAGGATAACGGGATTGAACCGATCCACGCGTTGCCTCGCGTTGGCAAAGGTTTGCAGGATCACCTGCAGGCGCGACTTGTATTCAAATGCAACGAGCCCACGCTGAATGACGAAGTGCGTAGCCTGTTCAATCAGGCCCGGATTGCGCTAAAATATGCGTTGTTCCGCGCAGGTCCCATGACCATGGCCGCTAGCCTTGCCACCGGGTTTCTGAAAACGCGCCCTGAAGTGCAAACGCCCGATATCCAGTTCCACGTCCAGCCGTGGTCGGCGGACAGTCCTGGCGAGGGGGTACACCCGTTTTCTGCCTTTACCATGTCGGTTTGCCAATTGCGCCCGGAAAGCCGAGGCGAGCTGCATTTAAATGGGCCCGATCCATCTGAATATGTCAAAATCTTCCCGAATTACCTGTCTACGGAAACCGACTGCCGGACGATCGTGGACGGTGTGAACATCGCTCGAAGGATTGCACGACATAACCCATTAGCGTCAAAAATTTCGGAAGAGTTCCGGCCTGACGCGCAGCTATCCTGCGATGATTACGAAGGCACACTGGACTGGGCACGGTCGAATTCTGTTTCGATTTACCATCCGACGGGCACTTGCGCGATGGGCGCGTCGGGCGATGCAGTCGTAGACCCCAAACTGAAAGTCAACGGAATAGAAAATCTGCGGGTCGCTGATTGCTCGATCATGCCAGAAATCGTCAGCGGAAACACCAACGCACCTGCGATCATGATCGGTGAAAAGGCGAGCGATTTAATACTTGCGGATGCCTGACCACTCGGCACGTGCGATCACTTCGGACAGGAGCACGGCGACAGCGGGTGGCCCCAACCGAAGCAACTTGGCTGCGCGTCTCAAAGATGTCCGACTGAAAAAGGGATACACTCTAAAGGCTTTGGCCAAGGCATTGGGCGTCGAACACCACACTATGATCAAGCAAATGGAACTTGGCAATGTGGCAGTACCTTCGAACCTATGGGTAACACTTGACGAACCTCTCAATTTGGATCGCTATATCTGGGTGCGTCTTTGAACCCAAGAATAACATCCCGACATGCATTGGTCGCTCTTGGCAACCTGAGCAGCCGGGAAGTAGCGAACTTCTTGGATGCCTTGCACAAGGGACAACTGAAAAACTTGCTGAACCAGCAGAACCAACAACCCAAACCAAAATCCACACCTGAAGACCTGACCTCTGCATGCACAGCGCAAAGCGGATCGATTTGCTGGCTCGCCTGCGTCAGTGGCTGCGGAACATCTACCGACGCTGCTGCTATCCCTTGCCGCCCCATTTGGGTTTGGCTTCGGAATCTGCGTCCTGGTACATAGGTTGTCACGGATTACGCCGTTGGCACGCATCGCGTCAGTTTCTCTGGGGTCTGTACTGGGCCTCGCACCGCTCATCCTGGGTGCTGAGGTTGGAGAGCTTCTCCCAAGGGAACAAACCGATTGGCTTTTCATTGTTGGTATTGGTCTGGTTACTGCTTTCGTGCCCCAGCTTATCTACACGATATGCTCACCTGTCATTGGGGCGTCCCAAACGGCGGTCGTCGGAAGCATCGAATTGCCCACGATGTTTGCCGTGGGATATCTTGCCTTTGGCGAAGCCATCTCTTTACCTCAAGCTTTGGCATGTGCCTTAGTGCTGGGCGCAATCGCGATCACAAGAAGTAGAAAGACGCGCACCGTATCTACCGTGCTCGCAAAATCACCGAAGCGGTAGTACTGGGCTCAAGGAAGACGTTGGTCTAAATTTCGCGAACGACCACCATGCGGGGAAAACAAGCTTTGATTGAAGATTTTGAAGATTGCCGACTCTACGCGGTTGTGGCGAAATTCAGATACCTACAACTTGGTCCTTGAGGCTATATAGAATGTATAAGACCTCTTCTTGTTCCCGTTGGCCGACGTCGTTGGCCTTTAGGGCATTCATGGCGTCGTCCAGAACTGCGACAAACTCATCTCCGCTGATGTTCATGTGCCGATGCGTAGCAACCATATCCTTGCCCGTATAGATCTCAGGCCCGCCAGAACCAGTTATGAAGAAGTCTCCTGCCATTTGTTTGAGGTGCTCCATCTCAGTTCCCGCAAATCGTGCAGCGACAACTGGGTTTTTAGAGTGATTGTCCACCAGAACGTCGACTATTCGCCGAATACCATCCGTTCCTCCCAGACGTTCATATAGCGTCTTTGACATGGTGCCCCCCGTGTCTGGCTCACCTCAAACCTCGATCTCTTGCGAATGCTAGCATGCCGCACTGATTGGCGCCAAATCTATAGCATTTAGGCGATTTTTTCATCGGAATCCATCACCAAATGCGATGTCTTTTTTGAGCTCACAACCGACGAACGCCGTTACCTGAAGCAATGTCCGTTTTTTGGTTAGTCGGATTTGACCGGCCCATTTTGATTGTAAGCGCATCATTGGCCTGAGACCCATCAGGTTGGTTGTTTCATGCGCTGCAAATTCATTTCTTCTCGAAACGGTAAACGCCATCCCAAGCGGCCGGTGGTTTAAACGCGAAACGGCTGCAACGTTCGATAAAGACATCTACAACAAGCTTGTTAGTTGCAATTTCTCGATGCGTCTGGAGGGCTTCTAATGCATCGGCCCATTTTCCAGACTGATACAAGTCATAGCATACACGCCATTCTTCGAGTTCGCGTTTCTTGGCTACGCTTGCCAGAAAGCCACTCTCATCATCTTTTTCCGCGATTAGTTCAAAGATACGACTAGGAAAACTAGTTCCGGCAGGCACAACATGGTCAACTTCGCGCAGCAAAAACATGCTCTCGACATGAACGGCCACATCTGACGACACGAGAATCCTTGTACCGTAAACTTTGTTCAACCCCTCCAGTCTGGAAGCAAAATTTACGGCAGCACCCAGTGCTGTGTATTGCAATCTCGAAAGAGACCCAACGTTGCCGACAACTACGCGACCTGTGTGTAGGCCGAAACGTGTTTGCAACGGACGCAACGGTAACGCTCCATTATCAGAATTGAGACTCGCCTCAGCCTGCAAACACGCCAAAGCTGCTCGGCAAGCGTGAACAGGGTGATCAGCATCATCGAGCGGAGCGTTCCATAGAGCCATAATGGCATCTCCAATGTACTTATCCACTGTACCCTGATTACCAGATATCTCTTTTTCCATTGCTTCGAAATACTCGGACAAAGCAGGCATCAGAACTTCTGGTTCAAGTCCCTCGGTCTGGCGCGTAAACCCTTTAAGGTCGGCGAACATCAGGGTAACGTCGCGCGACTCTCCCCCAACGCTAATTCTCTCTGCTTTTGAAAGGATAGAGCGCACCAGCTCCTTTGGTACGAACGCACCGAAACTCGACACTCCAGCTTTCATACTTGCAATCGCTGTTTCGAGTTCGGCAACTTCCTGAATATTTGATTTCAGGTTCAAGTCCTCACTTAGTTCAAAGTTACTGACTTTTCTTGCTTCAGCTGCCACGCGCACAAGATTTTTGCTCAACAGACGAGCGACAACAAAGGTAAATGCGACGGCCAGGGTCAAAGCAAGTACGCCGAATTGCATAGCACGGGTCGTATTTCTTTTTATGTCTCCGATAAACTCATCTTCCGGCACTATAAGCCCGAGCGTAGGTTGGGCACCGAAGACTTCAGGGATTGGCATCACAGATGCGATATAGCTTCTTCCATCGGATGCTGGAGCTATGCGAAAAAAATCCTGCTGGTTTGCTCGCCACTCATCAATGACACTGTCAATAATTTTGCTACTGCCTTCAATTGACCCATTCGTATTGGAACTCACGAAGCGCGGCTCTCCACATTTGGATCGCGTGCTGGTGTACGAAAGTAGGCGACCTTCGCGATCTAGCATGAAAACCAAACCATGATCGCCAATCCTGATATCGTCTAGGATTTGCGAAAGTGCCGATATTGTTATGTCGAGCGCGACGACGCCAAGCAATTTACCTTCGTTGTCGACCACGGTTTTTGAGAACGTTGCACCCAGACGCCCTGTACTCTCAAACTGATAAAGCGGCGAAACGTAAACGCCGCTTTGCTCCAACGCCCCGCGATACCAAGGGCGCGTTCGAGGATCGTAGACAGTGGTTCCACTAAGAAATGGTGTGGGCAGCGAACTGGCATTGGACCAAAAGTAAGTTTCGACGCGCTCGCCAAATTGCTCGGAAATAATCCGTTGAACGCGATCTACTCCTTCCGGCACTAGCAAAGCGCTCGGTCCAAAGGTTTTCCAGTGTTTTGGCAGGTTAATGTTTTGGAAAAAGTCGCCGGATTTTTCCTCTCCAAAATATAAACCATAGTAGTGCTCATTACCCTGCATCTGCGAATAGAGCACTTCCAAACCTGCACTTGAGCCAGCATACTCCGTAAACCTAGAAAGAAAGACGGACGCAGAAGATACGACATTTCCCGCTCCTCGTATTACGGTTAGCATCTCTTCGACTGACTGATTTCTGGCCTCGGTCATCCGCTCATTCGCGGTACGAATGGCGAGTTCTTTGTTGCCAAAATAGAGAATGGCAACAAGCAATGTTGTTACGGCTAAGGTGAGGAACGTGAATAACGTCGCAACGCCGATATGAAGACGTACTTTCATACCCTCAATTAGTCAAAATGTAGTAATAGATGTCCACCCACTCGTCGCCACACAAATGAGTATCTTGAGTGAATTTCCCCCTGAGGACAGAAAAGTACTGGCACTATTGTTCTTCCTTGGCTTCTTCAGCGCTTTTGGTTCGCCCAAACCGAACGCTAAAGGACGGCATATCGTGAACCAGCCAATAGGCGAGTGAACAAGCAATCACTAGAAGAGCCAAGCCGACCAAATCCAGTCCGCTAGTTTTTTCTGTATCGAGTATAATGACCTTCCGCGCGACGGCCATGAGCGCCGTCGCAACCACTATCTTCACATGGATTACATCGTCACGAAGATAAATTGTGATGTTTACGAATATTTCGATAGCGATTAGCACCGCCATGAAGGCGCCAAAAGTCGCTAATATTTCAGAGATTGTCAGGATGAAGACAGGCTGATTGATTAGTTTCTGATAAAGGGTCCAGGCCACATCCAAGACGCCAAGTAGTATAACCAGAACCATCATTACGGCCAGAATACGGACGGCGAACCGAATTACGACCTGAAGTTTTTCTACAAATGGATCCTTGTGTTCCATTTATCACCTCCCCCTCTTTGCTACTTCAGGATGCCAAGCGGGCGTTCTCTGCGCCACCATCGCTTGCTCCCCAACGGAAATATCCTATGCTATCAGTGTTTCATTTCAGCCGAGCTTACCTCGACGATTTTCAGCGTCACTCTAGCGCCAAATGTCTTTTTTTCCCGCAGGACTGGCTCGCTAGCCCCGTTGAAAAAAATCCGAAATCCACACGGCCAACCACAAAAGAAACCTCGATCTGTTTATGGCGCGACTTGCAATCCGCAGAAGCCGATGACTATTCCTGAGTTCGCTTCAAAACGCGCCGCAAACTAATCCGAGAAGCCTAAAAGATTAAATCCCTCCGTCTACAAGTTTAGTAAGATCCTCCTTTCCAAGTAAAACACGTGACCACTATTTTTGGATTAGCCATTTTAACCACACTCATTCCGCTTAAACGAATTTAAGGTTGAACATTTCCTTTAAGCCAGAAAGCACGAGTGTCGGAAGCGCCGCGACAAAGAACGTTCCCAGCAGATGTGAAAGAGGCAGCGGAACCGTGCCCAGAACGAAATGGCCCGGAGCGGAATAAATTGCCAACAACGATAAAACGATTGAAATGCCAACTGCGCCCAGCAGTATGGTGTTGCCAAGGGGCGACTTACGGTAAAGCGTCGTTGTAGTTCGCGCGTCAAAGACATGCCAAATTTGGGCAAATATGAGGGTCATGAAGGCTGCTGTTTGCGCGTGCTCCAGAGAGGCGCCGCGTTCGAGAAACTCTTGAAATACGTAGTAGGTCAGAAGTCCCAATGCGCTGCCCCTAATCAGAATCCGCTCTTTCATTCCGCCGCCAAACATGTCCTCGTCGCGCGGGCGTGGCGGGCGTCTCATTAGATCCGGCTCGCTTTTTTCAAATCCCAGCGCCAGTGCGGGTAAGCCATCTGAAACCAAGTTCACCCAGAGGATCATAAGCGGTGTGATCGGAAGGAGGGGGTCTGCGCCCATTAGCAGGAAAGCGAAAAGTATAGTGGTAACTTCCGCAACGTTGGCAGTCAGAGCTTGCCGGACGAATTTCAGTAGGTTGTCAAAGATTCTACGGCCCTCACGAACGGCCGTGACAATAGTCGTGAAGTTATCATCCAGAAGAATCAACGCGGCGCTGTCCTTGGCAACCTGTGTCCCGGTAATCCCCATGGCGACACCGATGTCAGCCGCGCGAAGCGCTGGCGCATCGTTCACGCCATCTCCAGTCATCGCGGCCACTTCACCATTGGTCTGAAGTGCTTTGACGATGCGAAGTTTGTGCTCAGGCGTCACGCGCGCAAACACAGCTGCGTTCTTCACGGCGCTATTTAAATCTTCATCTTTCATTTGATCGAGCTCAGCACCCGTGAATACGGCTTGCTGTGAACCCGACAGTACACCGATTTGCTCGGCTATAGCCTTGGCGGTGACGGCGTGATCACCAGTAATCATAACCGTACGGATTCCGGCACCAGTGGCTTCTGCTACGGCATGCGGCACTTCTTGTCGGGGGGGATCCATAATACCATGGATACCAGCGAGCACGATTTCCTGTTCGGGGTTGTCGTGATCCAGTTCGTCTGGGGAAACTTCGCGATACGCCACCGCCAAAGTTCTGAGAGCCCGCTCACCAAAGCTGTCAATGACATCTTCTATATCAGCTCGCAGTTCAGGCGTTATTTGGCGCTCCTCCTCGCCGATGCGGACCTTAACCGCTCGCGACAAAATTACGTCAGGCGCCCCTTTTGCGACCAAAACAGTCCGCCCATCGGGAAGCTGTGCGAAGACGGACATCATTTTTCTTGTTGAATCAAAGGGGAATGATTGAAGAGCCTCGCTCCGACGAGCACTCAATTCTTCGACATCAATTCCTGCCTTTGCCGCAGCGACCAGAAGCGCACCTTCAGTCGGGTTACCTTGCACCGAGGTCTCAGCACCTTCACCAATCAACCGGGCATCGTTGCAAAAAGCGGAGATCATCAGCACAGGCCATAAAGGAGTCCCCTCTTCGACCTTTGTGGCTTCGTTCTTCGAGTCCAGAAATTCACCTGACGTGTCAAAGCCAGCGCCGCTTACCTCCCATGTTTCGCCCCCAGCCCAAATGCGCATTACCTGCATTTGGTTTTGTGTAAGAGTTCCAGTCTTGTCCGAGCAGATAACAGAAGTGGCGCCCAACGTTTCCACCGAAGACAGTTTTCGGGCTAGAGCGTTATTCGAAGCCATGTTCTGAGATCCGAGCGTCAAAAGTATTGTGACGACAGTTGGTAGGCCTTCTGGAATGGCTGCTACTGACAGAGAAATCGCGGTATTTAGCATTTCAGCGAGGTCCATGCCGTTTATAACGCCGATACCAATGACGATAGCCACGACGATAAGGGCCGCGATAATAAGTACCTTCGAAAGTGCTTCGATTTTGAGCTGCAGCGGCGTCTTTGGTTCCTTAGCTGCTGACATCAGATCCGCGATATGGCCAACCTCGGTTCTCATGCCAGTTCCAACCACGACGCCTTCGCCGGTTCCACCAGTGACAAGGGTACTCATGAAACCCATGTTGAGACGGTCGGCAAGAACGACCTCCTGGTCGTTGATCTTGCGATCATGTTTGTCCACAGGTTCGGACTCTCCGGTTAGTGCAGCTTCATCAACCTGCATTCTGTTGGCTTGGAGAAAGCGAATGTCAGCGGCAAGGATATCGCCTGTTTTAACTATCAATATGTCGCCGGGGACCAGATCAGAAGCGGCTATTTGTACCTGGTCACCATCCCTTCTTACCAAAGCCTGAGGTGCTGACATCTCGCGAAGTGCGGCGAGTGATTGTTCTGCCTTGAACTCTTGCCAAAACGAGATGAAGGCATTGAAGATCGCGATCACGAAGATCGCCACGGCGTCGATCCAATGTCCGGTGAAAGCTGAAATAACCGCACCCACCATAAGGATTATTAGGAGTGGGCTCTTAAATTGAACGAGCAGCATTTTCCACGCCGGTTCAGCCTCGGTTTCGGATAGACGGTTCAGACCGTATCGGGAGAGGCGTTCCTTTGCGGTTTCCGAGCTCAAACCGTGTTTAGGATCTACAGCTAGTGTTTCGGTTAACGCAGTTTTCTCGA
Source organism: Ruegeria sp. J8 (assembly GCF_056531925.1). Taxonomy (NCBI): domain Bacteria; kingdom Pseudomonadati; phylum Pseudomonadota; class Alphaproteobacteria; order Rhodobacterales; family Roseobacteraceae; genus Ruegeria; species Ruegeria sp. J8. The sequence goes on from NZ_JBQFMR010000002.1 coordinate 602,898, forward strand.
TCACCCAAGGAGCTGTCGGATGTGTTTCTCGGTCATCCGTGGCATGGAAAGCATGCTGCATAGAAGCCCCTTTCATTACAACGTGGGTGCAAATTTTCGCGCAAACACAGCGCGAATCACTGCTAGTCTACTTCCTGCCCTCGATTTTTCACTTTCCATTGAGCCATTTTGGCTCGCCAAAAATTGAAACGAATCTAGATACATGCTCGTTTTTTTGCGTCGCTGTACCTTCAACGCGAGAGTTAGTTATGTCCAAATTCAAGTTTCCTACTGCATTCACAATCTTGTTTGCTCTGATCGCTATTGTCGCGGTGCTAACTTGGGTTATTCCAGCCGGTGAGTATGACCGTCAGATGAACGAAGCTCTGGGCAGCGAAGCTCCTGTTCCGGGCACCTATCACGAAGTCGAGTCTAACCCTCAGGGGCTTACGGCCGTCATCCTGGCCCCGATTGCAGGTATGTATGATCCTGGGCTTCTGGGAAGTTCATCAAGTGCAGCAATTGATGTCGCTATGTTTGTACTGGTCATTGGTGGTTTCCTGATGGTCGTTACCAAAACAGGGGCTATCGATGCTGGCATTGGTTGGTTGCTGCATAGGCTTGAAGGCCGCGAGATTTTAATGATCCCGATTCTGATGATCGCTTTTGCCTTTGGCGGCACAAGCTACGGCATGGCTGAGGAAACACTGGCGTTTTATGCTCTCATAATTCCGGTTTTCATACGCGCGGGATATGATTCACTGACCGGTGTTGCCGTGATCATGCTAGGTGCTGGAATCGGCACTCTTGGCTCGACCTTCAACGCGTTTGCAACAGTCGTAGCTTCGCAAGGCGCTGGTATTCCATTTACGACTGGCATCGTTTTGAGGTTCATTATCCTCATTCTCTGCCTGGCAGCTGGTATCGCTTTTGTCATGAGATACGCAAAGCGAGTAAAGGCCGATCCTTCTGCATCTGTGGTTGCGGATCAAGCCGAGGAAAACAGAAGACATTTTCTCAAAGGGTCGGCCGGCGATGGCGCTTTGCCAGAGTTGACTCGAACCCGTTCCACCATCTTGCTCCTGTTCGGGATTACCTTCGCCATTATGATCTATGGTGTTGTCGCGCTGGGGTGGTGGATGGCCGAAATGTCCGGTCTCTTCCTGGTGATGTCCATCATCGTTTGGTGGGTCGGGAAAGCGGATGAAGGGTCCAGAATGGACGAGGGGACTTTTGTGGAAACCTTCGTTGATGGCGCGCGCGATTTGCTGGGCGTGGCCCTGATCATTGGCGTCGCGCGCGGTGTTGTCGTCATTATGGACGCGGGCAAAATTACCGACACGATCCTTGCTGCAGCCGAGGGGTTTGTCTCGGGGTTGAGCGAGTTTGCCTTTATCAACGCGATGTTTGGCATTCAGATCTTGATGTCATTCCTGGTGCCGTCCTCGTCAGGGCTGGCCACGCTTTCGATGCCGATCATGGCGCCACTGGCAGACTTTGCGGGCGTCGGTCGTGACCTTGTGGTTACAGCGTACCAGTCGGCAAACGGATGGGTGAACCTGTTCAACCCGACATTTGCCGTCGTCATGGGAGGGCTAGCCATTGGCCGCGTGTCATACGACAGGTGGCTACGTTTTGTTTTCCCGCTGCTCGTAATTCTGGCCGTGATCATCTGCGCGGCACTCACCGTTGGGGCCATAACTGATCCGGGGATTGACGGTCCAGCAACCGAGACTTCAGACACAACATCGAACTGAGCCGTCGCAATGACCGATCGCTCCGCCACAGAGACAACATCGACATCCGGTGCCCTTGGGCTGACGGCTTGTATCGCTCTGGTCGTTGGAAACATGATCGGGTCAGGTGTGTTTTTACTTCCGGCATCGCTTGCACCGTTTGGACCAATTGCAATTGGCGGGTGGGTTTTAACGTCGGCTGGGGCGTTGGTTCTTGCGATCATTTTCGGACGCTTGTCGCGGGTCGTTTCCAAACCCGGTGGTCCCTATGCCTATTCGCAAGAAGCGTTCGGTGACTTTGCAGGGTTCATCATTGCCTGGGGATATTGGATTGCACTCTGGACGGGAAACGCGGCCGTAGCCGTAGCCTTAATCGGCTATCTGGGCTTTCTTTTCCCGATCATCGTCGAAGTCCCCATGTACGGGCTATCGACTGCTCTGGTCGCGATTTGGTCGCTGACACTGGTTAATATCCGCGGGGTCGAAGGCGCTGGTTTAGTTCAGATCGTGACCACCGTGCTCAAACTCGCGCCGCTTATATTGATTGGCACATTGGGCATCTTCTGGATCGAGCATGAAAATTACCTTCCGGTCAATCAAAGTGGAACGACTGCAGTTTCAGCCATTTCCGCAGCGGCGGCACTGACGCTTTGGGCCTATCTTGGACTTGAATCTGCCACCGTGCCCTCTGGCGATGTGGTAGAACCGGAAAAGACCATTCCCCGCGCCACCATCATCGGCGTTATTATCGCGGCCAGTGTCTACATTGCGGTAACGGCCGTTTCGATGGGCGTCATCCCCTCTAACATTCTGGCAGTATCATCAGCACCGCTCGCCGCTGTCGGTGAGGTCATGTTCGGCGCATTCGGCGGAATACTCGTGGCCTGCGGCGCGGTTATCTCGACCTTTGGTACGCTTAATGGCTTTACCCTGCTCAGTGGGCAGGTTCCTTACGGCGCCGCCTTGGACAAAGTATTTCCGGCCGCATTAGGCAAAAAATCGAAATTCGGGACACCCGCAAACGCGTTGATTTTATCGAATGTATTGGCCTCGGTTTTGATTATCATGAACTATGCGCAAGGGTTGGTTGCCGCGTTCAACTTTGTCATTTTACTTGCAGTAGTCGCGAGCCTTTTGCCATACGCGGTCTGCTCTGTCGCCGAGATCATGATCCGCCTGAAGGGTGGTCAGGTTCTGCACGGTCCGGAATTGACCAAGGTCGTTGTCCTCGGCGGCCTGGGCTTCATCTACTCAGTATGGGCCTTTATCGGGTCCGGAGCGGAAACCGTACTAATTGGCTCTGTATTACTGCTTGCAGGTGTTCCCATCCATGTTTGGGTCCGCTGGAGCCAGGCCAACGACGACGAAGATATTCAGACAACTGTTGCCTCGAAAGGAGATTTGCCATGAAGCTCGGCGTTCATTCCGAGATCGGAAAGCTCAACAAGGTTATCGTCTCGCGCCCATCGCTTGCACATGATCGACTGACACCGAGAAATTGCGAAGAGTTGCTGTTCGACGACGTCATATGGGTCGAGCAAGCTCGAAAGGACCATGCCGAGTTCTGTTCGCTCATGCGTGAACGCGGGGTCGAGGTCTATGACATCCAGGATCTATTGGCTGAAGTGCTTAGTGATAGTAGCGCTAGGTCTTTCATGCTTGACCGATTGATCATTCCAAAAATTGTTGGCCTTGGTGTGTCTGTTGAGATGAGAGCTTGGCTGGACGAGATGAAAGCTGCAGATCTCGCGCGCCACATGCTTGGGGGAATCATATTCGCGGAATTACCCAAGGGGACCATTGACCCAAAATTCGACGATTTGATCACCCAAAGTGAGTTCGTATTACCCGCTGTGCCGAACGCTCTTTTCCAACGAGATCCTTCGTGTTGGATATTCAACGGTGTGACAACGAACCCGATGTTTTGGCCCGCTCGCAAACCTGAGACCTTAATGATGCGTGCGGTGTATAAATTCCATCCGATGTTTAAGGAATCCGAGTTTGATATCTGGTGGGGCGATAGCGATGAAGATTTTGCTAATGCCTCAGTCGAAGGCGGCGACGTACAGCCTGTAGGTAAAGGAACCGTTTTTATCGGGATGGGTGAACGAACGACGAGTCAAGCTGTTACCCTTCTTGCGCAGGCACTATTCCAAAAAGGTGGGGCAGAGAGAGTTGTCGCATGCGCGATGCCTAAAAGCCGCGCGGCCATGCATCTGGATACTGTCTTCACTTGTCTTGACCACGACAAAGTGACTGCATTCACGGAAGTCGCGGATCAGATCACGTGCATTTCACTTCGCCCAGACGACAAGAAACTGTTCGATGCAAGGGTCGAAGAAGGGCACCTTTTCGACGTCTACAAAGAAGCGCTGGGGCTGAACTCGCTGGAGGTCATCTCGACCGGTGGCAACGAGTTCCAGGCCGAGCGCGAACAGTGGGATGACGGCAATAACGTCGTGGCCCTCTCGCCCGGTGTGGTCGTCGGTTATGCGCGCAACACGTTTACGAATGGCAAGATGCGCGCAGCCGGCGTCGAGGTGATCGAAATCTCGGGTCAGGAACTGGGGCGTGGTCGCGGTGGTGGCCACTGCATGACCTGCCCGATCGACCGCGACCCCGCCTATTGAATTTACTACGGGTGCAGCCCCCTGCGCCCACTGATTTTTTGTTAGGGAGAGACAAAATGGCATTTAATCTCAAAGGCCGTAGCTATCTGAAAATCGCCGATTTCAGCCAGCGTGAAATGCTGTACCTGCTGGATCTGGCCCGCGATCTGAAACGCGCCAAATACGCCCGCGCCGAACAGCCCTCGCTGACCGGAAAGAACATCTGCCTGATCTTCGAGAAGACCTCGACGCGTACTCGTTGCGCCTTTGAAGTGGCGGCCTACGATCAGGGTGCGAACATTACGTATCTCGATCCATCGGGCTCGCAGATCGGGCACAAGGAGTCGATGAAAGACACGGCGCGCGTTTTGGGCCGCATGTTCGACGGGATTGAATTCCGCGGTGCCGGTCAGGACATGGTTGAAACGCTGTCAGAATATGCCGGTGTTCCGGTCTATAACGGCCTGACCGACGACTGGCATCCGACCCAGATGCTTGCCGATATGCAGACCATGATCGAGCACGCTGACAAGCCTCGCAAGGACATTGTCTATGCCTATTCGGGCGACTGTCGGTCGAACATGGGCAACTCGCTACTGATGTTGGGCGCGATCATGGGCTGCGACGTCCGGATGATTTCTCCGAAAGAAACCCAGCCCCATGACGATGTGCGCGACTTGGCGATGGAGCGGGCTGAAAAGACCGGCGCACGTGTGACCATCACCGACGATACCTCGGCCGTAGAGGGCGCGGACTTCATTCATACCGATGTCTGGGTGTCGATGGGTGAGCCTAAAGAAGTCTGGGCTGAGCGGATCAAGCTGCTGAGCCCTTACCAGGTCAACATGGATCTGATGAAGAAAACCGGTAATCCAGCCGTCAAGTTCATGCACTGCCTGCCCGCCTTCCACAATCTGGAGACCAAGGTCGGTCAGGACATTCACGAACAGTTCGGCATCACCGAGATGGAAGTGACCGAGGAAGTGTTCGAAAGCGACATGAACATAGCGTTCGAGCAAGCCGAAAACCGGATGCACACCATCAAGGCGATCCTCGTCGCCACATTGGGAGCCTGAACCATGGGACGCGTTGTTGTAGCACTCGGCGGCAACGCGCTTCTCAAACGGGGTGAGGCGATGACAGCGGACAATCAGCGCAAAAACGCGAAGATTGCCGCAGAAGCCCTCGCCCCGCTCTGCGAAGCGCACGAAACCGTCATCACTCATGGCAATGGCCCGCAAGTCGGAATGCTGGCTCTGCAAGAGATCATGTATACGGATGTCGAGGAGTACCCGCTGGACGTTTTGGTCGGCGAAACGATGGGCATGATCGGCTATATGATCGAGCAGGAGCTTGGGAATATCCTGCCCTTCGAGCATAACATCGCCACCCTGTTGACCATGATCGAGGTTGACCCAAGCGACCCGGCCTTTGACAACCCGACCAAGTTCATCGGTCAGGTCTATTCCGAAGCGGACGCCAAGAAAGAGGCGGCTGACAAGGGCTGGACGGTGAAACCGGATGGCGAGTACTGGCGACGCGTTGTGCCGTCGCCCCGCCCGAAACGTATCTTTCAGGTCGAACCTATCCGTTGGATTCTGGAAAAGGGCGCGACCGTGATCGCTGCTGGCGGTGGTGGCATCCCGACGATGTACGAGGCAGGTGCTGAACGGAAACTGGTCGGGGTCGAAGCCGTCATCGACAAGGACTTTGCCTCGTGCCTTCTGGCGCAGAACCTTGGAGCAGATTTCTTTGTTATCGCTACAGATGCAGAAGCCGTGTTCCTGAACTGGGGAACGCCTGAACAAACAGGTATTAGATCGATCACTCCGGATTCATTGGATGAGTACGATTTCCCCGCCGGGTCAATGGGCCCCAAGGTCCAGGCTGCACAAGACTTTGTGCGATCCTCGGGCGGTCGCGCCATCATTTGCGCCCTCGCAGATGTTCCTGCAGCCGTTCGCGGTGAAAAAGGAACAACGGTTTCTGAGAGCGCGGGAGAGACCAAGTTTCACTGATACAATGGGCCTGACAAGAAAGTTCTGCTCGAAGCCTTCTTTGTTGTGAACATGTCCCTCTGAGCTGATCCACTAAAGTGGTTCCTAAGAAATACAGTTCCGTCTTCCAGATGCCGACTATTGAAGTGCCAAAAACTCAACAGATTAGCAGGGTCGGCTATAGCTTGTAGCTGGCTTGAATGGCGCTGGAATTAAGCGACTTAACAGGCGTTCCTTACAAGAGGATGGATTGGCATACGGGAATGCATGGCTGGCAATTGTATTTAACACTCGCCCTCAAGCTATTGATGTGAGGCATACCACTGCCTGCACAATTAGCACTTCGCAAATTGGTTTCCAAGATTTCCAGAGCTTAGAAAAAGTTATTTTGGGCTGAAGGAAACTGCGTTCATTTCAAAACTGAAATGGTTGTCCAATCATCATCTGCAGCCTAACACCTTCGTCAGAAAATGCGGTATCTGCTCTGACTACAAAGCCTTGAACCCATGCGCGCAACCCAATACCAGCGCTCCATTTCATGTCAGAATGCAGTTCGCCAAGATCGTAACTGCCTGCGACGCGGCCCATCTCACCAAATGGAACAAACTGCACCCACTCAACACCCAGCAATTCTTGGGCGGCGGGCCATTGGTCGAATGGATTCCAATACGGGGTCATGCGAAGTTCCGCAGAATAGTAGATGGCAGAACGATCATTGAATCTCTCTTCCGGAAAGCCGCGCATACGAAACAAACCTCCAAGCGTGGCTCCAGTGTAAGGAGGAGGACGATTGGAGATAACTCCACCATTTTCACTCCATGACGGTGTGTCTGCAGTCCAGAAATCGAATGCAAGCACACGACTACGAAACCACGCAGACTCACCAAAATCGTGATAGGCATCAAATTCAGCCTGCATCACAGTCCAGGAATCTGTGCTGTCAAACCAGCCGAAATCCCTTGAGTATTGCAGCTTGAGGCCAACGCCTTTCGTGGGGTTCACCGGAAAGTCACGGTTATCCCAGAAGTAGACGAAATCAAGACCATTCGTTCGTAACTCGCCGTCGAAATCATCTCCGTCGCTCACCAACGCTCTGTGAAACGGCCTTATCTCAAAAAAGCTTCGCCCACTTTCAAATGGGTTCAGAGACGATCCACCTGTCGCGCCGGAAACCAGGAAGCCATCGCGTATACTGTAGTCAGGAACAACTTGATTGCGACCGTGACCTATCGGCAAAAGATACTTGAACCGGACTCGCGAAAACACGTCCGAACCGCTTCCTGTGACAAAGTTGTCTTTGTTCGAGTCATTCGTTCCAGCTCGCTCCCCTGCGAAATCCGGATTGCCGTCTACATATGTGTCTGCGTCGTTGTAATAACCGAGAGAAAATATGGGATCGATAAAGAGGCGCTTCCATCGAGGGACCTGTAAGTCTTCCGCAGCAAGAAAACCTGTTGCTGAGCCAGTGTCACCAGCAATAATTGTGCCAAGTATCCTAGCCTGAGGTTGCAGGTAACCTACCCGTCCTTCTACCCAGCCTGCGCTCAGACCAAATGTTTCATTATAAAAGGCAAATGGAAGGCTGAGTCTGAGACCGGAATAGTCCTCAACTTCCTCAGCCAACACCGAAGGCGTTAAAGCGCTAAACATGAGAAACAAGGCCAAAAGTTGCATGGCGACCGCGTTCGGCCTGCAATCGCGTGGCTTTGGCACCTCAGAAATCAAGTCTAAAGTCCCCATTTCATTCGTATTTTAGAATATAAAAGGTCGAAGGATTTTGATAATGATTTTAAGCGCTACCGGTAAAAGAATGTTTCGGTGTGACAATTCAAAAACTGACGAATGCCACTTCGCGATACGCAGAAAGTTGGTTCTGGAGAAATAAGCCGCACTCGAAATCTTAGGGTTACCGCCTTCGACCTTTAAAATCATGTGCCGCGCGCGGACCTCCGTGCGAAGCAACTTTTGCCTTGGCGGCACCGGTACAAGAAACGGCAAAGGAGAAAGTCTCGTGATTGGTCAATTGTTGCTGGGCTCAGTTATCACGCTGTTCTCAATTATGACAGGCGCGATAATGTGGGGCGTTCTCAATGAAGTACTTGAAAAAATGGAGCCGTGGCTTCGCCATTCGGACAACCGATTTATGTCATTCGTGGTTGTATTGATCATGGTCGTGGTTTGCATAATGAGCGTGACCACATTTGGCGTTTGGTTGTGGGCCCTAGTTTTTTTGCAGATGTCAGTATTCAGCACGCTGGAAGAGGCGGTGTACTACTCATTGGTAGCATATACGACCTTGGGTATTGGCGATGTAGTCGTCCCACAGCACCAGAGGTTGCTTGGCGGGATGACTGGTGCAAACGGTTTTTTCATGTTTGGTTTGATGACGGCAATGCTCACCGACATTTTTCGCCACGTGGGAAGGATGCAGCGCGGCTTGAAAGACTAGTAAATTGCTGTTGGGGGCCAGCAGGAGTTTTCCCAACTCGATAAACTCTGCTGCTAAATGTGTTTGAGCGACCTTCGATTGGGCTCGTTAACCCCCTCTTGGAACGTAGCTTGCCCGACTAACGCCGCTAAATAATAGGTCCGCGTCAGCATGAAGTGCCCAAATGATGATAGTAGCTTTACAGTTGAACTAAATTCGGGCACGACCTACACAGCAGATTGAGAAGAAAATGGATACACGTCTGTATCCCAGGAAAAAAGCAAAGCAAAATATCCGCTCAATCCGACAAGCGTCGTTGTAACGCCGAAGCCTTATCGAGATGATTTTTTGATGGCGTGTCGATAGCCGATACGATTGGTAACCAACGACGTTCTTCTCCGCTATCGCTTTGGCTGCAGGGGTCGACTTCTGGCTATGAAACTCAATTGAGCCTGAATCTAAGGTAAGTTCGAGACGAACAATTGGATAATAAATGCATTGGCAATATCGACAAAAAAAGCTGAAACCAGCGGAAGTACAATGAAGGCAAGCGGAGACGGGCCATATTTATGCGTCACAGCCGTCATGTTGGCTATGGCCGTTGGTGTAGCTCCAAGAGCGAAACCAGCGAAACCTGCAGACATCACGCCAGCAAAATAGTTTCGCCCCATCGTTCGATAGACAACGAATATGATGAAAGCTGCCGCAGCCGCAGCTTGAAGCGTCATAGTGACGGCTAAAACACCAGCGGAACCCGCCAAAGTCCAAAGCTGCATACTCATTAGAGACATTGAAAGAAACACTGCTAACGAAAAGTCCTGTAATAGTTTCAACGAGGCGGTACCCGTTGGTGTCTTGATCTTCGGAAAAACTCTCGGCGTCAGGTTTGCAAGTAAAATACCGGAAAGAAGGCATGGCACGAAGAGCGGCAGGTTTGCTCCGGTTAATTCCAGCGACTCATCTGCAATGAAGCCAATCACAATTGCTAGATGCGTCCAAAGAATAGCTCTCATCATTCCAGGATTCGTCGGGCCACCGGTTGGATCAGTAGAAGCTATCACCTCAATAGCGTCTTGATTGGAACTGGAAATCGATGTTTTCTCTTTCGCGCTTGGTTCGAGCCGGTCACGCGCAATCAAGTAGCTGGCGATTGGTCCGCCAATTAGACTTGCCATTATTAATCCGATCGTTGCAGCGGCGATGCCAAGCTCCGCCGCCCCCGCTACAGCGTATTGCTCTTCAACAACTGGGCCCCACGCTATGGCTGTACCATGACCACCGATGAGAGACGTTGTCCCCATCATCACACCGGCCTGAGATGGCAAGCCAAATAGTGAAGCTCCGAGAATGCCTATTCCATTCTGGATAAACATATACCCAATGGTCAAAACAAGCATGAGGCCGAGAAGTGGGCCGCCTTTAACTAGGTCTGAGAACTTCGCATTAAGACCAATTGTGGTGAAGAAGTAGATCAGCAAAGAGTCGCGCGACGCCAGATCATAAACTACTTCTCGCCCAGTCACAGTTACCACGCCTAGTGTCACTAGTGCCGCCAGTAAGCCACCTGAAACCGGCTCGGGGATTGAGTACTTGCGCAAAAACCCAAACTGCTCTGTGAGCCTTGATCCTAGAAAGTACACAACGATGCCAAGAGTCACAGCAATAAAACTGTCCACCACGATCGGTTCTGCCATGAACAGACTCCTAACTTCGCCGCACCACCATGCGGTCTTGAACAAGCTGCACAGGTGCAACCGGAAATTATGGTCCGATGGTAGAGCATGATCGAACAAGGGTGCAACAAAACGATCCTGCTGCTAGACTGGGCCGATACTTACAAAAAAGCCAATTTATGAAGAATAGAAGGGCTATCAACGTGAAAAAATTGATCAAAAGCGCTATCAGCATCGCCCTTTGCAGTGTAGCTGGTGTTCCAGTTACAGCAGATGAAAAGACACATTCTTACTTATTCTTAGGCGAAGAGACGATCCTAACAGGCACCGAAAATTGTGTTTATGAAATAATGAAACAAGGTGTCGAAGTAGATGAAAACGAAAGTAGAGTATTCTATGAATTAGCGCAGGGAATTATCCTAGTTTATGCACATAAATACGTCCGCTATCGAACCACTGGAAAAGTACCGGATTCATACAGTGAAGAAGAAGCCGAAATTTTACAATCAGGTGAGATAGACGAATTTTTCGAACACTGCTTTAAGTGAACAAACGACGATCAACTAAAGTCTTGTGACAAAACTTTCTGTCTTATTAGGTGGGCGAACCTTTGGACGTGAAGCGGTATAAAATCGGGCAATCCAATGGAGTGTGAAAGGACGTGTTCCGACTCAAAGCCCGTTTAGTACTTTTGCGGAACAGTATGTTTGAACGAAATGGACTTCGGAGCACCTTTCCTGTGTTCGCGGCGATTTGGCAATTCCGGAAGCACAAAGGGCTCTTCATTATACGGGATCGACTGAAGTAAGTGTGAAATGCAGTTCAGCCTTGCTAGGCGTTTGTTGTCTGCGGGAACGCGGAACCAAGGCGCATGTACACTGTCTGTCGCCGATATCATTCTCTCATATGCTTCTGTGTAGTCCCACCAACGTGCCCAGGACTCCAAGTCCATCGGGCTTAGTTTCCAGTGTTTTCTAGGATCGATCATGCGGTCCTTGAAGCGCTCCTGCTGAACCTCTCTAGTAACATCAAAAAAATATTTCAAAAGTATGATACCTTCCCTGACAAGGTATCGCTCAAAACCGGGCGCATCGGTCAAAAAGTTCTCATATTCTTTGTTGGTACAGAAACCCATGACCCGTTCCACTCCCGCGCGATTGTACCAACTTCGGTCGAAAAGGACGATTTCGCCTCCTGCAGGAAGATGTTCAAAATACCTCTGGACATAGACTTGGGACTTTTGTCGGTCGCTTGGTGCAGGAAGCGCAACGACCCGAAAAACTCGTGGGCTCACACGCTCGGTAATACGTTTGATGACGCCGCCTTTTCCTGCAGCGTCGCGCCCTTCGAATACTACAACAACTCTTGCTTTAGTGCGTTGCACCCATCCTTGGAGGTGGCAAAGCTCCACCTGCAATCTCTTCAATTCTGTCTCATAGGACTTCTTAGAGATTTTTTTCTTTGCCGCCACGTCCTTTGCCCCCATTAAACAATTGTAGGTAATTGAGTTAGAGTTATTGTCAGTTCGTTTCCTGCAGTCTTTGCAACCACATAAGCGCTTAAGTCTACGAACAACTGACATCCACTCGTTCAAGCTTTAAGGCGTTGCCAATCCAAACTATCAAACAACCTACGCGTCCAGAATTTCCGGCGCCTCAATTACTGGCCACCAGATATGCGTAGCAAGCCATTCGTAGTCGGCCCCGCCCACACCATTCGCACCAGTTGACTGCTTGTGTGCGGAAATTAGCTCTTGGCTAAATCGATGCCCGCCTCGAACGAACTTTGTCAGTTCGCGATGCACAGTCCAGTTCAAAGCCAATCCCAACTCTGTGATTTGAAACCCATCGTCTACACGTTGCACGTTCGGGTTAGCCAGGAAAGTCAGCTGCCGTCTCACGCTTGTCTGAGGCAAATTAGTATATTTAGCCAAACCGCGAGTTGTCCACGGTTGAGGATGAATAACAAGTGCTTGATGCACCCTCTGCATAGGGGGCGGATACTTAAAATGATCAAACGTGACTTGCCAGCGGCGCCAAAGTCGTAACCGGTTGCGCTCAGTTTCATTCATCGACATAAGTGCATACATTAATGATTATGATTTACCTGACAAGCCAACTGAAGCAACGATCCCTTTGGCGCTAATAAAGTAATCGTGCTTACCGAGGCGGACGATCGCTCCAAAGGGTCGCAGAGTTAAAACGCTGATAACCATAGTCAAACAGCGCTTGCATGTACTCTGGATCAAACGGCTCAGCTAGAGGATATTCGAAATCAGTTCCAATCCAAGTGGCTTGGTATTCGGCGTCTCGCTGCAGACTTAGTTTGTACGCAATCGTAAGATCATCTACGCCTTGCGCCTTGATTAGCGTAGAAAGCGAGCGTGCAGACACTTGGAAGACCCCCGGTTCAATAACTCTAAGTTCTGGCTCAACTTTGCCGTTTCGGATTGCATACAGCTTGCCACCGCGAGCATATTTCCTTGGGATATCCCATCCAGGCACGTAGGCGGTTTGAGAATATACACCACCATCAACGTGAAGTTCATCCCGGACACCTTCATCAGTCTCAACATCAATTAAAACCGGAGGGAAAACGCCCGGAATTGCCGCAGAGGCGAGTATTACATCAGCGAATACCTTTTTTGCATTCGCTGAATTGCTGTTCGCGATTGCACCCATATCCCAAAGTACTGGCCTTTGTGCATCCAGGCTTACTGTCTGAACCAACAGACGCCGTCCGCGGCGATGTTCTTTGGCAACTTGCGCTAGAAAATCGTCCGTTATGTAAGACTGTATAAGTTGTTTTAATGGGTCAGAGCTTTTGACAGAAGAACCACTTAGGATACCAGTTACAAGTCGTCCTCTGAATATCCGGGACGGTGGTAACCCACCGTACAACTCTTTGAGCTCATCGTCATAGTCAGAACCCAGGAAGGCGAACGGCGCTGCCAAAGCACCGGTTGAAACTCCGGTAACGACCATAAATTCTGGGCGCGTGCCGGATTCGCTCCATGCATTCAAAATGCCGGCAGCAAAGGCTCCATCTTCGCCTCCGCCCGATAGTGTTAGTGTATAATCTGAAGATAACCCAGATGTTCGCCTTTGACGTTGAGCTGTTTCCAGCAGTTCACTGATATTGACTGGAGCAACATCGGCCCAATAACGAGCACCTTCGATGCCCGGAACTTGTGGACTCTCTAGATCCAATTCGCTTACTGGGTTCCTAGATATATTTGAGCATCCCAGTTGGAGAAGCAGCAGTAGCAAAATAGTCAGCTTACTCCGATGCCCGCGTCCCGTCTTCTCCACCACTAGCTCCATTGGGTTAAACTAACACACGGGCCAGCAACTTTTTTCTGGACCATAACTCTTGATCGTCGTTCCAGCTCTGGGAGCGCATTGAGCGTCGCAGTCTTTTTGGTTGCGTTCAAGTATAGCATGCCAAACAAGCACAAATTTATTATTGCGCTAACGTTTCTCGGTAGGAGCCATTTCCGTACTGGTTGGCAAGACTTCAGTGTGAAAAGTCTGCTCGGCTCGTGACACGGGTTCAACTGACCAAATCCTTTGCCCCAAATACAGTGCAAAGCAAAACATGACCGCAAAATTTACCCAATAAAGCGCGATGTCACCAAAAAAAGTGGTAACTAAGTTGGCTATCAAGGGGCCGCTTATCGATCCGAGAGTCCAAACCAATAGCATAGTTACCGCTGCCGAAGAGACGTAGACAGGAACCGTTCTGTCCAACGCGTGCGCCACAAGCAAAGAATATTGAGTGAGCAAACTTCCACCTAGTAGCATCAGAATAATGCAAAGGATTACGAAGCCGATTGAGTTGTAGTCGAATGAATTGACGCTGTGGTCGTAGTCCACGTCGACCAGAACCGCCATAAGAAGAAGAACTACTGTTGCGGTTACCGTAGCTATCAAGATTACTTTCCGACGGTCCATCTTGTCGGATAGCCATCCAAGCGGAAACTGAAAAAGGACACGCCCGAGATAAATGAGGGCTACCATAAGGGCCACATCGATTATTTCGACCCCTAGCTGAGCAGCATTATAGGGGACAACGCTCAACAAAGTTGTAGACACCATACCCATGGCGAATACGCCCAAGACTGCGGCTGGGGCGTCCTTAAATAAACCGCGTATTCGAATGGGTACCGTGGTTTCATTATTGGGAGGAGATGAGCGAGTAGTCGAGATGACCACAATCGAAATGCAGTAAAACAAAGCGACGTAGACGAATACCTCTCGAATATCCCCGGGCACTACAAAAACTAAAAACTGACTGAACACGGCGACTACGCCGACTATTATCGCATAGACTGCGAGAACTCTTCCCCGGGTCTTTTCCTCCGCAGTTTCATTGATCCACGTGTCACCGATCGAAAAAAGCCCTGCGGTGGCCAAACCGGAGAGGAACCGCAAAAAGACAAGAAATGGTGTGTTGGTGGAAACAGAAAAAAGTATGGCCACCGCTATCGTGATAGCTGCGCCAGAAGCAAATGCACGGATGTGGCCAATATCAGCAATCGATCTGGCGACAACAAAACACCCGACTAAAAACCCTGCAGAGTATGCGGACGCCGCAAACGAAGCGGCTTCTTGAGACGCCCCAATTTCAGAAAACGCGAGTGGAACCAAAGTACCAGATCCAGCAGTGGCCAGCTGAACAGCAGCCATTGCAACGAAGAGTGATTGAAGATTGAGAACTTGGTTTCTGATTGCCAATGCACCCTAGCTCCAAGTTGCACCGAGGCTCGGTAAGTTTTTCCTACTTCTCGCTTCTACTCAGGTAGACGCGCGGTATCTTCCAGCAAACAACGCTACTCGTTAAAGATCTTAACACCGAGTTCTACTGAAATCGAAAATCGCTGGGCACTACGGTGGACCTTCAGGCTTTCGCGAATTTAGTTTTTTGGTCGGATATTTCGCTTACGCTTTATAATACAACAATAAAATCTGTCCACTTCCCTGAAGCTCTCGCCGAGCCATTTTGGCTCGGCCCAATTTGTGAAAATCTGCAGGTGCGGGCAGAGTTGGTTCAAGCGATCTCTTTTCTCGCGAAGCTTGGTGGGCCCCTTGGGTGCGCTCAACGAGCGAGCATCTTAAAAGCAGGTGAAAAACTATGCATTTGATTTTCCGAGGGGCATTGGCGGTTGTTTTACTTGGTGCTTTACCCGTCGTGGCAGCAGCACAAGACGCTCCCACAACGATAAGACCAGCAAAAGTCTTCACTGTTCTTAAAGCCTCATCTGATTTTGAAAGGATTTATCCTGCAATTGTCTATCCGTCGAAGGAAGTTGAACTCTCTTTTAGAGTCAGTGGACGAATTACAGAGCTGCCAATTAGGGCCTCTAGCAGTGTCATGCAGGAAGACGTTGTTGCCCAACTAGACACCCGAGACTTTGAAGTCGAGGTAGAAAGGCTTAACAGCCAACTCGAAGAGGCCGAGGCGAATTTAATTGTGCTGAGGTCAGGTGCACGCCCTGAAGAAATTACAGCTCTAGAAGCCTCGGTCGAGGCAGCTCAAGCCCAAAGAGACCAAGCTCGGGAAGACTACATCCGCTCAGCTCAGCTTTTGGAGAGGGGGGTAATTCCTACTGCGCAGTACCAACAACGTGAAGCTGCCTTTCGTCTGGCAGAAGCTGAACTGGTGTCACGAGAAGAGCAGCTTACAATTGGTCGTATCGGTGGACGGCCAGAAGAAATAATTGCTGCAGAAGCGGCGATCCGTGGCCTTAAAACACAAATTCAATCGGCAAAAAACGATCTTTCCGATGCTACGCTTCGAGCGCCGTTCGACGGAACGATTGCCAAGCGCAACGTGGACAATTTTCGTAATGTTCAAGCCGGTGAAACCATCGCCTTAATCCAAGATCTATCGACTGTAGATGTAAGCTATGACTTGCCCGGCGCTGACATAATCGCAATGTCGTCAATTGGCTTCGACAATGTTGTTAGCATGGTTACGTTCGACTCGTTGCCGGGCGTAGAAATGAACGCAGACCTTGTCGAGTTTACTACGCAAGCAGACGCAGCAACACAAACCTATCGAGGTCGTCTATCAGTAACCCCGCCTGAAGACTTGATTGTACTGCCTGGGATGGTAGCGCGCGTGATTATTAGGGCGGACGGGCAAAGCGACACACATGTTGTGGTTCCACTTTCAGCTTTAGCGGCAAGCCCCGACGGTTCCCCTTATGTCTGGCTATTGGATGGATCCAACAGCACTGTCAAGCGTCGACCCGTTGAATTGGGAGAAATATCTGAAGACTTCGTGTTCGTAAAAACTGGCCTTGAAGAAGGGCAAATGATTGTAACTGCAGGCTTGAGCGAACTGCAGGAAGACATGGTAGTTCGCCCGATTTCAAAAGTTGGTGAGTAGCAAATGGATCTCGCAAGGTTTGCAATTGAGAAGCGTCTAATTTCCGCGTTGGTGACTATTCTCATTTTGGTGGCTGGCTATTTTGCATACTTAACTCTTCCTCGTTTCGAAGATCCTGAGTTCATAATAAGGCAAGCTCAGGTCATAACACCTTATCCGGGTGCCACTGCAGAAGAAGTCGCCGAAGAAGTCACTGAGGTTATTGAGAATGCTCTACAAGAGCTCTCCGGGGTAAAAGAGGTGAAGTCAGTTTCATCACCCGGACTCAGCACTGTGACGGTCGAGTTTACAATCCCCACGACACCTGATTTTCCGTCACTCCATGCAAGATTTGCCCAATTGCGCGCAAAGATTCTTGACGCTCAAACAAGCCTGCCGCCGAACGCGCTCCAATCTCAGGTCTACGATGATTTCGGCGATGTGTATGCCTTATATTTTGCGATTGTTGGCGATGGCTATTCAATAGCCGAGCTCCACGAGTACGCGAAGGAGCTCCAGAGGGAGTTGGTTGCCGTCAGCGGTGTTTCCAAGGTGGTCTTAAGTGGTGAACAGAATGAAGCAATCTTTGTAGAGTATGCACCAGCAAGGTTAATAGAACTTGGAATATCACCGCAGCAAATTGGGCAAGTTCTGGAGGGACAAAACCTCGTAGCGCCCGCGGGTTCCATAAAGTCCAACTCGCGACGAATAGAGATACGTCCGTCGGCGGCAGTAGCCTCAATTGACGCTATCAAAGACCTAGTCGTTTCTGTGCCGAGTAGTGGTGCATCATTTCGACTTTCAGATATCGCAACCGTGTCGCGCGGTTACGTTGAACCCGCAAGCCCCCTACTTTTTCGGGACGGTCAGCCTGCAATTGGAATTGGAATATCGAATAGCCTGGGCGGGAACGTTGTGAACATGGGCGAAGCCGTAAAGCAACGGATAAACGAGCTGGAGAACCTAAGGCCAATCGGAATCCAGATTTTGCCAATCTCTGATCAGTCTGCTTCGGTAAAAGAATCGATCAACGACTTTGTCATGAACGTGGTTCTGGCGCTCATCATCGTTGTAGGCATATTGCTAATTTTTATGGGGTTAAGATCCGGAATACTCATGGGAGGTATTCTGTTGGTCACAGTCGCAGGCACGCTTGCCGGCATGCAGCTCCTGGGGCTCGACATGCAAAGGATTTCACTAGGCGCGCTGATCATTGCGCTCGGCATGCTGGTTGATAACGCTATTGTCGTTGTCGAAGGTACGTTGGTCCGAGTTCAACGCGGCGAAGCCACCAGCGACGCTGCTATCTCTGTCGTAAATCAAACCAAATGGCCGCTGCTCGGAGGAACAGTTGTAGGACTTTTGGCGTTTTCCCCAATTGGCTTTTCACCGGACAACACTGGAGAATACGCCGGAAGCCTCTTCTGGACCATTTCTATCTCGTTGCTTTTTTCGTGGTTGGTAGCGATTTGGCTCACGCCCTATTTTTGCACTCTGCTGCTGAAACCAACCTCGGAAAAACCGCCTGCAGAGAATGCAATTCTCCGTGCCTATCGTGCTCTCCTCGCGTATGCGATCCGGTTCCGGTACCTGACTGTGGGGCTTGTTGTTGCGCTCTTTCTCTCTGCGATCGCAGGGTTTGCGCTGGTACCGCCGGGCTTCTTTCCCAACAGCACTAGGGCGCAATTTGTTGTGGATTACTTTTTGCCAGAGGGAACCGACATTGAACAAACCAGTCAGGACATGCGAGAGATTGAAGCGCATCTCTTAACTCTGCCAGGTGTCAACTCTACTAATCTGTCCGTGGGCAGCGGGCATTTACGCTTCATGTTGGTATACGACAGTGAAGACCAGAACCCCGCCTATGGTCAAATTTTGGTGGACGTAGAGGATTACCGGCAGATCGATGCGTTACAGCCTGAAATTCAGTCATGGATTGACCAAAACTACGCTGACTCATATGCAAAAGTTTGGAAGTTTGTACTGGGCCCCGGTGGTGGATCGAAAGTCGAAGCTGAATTTTCTGGACCCGATCCCGTTGTGCTTCGGGAACTCGCCGAACAGGCAAAACTGATATTCGCTGAAAATGGAGCCATCGCGATAAAAGACGACTGGCGCGAACAAAAGCCGGTAATTCGACCAGTTATTGACACGGAAAACGCCCGCAGGCTCGGTCTCACCCAAGCGGAAATTTCCAGGGCAGTTTACTGGCATCAAGTAGGGGCGCCGATAGGGATTTATCGCGAAGGCGACAACTTATTGGACATAGTTATGCGCCCGTTCGAAGCAGCCCGAAGCAATATCAGTGACCTAAAAAACATCCAAGTTTATAGCGATGTAGCCGGAGGGTATATTCCAATATCCCAAGTTGTAGACCGATTTGACCTTGTTTTCGAAGCTGGGAACCTTAGGCGCATCGACCGAAAGCTTGCAATCACCGCACAAGCCGATAACGCACCAGAAGTACTCTCAGGCGACCTTTTCGCTCAAGTCCGACCACTTGTAGAGGCAATAAAATTGCCAAGTGGGTATTCTCTTGAATGGAGAGGTGAGTACGGGGACTCGCAAAGTGCGAACGACGGTTTAGCTTCGACTATGCCGCTTGGGTTCGGAGCGATGATTGTCGTAGTTTTCTTCTTATTTAACGCAGTCCGACAACCACTGATCATATGGTTGACAGTACCTCTGGCTCTCATTGGAGTCGTCTGGGGGCTCGCGGCAACCAGAACGCCACTCGAATTTATGGCAATACTGGGTATTTTGTCTCTAACAGGGATGTTAATCAAAAACGCTATCGTCCTTATTGACGAAACCGATACTCAGATTGCCGGTGGAAAACCTCGATTGCTGGCTGTTGTTGACTCAGCCGTTCTACGCGTCCGCCCAGTGTCACTGGGAGTACTTACTACTGTACTTGGAGTAATGCCTTTGCTGTGGGATCCGTTTTTCGAGTCACTCGCAGTGGTGATCATCTGCGGTTTGAGTTTTGCAACCGTTCTTACGCTGATAGTGGTGCCGACTCTGTACTCAATTTTTTTTAGAATAAATGAGGACGAAACAGCGGCTTAATCGCTAACCTAAAAATCCCCACCTCTGCCAAACACCTTGCGCTTTCGGCATGTTCCGGGCTTTAAGTGCGTCCTTTCAGTCTCAGCGTAGTGAGCGCTGCGGCGCGTAACTGTGACCGTCCACTGCGCATGCAATGAGGGCTTTTTGAAGCGTTGCGATCCGTGTAGTGCTTGCAGACTTTTGCGCCCGGCTGTTTTCGGGGGAGGAAGAGGCCTCAAGCTTTGCGTCCAAAGCAGACAGGCGCTCATCTTTCGCTCGCAGCATATCTCGAAGTTTTTCGTTCTCCGCGATGATTTCCGCATTCTCGGCAACGGTATCCGGATGCTGGCCATCGTGAGGCGGCATCCCCACGGCACGCCGCCACGCTAAGGACACATAATACCCCCTTTTCGCCAGCCAAAGCAGATAGTCCTTTGCAGGCGCCTTCTCACTGATTTCCCCGATCTCTAACGCCCTTTCCAATATCAGGAACCTGTCGTCACGCTCACGTATCGTCTCTCCGGTTTCCGGGGCGTGACCGCGCCAGCTTTCTGTGCGGAATGGCTTAAAGTTCAGCGACAAATCGATTGCCTCGCGGGCTGTCCAATAAGGTTTTCGGATCCATTCCCCGATCAGAATCCGTTCCTGCCCAGCGTATTCAGGGGAAAGAATTTCCTTCCTTCGATGCGCAAAATGCTGACCGTCAAATACGATCGGGCGTTCCGGTGTGATGGCTAGCCACCAATCTGCATGGAACGGTAGGTTGTTGCGCTCTGCCCACCAAAGCCAAAAAACAGGCGCGCCAAATCGTTCACCCGACCGCTTCGTTCTAGTTAGTAGCGCACTGTGGTCATCCAGCTCCTTTGCGGCTCCGGCATCATCCGGCGAAATGCCCAACGCAAGTAGGACCGCGTCTTTGAGGGACCAACTGCTCTGATAGACCCAAGCTTGGATCAATTGTTCGGTAGGTTTTACCGGGGCTTGTTCACATTCAATCATGTCCCAGTTTTTCCTTCTTCATCTTATCAAGTTGATCTGCCCACCACTGTGTCAAATCAACTCGCTCATCCCAGTGTGTTCCGCGTGCATATGCCCGGCGGATTTCGTTCTTTTCCACATGGGCGAGGGCTCGCTCAATGGCGTCCGGATGCCAGCGGCCGGACTCATTGGCAAGTGTGGAAAACATTGCCCGAAAGCCATGCGCCGTCATCTCGTCCTTCTCGTATCCCATGCGGCGCAGCGCGGCATTCAAAGTATTGTCGCTCATGCAGCGCTTGGATGAACGTACCGATGGAAAGAGCAACTTGCCCCAACCCGTCAGGTCGCGCAGTTCCTTCAAGTGATCGAAGGTTTGGCGGGAAAGCGGTATTGTGTGAGGCCGCCGCATCTTGGCGCGATGTGCCGGAACGGTCCACGCCATTCTGGCCTCGTCGATCTCATCCCACTCCGCCATTCGCAACTCTCCGGGGCGCAGGGCAGTCAATGCGAGCAGTTGCAACGCGAGGCGCGTAGTTCTTTGACCAGCAAACCCGTCGATAGCCCGGAGCAATGCACCGACCTGCGCCGGATCAGTGATTGCCGCGCGGTGCTGTACTTGGGGCCTGATCAGGGCATCCTTCAAACCATAGGTCGGATCGTTATCCGCGAGTCCCAGGGCGATGGCATAGCGAAAAACGGCCCCGGCAGCAGACCGCATCCGTACGGCGGTTTCGTGATTGCCCTTTTTTTCCATCTTCTGCAGCGGAACCAGAATATCCCGTGCTGTTATTTGCGTGATCGGCATTTTCCCGATGTCTGCGGAAAGTAGCCGGTGAAACCAGGCGGTCTTTGTCAGCGTTGCTTCGGCACGGCCTTCGCTGCGCTTCTTTTCCAGCAGTTCTGCCGCCAACTTGGAGAAGGTAGCGTTGTTCTCTGCCTCTTCTCTGGCTTTTTTGTCTTTGCGCACGCTGGAAGGATCTTCGCCATTTGCGATCAGGCTGCGGGCGTCGTCCCGTTTCCGTCGCGCATCGGCCAGTGTCACTTCTGGATACTTGCCCAGCGCCAGCAGCTTTTCCTTTTGGAACCAACGATACTTGAAGCGCCAGAGTTTCGAACCGTTCGGCTTCACCAGCAAATAAAGCCCGTCAAAATCGGCCTGCTTGTAGGGCTTCTCCCTAGGTTTCAGAGCCCGAATCCGTGCGTCGCTCAAAACAGGCATTGGGGGTACCTTCCAGTCACCGTGTGGCACGTACCCCAATTTGGTACCCCATTTGGGGGCAGATTACAGCGCACGTGGCAGGACAACATCGGACAATCCGAAAGTAGAAATCCTGCAACTACAAGCTACTATCAGTCAAAATCGAACGCAACTGGATGTTAAAGTGGTGCCCCCACACGGACTCGAACCGCGGACCTACTGATTACAAATCTAATGCCATTAAATTACCTACATTTACCTAAACATCGAAAGTACGTTGACTTATATACCAAAATCCCGTTTGATTTACCGATCTTGAACTACTGATTTACCTTGATTTACCAGTTTGACGCGTCCTATACGCGTCCTAGGATTTTGAGTTGGTATGCCGATCAAAAAAAGGACACCACCAAGAAAACCACCATCGAAGGCTAAGCTGACCAAGTCTTTTATAGAGGGTCTGCCTTCCTTTCCGTACGACTATCTGATCGCGGACACTGAAGTCCCCCGCCTAAAAGTAAAAATTACCCCAGCAGGAAATCGCAGTTTCTTAATCAGGTACCGGAATTCTTTTGGACGGGAAAAAAAGTTCAAGCTGGGTGATTTTCCAGACATGAGCGTAACGCTCGCGCGCAACATGGCAGCACGTCATCTAAACAACATTGCTGCGGGCCACGACCCAGCCGACGAGCGCGCAAAAAAACGTCATGGCCTAACTTTGAACGAATTGTTCGAACGGTTCTTAGAAGAATATGGCCAATTTCACCTCCGATCTTCGACGATCAAAGGGTACAGACAATTGCATCGGGCAAACTTGGTCAACTCTCTGGGCAAGCGGCCAATCTCATCAATTACCCGAAATGACCTACTCCATTTCCATCGGGATCATGCCAATACCCCATATACAGCTAACCGGCTAATTGCCTTGATCCGAAGGCTCTTCAATTGGGCTGAAAACATTGGTCTCTGCGATGACTACAATCCAGCAAAAGGCGTTAAACCCTATACGGAACGAGCCGTAGAGCGGTTACTCACAATAGAAGAGACCGAAAGATTAGCGCAAGCTTTAGACTACGTTCGCACCAAGCATCCCGGCTCGGACGCCTCGCTAAACGCAATTATCTTCATGTTCTTTACGGGATGCAGACGCAGTGAAGCACTGCGCATGAGATGGGATGAATTAGACTTTGAACGAAAAACTATAGCGTTCATTGGGGCCAAATCAGGTGATCGCAAGCAACACATGTCCGACGACCTCCATAGCTGGCTTGATGAACTCCATAAGCGCGCCACAAGCGAGTATTTGTTTCCTGGCGGCATAGTCGGACAGCCTCTTAAAGACATAAAGCGAACTTGGGAAATGGTCCGGAGACGTGCGGGGTTACCAGAGTTGAGGTTACATGATATTCGACACAATGTGCTCTCTGACATCGCCGCATCAAATGATCTAGCGACAGCGCAGTCCGTCGGTGGGCACAAAAGCATTAGGTCTACAATGCGATACATTCACTCCAGATCATCGACGACCCAATCCGCCATCAATGAAACGGGTAGTCGCGTTCGAAGCACCTTCTTGGACAGGGGTAAGAATGATGAAATTTAGAAGGATTAGAGTGCGTGACCCTAAAACTGGAGTGCATCGTTACAAATTAGTTGCCGAAACCGCAGAAGAGCAACAAAAAAGGCGAAGGCAGCGTCAGGCTGTTCACACATTAAATGATGAACTAAATGAAGTTGCCGCCGCGAATATCCTGAACCTTAGCGTGCAGACGCTACGCAACAGGCGTAGCTTAGGTGAACCACCAAAATACTTCAAAAAGGGAAGAAGTGTGTATTACCACCTTTCTGACATATTGGATTTTGACAAAAAAAGAAGAAAGAAAGGGCGTCATCTTCCAAACAAGCGAAGCTGACATTGGTAGACCAAATTTAGTTTTCGGAAACGGGAAACCTTCAGCATCTACGCAATAACTACTTCCCCTCAGACAAAGACTTTAGAAACTTCCGAATATTTTTTGCCAGACAAGCCAAAAACTGGCGGCAAAGACAGCCAAGATAACCAGCGGAGAAATATTTATGCCGAGAACAATAAAAGCCGTATTAATTATATCGTGCTCCATACTCGTGTTTCTAATTTTCTCACACTTCAAATCCCTCTTTGCTCCAAATCCGAATATATCTGGCGGCTTTGGAGTAACTTTTGGAGAATCACTGCCAGAAGAAATAATTGAGGAAATTTTGAGCGATGAAAAACACTCATACACCGTCAAAATTTCCCCACCGGTTCCGAATAAAAACTTTGAAGTCTACTACGCGAGCGTCTTAAAATCCGAAATTGGCGTTTATCAAATATTCGGCGAAACTCGCTATAAAGGATGGTCGGTTTGCTGGGACACAGCAGAAGTTTTGATTGAGTTACTTGAACAAAAATACGGAAAGTTTGAACACACCCAAAAGAGAGAATTGTCTTTCAGTAAATCCGGCGGCATCTCGCAGGTACCTTGGTGGACCTACACGTATGGCAACATTCATACAGGCAAGGCGATTACACTAGACTGCGACGGATCGCTTATGAGGTTGACGTTTAGTGCAAATGATTTGGCACATGCAGACCTTAAAAGAAGAGGAAAACTTCTAATCGAAAACGCGAAAGAAAGCAGGGAAAAACGGCAATCCGAAGTCGAACGCGACGACTCTGGTCTGTAATTCAGTGGCTATGGCCGCATCATCCAGTCACTTGTGGGCCCCATATTTCGAATGCGTGGCGGCAGAGGCCCCTATAGCGCTATTTGTAGCTGAAATTTGGACAGTAAATTTAAGGTGCACATAACAACCCGAAGAGTCTGTTTCCTCGAAGAAACGTCTAACGTTTAGGAGTAAAAAGCGCTTGCCCCCAATCAATATAACAGATGTTCCTAACCGAATGATGCGTGACTTCAACACGCGCCATATGCCGTTTACGATCACATCAGTAGAGCGTGGCCAATATCACTCCAGCCCCACAAAAGTTTTGGGATGGTTACTCAAGATCGGCTCACCCAAAAGCAACATGCACTTTCGGAGTAACAATACGACTGATTCAACCTAGGTTACGGCTACTCGATACTTGCAAAAAACGGTCGTATGCTGGTCCAAAACCTTGAAGAGGCGTTCGACCAATCCATATTCGACAACTGGGCCATTCTTCCTGCCTGTCCTTCCCATATTCTCGGCCTTTTCTCAAAATTCGAATTTGTTCTTCGTGGCTTTTACCATTGAGACTAGTACCGTCGACGCCATGGTTCTTCGGTCCGTAACCACAAACATAGCTATCACTCCTGTTCGCGGGGTCTTTCGGCCCAAGTAAAGCTATGCGACCCTCGCTCGCGCGAACCGTCAGCGTGTTTTCATACGGCAGTTCAATCTCAGCAAGATGCTCCTTATAAATATAGGTAAGCGAATTACTGGGCTTAAGTGTGCACTGATTGCCTCCAACAACTTCTCCTGTTGTGATTTTTTTCGGAATGTCACAGGTGATGACCCAATTCCCCACACGCTCGAAATACTCGTGCAGTTTGGCTTTGTCAGCGTCTGCGCGTATTCGTATCTCCTCAGCACTCGGACGAGGTGCAAGAACAGCTTCCAAAACTTGTATAGCTTCTTTGTCGGCCTCGCTAATTCCCTGCCCACTAGAGCAAGCGACAAGAAATAAAAATGACATGATAAAGCCCAAAGGCGGCGATAAACGTTTAAACAACATGACATTCCTTGCGCTGGCACGTGATGTGACAAAACAGAATTTAATACTGCGAGAATGCCGAAGAAGAGAGTAAAGGGCAATGGAAATAGCCTTGGCGATAGTCTTCCCCCACTGAAGTGGTCCGCCGTATGTTTAGGAAACCGGAGGACTGAGCCGCTCCCATTGTTTGGACCACCCGGCTGGAGATTTTCCGGGGGGTTGAAGTGCTTGTCGGTCAGGGAATGCAGCGCGTGGATGCGATCCGTGAAGTGCGCATAACTGAGCAGACCTACTACCTCTGGCGAATGCAGAATGTGGGCCCCAGCTTTCGAAACCGGAGCTAAGCCCCCCACCCTAGCTTAAATTGTCTCGGAATATTGGACAGTAAATACTAGAATGTAATAAATCTGTAGGTGAGCACTCCTAATACCTGCGTCCCGAGCGCTTAGGGGTGCATATTGCGTATCTTCGATTGATATAACAGATACAACTAACACATTGATATAAAACGCACCCTATATTGAACCAACGTCCATGAGCCGACAGGCGTAAGTCAACATACAATCGATTGCAGCCAAAAACTCAATAATCGTGGGAAAATATGTACGATTTTAACGTGCTTTTTCGGAAAATCGAAAAAATACAAAAAATCTTTGGCAAAACCTACCAATTGATGGCGCAGGTGATCAGGTCTGTACACATGCAACCGACGTTACTTGTGTAGGGTATTATCATGACTGACAAACTTATCGCCTACTATCGTGTATCTACCAATCGTCAAGGCAGTAGTGGATTAGGATTGGAGGCTCAAAGGGCTTCAGCCGATTTATTCGCGGATCGTACAGGTAGAACAATCCTTGAAGAATTTGTCGAAGTCGAGAGTGGCAAAAGGACAAGCAGGTCGCAGCTCGCGTTGGCATTGGACGCGTGTAGCCGCACTGGGTCAACGCTTCTGATAGCTAAACTTGATCGACTAGCTAGAAATGTTCATTTCATCTCCGGTTTGTTAGAAAGTGGTGTCACTTTCATTGCCGCAGACATGCCGAATGCAGATCGCTTCATGCTGCACGTGTATGCCGCCATGGCGGAGGAGGAAGGGAGGCGGATTAGCAACAGAACAAAGGATGCTCTGACCTCTGCGAAAAAGCGTGGCACCAAATTGGGTGAGCACGCGAAGCGCTTAAAAGTAAGAAACGTTTATCGGGCTGAGTTATTCGCTCGATCCGTCGGACCCAAAATCGCAGAGCTTAAGGAACTGGGCCTGTCTGTACGAAAAATCGCAGATCGGCTGAATTTCGACAAGGTTCCAGCATATAGAAAAGGTGGTTGGCACCCTACAACGGTACAAAGGACGTGGAATCGCTACGTTGCCCTTTCCAGCGGGCATACTAAGGCACCCCCATGTTAGAAGATGACGCATAGATCAGAATTTTTACATGATATTACCCAAGATCGACAAATAACCGCAGAACGAGCGTTTATAGATCGAATCCAGCTTTCTATCGGTGATTGGGGATTGTATGGAACAGAAAACCAAGTCTGCGAAACTCTAACGAATTTACGCCAGCACGATGTAATGACGCCGGAAGGGGAATTGATCCCGTTATTTTCAGGCGACCCGTTCCTGTCGTTCAAACAACTACTGAACATTAGATTTAATTCGGCCCCTTTAGACAAAAATACAGCCGATGTTTCGCCCCTTATCTCTGGGAAGGTGGCTTATGGAGATAGGTATCGGCGACCTGAAGCATTGCGTACTGCAACCTCTAGAATACAGTTTCAAACATCGCTAAATCTGACCCGATTTGTTCAAGCACAACGTTTCAAGTTGCGAACCCGAATAGATCGCCCACCGCGCCTGCTAACTCCTCTAGTTCTGGCAATTTCGGCAGATGACGCTTGGTTCAAAGATGAAACTCCACTGACGAAAGCCACAAACCTGATCGTCGGCCCTTGGAATAAGTACGCCTATGCTAAATCGCGCCCCTTAGAAGCCCATGTATCGCGCTACTTACGACTTGTTGACGGTGTCTTGCATCGAGCCCTCTTAGACGCGACCCCTGAGGGAGCGACGCATCCGCTTCGAGAAAAATACTATTCATTGCAGGAAATTGAATTCTATTGGGAGTTCGATTGTGAAAGCCCCATCGCCTATGTCATTGGTGCGTTGCCGAAAGTGCGCAGCCTTGCAAGTGAGTTCTTCGAAGGTGAGGTTGGAATTCACAACCCAGATCAAGCATCCCTAGGAGTTGTGCATCAAAGCCCAAGCATCAAAGCAAAAATCGGCAAAGGAACGTCGCTACGAGTCTATGCCAAAACCAACAAAAGAGTTCGATTTGAAGTTGTTCTGGAGGCAAACATAATCGGTGAAAAAGCTGGGGGACAAACCGCTACCTCCAGGAAAACCCTATGCTCGAAAATAGGTGAGCTAGCATCGTACGCTGCCTCCAAACTCAACCCCGCACTAGCGGTCATACAAGCTCCACCAGCGCCTCCGTCAACCTTTCCGGCCATTCGACTTCTGTCAGAAATCAATCGGCACACACCAGATCCCAATATTGCCGAGGCCATCATCGGTGCCCTCGTTTCCTTTGACCGAATTTCCCTGTATCGAAACTCGCCTTTTAAAGACACTGTTCACCGTTTGCGAGACAATGGCGTGTTGAGGACTGTCATACCACGAAGCTGGAATTACACCGTAACAGATGAATTTAGGCCTGCCTTAGATCAGTTGAGGTCACATTTTTCACGAAACATCGAACACTAGCTAAGTTAGTACTTTCGCCTTCGCCCGGAGTTAGTACACTTCGCTGTATCGTTTTGTGACCAACCAATTGTGGGGTAGTCAAATGCTACCAGACATTCTCCAAAAAAACTTGAAGTTAATCATTTGCGGAAATGCTGCCGGAAAAGAGTCGGGAAAACGTAACAACTACTATTCCTCCTCAAGCAACAGCTTTTGGAAGACCTTGCATGAAGCTGGCCTTACTCCAAGAAGACTAACCCCGATGGAAGATTTTACACTTCCAAGTTATGGAATTGGCCTCACTGACTTGGTTAAGGGTTACTCTGGACCGGATAGCGGTCTACCCAAAGAACAGTTGGAAAACCACAATTTAATAAATTTGATTGAACGCTACCAACCAAGAGGGTTGGCCTTTAATGGGCTCCAAGCTGCCAAGAACGGTCTGAACCTGAAAGATCGGCCGAGACCCGGTGAGTTCATGCATCACGGCTTTGATACAATAAGAGTTTGGGTCCTACCTAGTACTTCTGGTCGAGCTATCCGCTACTTTTCCCTTCAACCGTGGGAACAAGTCTCGAATTGGCTGGAGACAGCTTAAGATGAACTCCGCCAAGGATTTTTATATAGTCCCAAAAGTTTAACGGTCTCAAATAATTGAAAAACAAGAAAGTCTGTGGAGCATGTCTGAATACTTCTTAATTGAACACTTTATTGGCGGAACCAGGAAAGAAATTGACCAGGGGCAATTTGAAACATTAGTCATCTGTAATAAAGTCATCAAAATTATTTGGGATTGTGAAGACAACTTTGCGCTTCTGGGGAACTCATTTGTAGAGTTTGAAGAGCACTTATTGAAAACTGGTGTTAGGTTCAATTACGGTCAGGAAGTGCGCCAAAACTCAGATCATTTCTTCGATATTGCCAGGCAAGAAATAAACTTGAAACTTGTAACTTTTTTGACGGCGGCTCGTGTTTACGAAGATCAGTTGTATTCGCAAACATCGCAACTTTCAAAACTGACAGGTAAAGCTGTCGATGTAAGAGAAATATTCCGATCTGCCTTTGATAAGCGCCTGGAGTACAGGGTAATGACCGCCCTTCGAAATCATGCTTTGCATCAAGGGCTGCCTTTGGGAACCATAAGTCTTGGCACCGCAAACTTTTCAGATCCAGATGAAGATATAGAAGAACCTCCAAGCCGGTGCCGCCTCACTGTCGACCCAATGATAGATGCAAAAGAGCTGATTGCTTCAAAAAAGCTCAGGAAAAAAACTAGGTCGGAGGTTGAGAAATTGGGTTGCAGGTTTTTGGATTTGAAGTTCCTCGTCCGCAGCTTTGTATCAGAACTTTACAACTGTCATGAAGCCGTTCGTGCTGTCTTGGAACCTACTCAAGAAGAAGCATTACAAGGCCTCCAAACGGCTCACGAAGAATTGGCGCAAGTAAAAGGTGGAGAGGTAGAACCGAAGCACGTTTCCGTAGTCGCGAGTTCCGATGGTGTGAAAGAGCAAGAGGACTACATTGATTTTTCACAAAAAGGCCGGCTAGTTGAAATCCAAAATCATTGGACTGGCCTTAAGTCGGCAGACAGAGCGTACATATCTTCAGAAGTTTCAATTCGGGCAGACACATACCCTTCGCATCACCCAGAAATTTGGATCCCTAAATAGAGGCGATCTTGTATCTGAGAAATTCTTGAGGGCAGCCTATGTGCCACCGACCAGCACTTTTTGCCATTTTAAACCAAACGTAATGATACCTACTACGATGCGCCAAAGCATCCTGCCAAGCGAGATTCGATGGCGTCCTATACGCGTCCTAACAATCGATTATAAAGGGCAGAAACCATTTAAGGTATTGATTTTATGGTGCCCCCACACGGACTCGAACCGCGGACCTACTGATTACAAATCAGTTGCTCTACCAGCTGAGCTATAGGGGCACTGGGTGTCGATTACTTTCTCTGCCGCGCGACTGCAAGCCCGAAATTTCACCGCAACTTAGGGAAATTCTTGTTTCGTCGTTGGCGAGGCAAGCGAAGGGTTAGTTGAGGCGGGTTTGACTGCGCGGGTTGCAACCTGTAACCCGACAAACGAGGCAAGAAGATGCAGGGACGAGAGCCGGATATGCAGTTTGCGATCCACGCTGGAGCCGCTTTTACGGATCAGGGGCGGCTGCAAAGGTCGCTTCAGGCGAATGGTGCGTTGCTCAGCGAGTGTGGCGCGCGGTTCTTTGGCCCTCGTCGGTATCGTCAGTATTTCAAACCGAATTTCGGCGGGCCGGATATTCGAACTCTGTCACCTGACGCAATCAAGAAAATGCGACTGGCCTTGCCTGTGGACGCGGCGACCAAGCGTGCCATTTTCCTGAACGACAATTTCGTGGGTGATCAGGGGAATCTTCTGCGCGACGGCCAACTTTATCCCGATGCCGGGCGCAGGATGGCGCTGTTGCAGCAGGCCTTTCCAGAAGAACCTATAAATCTGTATTTCGCCCTTAGAAATCCGGGCAGTTTCATCCCGAAACTGCTGATGGCCCTGCCCGACCCAGATCGGGAAGAGATTCTGCGCACAACAGATCTAAGCTGTCTGAGCTGGATTGGCATGATCGAGGATATTCGTGATCTCGCCCCGGATGTGAAGATTACGCTTTGGTGCAACGAAGACACCCCCCTCATCTGGGGCAATGTTGTGCGCCAAGTCAGCGGGATACCCGAAACCGCAGCCCTGACCGGAGAATATGACCTGATCTTGTCGTTGTTGACTGCAGAGGGGCAAGTTCTGGCGCAGGCAGCCTTGGACACTGAAGCCAACGATCCTGAAGCCCTTCAGATCCAGTTGTTCCACATTTTTGAGGAACACGCCGAAACGGACAGGCTTGAAGAGGAGCTTGAGCTTCCCGGATGGAACGCAGAAATCGTTGATGCATTCTCGGAGCTGTACGAACAGGACGTAGCTCGGTTGGCAAATATGAGCGGGATTCAGGTTCTGAGCCCGCGCAACGCGCCCCTCTAGGTATTGAGGGATGGGCAAACGCCAGGTGTGGGCGTTTGCAAAGGGCCTTTAGCTCATGCCAAGCGCTTCTTTGTACATTTCAAGGACCGCCTCTTCCTCGGCAATGTCGTCCTTGTCGCGTTTACGCAGGGCAATGACCTTGCGCATCACCTTGGTGTCGTAGCCTTTTACCCCCACCGCACGAATGAAACCTTAGCAGCAAAACGAATTCTAATCTTTATGTTTTATTAACAATTACTTGTGACGCCTCTCACTTTCTAAGAAGCATTGACGCCAGCGCAGTGTTACACTTTCGATTAGACTGTCGGATGCAAAAGTTTCGGCCAATCACTTCGCAGCGGTTTCACCCAAAAGAGGGTGACCGCCGCGGAGCCCTCAAATAGCTCAAGCGGTGGTCACCCTCTTTTTGAGAGCAAATCAGTTTAGGTCACGCTAAGAAATTTTGCTCCGTATTCTGCCAACTGATACAGCTTCGCCAAACTCAATGTGCGTGGTGCCGAAATTATTGTGACCCTACAACAACAACCTACCAGATAAACTCGCAAGCGGCTTACGTGCCCGCACAAGAATAAAAAGCCCACCGAAAGTATTGGAATTCGCTCTATTCTTTGAAACCTGTCAACAACATTAACATGTATCTAATCACATTCTTTTTTATGAATATAATTGTGCGATTTCAGAGTTGAAAAAGCGCGGCGTGCGAAACAGCCTTACCCACAGCAATCAACTGTACAAATTCGCCAATGCTCTGTTTCTCATTCGAAAATTCTAGATGGCCGGCTGTTCAAATGAACCTTGTGGTCGTCAAAAATAGCGAACCGCCGCTCGCCAAAGCCTTACCTTCTGGCAGAGTGCTCCATCTTTTCTGCCGCATTCTTCGTTGTTGTAGAGGTATGTAGTGAACCATCCTATTGCGACAGCCGTAACGATGCGTGTCAATGGCGACGGCTTTACTCATTTGCCTATAGTCTTCGTAATGAAAGCCGGGGGAGTCGAAATCGACCAGAGCGCGGCTTTTTGGGCGAATTCTCTAGTCCAACGACACAAATTACCCACTGTCGAGACCCGGATCACAACTCTGGTCCAGTTCTTTAACTTTTTTCACCTATTTCGTGGAAACGAACAGTTTTCGATTGAGGAGAAAATAAAATCTATTTCAGCATACCTTCTTTGGCGCATCGAAGGGACAATCGAAGTCGGTCCAACAAATCCACTCAGCAAACTTGCTTGGCAGGGTGTGAAAAAACAGATCGCGTCAAACGAATTCGCATATCTAGTTGAGTACTTCGAGTACACAGCAACAGAATCAGCAGAAGTCGAAAATCTAGTTTCCAGACGCGCAGAGGCAGGAGAGATTTCAAGGAAACTAATTCGTAACAATGATGACGGCGGGCTGTTCGCACACCTGAAAAGAGCACGCGACTATTGGGCGGAACACCATCCATTCATACGTGATGTACCGATTTGGGTTCGGCCCATCCAGTACGTTAGTCAATACCGCCCCTGCCCGTCCCTCGACGAAGCTCTCGACATCATCCGCTTGGAAACAAATCCAGTGTTTAGAGCACTTTGGATTGCCTTAACGTTTGGATCTCACCGGATCAGCGAATTCCTGAACGTTTGGCAGCAAGATATTCTACCTGGCTCGTGCAGAAAGGACTTTTTTGGCTCAAGCAAAGCAGAAGATCAAACTTTGATCCTAATGGCTCATCCGGAAGACAGCACCTATTTGGGGGAGCCGGGATTTAGGAAAGGTTGCACGCGAAGCGAATACCTCAAGAAAAAATACGGTCTTATACCCCGCAGTCAGCTACCGCGTAAGGCAGGTCTGCGGGCTGGTTGGAAATCGATGGACATGCGAGGGGCTCACTTAACCGCAGATACATTTTGGTTACATCCCAACGCCGCTGTTGCATTCGATGAGTGCGCGGAGGTCATTCGGGCCTTTCATTTGCGGCATCGTACAAGCAACCACCATCCATACTTTTTTGTGAACTTGTTTGGTAAGGGCGACAGCCTCGGTCAGCCACTTCGCATGAGGAGAATTCAGGACGCTTGGGTTTCTGCATGTAAACGTGCCGGAGTCACTCCCCACAAAAATGGGCGCAACATTCAAGGCCTTCGGCATCTAGCGAAATGGATCGCTGAACAATTGATCGAATTGGATGCCTCGGACATCCAAAAGGTTCGTGGTGACAAAAGCTTGAACACGCAAAATGCGTACGCCCGCGATGCTGCAATTCTTCTCAACCGAATAAAAAAATCTCAATTCAGTGAAGGACTTCTAGATGCACCCGGATCGGAAAAAGCTCTCAGATGTTGAAAATGGCCGTTGGTTTGCGAATGGTACGGATCGTATTCTCTTGTTGAAGGAGACCACACGGCAACTGCTGTTGGACGAACTGGAAGATTGTGAAAACCAGTATCGTGATGCGATTGCAGAAACGTTGCTATCCACTCCAGCATCGGTGCATTCACATCCACTTTCCCGGGTCAGAACTCCTGCTGATGTTCCGAAGTTTGAGGCAGAACACGGAAAAAGTGCACCACTCTTTTTGTCAGGCACAATGGATGACTCTGGCAACTCAGAGTCTTACAAATTTCTTTACGTCAAGCAGAAGCAAGTGTTTCGTGAGTGGTTGATTTCCAACGGAAATTGGCCTTCTCGTAAAAGACCTGATGGTAGCAAGTACTATCCTATGAGGGGTCACGGAATTTCCATTCACAGCATGATTTTTTGCTTAAACAAACATGAGCTCTCATCTTTAATGAACTCTGTGTTGGTTGACAGCAAGACACGTGCCAGTTTGGGTTCAAGCATTTGGGAAAATTCGATTTCTGCCGACTTTGCTCCTGTCAGGAAGTTCATTCATTCGAATTCGCACTTGAGCGTCAGCGCCCTGCTTCAAAAACTCTTCACAGATCACTTACAATCGGAAACTTCAAGGAGGGGGAAGCCACTCCCTGGGTTTGGGGCTACTCGGCGCGGCGCACTAACATTCCTTATTCATTTGGCGTCGAGGCAGATCCTGCTATTGCCAATAGAAAAGGTTGCCGCACACTCCAAATCAATTGCTTTTTTGTTTACATCCGTATGGCGTCCGAGGCTGCTTGCGAAGTTCTTACCCCAACATATCTACGAGGAATTAATTCACTGCACCCTAGCCGACGTTTCTAGGTTTCCTGCTAAATCCAAAAAAGTCTCGCGACGCCTCAAACAATCAGATCTGATCGCGCTCTACTTTGGTACAAACTATTGCTCTGAACCGGGTTTCAAACCACAAACACTTGAATTGGCGAGAACTTTCTTGGCATCAAGTGTGCACGGCTTGCGGGCATACTGTCGGGACTGCATGGAATTTTATAAGGTTCCTAATAGCATCCGAGCAGAGGTGGAGAAAACGTGGTCGGCGCGACAATCTGCAAGTGTTCTGAAACATCGCCCATTTGCGCTATTTACAGAGCACCCAGTCAAGGCGAAAGCACTATTCAAGGTTCAGTTAAACACGTTCGAACATCGAACACAGCTGAAGTTTCCTGGGAACGGCTTCAACGTAAACATCCACGAATGGGCCAGTTTACTGGAAGATACAATCAGTACAATTCATGGGCGAAAGAGCTTAGCGGATTACGATGCGGCTGGAGTAGCCTGGCTTACTTACCTGCACACTCTTTCTGATGAAGAGAGGCCGACCGGGTTTCAAGATGTGAAACGAAAGCACCACATCAATGACCCTTCGGACATCACAAAAGCTACCTACGCCGCGTTCTTGGCTAGGAACGGAATGGATCCGCTCTATTTTATGCGCCCAGTGCACCAGTTGTACCTACGATGGTCTAACGAGCACGAAAAGGAAAGTTCTAGCCCTTTTCGGCCTGGAGTAGATTGGAAGAACCGAAACACAACTTTTGGCACTCATCGCAGAGCAATTCCCCCTGACATTGCTAAGGTTCTTATTACGGAAAATGCAAAGCCTTCAAACGATGGCAAGCCATACGCCTTATACATAAATTGGAAGGCATCGAACAAATCCACTACGACGCGGCACATCAACGGCAAGTCGATTGACGAGTTAGTACCAGTCGTTCCTGCCGTTTTAGATTGCATTCTAACGTTTGGACTTAGAAGCGATTCCGCTAGGTGGTTGGATAGCGGACAAGCGGACAGGTACTATGTCGATATTCAAACCAAAACCAAGCGCTTGAATAAGTCCAGAGACCGGGCACACGACCTTCAAAACGGATTCTTACAACTTTTGGAGATAGAGCCAGGAAGAGAAGTTTTGTCTTTAAAAGTTCTGAAAGACAAAACGATGAAGGTGCTTGAAATCCCTTTTTTCCCTGAAAACTTGGCAAAGCGCCTACTTTTCTTGAAGAAGGTTCAGGAAAAATATTCTCCGCTGGATCGACCGGTGTTGGCGATGAACAGTAATACGAGAACAAACGATGCAGATCTCTATCCACTGATTTTTCCGTTGATGAGGGATCCCAAGTATTTCGACGGACGCGCAGTATCTCGAGGAAAGGTCGTAACTTGGTGGAAGTACCTGCTGAGGCATTGTGAGGTTTTGTACAACGCTCAGCAGAAAGATCTGCTGGGAGACGATCACGTGTATTTTTCGTTTTTCGACCAAGTTGGTGCACCACTTTGGGACATCCACTCTATCCGCGTTTCGATAGTGACAAACTTGCTGGAACAAGGCGTATCACCGTCTATTGTTCAAATGTTAGTCGGACATCGATCCCCGACAATAACAATGCACTACAAGGCGGTTGAGCACGCAAAAGTGCATCAAGTGCTCAGCGACATGCATCAGCGTGTGTTGGCGTCAATTAACAAGGAAATTCTATCTGCGGAGACCGAGGACGAATTAGAGCAAGCATTGAATCGCGCTCTAGGCGGGATCGTTGCACTGGAGGAGAACGAAGGTATTGCAAAGGCCCAAGAAAACTTGAGAGGCGCAACAAATCTCGCCAACGGAAAAGAGGCCGTGACCGTGTTCAGCCACGGTATTTGTCCTGGAGGTGTTTGCGGCCAAGGTGGGCGAACGAAGGGAACTGTCCGCACGGGAGTACATCGCTCCAAGGCATGTTCTCGTTGTCGCTTTCGGATAACTGGGCCCGCGTTCATCCGAGGCCTAATCATGAATGCAAACCTCATCATGAGGGAAATTGGAGAAAGTACGCGCGCCGAAATTAGGATAAACTCGGAGATCCGCAATGCTCGTCGAAACAATGAACCTACAGCCCACATCGAGTCTAGGAAGCACCAAGAATTGGAGTTTCGCGGAGAGCTGTTTGCTGACTGGGCGGCAGAGTATCAGACTATCAAGTCTGCAATACAAATGCTGTATGATAACGAAAATTCGAAAAATCTCCCTTCGAATCTGCCTGAACTGAGCGCCGTTATCCGGCACGAACATCATTTCAATCTCTTACAAGACGTGCTTGATTCCTCCGATCTCATACCGGGTGGTAACCTCGATATCCCAACAGGTGTTCGCGATAGCAGGGACAAAATTCTTCTAGAAATATTGCGGATGAATGGAGACACCCGGCATTTTCTACTGAATGCAAACGAAGTTGTGGAGAAGAAAAGTCTAGATCAATTCGGCAAGCTGCTTTCAAAAATTGACCGGGCTAATACAGAAGAAGATGTGATCTCGGC
The DNA here is from genome assembly GCF_056531925.1 of Ruegeria sp. J8. Lineage (NCBI taxonomy): Bacteria > Pseudomonadati > Pseudomonadota > Alphaproteobacteria > Rhodobacterales > Roseobacteraceae > Ruegeria > Ruegeria sp. J8. Next base: position 640,062 of record NZ_JBQFMR010000002.1, read on the forward strand.
ATTGCAAGACGGTTCTCAACAATTGCCAGATAGCATTCTGGCCATGCTTGGGCTGGAAGGCGGAGAAGATGATTGAAAGGAAGTTGTCCGAACAGATCATGCTGCGGCTCAAATCAGAGGCTCTCGAGTCCAAGTTTCCAAACAAGCGGCTGGGAACACTGGGCAGGTTAGAAAAAGCAATTGATGCCATCGAGAGTGGAGAGGCTGCCAAGATTGTCTTAGATCCGTCCGCATCCCTCTCCCGTAAGGAGATCAATCAAACCAATATTGAAATATTCGCCAAAGCCATGAATTGGCAAGGCCCTGTTAGGAATACAATCTCAAGAGAGAAAGGCCTCAACGAATACATGTCGCAACGCGTGGCAGAGTGCAACGAGCAAAAGAAACCGCAGGGGGTTACGCATGAATCCGCGATTGAAGCTCGCCTTCTGGAAGTAAAACCCATCGAAATTCAACAATTCTTCCGCCAAGAAGTGGAAAAACGCCGAAGCGCGGAACACAGACTGCATCTAATTGTAAATGGGGTGCGCCAATTGCCCGGCATAGACTTTTCAACTCTCATCGAGGTCGCGTCTGGCAAACACTATGGCAAACCTAAATCCTTTGTAATTCAGGACGTAACTTCAAACGACAGAAAAGCCCTAAAGAACTTGCTAGCGCGGTTTCGCGATGACGCTAGCTTGATTGGGATGGGACTTCAAAGAGACGGCGGGGATATCGTCACGCCTCAGCAAGCAGAAGTCATCTTGGAAAGTGAACTTGATGCGCTAGAACGTTTGCTAACTCAGGCTAACCTTGGTTCTTGAGGTTACGACGAATTAGACCCCTCAATTGACCAATGCAGAGCAGTTGCACCACTCTGGCGGGCGGCTGGAACATATGACCTGTGCATTCCAATAATTGGCCAATATCCCAGCGAAAGCTTCGACCGTGCGCATAGTATGGCCAAGAATTCCCTACTCCTTTTGCTCCGCGAGCAGATCCAGTAGTACATTTTGCCGACGGACCATCCGTTCCAGTTCCGCCGCCAGTTCTTCCGCTTGCCCCTTAGCTTCACGAAGCTCGCCTGCGAGTTTAGCCACTCTTGCTTTTTCGCTTTTTGGGGTGCGCTCATAGACGGCGATAAGTTCGAGAAAGAGAGCGGTTTTAGCTCCTTTCCCATGGCCTGCAAACTGGACGGCCAGTGCGCCAAAATGCTCAAACATTTCCTCCGAGACCATGAACTGGAGCGGTTTGGTTGCAGTATCAGACTTCGTCGTCGTCATGGGTTTCTCCTCTAAATTTTGATGTCGTCACGATCTGTATTGCCGGGAGACCAAATTTAGCTGCTTCCTCGTCGCGCAGATCATGCAGACGGCAGTTCTGTCGATTTCTCATGGAGGTATCCGTGCACCAGCCGCCCCAGAATGCGGATGGATTTATGCACCTTGTACGTGTCAGCCAGTGCTTCGACCTCGCCGATATCAAGCGAGAAGAACTCCCGCCTGAGACCGTGGTCCGCCGCATATCCACCGACGAGACTGTTGATGATGGCAGGCACCTGCTCTTGCGTGGGTTGCGGGATCTCATAGACCTTGCAACGGCTCCGCAGCGGTGCCGAGATCTTGTCAAGCACGTTTGCGGTGAAGATCCAGTTCACATGTGATGCATCGACTTCAGTGGTCAGGTATTTTTCCCGGTAACGCCTGGCTTCTTCGGGCTCCAACAGACCCAAGAGTTCACCCTGGATATCCCCGTTTCTACCTGCATGGGTCTTGTCGATCTCGTCCAGGATAATGGTGGGATTTAGAATGCGCGCCGAAGCGACGGCCTGGGTTACAATGCCCGGATGGGCGCTATGCCACCCCGCGGACAAACCGAACAGATGATTTTCCGAAATACCGCCCACATTGGCAGACTGGGCGTATAGCCCAAGTGCCTTGCAAAGCTCCCTCGAGAATTTGGTTTTGCCGATACCAGGAGAACCAACCAAAAGCGTCGGTCGGAACCGGATGACATCGGATCCCATTCCCCAATTCAATTCGATGTCGTGAGCAATGCCGTCGATGGCCCGCTTGCAGTGCGGGAAACTTGTCGTCAGCAAGCGAACCTTCTCAAGGTGATCCGGAACTTTGAGGCGCGCGAACTGGCCGCTCCATTCAACCAACTCCTGGATGTGTTTTGGCATTTCGTTTTTGAGATTGCGCGGCAGGTAATCAAAGTCGCTTTGGCCGATGAGGTAACGCGCGTCGAGCTTATTGGGATCTTCATCAGACCCACCATCTTCTGCGAGCTTCGTCTGGTAGCTTTTGACGAGTAATTCAGCGACCTGGTGCCACACATCCATGCTGGGCATCTGGTTGATTGCGTCGGCCGCGTAAGATGTCGGGATCGGGTCGTCTTCTTTCAGTTTGTCGATCTCGGTTTGTCGCCAGTCTGTGTCGTCCGAAATGGCATACATAGATGCTTCAGCGCCCCTGCTTTTGATGACCTTGAACGCGTTTTCAGGTGGCTGCTGGTCGATAATGCGCGCCTTGAGTTCGTCCCATTCACGCTTGTCTCCAACAACTTCAACAGCGCGGCGCACAACGTCCTGAAACTCCCAGTCGAACCCCGAGAGTCGTCTGACTTCAGCGTCTTCCCATTTCCGTCTCGTGAGCACCATTTCTAAAGTCCTTTGGAGACGCAGCACGGGCACCGATGACCGGTTGCCGTCCAGGCAATCTGCCCCAAGTAGCCGCAACTCTGACACCGGAGTGGATCGTCCGGCAGGTGTTGGATGTTGAACTTGGGCTTCGACTCACTGGTGTTTTCCACCATGCGGTGCATGCACCAGCAGCACATGTTGACGATCCAGGCATCGATGACCTGCGTCCGGCAGCTGTTTCCGCACCGCTCACAACTGCGATTGGCCTCAGTGATCGCAGCCACAATGTCCGAATCCTGGTAGCCGTCGGTGTTCGCGCGGCTGTAGTAGATACGCAGCTCGCCAAACTTTTGCTTGATCTGATGAACCTCGGGGGCAGGCCTTTTTTGCTCAATCGCGCGCTTCTTGACGCGCTCAAGCGCTTCTTCGACGATCCGGATCCAGCCCTGGCACTCCTTTCCGAGTTCACTGACGACGCCGTTATGGATGTCATCCCAATCAATCACGGACATAACTGCCTCCCGTTTCTCGACGGTGATGCAGGGGCAACTTGGTCCTGTATTCACAGATTGTGTCCGCAACCAAGTCTCGGAACATGGACCACCAGAGACTTGGTCCCGCTGCGCGCAGGTGCTGTTTACATTCCTGATTGTTTTGTTGGTGGGTTGCGTTCCTAGGAAGCCAACCGAATTCATGCTGTGTCTTACTTTCCGGCACAAGAATTTCCTCCTTTGAAAATGGTAGGAGGCGTCGGAATCGAACCGACTCGTGCACTCTAATCTGGAGCTATCACAGGGGTATAAGCCCCGCCCGCATACCAATGCTGCCTCCCACGGGTTTCGCGTGGGCTATCGACCTCAGGCCGATATTCGGTGGCAGATGATGCGTGCGTTTGACATACGCTAAGGCTGGTCCAATTCCTGCGCCCACGTCAAGACGGAAACTGAAGCGCCAAAAGATATGACCTATAATAGTTTGAAAATAATAAATTATTTCCATCAACATTTTACGAACATGCAGTTTGAATACCAGCTCACATGATTTCGCTAAGTGAAGAATCGACCGATCCTGATGCGCACAGAAATCGTACTTGCAGCGTCATGGAAAAACACCCTGAGAACACTTGATGCGAGTAGCGTTCGTCGGTTCCGCAGTCTCAGGAATAGAATCGAGCGCAACGAAATCGAGCGTGCTCCCCAAGGCTTTGATGGCTTGAGGACCCACTGTCACAAGGAAGGTGAAAAAGTCACTCGTCGTCGTTTTCGGAGAATTCCTTTCGAATCCTTTTCTGATATTCGATGTCGTCAACAAGAATTGCTCGAGTCTTGGTCTTATCTAAGAATACTTTTTCAATTTCTTCGTCTGTAGCCGCTTTCGGCTCTTCGGGCAGGTTTCGCCATGTCAGCCAACATGCTGCTAAACCAAATACACCGATGCCCACGGCGAAGATTGAAATGATCTGATCAGGCTCCATTCGCTCATTTTATCATAGCCATCCTAAGTGGAGAAAACACTTCCGCACTCGCGGCGCGAACCGGACGTTCAATTCAAGACTTTGTGGTTGCGGCATCGCGGACCGAGCTCCAATTCGGTGCCGCGCAACATCCCGACTTGGGAACTTCAGCAATGCGCAGAAAGCTGACTTTGCAAAGTTGCCGTTCAAAGTTTCGCTTGCCCGACCTGACCGTCCCAGATGGTCGGAGGCTCTTATTGGAAGTGCGGCACTTTAGATTGTTGGCCTAATTGAGGCAAATTTAGGTACAGAGCATTTTTGGGCTACGTCAGCCAACGTAAACGCCAGGGAAAATGGGCAATACGAAATCCAATTATCCAGATGACAATTGACGAACTATTGGTCGACTAATCTCATTGTCCGAGCAAAATCTACCATGCGAGCTTCAGCGCTGCTTTCGTTTGACCGAAATAATGCATCCAGAATGTTTTGGATGCCTTGCAGGCACATCCCGTGCCATTGCGTCCACGTTTCCCAGGTGCCGTAACGCTCCGTTGTTCAGCAATACACCTCGCCCAGCATCATAACGGCGCTGTCCAAATCCGCTGGCAACGCATTCCCAGTCTTCCTTGGCGGCCGTGTTGCGAAATCTTGGTAGGTCATGCGGGTCGTGCCTTCCAGGCGTTGCTGCGACGTGATCGTGTTTCTTCGCATTGCTTTGGTGGGTTAAATGGTGGGTCACTTGAGTTGTGCCAGGTCGCTGGACAGTACCGGTTGTCGGCCTCGGCTTGGGCCGCATGATTGTCACGACGCCTTGTGGTTTCGGATGTCCCGGGACGGCCACGTGAGTTGCGGTAGGTTTTGGTGTCAACTGTGGAACCTGGCCAGGAACCGCCGTGGGAATCTGATTGGGGATTGCGGTTGGGACAAGCGGTGGTGTCGCTGTATTACCGCTGGGTTGCGGAACACGGCCGGGTACTGCGACCGGAATCTGGTTTGGTGTTGCGTTCGGGACGAGCGGTGGCACGGCAGTTTGACCGGTGGGCTGAGGTGGGACCTGACCAGGAACTGCGACTGGTATTTGGTTTGGTGTTGCGGTGGGCACAAGTGGCGGCACCGCTGTTGGGCCGGTAGGTTGAGGCGGAACCTGGCCAGGGATAGCTATCGGAACTTGATTGGGAGTTGCAGTCGGAACTTGCGACGGCACCGCGGTAGGACCGGTAGCCAATGGTGGAACCTGATTGGGAACGGCTGTCGGAACCCGGTTTGGTGTCGCGTTTGGTGCCAAAGGCGGAGTTAGGGTCGGCGCTACTACCGGCGTGGGAACCTGACCAGGAACCGCTATTGGTGTCGCAATAGGAACCTGATTGGGAATTGCGTTCGGGACCGCGCCCGGCGCAAGGACTGGAACAGTAACGGACGTGGGCGTTTGCTGCGTTCCCTTAGGCGGCAACTGATTTGCCACCGGCTGAGTTGGGCCAGTAACTTGATTACCTGCTCCTTGCCCACCAGCCTGCCCGCACCCTTGGCTCGACTGGTGTGGGTTCCCTACGCCTCGGCACCACCCGTAGTGATTTCCGCGGGCAAAGACCTGAGTAGCGGCCAGTTCCGCAATTAGACAAGTTGCGGTAAGTACAGCAATTCGGTTCAGTTTCATAACATCCTCACCAACTTGTTGTCAGAGCAAGATACGCGCCAGGATCTCCAGAGTCGGTCAAAGGGCCGTCTCTCAAAGGGACACCGACGTATCCGGACAGGAATAAATTTCGCTTGAACTCGATGTCCAAACCCAGACCTGTGGATGCCAGTGTAGCATTGTCAACTTCAAAACTCGCAGGGTCATTGTTCGAGATGTAACCCACGTCGAAAAAGGCAAAGGGCGTTAAGCGATGTATGCTCTGGGAACCGGGGAAGTAGGAATGAGACACCTCGAAAATCGCGGAAATCCCGGAATCACCATCCACTTCGTCAAAACGATATCCGCGCAAAGCATAACGATCACCAAGGAAGTACTCTTCGACTGAGGGCAGCCGGTCTGTTGTGTACTGCCCCCAGATCTCGGTGCGCCAAGCTGTGTTGGGCGCCAAACCTGTTAGCGGGCTTTCGTATCCGATGCCGCCCCTTAGATGCCAGAATGAAGAGTCCCCGTCGTCAAAATTCGCGTCTGTCGTTTCATTTTCATTGTCGCCAAAAGATAAGGTGAATCCCGCTTCCAGAGCTTGTCCTTTTGAATAGTTTTGTCCGTAAAGATATGTAAGGCCAACGACACTTGCGTCACTGGACAGTGGAACGCCGCCACTGACTGAGTCCGCTTTTGAAAGGCGATAATCCAGCAGAAAATATCCATATCGGGCTACATCTCGGATCACGGGGTAACCCATCGCAATGGTGAAGTTCTCGCCGTCTATATCTGTTCTCGCAAAGCTCCCTGAGAGGTCACGTTTTGCGTTTATGTTCCCGTAGAAAATCTCACCGTATAGACCATTGCTGTTCAGCGGTGTGCGATAGGTAAGAGCGCCCCATAAAGAGTGTTCATCGTCTTTGTCCCAATTGTAGTTGCCTGAACCCTCAAATCGCAGCAAATCCCCGACGGTCAGCGTTGAATAAAACTCTTGTACGACATAGAAACTGAGCGCTTCTCCAAGCTCTCGCGGAGGGTTGTCGAGTGTCGCGCTGCCTGCTTGCTTGCGCAGAGGTTCTCCCAATACTCTCAGCCGCGCGCCGGCCTGATCTGGATAGTCAAGTTCGGTCGACAATTCCAAGTCAGGTAAATCCTCGGCCAGCATGACAGCCCGCTCAAATCGTTTCAGTGTTATGGGGTAGGAGGTGGTGAGAGGCTGAAAAATCTTCTCTAGTGTCTGGAAAGTACGCGTATCCACGCCTTCAATTTCGATGGTTTGAATACGCCCTTCATCAACAACAATGCTCTGCCCGTCGGGACCAGGCCAGGCCTCAGCCAAGAAGTAACCGTCTTCCCGGTATATCTGAGTGATCGTTGATGCGACTTCCACCGCTGTGATGCGCCCTGACCGATTGAAGGCCAATTGACCGGCAAAAGTTAGCAGCTCATCCGTATCATACACCGTTACGCCGCTGACCGAGTGCTGTGATGCAATGTCCCAAGTTTGGGCAATGCTACTTCTAGGAACTGATGCAGTTGCCACAAGAGTGCAAATGATCGCAAAAACAATCGAGCTGAATACGCGCATTTTTGACAACCTTTAGGTGACTGAGCCTGTAGAAGTCTAATGCTATTACGTCGTTCGCATGTGTGAACCTTACGCCATTCGAATATATTGATGTGTGATGTTTTTAAGAAACACAGTGAACAGAGCGCAAATTTACTTAATGCGCCGCACATACGACGGCGCTCATAAAACAATCCCGCTTTCTAACCAGCTAGAGTAGATAATTAGCAGGACAGTCCTCACAACTCCGGTTGCTCAAAAACATAAAGCCGCGATTTCTTGGCATCGTCTGTCAGGATATAGAGAAGCCCTCTGGTCTCATCGAGAGCGATCCCTTCTGGATGTTTAATTTCTTTTTGTTTTCCATCTACTGTGAACGTCAAACTGATAGACCTTACTGACTTGGATTCTGGATTGTAGACGAAGATTTGACGGCCTTTGTCGCTCACAATCCAAAGAGAACGTGAGGACGGGGACCATGCTAAGCCGCTCAAATCCAGTTCATCGTCATTCACGCGATCAGACACAAAACCAGATTCGCGATCCAGAGGGAGGATTTCCTCAATCTCAGTTAGCTCTGGTGACAACATCAACAACAGCCGCGGCTGTCCTTCGATAACTAAGAAAACCCGCCCGGATTCTGGGTCAACGGCGATGCCTTCGGGTCCCTTGTTCAAAGGGTTGCCGACGAGTAATTCAGCGGCGGTCGGGTAACCTTTAAGAGATGCGAGAGGTATTGTCGTCAGTTGAAGGGGGTTAGTTGGGTGAACGACTAGGATTGATCGATCAGTTTCCTGAAGCATCAAAACAGAACCATCTTTTCGTGATGCGACGCCCTCCAAATCTGACCCCGCCAATGCTGGTAACTTGAAAGAGTTTCCTAAATCCCCGTCGACTCCAAGTAGGTGCAGTTTAGGTTCAGCGTCGCTTACTGACCACAAGAAGCCTTCGGCGTTGGACAAAGACAATCCGGAAGGCTCCGAGAAGCCTTCCGATTTATCCGCCACCTTGAAGGAGTCGATGAGTGTCAAGCCAGGTCTCTCGGCATGGGCGAACTCGCTCCATGCTAGAAATGCAACAGTCGCGCTTGCAAAAGAAGCCAGTGTTCCAAGCTTGGGGAAACACAGTGATAACGCTAGTTTTGACCGAAGCAGCTTGTGTTCTGACATTGGTTTTTCTCGCGCTTGGACCAAATCCCTGTATCAGCGTTCGTATCACAGTCCGGATGCGATGTCCGAAGAATGCACGGTAATCTCTTTACCTGATCTCGCCTGTTGCGATTGAATTGAATGGGGCACGATGTGCCCTTGGTGAAGCGTAATCCTTTGACGTGAGCAGGAAGGAAGACAAGTTGAATACGACCCTCACATTTGTGACCGTTTTGTTAATGCTGCTGTTGCCAGGTGCTGCGGTGTCACAAGTTGACCCTGCGACGATGCTGGCCGGGGCTTCGGAGTCGAAAATTGTTATCGAACGCCAATGGACGCAGTTTCGTGGCAAACAGGAACTGTATTTCTTTACTCTCGATGTGATCGTCACGATCATTCTGGCGGGCTTGATCGTCTATCATCCGGTGAGACGTAAAGCCCGTAGAAGCGTCCGCGACATAGTTATGCCAAGGCTTTTCTTCCTGTATGCGCTTA